>NZ_WTYZ01000001.1:0-600000 GCF_009827455.1 Pontixanthobacter aestiaquae
CTTCGTCACTGCGACGAGAACCAAAACACTCCTAAACTTCAACCGCTAATCTGTGCCATAGGCGCTGACGGGGAACACTGCGTCGCAATCATCGGGTGGTACGATTTAGGTTTATTCCCCTCCTGTCGGGAATGGAACGTCTGGACGCGTTATTCCTATCAATAGCGGTCCGGTTGTGCCTGGTTTGCAGAGTGCTCGTACCTTGCTTGAAAGTGAAGAATTCTGCTCAATCAATGGATAGGCAGCCCAAAGTCAATGGGGCCCAAATGACCAGCGAGTTAGCGCATCGATATTCACACTAGCCAGCCAGAGTTAAGTGCCGCCGGATTTCCTTTTGTAGGAGGCTTTATGGAATGACGGGTGTCTTAAAAGGTGGCTTGTTGAAGATTATGCCCAATTTATATCGTTAATTTAATATGTTATGCTATTTTTCTGTGCATCTCGACCGCACCAAACAGGCAAACATGATTAGTTTTGATAATCGTCTTGTTACGGTACCGCAAAGTGCGATGCCTCGGGTCGGCACGACACTCATTTGACTGATGTTGCGCCCAAGTCTGGTTTGCTCACGAGAGCTGCACCAGCCCGCCGGAATTACCTCTCATTAGAACTGAGCAAATCGCAACGCGAGTGCACGTGCAGCGTCAGTGTGTTTCTCAAGCCAGCACCGCTACCACGCAATCCGTCACCGACGCGGCACTTAGTGCGCAGCAAGACAGCGATTCGCAGTATGGCCTCGATTCTCAGTCCCGTTAAGGGCAGCAAGCAGCGTCGAAACTTTCAATTGTTCAACGATTTATCAGCGTATTTTTATTACCATTCCCAACATATTTTTGGCGTATTGCAAAAGAACGCAAGTTCTGACATCCTTTGGTCATGGGCAAAAAACTCCATCTCGTTTGCGAATTAGTCGCAGTGCGTCGATCGGTCGAACATCACCTTGCTGATTGGTTTGACGAATAAACACGTTTTCCTGACTTAGAACCGACCGTTGCTTGAGGCGCAAACTGCGCTTCGATTAGTCTTCAGTCGACATGAACTCATGACAGCCCGAGCTGCATATACGGTCGCTCAGGGTGATCGGGAAATGCTGATGACCACGAACAATACATTTACAACCGCCGCCATCGCAGGCCTTTTGCTAAGCTTCACTTCCTACCCTGCGCTTGCGCAAGCCCAGACTCAGGACAGTTCGATCAACGGGCAGGAAGGGCCAGAGTCAGAGGCTGAAGGCTCTCCAATCATTGTGACCGGCACGCGCATCGAAGGAGTCGATAGCGATGGGGCAGTTCAGGCAATCGAAATAACCCGCGAAGACATTATCGAGTCGGGCGCGGGGACAATCATTGATGTTCTGCAGGGTCTCCCTGTGACTGCGGGCGGCGGAGCGACGTTCTCGACCGCTACCGCAGGGGCATTATCATCGGACACACCGGTGGGCGCTTCTGCCGTATCGCTCCGCGGTCTCGGTGCTTCATCGACTCTAACGCTCATTAATGGTCGGCGGGCGCAAATCAGCGCGTTTGCACGCGGGCAAGAGAGCTTCATTGATGCCAGCTCCATCCCGCTTGCCGCCATTGAAAGAGTAGAAATCTTGCCCTCGGGCGCGTCGGCAATTTATGGTGCTGACGCAGTTGCAGGCGTCGTAAACTATGTGTTGCGCAAAGACTTTGAAGGCTTGGAGCTGTCAGCAAATTACGGCAACTCGACCGCTGGGACAGATGAAGGACGGTATGGCCTGACAGCCGTTGCAGGCGCGAAAATCGGTGATCGCAACAGCGTGATGTTGGTGGTCGACTATTTCAAAAGAAACCCGTTTTTCCTGCGCGATCGCGAAATCAGCGCAAACAGTTTCCGCCCGAGCCAGCAGGGGTTCTTCCCCAGCTTCAATGATTTGTTTTTGCAGATCGAGGATCAGACAGAAGAGCCTGCCGATGGTGGTTGCGCGGCTGAGGATTTTGGCACCGGCAATCTGGGCGAATTCTGCGAAGTTAACACCAACGCTTTTGTATCAGCCAAAGATCGCCTTGAAACGATTGGCGGCCTGTTCACCCATCAATTTGAGATCAATGACAGCCTGACATGGTATAATGACGTTCTGTACCAGCGTGTGACCTCTCGCGGGGTAAGCTCGCCAGCGAACTTCTCCCGCGCTCCGGTCGATCCGGAAAATCCGTTTTGGCCTGCAGCGTTGCAGGAAGACATCGTGATTGAAGGCCAAGCCTTCGATTTCGCGGACTATTTCGGCTTCCCGATTTTTGCATGGGGTAAAATCCCCGAACCAAGGGCCGTGGAGGTTGAGTCCGACAGCTACCGCATAACTTCGGGGCTGCGCGGTGATTTGGCAGGCGACTGGAACTTCGATGCTGCCGTTCTGTTTGGCGGAAATGATCGAACCCAGAGAGGCCTGTCCGGTTTGGTCGTCTCGGAAAACTTTTACGACGCCAATCTTGGTAACGTCTGCACCGATGGCACCCGCGTAAACCGCTGGGACGTTGATCTGGAACGCCCGAGCGCATCATTCGTGGGAGATACATGCGAAGATGTTGGCCTGACCACTCTATGGTACAATCCCTTCGGCGGCCAAACACAGCAATCCGAAGGTATCAACGAATTACTGAACACCACCGCTGAACGGAGCGGGCAATCGCGCCTTTATGCTTTCGATGCGAGTGTGAACGGTACTCTGTTCGATATCCCCTCGGGTCCCGTAAAAGCAGCCTTCGGAGGGGAATTCCGGCGCGAGACGCTCAACGATACGCCATCGGGCACTGCTGTTGCCACGGCAAACAATCCCGAGCCAATTCTGGGCTTTTCTTCTACAAGTGCAAACGCCAAGCGTAACAGCTGGGCACTTTACGGTGAGATGTATATCCCGCTGGCGGATACGCTGGATGTACAATTGGCTGGCCGTTTCGACCATTTCCAAGGCTTCGGTGGTGATTTTAATCCAAAGATCGCAGCACGCTGGCAGGCCGCTGACTGGCTCGCACTGCGCGGCAATTATGCCACGTCTTTCCGTGCACCGTCGCTGGCGCAAAGCGGCGCCGGTGTTCTGCTGTCATCCTACCGAGTGGATTGTGAGGCGACACCAGGGGCCTGCGGCGGAGATCCTACAGAGGACGGCGAATCGCTCCTTTCCGAAGATGTCGGAAATCCGGCTTTGGGGGCTGAAAATGCACGGAGTTTTGGGGGCGGAATTTTGTTGACGCCGACTTCGGATATCGAGTTTCGAGTTGATTACTGGAATATTCGCCATGAAGATCTGGTCGGAATCGATGAAGACGACTTTATCCGGCGCGCTTTGGCGGGAGAGTTTCTGGTTGCGGATTCAGGGGGGCTGCCGACCGGCACTCCCGGGCTTGAGGTAACCAATGGTTTTGTCACCGATGCACATTTCCAGATTACCAATCTGGGATTCCAGAAAACCGATGGGATCGACATGTCCTACACCCATTATTTTCCTGAAGGGAATTTGGGCCGGTTCACATTGCTGTTCGATGCAACGAAGTATTTCAACTTTGACCGGCAGGCCTCTCCGGCAAGCCCGTTGGAACAGCTGGCGGGCGACTATCTCTATCCAGAATTCATCGCCTCCAGCAGAATACGCTGGCGGAAGGATGATTGGCGCGCCTCGTTAAGCGGTCGCTATACCAGTGGATACCGTGATGATCCGTCCAATCGCACGCTCACAGCCCTTGGGTTGCCAGTGGACGAAGAATATCGCGTAGACAGCTATGTCACTTTCGATCTCAGCCTCAGCTACGATTTTGCAGAAGACAGCTTCATCCAGCTGACCGTTCGGAACTTGTTGGATCAAGACCCGCCTCGCGTCTTGGGGTCAGGATCAAACGTCGATTTATTCAACCACGATCTGATCGGACGCTATGCAACGATCAGAGTCACAAAGAGGTTTTGAATAAATAAGCGCAGAGCTAGGCCGTGGTAGGGTGCAAAGTCTGACCACGGCCGTTTTGCAGGAGAGGTACAAATGCCGGATAGCGAAAATCCCGACTGGACCGGCAAGCAGCCTTGGCGAGTACCCGACACTTTGTTGATTCTACTATCGCTGGCGCTGCTCGCATGGCTGGCAACTTTTGTTTTTATTCCAGGCAAGTTTGAACTGGCGGGCGATCCGGCACGCATTGTCGGCGGCAGTTTTGCATCAGCGCCAGGACCAATGCCTGCACCCGTGTTCGGGGACGCAGAGCGCACCGGCTTGCTCGATTTCCTGTTCGCAGGACTGGTAACAGGTGACCGATATTCAGCGACGATTGGGTTGCTGGCGTTCATTCTGATCCTGGGCGGCGTCTTCGGAATGATCATGAAAACCCGCGCTATCGACGCAGCTCTGATCGCATCGCTACCTGATGGTAAGGCCAGCAATGAATGGCTGGTCGTATCGCTATTTATCGCCTTCTCTCTCGGCGGGGCTGTGTTCGGCATGAGCGAAGAAGCTATCGCGCTTACATTGGTACTTGCGCCCGCGCTTTCTCGTGCAGGATATGATGCGATTACGTCTCTCGTGGTCTGCTACGGTGCGACGCAAATTGGCTTTGCAACCAGCTGGATGAATCCGTTCAGCGTGATTGTGGCGCAAAGTATTGCCGGTTTGCCGCCTATGTCAGGAATGGGATTGCGGATAGCAATCTGGGCGCTTTTCACGTTGGCAGGCGCGGTATTCTTATGGAGATACGCGCGAACTACACGGCTGGGGAACGTTAGGAACAGCGCAGCCTCTCACATTGTTACGAATTCGTCGGAAACCGTCGTCAGTTTCTCGGCGGCGCATGCAGCAATCCTAGCGGTTGTGTCTGCTGGAATTGGCTGGGTCGCCTGGGGAGTGGCGACACAAGGATATTATTTGGCAGAGATCGCCGCACAGTTTTTTGCAGTCGGCCTAATCGTCGCCTTTATGGCTTGGTTGGCCAAATTGCCTGGCTGCAACCTCAACGCGTTGGCCAAAGCGTTTCAAGACGGGGCCGCGCAATTGCTGCCCGCTGCATTGGTTGTCGCTGCTGCGAAGGGCATCGTTCTGCTGCTGGGAGGAGATGATCCGGCTGGCTATTCATTACTCAATACCTTGCTGGATAGCGCTGCCGCGATCACAGCGGCAGCGCCGCAATGGCTGACCGCCTGGACTATGTTTATTGCACAAGGGGTCACCAATCTGTTCATCGTATCGGGCTCCGGCCAAGCCAGTGTGACCATGCCGCTTATGGCACCGCTCGCGGATTTGTCCGGGGTGGAGCGTCAGGTGGCGGTTCTCGCATTTCAACTCGGGGATGGCCTGATGAATCTGGTTGTTCCCACATCTGCAGCGCTGATGGGCTGCTTGGCTGCCGCACGCGTTGATTATGTCGATTGGTTGCGTTTCGCATGGAAGCCGATGCTGGTGCTGATGGCCATGGCATCCGCAATCATGCTCGCAGCGCAAATAGGGGGATATTCCTGATGGGTCAGTCTTTCACCAAGGCAGGACGCTTGCTGGCCGTCACTATCGGATTGGCGCTGGCATTGACTTCTGCAACAGCAGCACCAGCCGATGCTCATGAAATGGCACAGAACGACACAAGGGCCAACGCACAGGCCAAAGCAGGCCAATTGATAATTGTCGGTGGTGGGCTTGATCCCACAAATGCAGCAATCTTCAAGGCTCTTCTGGATGCACGGCCAGCGGGTAAAAAGACGGTAGCAATCATCCCCGCAGCCTCTGGTAGTCCCGCAGGGTCAGCCAAGCGTTTTGCCGAAAACTTGCAACGGCATGGGCTGGATGAAGACAACATCGTAACCATCCGGCTGGCAGTTAAAGATGACCCCAACACGCGCGGTGTGGATGAAAGCCGCTGGGCGGGAAATGCCGGCCGGAAAAGTGAGATCGCCAAATTGGAGGAAGCCGGGGCGATATGGTTCACGGGTGGTGATCAAGCCCGGATCGTGCAATCGCTTCTTAACAGTGACGGTAGCGAAACGCCGATGCTGGCCGCAATCCACCACCATCATGCCACAGGAACGGCGATCGGCGGAACTTCGGCCGGTGCAGCGATGATGAGCACAATGATGCTGCTGCAGGGCGATACACCAGGGGCTCTATTGCCCGATGGCAGCGGGGAGAAGCTCGCGCTTGGTCGCGGATTAGGATTCTTTCGCCATGGGCTGGTGGATCAGCATTTTGGCGAACGGGCGCGCCTGGGCCGTTTGGCATTAGCACTTGGCATGATACCGGCTGTGAAGCGCATTGGCTTCGGCATTGATGAAGACACTGCGTTCATCATCGATCACGCGACTATGCGCGGCACAGTCGCCGGCAGCGGCTACGTCACAATCCTTGATGCACGATCCGCCCGCTTCGACATCGGCAAGCGCATTGGTATATCCGGATTGACCGTCGGAATTGCGAGCAGCGGAGACTCGGTCAATCTGTCGCTTAGCTCCATATCGTCGGCGGATTACAAACGGTCTGTAATTGGCCGGGAATATTTTGATCGCCCACAGGTTGTAGGTGGCGGGATGGCCGTTTCCGGAACATCGTTGGCAGAAGTCATCGGCGAGGGCCTGGTCGATAACAAAGCAGCCGACAGCACTGAAAAACTGTCTTTCATAAGCGAATATGGCCTCAATTATCAATTCGGCCAGACTGACAAAAGTCAAGGATGGTGGGGCCGAGATGCTTCAGGCACAGCTCGATACACCGTGACGAATGTGGCTTTTGACATTGTCCCTGTACGCGTCACCGTGAAGAAGGAAATCACGCAATGAGTGTTCTGTACCGCATTGTCATCCACGGCGGTGCCGGTGTTTCGCTAGGCCGCGATTATGGAGAAGTTGAAAGCCACCTCGCGGTCGTCATCCAGCAGTGTTCAGACAAGCTTGAAAATGGTGAAACTGCCTTGGCAACGGTCGAATTTGCGGTTGCTGCGTTAGAGACCAGCGGATTGTATGTAGCCGGGCGCGGATCAGCCCCGAACAGTTCAGGCATGGTCGAATGCGATGCCTCAATAATGGACGGTGCGCAGAACCGGGCTGGCGGTGTTTGCGCGGTACGCGATCTGGTCAATCCTATATCGGCTGCTCGCCTGGTATTGGAACAAACGCCTTACAGCCTTCTTGCAGGTGAAGGCGCGCGTGCGTTTGCCATAGAAAACGGGTGCGACCGTGTAGCAGACCCTGACACCTATTACCGTTTGCCCGTCGGCGTACTTGCCGATGAACTGCTGCACCCGGAACTCACCTTATCGCACGGCACGGTCGGCGCAGTCGCTCTTGATCGCGAAGGCCGGCTGGCATCAGCAACGTCAACCGGTGGATTATTTGGTAAGCTGGCTGGCCGCGTAGGCGATACGCCTCTGATAGGTATTGGAACCTGGGCGGACGAAAATGTCGCAATCAGTTGCACTGGCATAGGAGAAGCGTTCATCTCTGCAGGCGGCGCTCGCGATATTATCGCCCGGATGACGTATGGCAAAGAGACGCTGGAAAGCGCCGCTGACAATATGCTGCAAGCTGTCGCCGAAAATGAAGGCGACGGCGGCTTGATCGCCCTCGACCGAGAGGGGCGCTTTGTTATGCCTTTTAATTCAGACGGAATGAAACGCGCCTGTGCAGGGGATGGCCTAAAGACGGTTGTAGCAATTACTTGAATATGATGGGCCCGCTGTTACGCGCGAAGTAAAGCTGCACGACCGCACCAAACTAGTGCTCAAAAGAAGCTCTGAGTTCTAATCGGCTGTTTGCGCACCAAACAGTCTTGAATGGGCACAGATTCCCAAAGGTCTTGGATCATGCATTACATACAATTGTGCAGAAATGCGGGTTGAGTTTGATCTCGACCCGATCGCCAGCCTTGATAGGGCTCTCGATAGTGGCTTTCGCCAGCCACACTTCCTGACCGGGGCCCTCTACGCGGATCGCAAGGTTTGCGCCGAGTGGATGAATTTCTTGCGCTTTGCAGTTGCCATTCGGGTTAAGTGAAATCCCCATCCCTTCGGGCCGGACCAATGCCTTTCCCCGACCCGGTACGCTGCTCGCCGCCTCAATAGCACCGAACGGCGTTTGCAGTTTGCCGTTCTCGACTGGCCCGTCCCATTCATTGATCTCGCCCAACAGCCGCGCGGCGCTGGCCGATACGGGGTTGAGATACAGCTCAGCCGGTGCGCCGGTTTGCACGATCCGGCCATCGATCATCAACGCAAGCGTATCGGCCATATACATAGCTTCTTCTGCATCATGCGTAACCATCAGTGCAGCTGCACCTTGCGCCGCGATTGCCGCCAGCGCGGTGTCGCGCAGTTCCGCGCGGAGCTTTCCATCAAGGCCGGAGAACGCCTCATCCAGCAGGATCGTGTCAGGTGCCGGTGCCAAAGCGCGAGCCAACGCGATCCGCTGCTGCTCGCCCCCTGATAACATGTGCGGGTAGTCTTCTGCACGCGCCGACAGATGGACCTGCTCGAGCATTGCCAACGCGCGGTCGCGCCGTTCTGCCACGGATCCGCTGCGCAATCCGAATAGCACATTATCGATCACGCTAAGATGCGGGAACAGCGAGAAGTCCTGAAACACCATGCCGATATTGCGGTTTTCGGGCAGCACTAGCGCAGCGCCATCGGTGAGAACACGCGTGTCTGACTCGATGGTCCCGCTATTGAGGTCCTCTAATCCCGCAATCGCGCGTAGCAAGGTCGATTTACCCGCACCTGAGGGACCGAGGATTGCCGTCACACTGCCCTGCCGCAATGTCAGATCGACATTATCGAGAACCTTCTTTCCGCCGCGCAGCTTCGTTAGGCCGGTCGCGCGAAGTGTGGGAGTGGTCATGGTTGGCCTCTCTCAGAAAGCCAGCCGATGAGCAACATCACCGGCACACCCAAGCCTACCAAAATCAGCGAGGGTAATGCCGCCTGCGCCAGACGCTCGTCAGAGGCGAAATGGTGCGCGCTGATCGCGAGCGTTTCGAAATCAAGCGGGCGCAGGATCATCGTGGCGGGCAGCTCCTTCATAACCTCAATGAACACCAACGCCGCAGCGGTGATCATTCCGCTTGAAGCCAGCGGCAAGTGAATGCGGCGGATCACTTCGAACCGGCTCGCACCAAGGGATCGCGCTGCTTGGTCCATACTGGGGGTGATGCGCTGGAAAGCGCTTTCACAGGGCCCAATCGCGGCCGCAGCAAAGCGGGCTTGATACGCAAACAAAAGAGCCAGCAGACCGCCGCCAGAAATCGTCACGGACGCCGCCCACGATATGCCGCTAATTAGGCTTTGTGCCGCACCCAAGATCGCAATGACGCCAAGCGCAGCCACTGCACCCGGCACAGCGTAGCCAGCATGGGCTATCCGCACGGAGATGCGTGCAAGCGTCCCTCCACTGCGCGCTGCATAGGCTGCGCCGACACCGATCAAGATGGCGAGCAGTGCTGATAGCGCGGCGACCGTTAGCGTGCCACTCACCGCTGACCATGGCGATGCTTGGCGCGATGTTTCCAGCGTCAATTGCAGCAAGTGCGCGACCGGTGCGAATAGCCCCAACGTTACCGGAATAAGGCAGAGCAGAAGCGCCAGCAGGCCGCGCTGACCTTGCAATATGACGCGCGGGTTTGGTCTGTGTCGCCCGCCCGCTTGCGCGATGCTTCGCCTCCGCCGGATCCAGCGTTCAAACCCGAAGAACGCCAATGTAAGAATCACCAGTATCAGTGCCATCCGTGCGGCAGCTTCCGGATCGCCGAACGATATCCATGCGCGGATGATGCCAACGGTGAATGTCGGCGAGCCGAGGAAATCGACCGTACCGTAATCAGCCAGCGTCTCCATCGCGACCAACGCCAAGCCCGCCATAATTGCAGGGCGCGCAATCGGTAGTGCCACTTTCCAGAACGCGCGCAACGGACCAGCACCCAATATTCGCGCAGCTTCAAAACTATGGCTTCCTTCGCTTGCAAATGCCTGCCGAGCGAGGAGGAATACATAGGGGTAGAAGCACAGAGAGAATACAAAGCTTGCGCCGGTCACGCCGCTGATTGACGGGAACATCCCGCCAGTAGCTACATTGAGCGGACCACCCGCAGCGCTCATCGACATCCACGCATAGGCCGCGACATAGCTTGGCATCGCAAGTGGTAGCGGCAACAGGACCATCGCCAATCGCCTGCCTGCAAACTCATATCGCGCAGTCAGCCATGCCGTTGGAACCGCCAAGAATGTGGTGCCAATCATAGCAGCCGCAACCAGCAAGACGGAGTTGAGCGAGTACGTGCCCAGCACTGTCTCGAACAGATGGCCGAAATGACCGCCTCCGCCAGCTATGGCCATCGGCACAAGCGCCATCACCGGAAGAGCACAAATTAGTGCTCCGGCGATGCCCGCTACCTTTGGATCAAAGCTCCATCCGCCACGGCTGGGCCAATTAGCGGATGAGGAAAGGCGTTGCGTTATGGCCATCCGGCTTTGTTAAATATTTCCTGTGCTTTGGCTTGGTTCTCACCGAGTTTGCTCAGCGCAATAGGATCGATTTTACGATTATCCAAGCTTTCAAGCGCCGAATTATCATAGGTCACGTTGGTGACCGGATATTCGCTAGTCAGTTCGGCAAAGAACCGCTGCGGTTGCTCAGTCATCGCAAACTCTATGAAGCGCCGCGCCAGTTCCGGATTGGGAGCATGCTTGGCCACACCTGCACCAGATACGTTCAGGTGTATGCCTGGGCCCTCCTCTGGCCAGAACACAGCCAATCCTTGGACCGCGCTCGGGTCTTCCTTCATCAGGCGTGCAAAGTAGTAATGATTGACCAAGGCCACATCGCACTCACCCGCCTTCACCGCTTTGATCTGGTCAGTATCACCGCCCAATGGGTCACGCGCGAAGTTGCTTGCGACACCGGTCGCCCAAGCCTGCGCCTTCTGCTCGCCCCAGCGGTCGATCAGCGCGCCAAGAAGCGAGATATTATATATATTGCCGGAAGCACGGGCGCACACCCGCCCTTTATATGCCGGATCAGCAAGCGTTTCGTAGCCGGTGAGCTGACTGGCTGGTGCACGGTCAGTCGCGTGGACCAGAACACGCGCGCGGCTGGCCAAACCATACCAAAGGCCTTCGGGATGCCGTAGTCCTGCGGGAACGGCCTCATCCAAAGCGCTTGAGCTGAGTGGAGCGAATAGCCCTTCTTGCTCCGCGCGCCAAAGCCGACCGGCATCGACGGTGATGATAACGTCCGCCGGGCTGCGCGCTCCATCGGTCTTCAGCCGTTCTACCAAGAGGTCGCCATCGGCTTCAATCGTTCTGACATCGACGCCGGTTTGCTTTTCAAAGGCTTCGTAAAGCGCGTAGTCGGAATCGTAGTGGCGCGAGGAAAATACCACGAGCGTACCCGCGTCTTCTGCGGAAGCACCATCTCCGCCAGTTTCACTGCAGGCGGCCAGACCGACCAGTAATGGCGCAGTGACCAATAATGCGCTCAGCTTCATTTCGAATCCTTCCAGATGTTCTCAATTCAACTATATCATCACGCTCGCGCGCATTGGCGGAAAGCGCAAGGATACTCGTCAAAGACCGACTCGGTACACTTCTATCGCTATTGCGAAGCACTCGCATTACCCATTGGCCTGATTGGGATATACTGTCAACGCCGATATAGAATATAGTGCTAGTTCGCTTTTCTGCGCTATCCAGCAGCAGCCTTCAGATGATCGCCGAGAATACCCCGCGCAATGACTCGCAAAGCCAGTGTCTCTTCTGCGCCTTCGAATATGGATAGAACACGCGCATCTACGAAATAACGCGATACCGCATATTCCTCAGCATAGCCCATGCCTCCATGGATTTGCACCGCTTCGCGTGTGACATATTCGGCAGAGCGACAAGCAAACAGCTTGGCCAAACTCGCCTCCATCTGTCCGCCGCCAGCATCCATTCGCTTGGCGACGTTATAGGCAAGCGCACGGCTGGCCATGAACCGTGCCGCCATCGTCGCAATCTTGCTTTGAGTCAGTTGATGCTGGCTGAGAGGCTTACCGAAAATCACACGGTCGTTGGCGTATCGGATCGACTCCGATAACGCCGCCATCATCACACCGCTTGCCCGGGCAGCCGTCTGGATACGACCGCCAGTCATGCCGTTCATGGTAAAGTAAAAACCACGACCAAGGCCTGCCTCTTCGCCAAGCACATGCGAATCCGGTACGAAGAAATCCTCATAGGACATCTCGAAACTATGCATTCCGCGATAGCCGATCGTCGCGATTGCCCTGCCCCGCACGCGCCCGCCGCCGCCTTGCTCCAGGTCGAACTCGTGTCCGTCATAGCGCGGCTTCTCCACGAGCAAAATGCTAAGCCCTTTGAAGCCCGGCTCGCTGCCCGTGCGTGCGACAACCATCAGCACATCGGCTTTGCCCGCGAAGGTACACCATGTCTTCGCACCATTGAGCACCCAGCCGCCCTCGACTTTGCTCGCCTTGAGCTTGAGGCTGGCCGCATCAGAGCCATGATCGGGTTCGGTGATCGAGATTGCCGCGAGTGTCTCGCCCGATGCAATGCGTGGTAACCAATCTGCTTTCTGATCCTCGGTGCCGCCTGCCAATATCGCACGAGCTAGAATTTCAGGCCGAGTAATAAGACTACCTCCGGCACCAAGAGAGGCTTCAGAGAGCGCCTCCGTTACCGCGATCATCGTTTGCGTATTCTCACCGCTATCGGGTGCAGAGCCGCCGAATTTTTCCGGAATGGAGAGTCCGAACACACCCATATCCGCCATCTGCCGAAGCAAGCTGTCAGGAATATCGAGATCGCGGCGATGAATCTCCTCTGCCAAAGGCGCGACGGCGTCTCTTGCAAACCGCACGAACATTTCGCGGGCCATGTCGACATCATCATTCGTCGCAATTGCTTTGAACGCGTCGCCGCCCGCACAGACGCGCGCGCCCGCTACGGCAAGCTTGGCTGGTGAGGCGCTTTCAAGAGTTGCGAGATAGTCAGGTGATTGACGGATGCCGTTGATTTTCTCGCTGTGACCCAATTCAGCAGCAATGGCTTCCATGCGGCCCACAGTGCCCGGAAGCGTTTTCCCTGCAAAGACTTGCGCCAGAGCCGCATTCTCGGCCTGTGCTCCGACCGACACTTGTTTCAGAAAGTCGCGCGCAGATTGCAGTTCGGCGGCAGCCAGCGCGAATTCGTAGGACAGGACTTGCTGTGCGTCGAAGCGCTCCTCATCGAGCCTGCCATCGCTTGCGCAAGCTGCGGCGAGCGCCTTGCCCAAATCAGAAAAAATGTGATCTAGCTGGTCAACCAGTCGCAGGCTGGCATCTAAGGAAGCGATCGGCGCAGTTTCATCGGTCATCGCTGCCCCTTTGCCAAGCATTGCAGCACTGGACTAGCCCTAACACGCGAACTCAGGGAACCGGTGCGACCGCGCGACGTTTTATGGCCGGGCTCACAAGGGGATAAAAATCATGGCCAGCGGCAAACGTTCTTTCATCAGTTTGATCATAGTGGGCATCGCCACAATCATTGGTTTGGCCTTTGCGTGGTACGCGGGCACAGGCGGCGTGACGTCCGGCGGCTATTCAGTGATGTTCATCTGCGCTTTGATTGCGTTTGGCGTAAACTGGGCAGTGTTTGTCCCGTCCGCCATTTTCCAAACTGAGAAATACTATGATCTGGTAGGCTCGGTGACTTATCTCTCCGTCATCGCCACAGCCTGCCTACTTTCGGGATCGCTCGATACGCGCGCAATTGTTGCGGCTTCGATGGTGGCGATCTGGTGCATTCGCCTGGGCACATTCCTGTTTAAGCGGATCAACGATAGCGGGCACGATTCGCGCTTCGATCAGATCAAAGTGAACCCGCCACGATTCCTCGTTGCTTGGACGCTGCAAGCATTGTGGGTGATTTTCACCGCGGCCGCTGCGCTCGCGATTATCACCGCGTCGACCCGAGTTCCGCTCGACCTGTTTTTCTGGATTGGCGCAGCGGTATGGCTGGCCGGTTTTGCGGTAGAAGTGATTGCCGACCGTCAAAAAAGCGCATTCCGCAAGGATTCTGAAAATGATGGAAAGTTCATCCAGTCGGGCCTGTGGGCATGGTCCCAGCACCCCAACTATTTCGGCGAAATCGTGCTGTGGGCCGGTATAGCGATTATGGCGATACCAGTGCTCTCCGGCAGCGGGTTTCTGGTGCTCATCTCACCGTTCTTCGTTACGCTGCTTCTGACCAAAATTAGCGGTATTCCCATGCTGGATAAGGCAGCCAAGAAAAAGTGGGGCGATGATCCAGAATATCAGGAATATCGTAAAAATACACCCAAGCTGATTATGCTGCCGCCTGGCAAATAAGTCTGCTAGGGGCGGCCGCCGAAGACGTTCTCGAAGGCACGCCAAGACATGACCGACCATATTCGTATCGCGACGCAAGACCGCGTAACCACCCTGACATTCGCTCGTCCGGAGAAAAAGAACGCGATTACGCAGACGATGTATGCCGCGATGGCAGCAGCGATCACCGAATATGGTGAAAGCGGTGGTGCCCGCGCATTCGTAATCACTGGCGAAGGAGATTACTTCACATCAGGCAACGATCTGCAAGATTTCGCGATGGGTTCCGCTGATGATGGACCGCCCCCGGTGGCAGATTTTCTCGCCGCAATTTCGACCTGCCCTAAACCGATCATTGCGGCCGTAAACGGGCCGGCAATTGGAGTGGGTCTGACCATGCTGTTGCATTGCGATCTGGTTTACGCCGCTGAAGGCGCAACGATGAGTGCGCCCTTCGTGAAGCTGGGTCTAGTGCCCGAGGCGTCTTCTTCGATGTTGCTTCCGGCTGCTGTCGGTATGGCAGTGGCCAACGACGTTTTTATGACCGGTCGTGCCCTAACTGCGATGGAAGCGCTCGATTTTGGTTTGGTTGCACGGGTTTTCGCGGCCGACGCTTTGGCGGATGAAGTCGCACAGATCGCGCTGCATGTTGCGAACTCTGCACCAACCGCGATGAAGCTCAGCAAGTCGCTGATCCGCAATCAGCGCGAAGCTGTGGCCGAGCATATGATGGCTGAGAGCAAGCTCTTCGCACAGCAACTCGCCTCACCCGACTTCGCAGAGAGCGTTGCCGCGATGATGCAGAAACGTCCGGCGGTCTATAAATAAGCGGCTGCTAGGCGTTTTTATCGACAAAGAAGCCAAGGTTGAGCCAGCTCTGCTTGAGGCCGTCCCAACTGGCCTGAGCGGCGTCCAAATCTAGTGCATAGTCGCTGGCGCTTTGGCATAGCGCGTCGGGTGCGCTCTCCCCAGCGAGCATCAGCTCGAGAAAACGATATTGCGGCTCGGTTAGAACCAATGTCCGCGTTAGGAAGTCTTTTCGCACCAAAGCGTAATGACCAATCTCAGCCGGTGGAAATGCCGGATCACCCTCTGCCTTTACGTCGTGATAATAGCGCGCGACGGGGAAACCGTAATCACAGATTGCAAAACAACGCTGAAGCTTCAATCGGTCATCCGGCGTTTCGGTACTTGCAAACGGCTTGCCTTCATGCCCCGGCGCATCAAACATGACGAATATCTGGCGTTCAAATTGCGCCAGATCGATCATGAAATCAATCCAGTTTTCCTTATCTCTATCCTCAGCATCGCGGTCCGGACGGCATGCGGCCAGATGGTCGGCAAAACGTCTCCCTAGGTCATAGAGCGTGTAGCTATCGGGCGGTTTTACCCGAAGGTAATCCAGCGTGAAATCGTTGAACAAGTCAGGGCCGAGCGCATGGCACAATGCCGGGTACTGCTCGCGCATGCAGGTCAATAGGCGGTCGTAATAGCTGCGCTGGTAAATCCCGAGCCGCTCCGCAGCGCTGCCAATTTCAGGCTGATTTACGAACTGATCGGTTGCCGCTGGATCGGTGGATGCAGGCGCAATCAACGCATGTTGCATCCAATTTTGCATCGCTTCGAGCTGATTCGTTGAGGCAGTCATGGCTCCACCAGCACGGTCCGTTCCATTGCATCTGGAATGAGGAAATCGATAGGCGTGGAGTGACCGCCCATGGATGGGGCTGATGGCTTGCTGGTTCGCGATGCCGCTCCACTATCGTTCATATATTCGCGCGCCTTCAGCAATTCGGCATGGCATTCAGCAAAATCTGGAATATTGCCGTCCCACTCCAGCAAAGTCGCAGCGCCTTTGGTTTTGGCCCAAGCCTGCTGGAACAATTTCCAGACGTCCGCGCGGACTGGCTGATCGTGCGTATCAATGATATGGCTTCCGCAATCCTCATGCCCGGCCAAATGCATCTGGACCACGCGGTCGCACGGAAATGCGTCGATATAGGCTGCCGGATCTTCGCTCGCGTTGAAGCAACTGACAAACACATTGTTCACATCCAGCAAGAACCCGCATCCGGTTTCATCGCCCAAATGACGGAAGAACTCCGGCTCAGCCAGAGTCGACTGCTTGAATGTCAGATAGCTGCTAGGATTTTCCAATATGAGCGGGCGTTCAAGATGGTCCTGCACGATCCTAACCCGCTTGATAACGTGAGCCAACGCTTCTTCGGTGAGCGGCAATGGCAAAAGATCATGCGAGTTCGCGCCATTGATACCGGTCCAGCACAGATGGTCACTGACCCACATCGCGTTGGTTTCATCAGCAAGCGCCTTCAGTTTGGCGAGGTAATCAAAATTCAGAGGGTCGCTGCTGCCGATAGACAGCGACACACCGTGCAGTGCAATCGGATAGCGTTCTGCAATCTGGTCCAACACGTGCCGCGGACGCCCGCCTGAATCCATGAAATTCTCGGAAATCGCCTCAAACCAATCGACCTCCGGCCATGTCGCCAAGATGTGGTCGAAATGCACATTGCGCAGCCCCAAACCCAAGCCGGGCATGGGCAGGAACTGCAGCATCTGTCTCGCGGTATTCTGGTCCATCAGAGGGGCTTTACGCCAGCCTTAGGAGCAACCACCAGCACCGCTTGTGCCACTCGATCCGCAAGCGGTCATATTGCTGCGGTTGACGTTGTTGTTTGAGATCCACTGGTATGCTGGACCTTTGCTTTGGAACTCCGCCGGTGCATCACCCAGTTCTCTGGGAAGTTCGCAACCGGCATCGACTTTGCCCATCGACTGCTTGTTGAGCAGTTCCGCCCGCGTCTGCGGCCATACGGTTTCTTCGAAGACCTTACGCGCGCGTTGCCACACGCTTTTGCCGCGATTGGCACCGTCGGTACTGAAGCGCTCCGCATTGATCGGCACCGCACAGGAACCGAGCGAGCGGCAATCATTATGCGCCGGGTTCTCCAACTCTTTCGAAGTGCCATAGAGACCGCAGCCACCCTGATTTTTGCAACTGTTCTGCACATGGCAGGTATGCGCGGGCGTAGTCGCGCAATAGCCCTGCCCCGCACAATCATTTTGGACATGCGCGCCTGTCACCGGATCAAAATGTCCCTCCAGCCCAAATCTGTCAGAGCCTTTGCAGCTGTTCAATCCCATGCAACTATGCAGCGGCAGGCCCTCGGGTTGTGTGCCGACAGTTGTCACAAATGCAGGCGCTTTTGCGTAGGGATACGGCGTTGGCACCGGTTCCCCCGGTCCGCTTTCGGGCTTCTGTTTCAGATGTTCGCGGCCTCTACGAGCTTGAGTCATGTGAAATATTCCCTCTTCTCAATTCAGATCTTTGGTTCAGCAATGCGGTGCGGGTTTGTCGTCATCCCAGAACGCCTTCACATCGGGAAGATGCTGCGGTGCGCCTTGGGCATCGGTGGCCGACAGGGCTTGCTCTACGTAGTAGATGACGCTTTGCGCGGGTTGATCGACTGACGGATCGGAGACGATCAGGGCCTCCGCAGCGGCGATGGCTTTCTTTCCCAATACATTCAATGTGGCGAAGGACCCTTCGCGCGGGCCAAGATGGATATTCTCGAACGTGGGCGCGAAGAATTTGCCTTTGTGCTTGCCGTTATTGATCGGGATGTCGCGCATCGTCTTGATCAGCTTGTCGAGCACCCAGATCATTGAGCGGTGCATGCCTTCATTGAAAAACAGGCGCTGGCTTTGCGGCGGCACCAGATAGAGCGTCTCGGTCAGCACCAGCATATATTGGAACACGCCGTTGCAGAAGTCGGAAATCGGCTGCAGCTCTTCGGGATAGTCAAGCGTGACCGGATTATCCGGATAGTCGATCACGACTTCGGCCAATTCACCAGCACCAATTGTCGGCGCTACCGGCGCAGGAGGTGCAGGATATTTGGGCAATTGCTCATGCAGCCCGCCCGATTCCATATGCGCCTTATATTCTTCCAACTGGGCCTGAATGGTCAGAAACTTGTAATAGTGCGACAGCTCATGCTTTGATGGATCATCCGTTGGCAAATCATGCATATGCGGCTGGGCATAGCCTTCACCCTGGTCGCAGATCGTATCGATCGCGATATAGGCGTCTTCCTTTGCATGAATCGTGACCAGCTCAGTCGCACCAGCGTGGCTGTCGTCCTCATTGGAGTAAATTGCGCCAGCTGCAGCGCTCCCACCTTCGACCGGTTTCGCGTCGGGATTGGCATGGTCTGGCGCGGGTTCCCACGGATCAAACTTGCCTTTGGTGTGCACTGTATCGGTATTGTTGGGCGAGTAGTTGAAGCTCTGAATTTGATGCTCGGCAGGGCCTTTGCGGAAATCCTCGTCCTCGATCCAATTGGTCGCAATAATACAGCGAACATAGGAATAGACCTGACCGATGGTTTTCCAATCATGGTTCTCCGGTACCGCATCCATCGTTTCGGGATATTCAATCTGCAGGAAGTGCCACAGCTGACTGTAGTCCAACTTACCAAGCGGGATGGCAACATCATGCGATCCATCGGCGCCTTCGGGTTGCCACTTGTCGGTCTGGTGATGCGCAGGCAGGACTGTGGGATAGCTATCGGGCGCAAGCTGGTACATTTTCGGCATTTCGCCGAGTGAGTAGAGAATGTTGGCCGAGAGCGACATATGCAGCATCTCTTCAACCGCCACGCTCATGATCATACCGCCGGTTTTGTTCGCGAACACATCGCTCGGGCGCATATTTTCGCCGCTGTGTACGGTGCGGTTGATCGAATAATAGGTGTAGAGATAAATTGGGATCGTCGCGAGTTCGATCTGGACCGCGACTTGAAGCAGCTTCTTCAATTCCGCGAGCGCCGTTTCCCGGTCGAGGCTACTGTTCAACTGATCGATCAGATGCTGTTCTGCCGGTGTGAAACGCGTGATGGGATCATGTTTGTTCATTAGCTACACCCTCTCGTCCGCCGCATGATGCGCACGGTTTTGGACAATCGAAACCCCTCTCCTGACCGGAGTTTGAATTCCACTGCTATGCGACCCGGGTGTTATTATTATTCCGAATTATTCTGTGCTGATTACAGAATTAAAATATCTCAAACCTCTATTCATCAATCCAATTGACGATGTATCACCAGATATGACTAATCGAGATTCACATATTGTATAAAAGGGACATGACCGCATTTATTGCGCCGATTTCTATTTATTTCAAAGCCGCCTTGAGGGGATCAAGCCAAGGCTCGAACGGCAACCATGCGTGCTGCCCAGAGCGGTTGATCGGCTGGCGAACTTGCTCGGAGCTGGCCGTGCGCACAGCACGCTTACTCTTGTGGAATTCAAGGCAAGCTTGTTCTAACGGCAAGCCCAGATAGTCCAGCATCCGCTCGACTTGGCCTTCAAGATCATCAAGCACATTTTCATGCTGCACGCGTAAAACCGCGCCGGGCAGGACTTTGTCCCAATGGTCCATCAGATCGACATAGTCCGCATAGTACCGCCCGACTTCCTCCAAGCCGTAAGTAAATTCCTGCCCTTCGGCAAAAAGCTGTTTGAAACCGGAGAAACAGCAATCCATCGGATCGCGCCGCGCATCGATGATCTTCGCATTGGGCAGGATCAGCTTGATCAGCCCGATATGCCGAAAATTATTGGGCATCTTATCAATGAAGAACGGCGCGCCTTGGCGATGGATACGCGTATTCTCAATGAAGTCTCCACCCATTTTCGCAAGCTGTTCTGCCGTCAGATCATGCAGCACGTGCGGATAGAGTGACTCGCCCGCTTTTCGCCCGCGAAGCCGGTGCGCGAGAGCGAGGATGTTGGGCAGTTCCAGCGTACCATCCACCTGGCTATGTGAAGCGAGAATCTGTTCGAGCAAGGTCGACCCCGCACGTGGCAAACCAAGAATGAAAATCGGATCAGTTGCCGGGTGGCCAGAGCCTTTATGCTTGGCGAAAAGATCCGCTGTGCAAAATTCCGCCTGCTTGCGCAGTTCAGCCTGCATGTCATCCGCATCGTAACGCGTTTGACGGCGCTTTAGCTCGTTGCCCTGATGATAGAACTGAAACGACTGCTCATAATCGCCGCGATCTTCGTAGGCTTTACCAAGCGCAAAGGACAGGTGGACGCGATCCATGAAGGCCAGATCGCCGCGCTCCGCCTGCGCTCGCATTGCTGCTATCTCATCGTCGGAGAACGAGTATGTTTTCAAGTTGGCAAGCGCGTAATAAGCATCTCCGTGATCGGGCTTAGCGGCGAAGGCTCTTTGATACGAAGCGATGGCCTTTTGCTGCGCACCAACAGTCTTCAAAGCGTGCCCGCATGAGGTAAGCGTCGCCGGATCGTTCGGCATCTGTGCTAGTACTTCATCGAATAATTCGAACGCCCGATCATATTCGCCGGTCTGCATGCTCTCAATGGCGAGATGCGATTGGAACAAGGGGTTTGTGGGGTCGAGCGCGTAAAGCGATTCCGCCTCTTGCTTGGAAGCGGCAAATTTCTGGCGGCGGCGCAAGGCGTCAATATAGTCCAGCCTGATCTGGATATTGTCAGGATCGAATGTCCGCGCACTTTCGAGCAGGAACTCGGCGTCATCAAGTATTCCCAACTTAATCCCGATTTGGGCAAGTAACCGCATTCCCTCGCTATGCTTCGGATTCTGCCGCAGGAAGTGGCGGCAGAATTCTTCGGCGCGCAGTAGACGTCCTTCGTGCAAATGATTGGTCGCCGCGAGCAATTCGCGCGGCATAGCCTTGAGACGATCTGCCTGCGCTTGCGCATTGGCTGCCTCTTGAGGACGGTCATTGGCTTTGAACAAATCAGACTGCGCCCGCCAGCTTACCTCCAGCGCTGGATTGAATTGTGTTGCGCGCTGGAATGCAGCAAGTGACTGTGCGGTATCGCCTTTTGCCCGTTCCAAATGGCCAACCTCTTGCCACGCTCTACCATACTCAGGCGACGCAGCATGCAAGCGTTCGAGGTACTCGGTCGCCGCATCGAATTGTCCTTGATAGCGTGCCGCAACTGCTGCCAAATACAACACATCCGTGTCATCCGGTGCCGCCACCAGCATTGCCTCAGCAGCCGCAAGTCCATCAGCAAATTTGCCCGCCTGCAGCAGTTTTTGTGCTCGAGTCAATTGCTCTGCGCGTTGGTCATTCGCGGCGTCGGTATGTTCTGACATCACAGCTTTCCCTGCAGAAAACAACAGCGGCGGGCAAGGTTTCCCTCACCCGCCTTGAATGCTTATTCTGCCAGACTTAGTAGTCGTAACCGATCCGCAGACCAACAGTCAGCGGACGGTTGGTGGTGATCCGTTCAACATCGTTGATGAAGTTACCGGCCACTTCTGCGCGCTCGTCAGTCAGGTTCTCACCGAAGATTTCGAGCGACCAATTGTCCGACTTCACACCGGCGCTCAAAGCGAAAGTGGTGTAGCCGTCCAAACGGAATTTGTTGATCTCGATAATGTCGGTGAATTTCGACGAGGAATGCACGACCTGGGGCATGACATGCGCCGTCAGATCACCGATTGCCCATTCATACCGCACGCGCATATTGCCCTGGAATGACGGAGCGTAAGCAAGCGGTTCACCTGCAACCACGTCATTGGTCGGTGTAAGTACGTTGGTAATCTCGGTATCTAGGAACGAGAACGCGCCCGTCACCGTCAGACCATCGACATTATAGGGCGCGAAGGTAACTTCACCTTCAAGGCCATAAATCTCTGCATCCGCCGCATTGTCCGAGAAGAACAGATTGGTAATGCCGGGATCGAAAATCGTCGTTTGGAGACGGCTGATATCGACGTAGAACGCACTTCCGTTGAGGCGAAGCTGACCGTCGGCCAGATCCATTTTCCAACCAAGTTCGTAGTTTTTAACTTCGTCGGTTTCGAGCTCGAAGGGAACGGTAAAGCCTGCGCCGTTTGATGCGCCTCCGGGGCGGTTTAACAATCCGGGACGGAAGCCTTCGGAATATGTTGCATAGAACAGCAGATCATTGGTCGGCGTGACGGTAATTGTGCCCTTGAAGATGGTGCCTTCGGCTTTGGCAACATCGGGATTGCCGGCTGCATTGTTAGGCCCATACTGGGCACTTATGTTCGTTCCGCCAAGCTGTGCATCTTGGCGGTCTGCAGCTGGCACACCCGTATTCGGACCGAAGATCGGCGACGTTCGGTTGAAGAAAGAAGAATTGGCACTGCCCTCCAGATCAACTTCGATATTGTAGTACCGTGCACCGAATGTAAGCGTCAGTAAGTCTGGCACGATGTCAAAACTAGCTTCGCCAAAGAGGCCAAACTGCTTGTCAGTACGCAAAATGTCGTTGCGGAATATCGTGCTCGCGGGGAATGGTCCGGGCAGGGTGAAAAATCCGTCACTAGCATTGCCGACAGCTCCCGGAGCCGCGCCGAGGTTGGTAAGTGGGAAGTTCGGCACGAAGCCGAGCGAAGTAGCATCGGCGCCCGTCGTGAACTGTGCAGTCGGGTAAACGAAATCATTTCGCTCCTGAATTTCAAGGTCGGAATAAAAGCCGCCAGCAGTTACGCGAAAACGGTTTTCGCTCGGCGTGCTAAAGCGCAATTCTTGAGTGAAAACAGTTGTTTCACTATCCGAAGTGACAGCTAGATTGGGAGCCTGGCAAGTGCCGGTTGGAGTAGCCGGGGTGCTGGCCACATATGTCGGGTAGCTGACCGACGTATCGCAGATATAGTAAGGCAGATACTGACCAACAAACAGGTAATCGGTGTAATCTACCCGCTGCTGCGTTTCGCGTTTGGTGTAAGCACCGGTATACACGATGTCGAGCATCGCAAGGCGGCCTTCGACCGTCCAGCTGGTGTTCGAAAAATCGTCTTCAAGACGGTCCGCTTCATAGCGCTGAATTTCAAGATCATCGAGGTCGAGGTTCGGGTCGGCGAAGAAAACACCGTCCGATTCAACGCTCTGGCGGGCGTGCGAAACCAGTAAACGCCAATCTGGGCTGAACTCATACAATGCTGACACGCGAAAGCCAGAATACTGGGTATCGTTGAAATCCTCTTCAACTAACGCTGAATTGTCTGCTGCAATGAAGTTGACGTCGGCGTCAATCGCCGCAAGGGTAGCGGCATCAGATTGGGCGCCGCCCCGACCACCCGAGGCAAATTCGCCGCGGACTGGGACACCATTTGACCTGACTGTTCCTGACGGACGGAACCGAGCACTTTCGCGGGCAGTAATCGTACCCGCGACGTTGTCGATGTAGCCGCCCTGATCATCGAGATAGAACACGCCGCGAAGCGCAAAGCTGTCAGTCACTGGCACGTTGATCATGGCTTCTGCATTGTAGCTGGACTCGCCATTCTTGGTGAACGAGACACCCGCTTTGAACGAAGCATCGAAGCCAACCAGGTCAGGCTTGTTGGTGATCAATCGGACAACACCCGCTTGCGAGCTGGCACCAAACAGGGTGCCCTGCGGACCGGAGAGAACCTCAATCCGCTCGAGGTCGGCTGCGTAAACATCAAGGTTACGGCCAGGCTGACCAAGCGGTTGCTCGTCAAGATAGAGCGCAACGTTCGGCGCGAGACCAGCAACACCGGCTGTCGTCAGGTTTGGTGTGGTTGAGGCGAGGCCGCGAATATAGATCGTGCTTTGACCAGGACCGCTACCGCCAGCTGTAACGCTGGGGAGCTGCTCAAGGTAGTCGCCGAAGGTATCAATCGCCAGCTCATCAAGAGCTTCTTCGCCAATCGCACTAACGGCAATCGGAACGTCCTGCAGATTTTCACTTTGCTTGGTCGCGGTGACGATAATATCGCCAACACCGCCGGTGCGTTCTTCTTCAGCCGGGGCATTAGTATCCTGCGCCATAGCGGGCGAAACAGTAAGGGCGGCAATCGCAAGAGCGGATGCGCCATTGGTAAATTTGATCATGTATTTTCCTGCCTATTTTTTAGGTCAGACCGTCCCGTGGCACGCAAGCGCGCAAATTACCGGGGTTGATCGGTTGGCTTGCGCGAAAAAGAACCCTCCGCGCTTGTGAGCGTTCACCTAACAAAGCCTGTAACAGCAAACCACCGCTCCACCGGTCAATCCCGGAATGGAGGAAAAACCGTGCCATTATGACAACACAACTGTGATTGGAGAGAGCTTTGGACCGTATTTTATCGTTGCGCGGCTGTAATGGCAGCCGCTTCGATAGTCTCCGCAGTACAGGGAACATCGTGCTTTTTACGGATAAGATCGAAGATGATTGCCTTCATGATCGATATCGCCATCAGCGCGACGACAAAGGAAAACGGCAAAGCGCCGATAATCATCGTTACGCCGATTGCATCAGTTCCGCCAAGGATCAGCATTCCACCGACGACGAATGCGATGGCCGCCCCCCAGAACAGGATATGATGGCGGCGCTCGACATCATCTTCCTCGTCGCCCGCGCCATTAATCGTGTTTACGATCAGGATCGCGCTATCGACCGAAGTAATCAAATAGGTCATCAACAACAGGACAACGAGCGCGGAGAGGATCGTTGTGACAGCGGGGCTGAACAAAACCGCCAAAGTCGCAAATAGCTGATCGGAAATGCCCGCCGCTAAGATCGAACCCTCCGCTACACCGCTCAATTCCAGATCAATTGCGGTCCCGCCCACAATCGCCATCCAGATAAAGCACATGAGTGCGGGCACCAGAACAACGCCGAGGACATATTCGCGCACAGTTCTACCCCGCGATACGCGGGCAATGAACATGCCTACAAAAGGCGCAAATGCGATCCACCACGCCCAATAGAATACCGACCAATCAAGTTGCCACTGTGCAAGCGCATCGCCTGTGGCGGTCCCGTCGCTGGTCCAAAGGGTGGTTGCGAGGCTCGGTAGCGCGACAATATAGTCGTAGATTCCAGTGGCCAGCAGGCCGAAGCCAAGCAGGCCCGACCCAGCCACAACGAATACCGCTAAGAGCAGGAATGACAGCCCCATATTGAGATTAGAGAGCCATTTGATCCCGCGCCCGACGCCCGACAATGCCGATATTGTCGAAGCGCCGACCAACAGAACCAAAGCCACGATAATCGCGGGCGCGGAAGCTGTCGGTGAAGCACCCGGCTCCTTGATCACCATCAACCAATCACCAAAGCCAAGCCTGCTGAGACCGGCGACAAATTGTTCGACCCCCAAACCCATCGTCACGGCGACGCCTAATATGGTCGCAACAACCGCGACAATATCGACCACATGCCCGGCTACCCCCGACATCGCTTTGCCAAACAAAGGCGCGAGCGAAGAACGGATCGTCAGCGGTAGATTGCGACGATAGGCGACGTAGCCGACAGCCAAACCAACCAACGCGTAAGTCGCCCACGCAGCTGGGCCCCAATGCAGAAATGTATAGATATAGGCGGGTCGGACAGCCTCGGCAGAGATCGGATCAACCATACCGCGAATGATATCGGGATTATTCTGGAAATGCGCCAGCGGCTCCCCGGTGGAGTAGGTCAGCATTCCCACACCGATCCCGGCACCAAACAGCATCGCAAACCAAGAGAAGCGCGAAAATTCGGGTTTCTCGCCCGGATTTCCCAAGCGTAGCTCGCCCGTCTTGGGTATCACCGCAAGAATGAATGCAACCAGCATCAGGAACGCCACCAAATACACGTACCAGCCCGCAAATTCGCGAATGAGAGTGGTATTCGCAACTTCCAATACGGCGCTTGCCTGCTCCTGAAACACAATCACCCACAGGATCAGCAACGTGATAATGACTTTCGCCGGCACAGTCACACGCGTACTGAAACCATTATAAAAACCCGATTTGGCAGTCTTGATAGGAAGGTCCACCAGTGGCGGATTGACGGAAGTCGCGGTGTTTTCACTCATGCGGCTAAGATGTGTCCGTTTCTCGTTTTGTACCGGCCACGGCAATCACAGCGTGCAATTGGCAGTATTGGTTCCGATCGTAGGATGTGGCCCATGGCATAGAGCCTGCCCGAGGAATTGCAAACCGGTTGCAGAGCAAGCACGTGACATCCCTTACGATGCAATTGGCAAGTCCGTGCGACCAGACTATCATGGGGATATGAACGTTACCCAAGTTCTATCGCAAACCGAGATTTGCCAATCATGCACGATCCGCAACAGGGCCATTTGCGCCGATTTGCATGCGGATGAAATCGTGCTGCTCAACTCCATTGGCCGTCACCGCACATTGACCGCAGGCGAGCAGTTGTTGTGGGAAGGTGAAGACGCCGTGCTGGTCGGCAATGTGGTGGAGGGCCTGTTGAAGCTCTCAACCGGCACATCAGAAGGCCGCGAACAAATAGTTGGATTGGCCTATCCTGGCGACTTCGTCGGCCGACCATTCGGCGGAACCGATCCTTACGGTGTCGAAGCACTTGCCGAAACGCGGATGTGTGTCTTCCGGCGCCAAGACTTCGATGCTTTTGCGCGCGAACACCCGCGGCTTGAGCATAAATTACTCGAACGCACATTGACCGAATTGGACCGGACCCGGCGCTGGATGCTGCTGCTTGGACGGATGGATGCGGAGCAAAAGCTGGCTACATTCCTGCTGGACATGGTGGAGCGCCTTAGCGGCGCACCCGGGCTCAATCCTGAATTGACCGGCGGCAATACTGTTCCCGCCTTTGCCTTGCCAATCGGAAGACAGCAGATCGCCGATGTGCTGGGTCTAACCATTGAAACAGTTAGCCGCCACTTCACGCGGCTCAAGAAGGACGGCATTCTTGACCTTCCATCGCGGCGCGAAGTGGCAATCCTAGACCGCGCAGCTCTCCAGGACCGCGCGGGCTAGGCCCCCAAAAACCCGTGTTTTAGATCGGCCCGTATACTAGAACCGATAGGCGATACCGGCGCTGAGCACCCACGGGTCCAGCTTGTGCGTTGTTTCGATCACCGGCGCGCCGCCGATCGACCAGGTTGCATCGGTGTCGATGAAGTAACGCTTGGCATCGAGACTGACTGACGCACCGTTCTTGCCAACCGGAATGTCTACGCCGGCTTGCAAAGCGAAACCTAGCTCGTCCGACAAATCGAAATCCGTCACGCCCAATGCAACAGTCGCTGCGCCAGGATCCTCATCAAAGAAAATGAAATACGCCGGACCCGCGCCGACATAAGGCTTTATCCCGCCATCGGTGTTGATGTGGTACTTCAGCGTGAAGGTCGCCGGGATCAGCCGTGCGTCGGAAACCAGCTCTGCTCCGGGCAGGCCGGTTACGCCATCGACATCGTGCTGTGTCACACAGCAGATCGTCTCGAGCGAGAGGTTGTCATTAAAAAAATATTCAATGGCGACCGTCGGTACGACATTGTTGTTCGCCGATGTCTGCGTGTTTGCCGGCAGGCCGACCGTGTCGGTACGGACGTCAGTGATTTTGCCATCGACCAACACCGCCGTACCGAGCAGTTTAACCTGTAGCGGACCTTTTTCTTCCTGTGCGGCAGCGGGAATACTCATTCCGGCAGCCAGGGCCACAGCTAAAGCGGAAGTTGCGATACGCATTGTAATAAACTCCGCATCATAGTGGCGGCACAGCGCCGCCCAGGATCCTTATGATGCACAGGGGCGGTACCCGCAGCACCGGAAGCCAACATTGATCCAGCGCAAATTTCCCATGACATCGTGTCAATCCTGACAGAATTGGCTTTTTGACATAGATCAATGTTTGGCCGCTCGAATCCGGCCAAGGCCCCTTCCACAGTCTGCTTCAACGGGAAGGGAAGCTAATGGAAAACGTCCTCATGCGGACGGGTGTGTGGTATCTACTGCTCATCCTCAGCGTGCTCGCAATCGCAGCCGCCGCAGATCAAGCCTTTGCAATCCAGATGACCATTGTCGCGATCGCGCTTTGCGTGGCGATATGGTTCACCGCGCGCAGTGCCAATGACGAGGCTGGCGCAAACCGCGCACTTGCCGGGTCTGCCGATCCATCCCGTTATGATGATGATCCGGTGCGATGGGGCGTCATTGCAACGATGTTCTGGGGTCTCGCCGGGCTACTGGCAGGTTTGTTTATTGCGTTGCAGCTGGCGTATCCGGCGTTCAACATCGAACCCTATCTCAATTTCGGCCGTGTCCGGCCGCTCCATACATCCGCTGTAATTTTTGCTTTCGGTGGCAATGCCCTGATCGCGACGTCCTTTTACGTCGTGCAGCGCACTTGTAGGGCGAGGCTTGCCTTCCCGGGCCTCGCCCGCTTTGTTTTCTGGGGCTACCAGCTGTTCATCGTGCTGGCCGCGTCAGGCTATCTCCTCGGCATCTCACAGGGGAAGGAATATGCCGAGCCTGAATGGTATGTCGATTGGTGGCTGACCATAGTCTGGGTCTGTTACCTGATCGTCTTCGTGGCCACGATTGTGAAACGCAAAGAGCCGCATATCTATGTGGCAAACTGGTTCTACCTGGCCTTCATAATCACCGTTGCGATGCTGCATGTCGTGAACAATCTGGACATGCCATACAGCCTTACCGGATCGACCAGCTATCCGCTGTTCGCCGGTGTCCAAGGCGCGCTTGTCCAGTGGTGGTATGGTCACAATGCGGTGGGCTTCTTCCTCACCGCCGGCTTCCTCGCGATGATGTATTACTTCGTGCCGAAACAGGCAGAGCGTCCGGTCTATTCCTATCGCCTGTCGATCATTCACTTCTGGTCGCTGATCTTCCTCTATATCTGGGCGGGTCCGCACCACCTTCACTACACTGCGCTGCCCGATTGGGCGCAGACCTTGGGCATGGTGTTCTCCATCATCCTGTGGATGCCCAGCTGGGGCGGCATGATCAACGGTCTGATGACGCTAAACGGCGCATGGGATAAAGTTCGCACTGACCCCATCATCCGGATGATGGTGCTCGCGCTAGCGTTCTACGGCATGAGCACATTTGAAGGGCCAATGCTGTCAATCAAAGCCGTGAACAGCCTGTCGCATTATACCGACTGGACCATCGGCCACGTTCACTCCGGCGCACTCGGATGGAACGGCATGATCACGTTCGCCTGCGTCTATTATCTTGTGCCGCGTTTGTGGGGTAAAGAACGGCTTTATAGCCTACGCATGGTCAACTGGCACTTCTGGCTCGCCACGCTGGGGATTGTTTTCTACGCGGCCAGCTTGTGGGTTGCCGGCATCACGCAGGGCCTGATGTGGCGCGAATACGGGCTCGACGGATATCTGGTGAACAGCTTCGTCGACACCGTCTCGGCGATCCATCCAATGTATGTAATGCGTGCCTTTGGCGGCGGTCTCTACCTGATCGGAACGCTGATAATGAGTTACAACATCTGGGCTACGATAGCCGGCAAGAGGCGGGAGGAAGCTCCGATGAGTTATCCTGTCTACAACGCGGAAGCTGACCGTCCCGCCCTTCCTGCAACTGCGAATTGAGAGGCGAAACCATGACAGATACAGTCTCCCAAGAAGCTGCCGTTCAAGAACTACCGGCAAAGGGTCACAAGCGCATCGAACGCAATGTCACATTGCTGGCGGTGGGGGCTTTCCTGACCGTCGCAATTGGCGGCATCGTGGAAATCGCACCACTATTCTGGATCGACAATACCATCGAGAAAGTGGATGGTATGCGGCCCTATACTCCGCTGGAACAGGCCGGGCGGGATATCTATGTGCGTGAGGGGTGCTACACCTGTCACAGCCAGATGATCCGGCCGTTCCGCGACGAGGTGGAGCGCTATGGCCATTACAGCCTAGCCGCGGAAAGCATGTATGATCACCCTTTCCAATGGGGATCAAAACGGACCGGCCCGGACCTTGCCCGTGTGGGTGACCGCTATTCGGATGAATGGCATGTCCAACATTTGAAGAACCCGCAATCGGTCGTGCCCGAGAGCATCATGCCATCCTATTCGTTCCTATCGGAGACACCGATCAAGTTCGAAGATCCGGCTGCCCGATTGACTGCGCTGCGGCGCGTTGGCGTGCCTTACACCGATGCCGATATCGAGAACGCGGAGCAGGATCTGCAAATACAGGCCAATCCGGATCTCTCTGCCGGCGATTTCCACGAGCGCTATCCAAAAACGCAAATTCGCGACTTCGACGGCAATCCGCAGCAAATCACCGAGATGGATGCATTGGTCGCCTATCTGCAAATGCTCGGCACACTGGTCGATGTGAATAGCGCCGCAGCCCAAGAGGAACTCGCGTCGGAGGCAGGCCGATGACCCAGCATTCGACCTACGAATTCCTCCGTCAGTTGGCGGACAGTTGGGGCCTGTTGGCCATGCTCCTCTCGTTCCTTGTGCTGATCTTATGGCCATTCCGCCCAGGTGCCAAGCAACGCAATCACGAAGCGGCAACGGCAATCTTCGAGGATCACGATCATGGCGAATAAGCAAGATAACGCCGCGAATGAGCAGGCGCGTGTTGACGAGGCGACCGGAACCGAATTTGTCGGCCACGAGTGGGACGGCATTGAAGAGCTCGATACGCCCATGCCGCGCTGGTGGGTGTGGAGCTTCTACGCCACTATCGTCTGGGGCATCGTCTATGTAATCCTCTATCCGGCATGGCCGATGATCGAAAAAGGTACTGAGGGCGTGCTCGGCTGGAGCAGCCGCGGACAATTTGCAGAAGAAATGCAGGCAGAAGAAGCGCGCCGCGCGCCGTTAATGGCCGCACTGGCCCGTATTCCGATCGAGCGACTGCCCGAAAATAGTGAGCAAATGCGCGCTGCGATTGCAGGTGGTGCGGCCGCTTTCAAAGTGAACTGTGTCCAATGCCATGGCGCAGGTGCTGCGGGGAGCAAAGGCTATCCCAACCTCAACGATGATGACTGGATTTGGGGCGGCGATCTGAAAGCCATCGAATACACTTTGACTCATGGCATCCGCTGGTCCGGATCGGATGAGACCCGGCTCAGTTACATGCCTGCATTCGGACGTGATGGAATGCTGACCCGCGATCAGATATCCGATGTCACGTCACATGTGTTGTCATTGTCCGGAAACAGCGAACCAAATGCCAACGGCGCAGCGATTTACGATACGCAATGTGCATTCTGTCATCAGCCATCTGCAACCGGCAACCGCGATCTGGGAGCGCCCAATCTGGCAGACGCAATCTGGCTCTATGGCGGAAGCCGAGCAGAGGTCGAGCAACAGATCTACAACCCGGCACATGGTGCGATGCCAGGCTGGAAAGACCGGTTGAACCCGGTGACGATCAAGATGCTGGCAGCCTACATCCACTCGCGCGGCGGCGGCGAAGACTTTGTCGAAGTCGCGGCTGATCCCGAGGTTCAAGTCGATGAGCAACCCTAACGCAGTCGACTGGACAAAGCCGCAACAGCTCAAACCGCCGGAACCAGGACCGCTCTACGAAAAGCGGAAGGCTGTCCATCCGCAGCGGATCGACGGGACCTTTCGGCGATTCAAGTGGCTGGTGATGTTGGTTACTTTGGGGGTTTATTACATTACTCCGTGGATCCGCTGGGATCGCGGCCCCTACGCACCCGATCAGGCGGTCCTGATCGATCTGGCGAACCGCCGATTCTACATGTTCAATATCGAAATTTGGCCCCACGAATTTTACTTCGTGGCCGGGATGCTTATCATGGCGGGCATCGGCCTGTTTCTGGTGACCAGTGCGGTCGGTAGAGCGTGGTGCGGATATAGCTGCCCGCAAACCGTATGGACCGACGTGTTCCAGCATATCGATCGCTTCGTCGATGGCGACCGGAATGCGCGGATGCGTCTCGATAAGGCGCCATGGGGCCCCAAAAAAATTGCGCGGCGCAGCTTCAAGTGGATGATCTATCTGATCATCAGTTTCTGGACTGGCGGCGCATGGATCATGTATTTCGCCGACGCACCTACCTTGACCGTTGATTTCTGGACCGGCCAAGCAGCGGGCGTAGCCTACGCAACAGTTGCGATCCTGACCGCTACGACATTCATCCTTGGCGGATTTCTGCGCGAGCAGGTCTGCATCTATATGTGTCCATGGCCGCGCATTCAGACGGCGATGCTCGACGAGAAATCGCTAATAGTCACATACAAGGACTGGCGCGGCGAGAAACGTGGAAGCTTAAAAAAAGCGCTGAAAAGCCCGGAAGAATTCGGTGATTGTATCGATTGCAATCAATGTGTCGCAGTGTGCCCTACCGGTGTAGATATCCGCGAAGGCGCGCAGATTGGCTGTATCACCTGCGCATTGTGCATCGATGCCTGCGACCGTGTAATGGACGAGATCGGCAAGCCGCGTGGTCTGATCGATTATGCGACTATGGAAGATTGCGAGCATGAGGCTGCAGGCGGCGAACCGCGACCAATCGCAAAAACCCTCTTCCGGCCGCGCACACTAATCTATTTCGCCATCTGGGGCGCTATCGGCGCGGCGATGCTGTTTGCACTGGGCGTGCGTTCGCATACCGAGTTGACGGTCGAGCAGGACCGGAACCCGCCCTTCATGTTGATGAGCAATGGCAGCGTCCGCAATGCGTACACTGTGCGGCTACGCAACATGGAAAGCCGACCGCGCGATATGGAAATTGCAATCAAGGGTCTGGAAGGCGGCACAATGTGGAGTGACGACATCCCGCAATCGGAAGCCGCGCGTTCGCTGGTCCGTGAAGTTGCCCCCGATGCTACGCGGATCGTGCGCCTATACGTTGTCGCGCCGCAGCAAACACCCTCGCAATCCTTCACCCTGACCGTCACTTCGCAAGACGAACAACAAGAGCAAGACAGCAGCGAAGTTCGCTTTGAAGCACCCGGAGAGCAATCATGACCCAGAACTCACCCGCAACAGGACGGACCAAGCCTTTCACCGGCCGCCATGCTACGCTGATATTGGTGCTTTTCTTCGGAACGGTAGCGGCAGTGAACTTCACCATGGCCAGCTATGCCACATCGACATTCGGCGGCGTCGTGGTGGAGAATTCATACGTTGCCAGTCAAGAATTCAATGAGTGGCTGGACAAAGCCGAGGAGCAAAAAGCGTTGGGTTGGACAGTCACGCAAGACTGGCGTGAAGATGGACATGTGGAGGTGTTACTATCCAATGTCCCGGCTGAGGCAGTGGTAAGTGCTATCGCAAGACATCCATTGGGCCGGGAGGCGGATATCGCTCTGCGCTTTAGCCGCGCCGAAGGGGACATCACCCGCTTTGTTTCCGATACTCCTTTGCCCACTGGCCGCTGGATTATTCGGACACAGGTAGATGCCGGTGGAAATCTGTGGCGCGGCGAGGAGCATATTCGATGAGAGCCCGCTCCACCCCTATTGATGACAATGACGCTGAGCGGAGCGGTGAAACCATACTGGCCGTACCTGCCATGCACTGCGCCGGGTGCATGAGTAAAATCGAACGCGGCCTCGCGGATGTCACTGGTATAGAAACAGCGCGCGTCAATCTGTCATCGCGGCTGGTTCGCGTGTCGCATGTTGAAAGTTTAGGCGAGCATGAGCTGGTTGAGGCGCTTGCCCAGCTGGGTTTCGAGGCCCAGCCGCGCAGTTCCGATATTGCACGACCGGTCTCTGCCGTCAGGCCGCTGCTGGCACCGCTCGCCGTGGCGGGTTTCGCTGCCATGAATGTGATGCTGCTATCAGTCAGCGTCTGGTCCGGTGCCGATGGCAGCACACGCAGCTTGTTCCACTGGTTATCCGCACTGATTGCAATTCCCGCGATCGCCTATGCGGGGCAGCCCTTCTTCCGCTCGGCTTGGAAAGTGCTGCGCCATGGCCGGACCAATATGGATGTGCCGATTTCGATCGGTGTAATCGTGGCCACTTGCCTGAGCCTTTACGAGACGATCAACGCCGGCGAGCATGCTTGGTTTGACGGTGCGCTGATGCTGCTAACATTCCTGCTAGCTGGCCGCGTTCTTGATGCGATGATGCGAGACAAGGCACGATCAGGCGTAGATGCTTTGCTCAGCCAAGCAGCATCCGGAGCTTTGGTGGTCAGCAAGGATGATATGGTCGAATGGACGTCGGCACGCGATATCGAAGTGGGAATGGTCATGCGCGTCGCAAGCGGTGAGCGCCTTGCTGCCGATGGCGTCGTTCTTTCGGGCTGCAGCACGTTTGATCGCTCGCTCCTGACCGGAGAAACAACACCTGTTGCGGCAGGCAAGGGTGACGCAGTGCTGGCAGGTACGCTCAATCTCGGTAGTCCGGTCGATGTCACGGTTACCGAAACCGGTGGAGGGACCACTCTCGCCGAAATCGCACGATTGATGGAAGCGTCCACTCAAAACCGCTCCCGCTATGTTCGGATCGCAGACCGGGCAGCGCGGCTTTACGCACCGGCAGTCCATTTGCTGTCCGCTCTCACTGTGATCGGCTGGTTGATCGCCGGAGCAACATTGTACGAAGCGCTCGTGATCGGCGTGGCGGTATTGATCATAACCTGTCCCTGCGCCTTGGGATTGGCGGTTCCCGTCGCTCAGGTGGTTGCAAGCGGCGCGTTGATGCGTGCGGGCGTGATGGTGAAGGACGGTTCGGCGATGGAGCGGCTGGCTTCGACTGATCGCGCACTGCTCGACAAAACCGGCACATTGACGGTGGGACGCCCCGTCCCCGACCCCCAATTAATCGACGCGCTTGATACGGCAGAGGCCGCGATTGCCTTGGCTCTGGCCTCCAACAGCCGCCACCCATTGTCGCGCGCATTGGTCGCGGCTCTGGCTGCGCGCGGAGTTCAAGCGGCGCAATTAGACGGTGTTGACGAGAGACCAGGAGAAGGCGTGTTCGGCAAACTTGGAGAATCCGAGGTCTCTCTGCGCCGTCCTGACAATTCGGGCACAGCCGCTGGCGGCATGGCCGTCATTCTGGATATCACTCCGCATCCGACACGGATGATCCGGTTTGCCGACCGGATTAGGCCAGATGCCAGTGCCGCGCTCAATCAGCTAAGGCAGATGGGTGTGGAAACCAGCATTCTATCAGGCGACAATGCCGAGGCCGTCTGCGCGGTTGCCCGCGAGACCGGTTTGATGGCGCAAGCGAACGCCTCACCCGCTGACAAGCAAGATGCAATTGCACGACAGCGCGCCGCCGGTCACCGAGTGCTTATGGTCGGCGACGGGCTCAATGATGGCCCCGCTCTCGCTGCCGCCGATGCTTCGATGGCACCTGGTTCGGCAAGCGATGTCGGGCTGCATGCGGCGGACTTTGTTTTCATGCAGGACACCCTGCTCGCTATACCCAAAGCGGTGCGCGCCAGCCGCGCGACCATGCGTGTTGTCAAACAGAATTTCGCATTGGCAATCGGATACAATGTGCTGGCTGTACCGCTCGCCATTGCCGGCCTGGTTACTCCGTTAATCGCAGCGGTGGCCATGTCAGCAAGCTCGCTGATTGTGGTCGCCAACTCGCTTCGCCTGACAAGAGCGGCCAAATGACCGGCCTCGCACTCCTGATCCCCGTCGCTCTGGGCCTTGGTCTGGCCGGCTTGATCGCCTTTTTTTGGGCGCTTCGCAGCGGACAGTTTGACGACCCCGAAGGCGCAGCCAACCGGATACTGATCGACGAGGAGGATGAGGCATGAGCCTAAGTGGCAGCATGATCGCCCTGGCGGCGATGGTCCCGGCAGCGCTCAACCCATCGCTGGTAGTTGAAGAAAAGGCCCTTATCGCGCAAATTTGCGGTTCGGGCGAGAGCGCTGTGATCCGACTTGGCCCGCCAGACCTGCCGGCTACCGTGCCCGCCATGTGCTGCGCCAAAGGCTGCCATGGGAAGCGCGAGCATAAACCCGAGAAGGTCTAAATGTGGCATGACGGTCTGACGCGATTGCTGCCGCACTGACCGAAACAACGATTGCGGGATTGACGGCGAGCACCCTGCCCCGCAACACGGCGCGAAACGCAGATAAGAGGTTTCGTTGAGCGCAAAAGACCCGTCCCGAATTCCGGTTATCATTGGCGTTGGCCAGATCAATGACCGGGCCGATGATCCGCGCGAAGGACTCGATCCGGTCGAACTGATGGCGGAGGCCCTGCGCCGCGCCGATCAGGACGCGGGCGGCGATTGGCTGTCGCAGGTGGAATCACTCGCCGTGGTTGATCAGATCGCGTTCCGGCATCTCAATCCCGTGGTTGGCGCGGTCGCGGAGGCGTTGAAGATTTCGCCAGGGCATACCTACCAAACCCCGCTGCCGATGGGTGACAGCCCGATAATGCTGCTCAATGAAGCCGCGAACCGGATTGGAGCTGGTGCGGTGAAAGTGGCAGCGGTTGTTGGTGCGGAAGCATTGCGCACAGCAGCGAAACTCGCCGCGCTGGCAAAAGGCGGCAGTCCCTCCGACCACAACAAAATGCGCGCCCGTAAGAAGAAGACCGCAGCAAGCTATCCGGCACAATACGGGCTTGTAGCACCGGTCGATATCTATCCACTTTATGAAAACGCAACGCGCGCTGCTTGGGAGCAGTCGCTCGGCGAGGGGCAAGCTGAAAGCGGCGTCATCTGGTCGCTTTTCTCCAAAGTCGCGGCGGAGCATGATGGCGCGTGGATACGCGAGGAGAAATCGGCTGAGGAGGTTTGCACACCCTCAGCCACGAACCGGCCGATAGCCTTTCCCTACACCAAGTTTATGGTCGCCAATTCCTCGGTCAATCAGGGCGCTGGATTTATCGTGACCAGTCTCGCCATGGCGCGCGAGCGCGGCGTGCCGGAGGATCAGATCATCTATGTCGGTCACGGTGCAGCAGCGCATGAGCACGACGATATCTTGCAACGCGACCGCTATGATTACTCCGCCGGAATGGAAGTCTCGCTGACCGAAACGTTGCGGCTCAACCAGATGACGCTCGACGATATCCATCACGCAGAGCTTTATTCCTGTTTCCCCTGCGTCCCCAAAATGGCACGGCGAGTAATTGGCTGGCCAGAGGATCGCGAGGCCACGGTCTTCGGCGGGCTTACCTTCGGCGGCGGCCCCATCGGCAATTATATGAGCCATGCTGTCGTTGCCATGGTCCAGAAGCTACGCGGCGACCACGAGTCCGGTGGCGCCAACGGGTTGCTGTTTGCGAATGGCGGCTATGCCACGCATAATCACAGCATCGTGGTTTCGAGCAGGCCACTGGAGGCCGCGAGCTTCCCCCAAATGTTCGACTATCAAGATGCAGCCGATGCTAAGCGTGACCCCACGCCTATGCTGGATGAACAGTACGAAGGTGCCGGCACAATCGAAAGCTACACCGTGTTCTATAATCGCGATGGTTCGCCGCGCGATGGTGTGGTGGTCGCGCGAAATCCCGCTGGAGCGCGCTTCCTCGCCAAGGTTGCGGGCAACAACCATGCCATGATCGCGTTTCTAACCGATGGGTCGAGCGAGCCCGTTGGCACCGAGGGCACTGGCGAGCGCGGCGACGACGGACTGCTCTATTGGCGGTCGGCCTGACATGATCGAGAGCATCGACCGTTTGCTGCAAGCCGCGATGCAGCGTGCCGGTGTGGCCGGCGAGGTAACTGACTGCACCCGCCTCACCGGGGGCGCGACCATGGAAAGCTGGCACTTCTGGTGCGGCGGTGGTGACTTTATCTTACGACGAGCACCTAGCATTGAGTTCATGCGAGATCGCCCGTTCGGTCACGACACTGAGGCCGCGATAATCCGCGCCGCGAATGCCGCAGGTGTAACTGCGCCTGAAGTGATCGCTGAGCTGGAACCAAAAGACGGCCTCGGTAGCGGCTTTATCATGCGAGCCCTCCCTGGAACGCCTGACCCGCGCGCGATATTGGCGATGGAAGAGCCGCGCCAGCTGCTCCAAGAAGCCGCGCGCGATCTTGCGATCATTCATGGGCTTTCGAAAGACGCTCTGCCCCAGCAAATTCCCGAACGCAGCTATTCCGAAATGATCGAAGAACTGGTCGCACAGTTTGAGGAAGCTGGCGGTGATCGACCGATCATCGCGCTTGGTTTGAAATGGCTACGCGACAACCTGCCGGAACCGGCTAAGTCCGTACTCAACCATGGCGATTTCCGGCTCGGTAATTTGCTAGCTGAAGACTCGCACATCACTGGCGTGCTTGATTGGGAGCTAGCGCATTACAGCGATTTCCACGAGGATCTCGCTTTTGGCTGCATGCCCGTATGGCGCTTCAGCCGGTATGATCGGCCTGCTTTGGGGCTGGGAAGTCTGGAAGACTATTTCACCGAATATGAAGCCAAAAGCGGTCGAACTGTCGACCCGCAGCGCTTTCGCTTCTGGATGATCTACCGGACCGTGTGGTGGGCACTCGGCTGTCTACGCATGGCGAAAATCTGGCGTAGCGGCGAAGACCGGATGCTAGAACGTGTCGTTATCTCGCGGCGCACCAGCGAGCAGGAACTCGATCTGCTGATGCTGCTGGAGGAGGATGCGCCGGAGGAGGAACGCCAGAGGTCGCTGGAATACCATCCCGATTATGGCCCCGAAAAGGGCGAGGCGGACATTGCCGAATTGGCCGTTGCGGTTTCCGAGTGGCTTACGACTATGAAGGAACAATTCGCTGGACACGATCGATTCCAACTAGCCGTCGCACTTAACGCACTTGGCATCGTCGAGCGTGACCGGCGATGCTTAAACGCTTCGTTTTTCACCAACACGCTTTCCGAGGGAATTCTTTCGGGAAAACAGACATTGGCAACGGATGGTCTGCTCGCGAGACTGCGTGAAGATATTCTCGATAAGCTCGGTATCGACTCCCCCAAATATCCCGCCCTCGCCGTTGCGCGAAAGAAATGGACCGGAGAGGACTAACCCATGATGTTCGAACTGCCCGCTGAGATCACCGACTATCTCGCTGAACTCGATGCCTTTATCGAGGCCGAGATCAAGCCGATCGAGCAGCGCGACGACAATATCCGCTTCTTCGATCACAGGCGTGAAAATAGCCGTACCGATTGGGACAATGACGGCCTACCGACCGAGGAGTGGGAGGAGCTTCTCAGCGAAATGCGGCGCGTGGCCGATGCTGCGGGGCATTACCGGTTCGCCCTCCCCAAAGAATTTGGTGGTCAGGATGGTAGCAATCTTGCCATGGCCGCGATCCGGCATCATCTCGCACACAAAGGCCTTGGTCTGCATAATGATCTGCAGAATGAAAACAGCATCGTCGGTAATCTGGTCCAGCCATTACTCGTGCGCGATTTTGGCACCGAAGTACAGAAGCGCGATTTCATTCCTGCGATGCTCGATGGCACAATACGATGGAGCTTTGGCCTGACCGAGGAAGCGCATGGCAGCGACGCAACATGGATGGAAACGCGCGCCGTTGCTGAAACCCGCGATGGCGTGGATGGCTGGCTGATCAATGGCGAGAAAATGTGGACCACCGGCAGCCATGTCGCGACACATTGTATGGTCTTCGCCCGCCATTCGGGTGCGGATGGCAGTCCCAAAGGCATCGGCTGTTTCATCGTGCCCTATGGCGCCAAAGGCTTCGAGATTGGCGAGTATCTGTGGACTTTCAACATGCCCACCGATCATCCGAAGATCAGCTTCAAGGACGTGTGGATTCCGGCTGACTCGATTCTCGGCGATCTCGATTATGGCCTCGCTTGCGCGCAGGGTTTCGTCCATGAAAACCGTATCCGGCAGGCGGCCTCTTCACTCGGCGCGGCCCAATATTGCATTGATGAAGCCGTGAAATATGCAGGCAAGCGCAAACCCTTTGGCAAACCGCTCTCAGTCAATCAGGCGATCCAGTTCCCGCTGGTCGAGTTGCAAACCGATGCAGAAATGCTGCGGCTGTTGATCTGGAAAACGGCGGCAGAAATGGATTCAATGCCCAAGCCCGATGTCGCGAAGTATCTCTCTGACAAAGTCTCTATGTGCAATTACAAAGCCAACCGCCTGGTATGCGACGCAGCGGACACCGCGATGCAGGTTCATGGCGGGATCGGCTATTCACGGCACAAGCCCTTCGAGCATATTTACCGTCACCACCGCCGCTACCGGATCACCGAAGGCTCGGAAGAAATACAAATGCGCAAGGTTGCAGGCCATCTGTTCGGCTTTATGGGGCCCAATAAGCGGACATAGATTCCTACCATTTTTCACCAATCGGCCTATATGGCTGGCATGACACAAACCGACGCAATTTCTGATCCTGCAGACGGACCGATCTGCGTTGCGGCATTGTATCAGTTTACGCCGTTCGAGGACCGCGAGGCTATCCGCATTCCGCTCGCCACATTGTGCGAGGAGCAGGGTGTGCGCGGCACTATTCTGGTAGCACATGAGGGGCTGAACGGCACCATCGCCGGTTCGGAAGAAGCCATCGGTGCCGTGCTCGACCATATCCGCTCGATTCCCGGCTGCGCCAATATCGAAGTCAAATTCTCGGGCGCACCCAAGATGCCATTTCTGCGGATGAAAGTGCGGATCAAGAAAGAGATCGTCACCATGGGGCAACCCGATCTCGATCCGGTCGGCAATGTCGGGACCTATGTCGCACCACAGGACTGGAACGATCTGATCAATGATCCCGCCACTATCGTGATCGATACGCGCAATGATTATGAAGTTGGCATCGGCACTTTCAGAGGCGCGATCGATCCCGAAACCACCAGCTTCCGCGAATTTCCCGAATGGTTCCGTGCCAAGCGCGCCGAGTTCAAAGCGGAGGGCAAGCAACCCAAGATCGCCATGTTCTGCACCGGCGGCATCCGATGCGAGAAATCGACCGCCTTCCTCAAAAGCGAGGGGATGGCGGATGTCTATCACCTAAAAGGCGGCATCCTGAAATATCTCGAAACCGTTCCAGAAGAGGAAAGCCTGTGGGAAGGCGAATGCTTTGTCTTCGATGAACGGGTAAGCGTAAAGCACGGGCTCGAAGTTGGAACGCACACATTATGCCGCGCGTGCCGCAATCCGATGGGACCGGACGATTTGAAATCGGAACTGTTCGAAGACGGCATCAGCTGCCCCAATTGCTACCACACCAAGACAGAAGAGCAGCGCGCCCGCTATGCCGAGCGACAGAAGCAGGCAGAACTCGCAAAGCAACGCGGCGAGGCGCATATTGGCGATGATGCGCAGGAGAACGCAAGTGCCTGAAGTGGCAGACGCTCCGATCCTCTACAGCTTCCGCCGCTGCCCCTATGCAATGCGCGCGCGGATGGCGCTCGCGATCAGCGAAACCGAAGTCGAACATCGCGAGGTTGTCCTGCGCGAGAAGCCTGAGGCAATGTTGGAAGCCTCGCCCAAAGGCACCGTGCCGGTAGTGGTGTTGGAGGACGGTACGGTGATTGAAGAAAGCGTGGATGTGATGCGCTGGTCGTTGGGTAAAAACGATCCGGAGGATTGGCTGTCTGGCGATGACCGCGATTTGATCGCGATGATCGACGGGCCGTTCAAGCACCATCTCGACCGCTACAAATATTCGACCCGGCATGACACCGATCCCGAAGAGCATCGGCACGGCGCCTATGCCATTTTGGAGCAATTGGAGGCGCGCCTAGGCGGCCAAAAACATCTGTGCGGCGATGCGCGTAGCATGGCCGATATCGCGACCTTCCCATTCATCCGCCAATTCGCAAATACTGATCGCGAATGGTTCGATGCGCAGCCTCTGCCGAATCTACAGCGTTGGCTCGCCGAACACCTCGAAAGCCCCCTGTTCAAACAGATCATGGTCAAGCATGACCAATGGAAAGAAAGCGCATGACTGACCCAGCCACTCTCGCAGCCCCGAAATCGCGTGCGCTTTATAAGGGCGGGCCTGACTTATCGCCCGTCGCATGGGGCATGTGGCGATTTACCGACGACAATGGCAGCAGCCCGCAAGAGCGGATCGAAGCTGCGCTGGATGCAGGCATCACCTTGTTCGATACGGCGGCAATTTATGGCTTCGACGGGTCCGACGGTTTCGGCGGTGCGGAAACGTTGCTTGGCACAGTATTCGGCGAGGCACCGAATCTACGCGACAAAATCGTGCTGGCGACCAAAGGCGGGATCGAGCCTGGCGTGCCATATGATTCCTCGACCGACTATTTGAACACGTCGTTGACTGCTTCGATGCAGCGCTTGGGTGTTGATCATGTCGAGCTGTTTCAGGTCCACCGGCCCGATGTGCTGACCCATCCCGAAGAGCTCGCCGACACGTTGCAGAACATGGTCGAGAGCGGAAAGGTCGGTGCAGTTGGCGTCTCAAACTTCACCCAAGCGCAAATTAGCGCCTTGCAGCATTATCTCGATATTCCGCTGGCAACGACCCAGCCCGAATTCTCGCCACTGAACCTTAGTCCGCTGCAGAATGGCGAATTCGATCAGGCGATGCAGAATAATATGGCGATACTTGCCTGGTCACCGCTGGGCGGCGGGCGGATTGCCAATGCCGAAAGCACGCGCGAACGTTCAGTGGCTTTGAGACTCGACAGCGCGGCCAAGGAATTTGGCGTGTCGCGCGCGGTTGCGGCATTCTCTTGGATTGCCGCGCACCCCGCGCGGCCCATTCCTATCATTGGCAGCCAGACCCCAGCGCGCATCGCCGAGGCGGCCGACATCGCCAAGGTGGGCTGGACACGGCAAGGCTGGTATGAGGTATTGCAGGCAGCCATGGGCGAAAAGCTACCTTGACGCCTGCCAGCAAAGGCTCTCAATTGCTGCCCTAGTCTGAGTGAGGGGCAATGATGGACCGCGACGAACGTGTTGCCATAGTACAAGCCATATTTGGCTGTGAGCCAATCGAGGCTGCGCGGCTTACCGACAATTTGCGTTTCGCCACTGCCGAACCCGCCACCACAATCGCATTCCAAGGCGATGAAAGCCGCGATTGCCAACTTGTTGTAGCCGGGGCGGTTGGCCTGCACGCTCTAGGCAGCGAGGGTCAATATACCCAAGTCGCAACTGTAGAGATGGGCGAGATATTCGGCGCATTTCCGGATGCCGGCACCCATGCCGTAGAGGCCGTGGCCCAAGAAGCGGTAGAGCTTCTGATAATCGGAACCGCGCAGCTGCGCGAACTGGCGCGCAACCATGCGTCGATCGCAACAGGATTGGCAGCGCTGTATGCAGGGCAATTGTCCAACGTACTAGGACGGCTGGTCGCCAGAGTCACGCTGACAGCCGATGGACGCGTCTATAGCGAGCTATTCGATCTGGTAGATGATGACGGTATCATTGCCCCGATACCGGTCGTCTCTGCGCTAGCGATCCGTGCACAAACGGCACGAGAGACCGCGTCAAAAGCCATAACAAAGCTCGAAAAGCGAGGGGTATTGGAACGCGCCAAAGATCATTGGAAGATCATATCGCCACGAATGCTGGAAGATATGACTATTTGAAAAATCAGATCAGTGCGAAAATTGGCGTTCGCCCGCCCGTCCAACGCATCTCTCCCGCACTCTCGACGCGCATATCCGTGCCATCTCCGAGCAAGCCAAAACTGGCGGCGTGGGTTGCAAGGCATTGATCCGCTTCGGCGCAATCGAGCATCGCTGATAAGCGGTCAATGACTTTAGGCGGGAGTTCATCCGTTCTATCAGTCACTATCCAATCAACCACGCAAGTCCCGCCCTGCTTGCGAGTATTATCCCATGCGTCAGTAAGACTGTCGAAACTCTGCAAACCGTCCTTCGTGACGAAAATAGCGCACGACTGAGTACCGGTTGTGGCTTGCCGGGAAACAGGTTGCCTCCGGCGCCTGGCCTTGAGTAACGCGACGCCGGAAACTTCTGCTTCGGTCAGAGTGTCAGTCTGGCCGACGATCCGCAATCGCTTCGCCGTCGTGCGCAATTGGGTTGCTCGATGGATAGCGAGGCCGAGTGCCACCTGGTCACCCCGCTCTACCGCCGCAGCATCCGGTGCCGGTGCGTAGTCCAAACATTCGGCGGTTTCCGCCTGCTCCATCATGACCTCGAAGCGCGCTTCCCAAGCCGGATCGATCGCACTCACCGAAATCTGCCGGAAGGTCGCGCGGTCGCATGGGAGAACAACATGCAGCTCAGCTCCGCGCCTTAGCAATGCCTCGGCAATCCAGATATCCGATCCTGCGGCGAGCGCTCCGTAGCCGAAGCCGACATTCTCGCGCTCCAGCCAATCGTCGATCTGCTTTTCAACCGCGGCATCCGATTGCTCGACATTCATGATGCCCGAAAAGCGTACGGCCGATGGTGGCCGCAATTGATCGAGCCATTCGGCATCGCAATCGAGTTCGCGGCACAACAGTTCGAACTGACCAATCGTCGCAGCGTGATCCTCCCATGCCGCAGGCTGCTTGGTCACGGCCTTACGCAGCGCTGCACGAGCCTCGGGCTCCTGCCCCAGCAACAACAGCGCTTCTGCCCGCGTCGCGCCGAGCCAATAGGGTGTCTCCGCCTCATCAGGATTGGCATCAAGTGCCGTGAGCACATCGCGCGCCAACTTCTCCGACTGCGCTTTCTGCCCGGCAAGCAGCGACAATGAAGCCGCATTGATCAGCGGATAACTGCCATTGTCGAGCGCCCCCGCTTTGGCATAAATCGCAGCGGACTCAGCAAACAACCGCGCCCGCTCTGCGCCATCAGCCCGCTTCGCCCGATCCTTCACCAACCGCGCCTGCAACGTCAGCGCACGCTGGTCGGTGTCGGAGTCAAGCAAGCTATGCTGCTCCATCAACGACCATGCCCGCTCCAGAGAACCGGAACGGGCAAGGCGTAGGATTCGTAGGCTAAGTGAAGTCATTTAGCCTCCGCCATTCCCGCCCGGAAAACGAACGTCGGGGTCAATTATGATGGGAATGTAGGAATCGCTTTTGCTGTGACCGGAGCCGATTACGTCAATATGCAGATTCAGCCGCGCGAGAATATCTGGCTCTCCTTGTTGAGGCATTGTCACACGAGATTTATTGCACGCTACAATTACCGCATTGGCATTGGACATTAGCCCAGACGTCACTCTGAACTCTGGTTCATTTTGCCAGACCTTACCATCCTCGCTGATCCTCTGGACATGAGTAAAGAGTTTATCGTAGCCATGCGCTCCCTCAGACAGAGCGTTGTGATCAATGGAGAATCGGAGGTTAGACTTAGGGTCAAGCCTATACATAATAAAGCAGTCTTCATTAGGGTTGAACGACATGTCGGTTGACGCCCTAGTTGGATTCCTCGGATTCAGTTTTTTTGTTTCCATGGTGGAGAAACGGTCCTTATCAGGCTGTCCTGATTGAATATCTTGGATGGCTTTCGGCAAAGTATTCTGTGATCCTTCATATGTTCGCCGGTAGATACCAATCTTGTGGTTTTTACCGCCCACACCTTCTTCGCCTAATGCAATTCGAAGCTTCTTACCCGAAAAGCTGATGTCTAGATCAAATACGCAAATTATGTCATGATCAGGCTGATCCAGCCCAGCGTTTTCAATAGCCTTAATTTCTATCGTGGACTTTTCATCAAACTTCAGATCGTCTGACTCATATATCTTGATCTCATCAGTCATTAGTTTTCCCTTCCATTGCTTTCGAAATTTGCTCGATCTCAAGCATCCTGGCTCGCCACCGGCTGTTGCTTTGGTCTGCTTCAACGAGTTCGACAATTTTATCACGTGCAAGATTGAGGCGCTGGCTGGCAGCGACCAGTTTCCCAGCAGATAGATCGGTTTTTGCAGCGGCAGTTTGCAGCGTCAGCCACACTTCTTGATAGTCGCGATTATCGGGATCAGCCTCCAATAACTCATCGGTAATCTGTAGCGCCCGATAATACATTTCTGGAGAGTCATCGGCGTCTTCGTCCAACTCAAGCGCCCGACTGTACCAGCTTAGCCGATTGACCAAATCCAGCTTACTTGGCTTATCTCGGTTAGTTTGCCAAACACCTTGCATGTAGTCCAAAGACCGAGCGCAGAAATCCACCGCCCTTCCGCTGAGGGCATCAGCGTCCTCAAGCGCGAGTGTGCAAAGGTTGCCCTGTGCAAACCCCATCTCGCGTAAGCCATTATAATCGTTAGAACCTAAGTCTCGTAACTTCGTCGCCAGTCGATCATATTCGATCCAGTATTTGGCGGTCGCCTCATAATTCTTCTGCAGATAGGCATCATATCCGAGCCAAAATTGGCTTTGTGCATGGGTGTACACGCGAGCCGGGTCGTCTGGACTATCTTCAAGGAGTTGCTGGGTAACGCCATTAGCTTGTTCGAATAGCGCGCCAGCAGCCTCGAAATCGACGCCTTCGCCTACCGCAGTAATCGTCTTGTCTTCACCAAGCGCATGGAGAATGCGCGCCCACCGCAACGCGCTGTCGACCGGAAGATCCGAAGTGTCGCCTTGATCTTCGTAAAACCTGATCGCGCGCTTATTGACCGACTCCATAACGTCCAACCGGCCGACGCCGCGCAAATCCGTACGCAAATCGGTCATCATAAATTCGATAACGTCCTCCGCGCCCTCACGCTGCGTCTGTGCCTCATTGCGGGCCTGAAGTGCGAATGTTGTCATTAGAGCCATCACTACCATTGCAGCGACAGCGGCGGCCGTGATCGCGGTCACGCGGCGGACGCGGCGTTGGGCGTCGCGGTTGATCAGGGCGTCCAGCGGGACGCCGGCGATGCCAGCGACTATCTTGAGGAAGCCAAGACGCGGACCGTCACCTTCTCTGCGTAAATCCGCGGCGAGCGGCTCTCGGCCCTGCTTTAGCGGCTCGGGAAAAGCTTCTTCCGGTTCGCCGCGCAGGATCGCTGCCAGTACGGGGCGACCCGGATGCAGCTCGCGAAACAGCTCAATCTCGCGCGCGACCCACGGCGATTTCTGGGCATCGGGGGAACAGAGGACAATCAAAGCCTCTGAAACTGACAGTGCCTTCTTGACGCTTTCGGACAGATCTTCTGCAGCCGGCAGATCCTCCCGGTCGCGAAAGATCGGCCCGATGCGTTCCCCAGTCGGCCTTTCGTTAATGGTGGAGCCTTCAAGCTCGCGCAAATATTTTGGTAGGCGGTACGTCTCTAACTTCCGGTGCAGCTTTCGTGCAGCCGCCTTGTCGGCATGGCTGTAGCTCACGAACGCCTTGAACCGGCTTTCTAAAGTGTGATCCGTCGCATCGCTGTCAGCCAAAGCGTCCCCCTGCCTTTGCCCAAATCAAAGACTAGCAGGGAACTTGGATTTTACTAGCAGACAGAATGCCAGCACTTCTCCAAGTGGCCGTGAGAAGTGCCGGCATTCGATTCTTATGGCGCAACGGCACTCAAACAGAACCGACGAGTGGCCAATGCTATTTGGCCATTTGCGATCACGCTGGCTTACGCGCGAACAACCCGAAGCATGCGATCACTGCATAGCAGATAATCGGGATAATCATTGCTGCCGCGAGGTTACCTCCGGTCGCATCTGCGACCACACCATAGAACAGCGGAACAATCGCACCGCCACAAATCGCAACGTTGATAATGCCCGAGCCGTCTGCCGCACGCGGCCCAAGCTTCTCGCATGCGAGCGAGAAGATCGTTGGGAACATGATCGAGTTCATTAAGCCAACCGCGAGCAGCGAATAAGCCGCCAGGTTACCGGACGTTGATATCGAGAGGATGATCAACAAGATTGCTCCTGCAGCATTGAATGCAAGAATCTTGCCCGGGCTGAAAATGCGCAAGAAATACGAGCCGATGAAACGCCCGAGCATAGCGCCGCCCCAATACAGGCCAATCATCCAACCAATGACGCTTTCCGGCTGACCCAGCACGCGCGCTTCCGAAAGATAGTTGATGATGACAGAACCGATTGCGACTTCGCCGCCGACATACAGAAAGATGCAAAGTGCGCCGAAACCGAAGCGGCTGCGCTTGAGCAGATCAAAACCCGCGAGTCCTTCCGAGGCCTCGTGTTTTTCGCCTTTCAAACGGTTGCGGAACATCCACACGACCAAGGCGACGATACCGATCATTACGGCAAGGCCAAGATAGCCCTGCCAGATCGCTTCGCTTCCGGCCTGACGATATTGCTGCAGTTCTATGCCAGAGAGCTGGTCGGCGGTGACGGTAGCAAGGCTACCGAGGATGATCGCAGCACCAACAATCGGGAAGATTGTTGTCCCCAGAGAGTTAAACGCCTGCGCAAAAGTCAGGCGGCTATGCGTGGTTTTCACCGGACCGAGCAGACTGATAAGTGGATTTGCGACTACCTGTACGATCACCACGCCACTTGCGAGGACAAACAGCGCAAAGAGAAACACTCCATATGTCGCGGTCTGGCTCGCCGGGATAAACAGCAGACAGCCAACCATCATAGTCACAAGACCAGCGACGGCGCCGCGCATATAGCCCAGTTTCTTTACCAGCTTCGCACCCGGAATTCCGATTATCGCATAAGCAGCGAAGAAGCAGAATTGCACCAGCATCGCTTCAGTCCAGCTGAGTGTGAAGAGTTCTTTCAGCTTAGGAATAATTACATCATTCAGCGATGTGATACCGCCAAAGATAAAGAACAGCCCGAAGACAAAGTAGTTGAGGCCTGGAGCATCAATGCTTTGTCCGTCACCCTCAATCGGATTTGGATCGGTGCTCGTCCCTACATCAGGTGCCAATGCCATCAGATTATCCCTCTACTTGCCGGACGATACCACTTTTCAGTCGCGCCCGATCTCATTAATCTATGCGATGGTGGGGTTCGTCCGCCAGTCCATCGCTTATACGTATTCGTGCTCAGAAAGAGCACTGCGCGCCCTCAGGCATATCCTGCCGTGCAATTCTGGCAATCTTGATCGACATCGGTGCTTCGCTATAGATTGAGAACGAGTTACCAAGCTGCTTTGCGCAATCTTCGGTGATGATCATTTCCCTCCAGCCCTTGCCAGCGCTGAGACGCAACTGGGCGGTCACATCAATCGCTGTATTGCCCACCGTCAAGGCCACCGTGCCTGCAGGTTGAGCCTCGAGATTATAGAGAATGCGGTAATCGCCGCTGCCATCGCCCTGTTGGGCAAAGGTCAGCTTTGCCTTCGGACCGAATGTGATGTCGCGCGCATCTTCCTGACGCTGATAATCGAAGCCGGCTGCAACAATGCCGCCCGCTTCACCGCGCAGATTTGCAAGTTCGATGCCTCCAGCGCTGGCCGTGATGCCGGACGCCAAGCGCCCCAGATCATACCATGTCGCTGATTTCGCTTCGTTCAGATAGCCGCATGTTTCGTCAATTTTTGCCATTGGCGCAGTGTCGCCGAGTGTGCGGCCGTAACCAACATTAAACAGCCCGCCTTCGCCGTTGAGCGGCGCGCCGCCGCAATCGGATGGCCAACTAAAGGACAGACGCCCAGTAGCCTCGCGCTTGCCATAAAGCACATCGGCGATACCTGCTCCTTCACTGCCCGGAAGCCATGAAGCGACAAACGCATCAGCGGCGTTGATCTCTCGGTTCATCCACATCGGACGTCCCGACAAGAACAGTGCAACGGCGGGAACACCGTCGGCCTCAAACTTGCGCAGGAGTTCAAGACCTTCTTCGTCCGAGAAGACCAGAGTCTTTTGGTCGCCGACAAACTCTGCGTAGGGTTCTTCACCAAATACCACTATCGCAACATCGGGTTTCACCGAATAGGATCCATCAGAAGAGAGCGTGGCATTGCCGCCAGTTTCTAGTGCCGCAGCTTCCAAACCCGCCCAGATCGATGTCGCATCCGGAAAATAGTCATTGGTCAGCTCATCGCCGCCTTGCCATGTCAGCGTCCAACCACCAGCAGCCTGCGCGATGCTGTCCGCGCCTTTGCCAGCCACCAGGATCAAAGCGCCATCTTTTATCGGGAGAACGCCGTTGTTTTTCAGGATCACTTGCGACTTGGCTACAGCTTCACGCGAAATGTCGCGATGGGCTTTCGCGCCGAGCAGAGAGTAATCGCCGGCATTCGGACGCTCCGAAGGCTTCGCTGCATTTGGGCCGATCAGGCCAGCATGCTGCTTCACTTTCAGCACCCGCATCACCGCTTCATCCAGACGCGCCATCGGGATCGTGCCATCCTGAACCTGCTTGATCAGATTGGTGTGCAAACCTTTCCAGTCGTCGGGAACCATGTAGATGTCCAGACCTGCGAGCAGCGCCTGCGGGCAATCGGCAGTGGTGCAACCCTTGATCTGACCGTGCGCATTCCAGTCACCGACCACGAGTCCCTCGAAACCTAGCTCGTCGCGCAGCACGCCCGTCAGCAGGGCTTTGTTGCCGTGCATTTTTGTGCCGTTGATCGAGTTGAAACTTGCCATGATCGTCTCGACACCGGCAGAGATTGTCGCCGGATAAGGCACAACGTGGATCGACTTCAGTTGATCGATATCGCCATTCACATCACCTTGGTCGACGCCCTGGTCAGTTCCGCCATCGCCGAAAAAGTGCTTGGCGGTCGCAACAACACGGCCTTTTCCAAGATAGTCTCCTGCACCCTTAGTACCTTGCAACCCTTCGACCAGAGCGGCACCCAATTCGGCGACCAGTTCTGGATTTTCGGAATAGCTTTCATAAGTCCGGCCCCAACGATCATCACGTGCCACCGCAACTGTGGGTGAGAAGTTCCAGTCGATCCCGGTTACTTCAATTTCAATCGCAGTCGCGGCACCAATCCGGCGTACCAGATCGGCATCACCAGCTGCACCAAGACCAATATTGTGCGGGAAGATCGTCGCCTGCTTAACATTGGTGTGACCGTGTACAGCATCGGTGCCCCACATCGTCGGGATGGCAGGCTCTCCCCCCGGAAGCGGCGCGGTTGATGCAGCCCACATTTCATCGGCCAGTTTCAGCCATTCGGATGCTGGCGCAAACTCGTCACCATAGGGGCCGCCATTACCACCATTGAGATAGCTGCCAAACCGATATTTGCGCATATCGTCGGCAGTGAAGGAATTGATTTGCGGCTGAATCAACTGAGCGACCTTGCGCTCGAGACTCATCGCAGCAAGGATTGCCTTGAGCTGCACTTCGCTGGCTTCAGTTGCAGGTTCTGCTGCAGCCGGTGTGGCGACAGCGCTCTGCACCCCGCCTTGATATTGGCTACAACCAGCCAATAGCGCTGCGCTGGCAACTGCTCCGAGAATACGCCGCATGATCGATCAACCCCACCCCTAAATGTGAACGTTCTCAATTGATACAGCCTGAGGGCTCAAATGCAAGCGTAGAAAATACGAAAAATGTCGCTAGCGTGTTAGCGTGCTTGACCAACGCGCCACAGCAGGAGTGAGGCCACCACAGCAAAGCATGCCAGTGCCGCAAGCAGCGCAGGGAAACCAAATAGAGGAACGAGGCTGAGCACCAGCCACGGCATAATCAGCGAGGGCGCGGTGTTGGTCAGATTGAAGAAACCCAGATCCCGCCCACGATTTTCTGGCTTGGGCAAAACGCGCAACGTCTGGCTGGTATGCAGCGACAGGAATACCGACGATGCGATGCCGAACACGGCATAGCTTGCGATCGCCGCAATCGGAGATGATGCGGTCGCCATCAAAATTAACCCGAGGCTGGAAACCGCGGCGCAGACCGATAAGGGCGTGATCGGCCGGTTGCGGCGATCTGCCCATTTGCCCGCGAGCAGCGCAATAGGAATGGCTGTAATGATAACTACCGACAGAATCTGCGCTGTGTCATCATCACCCAAACCCTGGTCGACCGAGCGGAACCAGAACAGAATATAAGCGAATAAAGCCGCCTCACATATCTGGATCAACAGGCGCGAGAGCCACATCCGGACCACAACTTTGCGTGATTTGCGCGGGTCGGCTGGCGCCGCTTCTGCCTGATCTGACGGTTGCTCCAACTCATGGAAACGTGCCGGTTTACCGAACAGCAAGACAGGCAGAATGCAGGCCGCGACCATGATCGCGATTAACCAGAGCCGATCTGAGAAGTCGGCCCAGCCGGGTATGGTGATTATTGCGCCCGACACTGCACCCAATGCTGGTGCAAAAGCGAGCAACCCGCCCAGAACCCCCTTCTGGTTGTCAGGTACTGCATCTCCAGCCCAGGCCGCGAGCGGGCTGAGCATCATATTAAGTGCGATCTGCCAAAGAATCACAAAGCCAATGAGCGCGGTAAGTGTTTCGACCAACGGAAAACTGATCAAAATCGCACTTGATGACACCAGTCCGCACCATACCCAGATACGCCGATTCCGGACCAAATCGCTCAGCCAACCGAACAGGATATTGGCGCCGCTTGCCAAAATTGCTCCAGCGAATGAAGCATAAGCCACCCAAATAACGTCAGTCGGACCGGCGAGTTCACTGATCCGCGATGGCATGACAATGGTCAGGAATGGAACATAGGCAATAGAACCGCCCGCTGCCGCCAGAGCATAAAGCAACAGAAACCGCGCGGTTTGCCCGGACTGGCGGTGCTCGTCTGTCACAGATGCCTAGCCGCGCGGAGGTGCGGCAGTCGATCCGCGCTCAACGAAACCAGCAGGTACAATGATTGGACCATCCGGTGTCCGATTACCGTTCTTCGCGGCAATGATCAGTTCAACAGCTCGCGACGTGGTCTCGGCAATCGGCTGATCCACTGCGGTCAGAGGTGGATCGGTTAATGCGACGATCGGTGTATTGTCGAAACTGACAACGGAAAGGTCGTCAGGAACAACCAGCCCTTTTTCGCGAGCAACCTCCAGGCAGGCCATGGCCATTTGGTCATTGCTTGCCAGAATAGCAGTTGGGCGATCAGTCTTGCCCAGCAATTGTTCTGCCGCAATCCGCCCTGACTCAAAACTGAAATCCCCGTTCGCAATAAGACCATCAATAGCCAGGCCAGCATTCCCCATCGCACACTGCCAGCCAGCCCTACGCCAACTGCTCAAAATATATTCGTCGGGTCCGGATATGAAGGCGACTTTCTCATGTCCTAAATCGATCAGATGCTGCGTGGCATCCTTGCCGGCCTGCTCATCGCCCATCGTCAGCGGAATACCCACCGCCCATCCGGCTGATCCGATGCGGGCGAAAGGAATATTATGCTTATCGAGCAGATTGACGATCAGCGGATTGTCCGAGTGCGGCGGAGTCAGGATAACCCCATCGGGCTGCAGCGCAGTGATCGCCGCGCTAAGTTCGCGCTCGACATGATCATTATGCGTATCGACCAGTTCGAACATCATCCGGTAGCCATACTCGGCGCATTTGAGCATTCCGCCGAGCAACATCTGGTCAACCCAGTCGCTACCCTGCCGCGCACGCCAATCGGCAATCGTCCGCTCACGATCGTTTAGCGCAAGGATCAGGTAAGAGCGCGACCCGCTCATCCGCTGCGCGGCCCGCGATGGAACATAACCGAGCTTGTCGATCGAAGCCTGCACCCGCTCTTGCATTTGCGGGCGGACATTAGGCTCCTTGTTGATAACACGACTAACCGTTTGCAAGGAAACCCCTGCATCAGCAGCTACATGTTTGATTGTGACGGCTTGTCGCCGACGTACCATTTTACTCGTCCTTAGACTTCAACTGATACACCCGAACGTGATCAATTTCCATGCGGGCTGGCAAGGCGTCATTGTCGATGCCTTTGCGGCCACCCCAGTCGCCACCAATTGCTATGTTCAGAAGCAAATGCATGTTTTTGTCAAATGGCCAGCGCGCATTACCGCTGCTTTTTTTCTCGAACAGAAACTTCGGCTGGTCGTCGAAACCGAACAGCAAAATCTTGGGCGTCCATAGCAATTGATAACGATGGAACTGGCCGCACACGCTGTCAGCCCTGAAACTAGCTGTGCGCTGGGTACCCCGCCCCCAATTGAACGCTTTGGTATGCACTGAATTGTGTATCACTCCAGGTTCGAAACCGACATGCTCCATGATATCGATCTCGCCGCCATTGGGCCATACGACATCGGGATCTTCGGGGAGCATCCAGATCGCCGGCCACGTTCCGCGACCGCAGGGCAGTTTCGCGCGAATTTCGTAGAAGCCATACGTCCAGGCAGCTTTGCCTTGGGTGAACAGCCGGGTGGAGGTGTATTCCTGCTCGCCCCAATCGGGAAATGCGCCCCGATCAAGCACTTCCTTGCGCGCTTCCAGAACCAGATTTCCGTTTTCAAGCCGCACATTCTCGGGTCGGGCACTGGCGTAATACTGCAATTCGTTATTGTACCAGCCGACCGTGTTGCGATGAGTATCATAACCCCACTTTTCGGGATCAGGCATCGACCCGGAATCGAACTCATCAGCAAACACCAGTTCGTAGCCTTGGGGCGGGCGATGCGGTTCGCGTGCTGGTGTATTGTGTTGTGGCGATCCGACCGCCGTGGTCTGTGCGGTTTGGCTCGCTTCAGCGTGAACCAACTGAGTTGCCGCTGCCGCCGCGGCAATGAAAGAGAACAAAGTCATGTCAGAACCTTATGGTTCAATATCCAGAAAGTAAAAGGGCGGCAGATTGCTCCGCCGCCCTCGCCCCTCCGCTAGAAGTTAACGCGCATCCGAGCACCGTATGTACGGGGCCGCGTGAAGAAGCGCGTATTGTCGAACTGCGTGATGATGATAGCAGATTCTTTCTGCTTGTTGGTGACGTTGTTGGCATAGACTTCAAAGCGGAACTTGCCGTCATCGCCGTGGCTGTAGCCAGCGCCTAGATCGAAGGTCCAGTACCCCTTGACCACGTCGTTAAGGCGCAGACGCGGATTGTTGGGCTGCTCATAATCTTCGGAGTTGAAGATCGTCTGGAAAGTGTCCGAACGATAGCCGGCGGAAATCACCCAGTCGATCGAACCGGACGAAACGTCGATGTTCTGCGAAAGCGAGGTGTTCAGTTGCCAGCGCGGCGTGCGAGGCAGACGTTTGCCCGCAATATTGCGGAACGGCACTGCCTCGACATCGGGCTGGAAACGACCGTCCGGAATTTCCTGACTGTCTTTGATCTTCGCTTCGAGCCACAGAAGGTTGAAGTCCCAATTGAGGTTCGCCGGCAGCTCAAGACCGCCTTCGACATTCAGGCCATAGATTTCCGAGTCTGCGGCATTGAAAGTGTACCCAACGATCAGCGCCAGCGACACATCGTCGCCAATGTCGACAACTTCGCCCTGCTCAAGCTCGAAATCTGCAATCGTCTCGACGGAAAGGAGGGCGCTGAAGGCTTGGTCCTGATAGTCATTGTAGAAAGCCGAGCCATTCAGCTTTGCCTTCACGTCGCCAATCCAAAACTCGTTCTTTGTGCCGAATTCGTAAAGAATGACGTTCTCGGTTTCGGTCGTCGGGAAGAAACCGTTGGATCCGAGATTGTCGTTAAACGTGCCCGATTTGTGACCGCTTGCAACCAGCGCGTAGACGAGGTTGTCAGGCGTGATGTCGTATTCGAGACGCAGGCGCCAATCGATAAAATCATCTTTGATCTCACCATCCTGAAGGAATATCTGATCACGGAACGGAACGGCATAGGTAAACTGCGACGTGTTGGCGAACCCGTCGCAGACCAAGCCATCAAAGCTGACAGTATCTAGACATTCGACTGCCCCTGGAACATCGTCGAAATGGCCCTCTAGTGGGCCAAAGTTCAGGATGTCGTCTAGATTGTCTCGAAGACCAAATTGACGGACGCCATTCAACTGGAAAGCGAAGATTTCTTCATTGCTGACATTACCATCGCCGTTAGTATCCGGATCAAAGATAGTGCGATCCCTGCCCGCAAACTCGAAACCTTCCGTTCCGTAACGAACACCCATACAGCAATTGAAGTTGCCATCACCTAGCGCAAGTCCATAGCGAGCCGCGACACCCCGACGGCTCTTCTGATCGTCGGTCCAGCGAAGACCGCCGGTGATACGAAAACGATCATTGATCTCGAACGTCGCGTCACCGTAGATCGACCAGCTTTCCGCGTTCACATCGGGATTGTTGAATTCGATTCCTTGGAAAAACAGTCCACGGTCGCCGGTCGAAGCGAGAAATGCGTACTGGTTCTCTTTGAAATACATACCCCCCAGCGACCAGATGAATGGTCCTTCGTTATTAAAGATGCGCAGCTCGTTATAGTAGCTCTCGGAGTCTGTGATGAACTGGAAACGCGAGAAATTATCGAGGTTTTCCTGCAGGATGATATCGTCGATTATTGTGTTCGGTTCCTCACCGCGCGAAGAAAGGTCTCCGATAACGCCTGGGTAGAAGGGGGTCAGAGGCGCGTTTGCGTCGTAGTTGTAAACAAGATCACGATAGCTGCTGGTGAACTCGACCGTGAACGGGTCGGCCTCATAGGTGATCGTTGCACGCAGGCCGTAATGCTTGGTGTCCAGAATAGGTGTGAAGGCATTGCCAATCACATCGCGCGGATCTTCGATTTCTTCTGGCAGAATTCCATTGCCGAGCGGGCCGGCATAGTTGGTGCCTGTGTACCCGGTGCCTTCTTCATGAATGTAGTCACCTGCAAGCAGGATCGAAAGGCGCTCGGTCGGTTCCCAAAGAAACTGCGCGCGGATGGCCTTGTTGTCTTCCTGCTCAGCAACATCGACATTCTGGATCGGGCCGACATTGTTGTAGTAGCTGTCGTGACCGAGATACATGCCGGAGACGCGGAACGCGGCGTTGTCACCCACCGGCACGTTGATCATGCCCCGGAATTCTTTGTGATCGTAATTGCCATAGCCGACTTCGAGATTGGCGTCCCAAACGCCGAGGCCCGGCTTCCATGAAATCGCGTTGACCGAACCTGCCAGAGCGTTCCGACCGCGCAGCGTACCTTGCGGGCCGACATTTACCTCGACGCGCTCGATATCGAAGAATGCCGAACCGATGCCCGATGGGCGCGGTACATATACACCGTCATAGTGGAACGCAGCCGCTGGATCGCCCAGTTCGGTGTTGTTCGAAGAGCCAACGCCGCGGATCCAGATTTCTACGTTGCCGCCGTTATTGGCGACAGTCAGGCCCGGCAGTTCGTCGTTGAAATCGGTGATGTCCTGAATTCCCCGCGCGCGCAGATCATCACCTTTGAAAACCGCTGCTGTACCGGCATAATCCTGCAGCGACTGTTCGCGGCGTTCTGCGGTAACGACAATGACATCTTCTGTCGCAGCGGGAGATTCCTCAGCTTCTGGCTCATCCGTGCTCTGCGCGTATGCTGGCGCGCCCATAACCATGACCATGGCAATTGAAGAAGCAGTACCAAACGCGATCTTACGCATGGCGATCTTACGGTTTTTATCAGAGTTTTGGTGTGACAAATTACCCTCCCAAGGATGTCGTTAGAATCGACTTAAATCGAATTTGACAGTTTAGTTACGTCAAATTGTGAGCGTTCACAAGCTAGAAAATGAACGTTCACAATTTGACGCTCTCAAGTGTTTATCAGAAGGATCTTTCTGATCGAGATACGGACATCGGCTTTCGAGCAACACGCTCTTAAATAACGTAAACGCCGTCCAATCGCAGCAAATTCAAAACTGCAAAGCCGAACTGTGGGCGGCGTTTTTTTGCGTCAAACTTATCCAGATCACCGATTAGTGAGTGCGGCTTCGGCTCCGACTGTTGCACGATAGCTACATCCACTGGGCGGGAGAACAAACACGCTAGCTGCGACCTGCCAGAACACCAACCTTTGCCTCTCCGCAAAACTGCGTTAGGTTGCAACAAGAAACGTTGTGACGATTGGTCGCGGTGGGAAAGGTGTGCAACAATGGTCACAATCAGCATCAACGGCAACGCTGAGGAGATCGACGTTGATCCCGCAATGCCGCTCCTGTGGGCGGTGCGCGAGCGGCTCGGCATGACTGGCACCAAATTCGGCTGCGGCATCGCGCAATGCGGTGCTTGCACTATGCATCTGGATGGTGAGCCGATCCGTAGCTGTTCAACCCCGATATCTGCCGCTGAGGGTAAAGAGGTGACGACCATCGAAGGCATCGCCGATCCCGATGGGACGCTGTCCAAAGTCCAGCAAGCCTGGATCAGCGAGCAAGTGCCGCAATGCGGATATTGCCAGTCCGGCCAGATCATGTCTGCCACCGCCCTGCTACGCGAAACACCGCGCCCGACCGATGAACAGATCAAAGCCTATATGAGCGGCAACATCTGCCGCTGCGGAATGTATGGCCGTATACGCAAGGCCATCAAAGTCGCTGCTGGCATAGAAACCACTACTCGCATGGACAGTGCCGAGGAGGTCTCGGCATGAACGAAACCACAGAAACCAAGCCTCAGCGCAGCAGAGCCGCCAAATGGACGCGGCGCGGCGTTATTGGCGCTGGTGTATTGGCTGGCGGCGCATTGGTTATCGGCGTCGCGGTCCGAACGGGAAATCCGGTTGGTAAACTCAAGCCGATAGTCGCGCCGGGCCAAGATGAAGCCTTGGTCAATAGCTGGGTCAAGATCAATGCTGACAATATTGTGACCGCAATCGTGCCGCATTGCGAAATGGGACAAGGTGCTAACTCGACCATCGCGCAAATGCTCGCTGACGAAATGGATGTAAGCTGGGACAATGTCAGGGTGATGGATGCCCCAGCGGATGGCAATTACGTGTCACAGCACGCTGCGCGGATGTTTGTCGGCCCCGGCACGCTGCCCGATAAACCCAATCAAGTCGGTTTCATGGAGCCAACTTATGACGGCCTGTTCACGCAAGTCGCAAAACTGGCAAGCGCCTATATCACGGGCGGCAGTTCATCCGTCCGGTCAACCGGCCAGAACGGGATGAGAATCGCAGGTGCTGCCGCGCGTGAAATGCTTATCGCCGCAGCGGCGAGTGAATGGGGCGTACCTACAGGTGAAATCGCGACTTCTGATGGGATGTTGACGCATGCGAGTTCCGGCAAGACGGCGACCTATGCGAGCCTCGCGGCGGCAGCCGCAGAGCAAGATTTGCCACGCGCGCCGCGCATCAAGACGGCAGACGAATACAAACTGATGGGCACAGCCGCGCCGCGCAAAGATATCCCTTCGAAAGTGGATGGCACCGCCATCTTCGGGGTTGATGGCGGTCCCGACGGTGAGGACCTCCGCTATGCGGCGGTCAAGGCTCCTCCCGTTGTCGGTTCAAGCGTTGCGTCAATGGACGCATCGAATGCGAAACGCATGGGCGGCGTTCTGCAAATCCTCAATATGGGGGATTTCGTTGCGGTTGTGGCGGACAGTTACTGGCAGGCGCAGCAGGCGCTCAACACTATCGAAACCACCTACACCAAAACCGAGATCGACCATCTCGACAGCGAGCAAATGTTCGCGAACTACACTGCCGCGCTTGACGAAGCCGGTGACAGTGGAGGCAAAAGCAAGGCAAATTACGGCGATGCAGCAGATGCTTTAATAAACGCTGCGAAGACGGTGGAAGCCGAATACCGGGTACCGTTCCTCGCCCACGCCACGATGGAACCGATGAACTGCACTGCTTGGGTGCGCGATGGCAAATGCGATATCTGGACGGGTACGCAAGTCCCGCTGATGTCGCGCGACGGTGCGGCAGAGGGTGCGGGCGTTAGTGCCGATGATGTCACCATGCACACCGTTTTCCTTGGCGGCGGTTTCGGACGCCGTCTGACTCCGGAATATGCCAATCAGGCAGCGCGCTTGGCAAAAGCCACAGGCTATCCAATCAAGATGATCTGGTCGCGCGAAGAAGACACCGCTCAGGACTTCTACCGGCCCGCCGATATTAGCCGCTTCTCCGGCGGTCTTGAGGAGAATGGCAAGCTGGTCAGTTGGAACAACATCCACTGTACCGATGACGAACCAGCCGAGGCACCGCTGGTGGAATTCTACGACATTCCGAATGTCGCCATTCGCGGCGCAGAGGTTGAGCCTCCACTGCGTCTTGGCGCTTGGCGTTCAGTCGCACACAGCCAGCATGGCTTCTTCGTAGAAAGCTTCGTCGATGAACTGGCGCATGAAGCCGGCAAAGACCCCGTCGAATTCCGCCGCGAACTGCTGGCGAATTCACCACGCCATTTGGCAGTGCTCAATGGAGCTGCAGAAATGGCCGACTGGGGCAGCGAATTGCCCGAAGGACACGGTCGCGGGATTGCAATCGCGCGCTCATTCGGCTCAATCGTTGCCGAAGTGGCTGAAGTCGACATGACCGACGACAAGCCGCGCGTCGTAAAAATGTATTGCTGCGTCGATGCAGGCTTCGCGATGAACCCTGATGGACTTACCGCGCAGATGGAAAGCGGCATTGTATATGGCCTGACCGCTGCACTCTATGACGAAATCACCATCAAGAACGGCGCAGTCGAGCAAAGCAACTTCCACGATTATCACATGATGCGGATGGATGATGCGCCCGAGATCGCAGTGCAAATCATCAACGGAGCGCCCGACAATCTCGGCGGCGCCGGCGAACCCGGACTTCCACCAGCAGCGGCAGCGGTGACCAACGCAATTTTTGCAGCAAACGGGCAACGCATCCGCGAGTTGCCTATCGCCAAACACTTTGCTTGATCGAGTGGGATACCGACGATGAAACGTTTAGCTCTAATCACGATAATCGCTACGCTCGGGCTCTCTGCTTGCAGTTCTGAATCCCCGGAACCTGTCGAACAAATCATAGTTCGCACACCAGGTGAAACTGTTCCTGCGGTTGAAACCTCAGATGGTGATGACCTCGTAACAACAGGCCGCAAAGCATTCGCCGCGTGTGTGGCGTGCCACGCAGTCGAGCAAGGCGAACCTTCAGGAGCCGGACCGAACTTGTTTGGTATCGTTGGCCGCCAAGCCGGGACACTCGCTGACTTTGCCTACTCAGATGCAATGACCGGTGCGGACTTCACTTGGAACGCAGAACAGCTCGAAGCCTTTTTGGCCAATCCCGCTGAGAAAGTCCCCGGAACCACGATGGTTACGGGCGCGGTAACCGATCCCGAGAGACGCAGCGCGATTGCCGCTTATCTCGTCTCGCTCACCGAATAAGGATGCAGCGCGTTGGATAACCGGCGCGTATTTGCGTTTCTGAGCAATCGACTGGCGTCTGGTCAAGCGGCAGTTCTGGTTACCGTGATCGCCGTCGAGGGTTCGTCGATGCGCGGCCCCGGCACGCATATGGGCGTGTCCGAAGATGGCACCTTTATCGGCTCGCTCTCTGGCGGTTGTATCGAAAATGCTGTCGTCGCCGAAGCGCTTGAGGCTCTTGGCGAGGCAAGAGCCCGGACGGTCCGCTTCGGTGCAGGATCGCGTTATATTGACATCAAACTGCCATGCGGAGGCGGGCTGGATATCCATTTCCTACCTCTCGAAGACACCAATCTGGTAGCTAGGTGCTTGACGGCAATTGATGCTCGAAAACCGTTCTCACTAAGGTTTGATCTCGACTCAAATGAAGCGAGTTTCTCGACCAAATGGCGCGCAACAGAACATCGCGCAGAGGAACGCGTCTCTTACATCGGCCACCAACCCGAGCCCAAGCTGACGATCATCGGGCATGGCGCAACGGTCTTATCGCTCGCCAAACTTGCGCGACAGATGGACCTGACCGTTGAAGTATTCTCACCAGATGAAGAATTGCTCGAAAGCCTCGATGATAACGAAGCGACGACAATGCGATTGGCCACACCAGCCGATACTATGCCGATAACAGCCGACCCATGGACTGCATTCATTTTCCTGTTCCATGATCACGATTGGGAAATCGCTTTGATGGCACATGCAATGCAGCAGCCGCATTTCTATCTTGGCGCGATGGGAGGGCGCAAGGCGCATGCATTCCGGATCAAAGCACTTCGAGAGCTGGGGCGTAGTGATCAGGCGATTGATGCAATTCACGCGCCCATAGGTCTCTTCCACTCATCCCGCGATCCAGATACGCTAGCACTATCGACGCTGGGCCAAGTGATTGAAGCGTATCACCGGCAAGACTTCAAAAATGCCGAGGGCTAGCAATCCGAATATCTGCCTCGCCATATTGGCCGCTGGTCAATCACGGCGGTTCGGGGAAGCAGACAAGCTGGTCCAACTGCTCAATGGCCGGATGCTGGGTGTACATGTAGCTGCCACGCTTGCTTCCTTGAACGTAACAAGCCGGATGGTAATCACATCCGCAGGCGATCATCCTTGCGCTGATGAGTGGTCGTCTTTTGGCTATGGCGTGGCTGTGAATAAGAATGCCTCTCAAGGTCTCGGGACATCCGTTGCAATGGCGGCACACGTCGCAATGGACTTTTCAGCCGATGCGTTACTGGTCTGCCTCGCCGATATGCCATTCGTTCCGGTAGATCACTTCGAGCGCCTGATCGATACCTTCCAATCAAATGATGGTGCTGCGATCATTGCATCTTACGGAGGTACAACTGTTTCGCCGCCTGCGCTGTTTGATAAAACGCTCTTTGCAAAGCTCGCTGAGTTCGATGGGAACACGGGAGCGAGAAATATGCTGTCATCCGCGACAAGAGTCTTGATCAATCCTGACCTTCTCGCAGATATCGATACGCCCGAGCAACTCCGCAAGGCCAACGCCGGAGCTGGCTTCCGTAGCGATTAACTGTAACGCGCTTCTACTTTCGCACCCTGCTCGCCGGCAGCGACGATCTCCGCACATTCGCCGAGGTCAGCAATATAATCGTCAATCACTTCGGCATGTTTGGGTGAAAGCATCAGATGAAGACTCGGCGGCTGTGTCGTGATCGAAGTGAACCAACCTTTGCGGTACATCTCGCTGTAGATCGCGAAATTGTCATGCCCGGGATGGCGGAACGCGATCAGACCCAGCACCGGATTACCGAGCACTTCAAAACCCAGCGCCTTAATGCCTGCTTCAGCACGCTCACGCGCTGTGCAAACCAACCCTTGCTTTTCGCGATAGCCCTCAACGCCCAGCACATTCATTACCGCCCATGCTGCTGAAATCGCTCCGCCGGGCCGTGTGCCCGCCAATGTCGGGGTCAGCATCGGTGCACCGCTCCATTCGCGCATGTTGAATGGCATATGCCTGTATAGTTCCTCTGAGCGAAACAGCACAGTCGATGCCCCTTTCGCAGCGTAGCCGTATTTGTGCAGATCTGCGCTGATCGAGTGCACCGCAGTTACTTCGAAATCAAATGGCGGCACCGATACACCATTCATTCGCGCGAACGGTGCAAAGTAACCGCCGACACACGCATCGGTATGGAGCCACACATCCTTGGAAGCAGCGACTTCCCCCAGATCTTCGATCGGATCAATAACTCCATGCGGGAAATTGGGTGCAGAGCCGACCATCATGATCGTTTGCGTATCGCAGGCATCGCCCATCGCCGCTGGATCAGCCTCGTAGCTACCATCCTCCTTTAGCGCGATCCGGCGCACTTCAATATCCATCAAATGCGCTGCCTTATCGAACGCCGGATGCGCAGATTGTGGAAGCACAATATTCGCAGTGCCCGAGAGCGATTTTGTAGCCCGCGCATAATCACGCGCCGTCTTGATCGCCATGGTAATGCTGTCGGTACCGCCCGAAGTCATTGCCCCTGTCGCACCTTCCGGACCGTGGAGAATCGATAAAGCCATCTCGATCACCTCCCGCTCCATCTGCGCGAGTGAAGGAAATGCAATCGGCCCTAAACCGTTTTCAGACATGTAAAGCGAATATGCGTGGTGCTGGACTTCGGCGACTTCGGGTCCAGCGTTGAACACATAAACCGCAGTCTTCCCATCGCGCCACTTGGCATCGCCCAACCCGCGCTCGATCAGGATTTCCCTTACGTCTTCCCAGCTTTTGCCAGTTGATGGCATTTTCATGCGAAACTCTCCCTCGGCGGACTTGCTCATTCACTGCACAGTCTCGTCCATCAAGCTAGTGCAAATGGACCACGCTGCATATCGGATCAGCCCTCTTTTTTCTTCCTGACAGACGTGTAAGTAGCGTTTCAAACGCCTTAGGAGAGCCCCGTTATGAATCTGGATTTCAGCCCCGAAGAGACTGCATTTCGCAACGAAGTGCGCACTTTCATCGAAGACAACTATCCCAAGAATGTCTCTGCGGAAGGCTTGCGAGATGATTTGTCGCCAGAAGATATGGTCGCATGGCATAAAGTGTTGGGCGAAAAGGGTTGGTCAGTACCGGCATGGCCTCCCGAATATGGCGGCACTGGCTGGACACCGACGCAGCGCTATATCTGGTCTGAGGAAAACGCCCGAGTGAATGCGATTATGCCGCTCCCGTTTGGCGTGTCGATGGTCGGCCCGGTGATCTATACATTCGGTAACGAGGCGCAGAAACAACAACACTTGCCCGGCATTCGCAGCGGCGATGTGTGGTGGTGTCAGGGCTATAGCGAACCTGGTGCTGGTTCCGACCTCGCCTCACTGAAAACAACCGCAGTGCGCGACGGCGATCACTATGTGATCAACGGCCAGAAGACCTGGACCACTTTGGCACAGCATGCCGATTGGGGTTTCTTCCTGTGCCGTACCGATCCCGATGCTGCCAAGCCGCAAGAGGGCATCAGCTTCATCCTGGTCGACATGAAGTCACCGGGCATCGAAGTCCGCCCGATCAAGCTGATTGATGGCGGTTACGAGGTCAACGAGACTTGGCTGACCGATGTCCGAGTGCCGGTTGAAAATCTGGTGGGCGAGGAGAACAAGGGCTGGACCTATGCCAAGTTCCTGCTTGCTCACGAACGCTCCGGTATTGCAGGTGTTGCGCGGTCTAAGCGCGCGGTCGAGCAGCTCCGCGAAATTGCGGACAAGGAATTGCTTGATGGCAAGCCGTTGATGCAGGATTTCGACTTCGCTCGCAAAGTCAGCCAGCTTGATATCGATCTGGCAGCGCTGGAAATCACAGAGCTGCGCACGCTGGCTGGTGAAGAGGCCGGGCGCGGCCCCGGACCCGAAAGCTCAATCCTGAAGATCAAGGGAACCGAGATTCAACAACGCTTGACCGAGCTAACACTGGAAGCTGTTGGCCATTACGGCACCCCATATTATCGCGACCTGTCCGATACCGGATCAAACGAATATCCGATTGGGCCAGACTATGCGCAGCACGCAGCAGCATCCTATTTCAATATGCGCAAAACATCGATTTATGGCGGCTCCAACGAGATCCAACGCAATATCATCAGCAAGATGATTTTGGGCCTGTAAGCACCGCACCGGAGAGACAATAATGGATTTTAACTTCACCGAAGAACAAACGATGGTGCGCGATGGCCTGACACGGCTGGTGCGTGAAAGTTACGACTTTGACACCCGCCGCAGCGTGATCGAAAGCGATAGTGGTTGGCGCCCTGAATTATGGGCACAGATCGCGGAGATGGGCCTGCTGGGCATGCCCTTCTCCGAGGAGGACGGCGGCTTTGGCGGCGGTGCGATCGATTCGCTCGTTGTTATGGAAGTATTCGGTCGCGGCTTGGTTGTCGAGCCTTACGTGCCGACGGTGGTTTGCGCAGGCGGTTTCTTCAAACATGCGGGTTCTGCAGAGCAGAAAGAAGAGCATATTGGCGGCATCGTTGATGGCAGCCGCGTCTACGCCTTTGCCTATGCCGAACCCCGCGGTCGCTATGACCTCGCCGATCTCGAGACAACCGCGAAGAAGGATGGCGACGGATATGTGCTGAATGGCCACAAAGCCGTGGTAATTGCAGCGCCCTGGGCTTCGCATCTGATCGTCACTGCGCGGACATCAGGCGAGCGGCGCGACCATGACGGCATCTCGGTATTTGTCGTCGACAAGAATGCGGACGGTGTCGTGACTCGCGACTATCCAACGGTCGATGGCCGCCGCGCGTCTGATATTTATTTCGAGAACGTATCGGTTGGCGCGGATGCTTTGATCGGCGAAGATGGCAAGGCGCTGCCCTTGATCGAATTGGTCGTCGATGAAGCGATTGCGGCCCAATGCGCCGAAGCTTGCGGAGCCATGAAAAGCGCGCAGGAAATGACTGTCGAATATTCGCGTCAGCGCAAGCAATTTGGAACGCCCATTGGCAAATTCCAAGTGCTGCAACACCGCATGGTCGACATGTTCGTCGAATATGAGCAATCGGTATCGATGGCCTATCTCGCGACGCTGAAGCTTGGCGAGTCAGATAAAGAGCGGAAGAGTGCTGTGTCAGCAGCCAAGGTCCGTATCGGTCAGGCTGCACATCATATCGGCCAGGAAGCCATCCAGATCCATGGCGGCATGGGCATGACCGACGAACTGGCGATTGGTCATTATTTCAAACGCCTGACAATCTTCGATGCCGAATTTGGCAATGTCGATCATCACATGAAACGCCACATCGCTCTCGCAAGCGATTAAAAGAACAGCCAGGTGGGTTTAGTCCCCGCCGCACGCGGTGCATTTGATCAACTGTCGGGCGAAATTCGCCCGACAGTGCGCACGGTCATGACCGAATGCAATCGTCTCATTTGCAAAGCGGTGCTGGATTTCATGACTTAAAACACGTTGGTAGCATATGGGCGATGCGTTGGGTGTGCGCAGTGATGGCGAGGCAAATCCAGCAGCTCTGCCAAGTGACGACTTCGGTCTGTGGGTCGGCGCGGATGTATCGTTGACGGCAGTACCATCGGCCTTGCTGGCCGCTACGTGGAAACGGTATTGATCTGGATCAGCGTGCTGGCTCCACTACCAGCAATCTCGGTTCCGGAATGTTCGAGACTTTCAATGTGTGGCGCATCTTTGAGCGGACCTCGGCGAAGTGACCCTTGGCGTTGGCGGTTGGTCGGAATTTGGCGAAGCGGCCGCGATCCACTCAGCCGCGTTCAACGCGTTCATCGACACGCTCTCTGCAAACTACGATTGATCGGCCTCCACTATAGCTGGTGCAAAGCAATCGAGAGATGCCGGGTTCGTTCAGGTGGAGTGTTTATTGAAGATAGCCGATAACAGTTCGATCAGCGTATCCTTTGACAAGATATTCGGCGATGCGTCGCAAGACGATTCGTAGCGGCGCGGATTGCCATCGGGTTCTGATCGGCACCGCCCATAGCGCGAGTGCACTGCTTCTCGCGCAAATTAGCTCGAAACAAGGCCGCGTCATCGCTGTTAGCGGTGGCGGGGCTCAACCATTTCCGTTCACCGTTTGAAACTGATTATACCAATTTTGGTCCGGCAATAATTCTGCAGCCGCAGGATTTGTAAGACCACGTCAGGAACAGTTCTTCATCTTTTCTTCCATTGGTTTCACACGGTACCGCAGCGATGTGAAGGGAAGCTGGTATTGCTCTGCATATTGGCGGTAAAGCGCAGTGGACTGACGCATCAGTTCGCATGACTTCCCAATCTGGTTGTTGGCCCAATACGCTTCTGAAGCCTCTTGCAGCCGGTGGGCGAAATTCAGTGACGGCTTGGCCTGGGCACCGCTCGGTTTTTCGCTTGATCGCGCGAGGCGCAAGCCTTCTTCTACATAGTCCTCCGCCTGGTTCCGCTGGCTTTTTTGCGCGGCGGCATAGGCTCTGGCAATGCTGATAACCGCCAGACGACGCTGAAGATCGTTGTCCGCCGGATCGGTGCGATAAGCCGAAAGCGCCTCTAAATATATAGGAGCGATAACTTGATCCGCTTCTGTTGGTCGGCCCATCCGTAAAAGTGTTCGGGCCAAATTTGTCGCTATTGTTGCTTCAAGCCGGTGATCCGCTGGCAAGTTTGTCTCATTGGCCAGTTGGCGCTGGTTCCGCAGAGCTTGTGAGAATAACTCGATACTCGCCCCATCACCATCGAACACAATTTGATATCCGGCGCGAAGATTGAGTAGATCATTGAATGCCCTGCGTACGGCAGGATCCTCTCGGTATTCACTTGGGGCAGACTTGATTAGCAACAAACCTTCCTCAATTGCCTCATGGCCCTCTTTAAGTTTGCCCAAACAGCAGCCTAGGACGCCACCCAATTCACGACTGACCATTCCCAGCTCGGCAATCACTGCCGGAGACGGATTTTCGATCCTGAGCAAGAGATCACGCGCATACTCTCCATGCTCACGGGACTGCTCAAAATTTACATAGGCTAGCGACTTATCTCGGGTAAGGCTGACATGTGTCCGCGCGAGAGCCAAGCGAACTTCATCATTTGGATACTCTGCGTATAGTTTTTCCAAAATGTCCGCTGATCGTTCGTACAGCGCCAGTCCTTCGGTCATCTCGCCAAGATTGCCAGTCCCCACGGTGCCAGTCGCAGCGGCGAGGCGGAAGAAGCCTCGCCCTGCAGCAAGCCGAGACTCATACGAGGCGTCGGGATCAGCGGCGAGTGCCTCGAGATGGCTTTGGGCGTTCTGCGCCAGCATAAGCCGGGCCCGAGAGTTGCCGGGCCGGTTGCTGACCTCGTCAAAAACATCAAACATCATGGTGCCTGCGAGCGCTCGTGTATCCGCCAGACTTGCTTCCGCCTCGGCGCGGGCGCGCTCGGTCTCGCGGTAGGCCTGAGTCACAATAATGAGTGTCATTAAGATCGCAGCGGCCACAATTGTCCCTGCTGCTGCTGCAAGCCTCTGTCGTTGAGCAAATTTCTTGAACAGATATGTCGGCCCGGCTCGCATCGCGGTTACGGGTTTGAAGCCGCGATAGTTCTGGATATCCTCGTATAGAGCCGAGACTGACGGGTAGCGGTTTTCCACATCCTGCGACGCTGCTTTGCTCGCAATCGCTGTCAGTTCGGCTGGGGCACCACCGCCGATCAGCAAACCCAAAAGCTTACCCAAACCGTACACGTCGGACAGCGTTGTCGCCTCTCCGCTATCTTTCTGCTCAGGCGGAGCAAAACCGGGGGTCCAAGCCGATCCAGTCGACAATGTCTCCGGCCGATCATTGGGACGCGCAATCCCGAAATCGATCAGCTTCACAGTATCGGCATCAGCGACCAGGATATTGGGAGGAGTGAGGTCACGGTGAACAACCAACCGCTGATGCGCCGTCTCAACCGCATTGCAAATCTGCTCGAAAATCGCAATCCGGTTTTCAAGCGGCGGGTTAACATGTTTAAGCCAGCGATCCAGCGGCGGCCCATCTATGTATTCCATCACGAAATAGGGTACGCCATCTTCGGTCTCGCCGCCGTCAAACAAACGCGCAATATTCGGATGGTTGAGATCAGCGAGAATCTGTCGTTCGCGCCGGAAGCGTTCGATCAAATCTTTGGTAATCAGCCGCCGTTTGATAAGCTTGATAGCGACGACCAGATCAAAATCGTCAGTCGCGCGCTCGGCGAGGTAGACATTGCCCATACCGCCGCGACCGATAAGTCGCAGCACGCGGTATCCGCCTATCCGATCCGGATATTCATCTTCATCGTCGCAAGCACTTGCCCCGCCGGTCATCAGTCCACCACCAGACATTCCGGCGTCAAGCAAAGCGATTGCGCGCGCTTTCGCTGGATCGCTTAGCTTTTCGTGTTTGAGAACGAAACTGCTGCGCGCATCTGAAGGATGTTCTAAAGCATCTTCAACAGCCGCAAGCGCCTCCCGCTCGATCTCCGCGTGTTTGCGCTCCATGCTAGTGCTGGAGCCTGTCATGAAGCCAAATACGCGAGGCTTGCCATCTGCGTTTTACGGTAGCGACCGAGATGTCGAGGACGGTCGAAATATCAGTCAGCGACATTCCGCCAAAAAAGCGCATTTCGACAATATCAGCTCGCTGCGAATCAATTTCGCGTAATTCCCCCAGATGCAAATCTAAAGCCAGCAGTTCGATTGGCATCTGCCATTCGGCGATATTCGTCTGCAGCGTGACCTGCGTGTGATAGCGCTTATCGGCGTTACGGCGGCGCGCCTGATCAACCAGAATTTGCCGCATGATGCGCGAAGCCAGCGCCAAGATATGCGCGCGGCTATCGAATTCCATCCGTTTCAAGCGAGAGAGGCGGATCATCGCCTCGTTGATCAAATCACCGGTCGAAAGCGAGGAGCGCGACTCTTGAGACAGTTTTGCCACAGCGATAGCCTCCAATTCGCGGTGGATATCGCGAATAACGGAGTCTCCGGCACCTGCATTGCCGGATTGCCACTCAGCCATGAGCGCGCGGTGATCCAAGGGGCCTCCCGATTCGAAACTTTTCGAGAGTAGCCCCGGATCTGGGTTTTTTCCAACAGGTCACACGAAATACTGCAGCGCTTAGAGCAAATGGCATTCGGCAAAGGCCAGCAAATCCTCGACCCGTTGGCCAACCAGCTCGCGCTCTTTCAATTTTTGCGCAAGCCAGCGTCGGCGGTCGGACTCAGGTTTTTCGAGTGCCTGCTCAAGTATCTCCAACACTTCGCGTTCCGCGATGGGGTTGAGTTCGTCCATATCCGTGCTCCATCGAATGGCGCGCGATCAGAAGCGCCAGCCCAGAACCGCTGATGCGTTCACGGCTTCAACATCACCGCCAAACAGGGCATCCACTTGCGCGCCTAATGACAGCCCTGAACCCAGAACGATCCCGGCAGATGCTGATGTCAGCACACCCGAACCGTCCGACACCGGAGCCAGCACGGTGAACGGCGCGTTCGCACCATCAGCAAATGCTAGCCGCGCACCAACGGTGTTCGACGCACCTTCGACATATTGCGCGGAAAGATCGAATACCGCTTTGTTGCTCTGGAAGTTGACGAACGCGCCAGCGCCGAACCGGGACCGTCCGTCCGAGGCATCGGCAGAGGTCAGCGCGACACTGCCTGCACCCGTTTCGCTATCGAGCGACAAATCGCTGTCGACATGGATAAGCGACACGACCGGTCCGATCGCCCAATTCTCGCCTGCGCCAAATCCGTACCGCGCTTCGCCGGCAAACGAGAAGCTATCCACATCTGCATTGCCGACAGCCGTTCGGCTGAATGCATTAACGGACAGGGTGCGGGTCACGCTGGCATCGGTTTCGGCAAAGTCGGCTGCCGCAGTAGCGGTCACCCCTTTCCCGCCGCTGCCGTAGCGGACATGGCCAGCGAGATACCAAGTGTCGTAATCTGCTGTGCTCAAGCGGTCCGGTACATCCAGATTGCCATCGCGCCAACCCGTCGAGACGCCCGCCGCCCACGCATTGTCTTCGCCGACATAATCGATCCCGAAATCGAAGCCGAAATCGTTCTGGTTTACTGCGGCGCCATTGCCGTCACCATCGGTCGAACTGTCCGAAACGGCCAGCCCGCCCCAGATGCCCCAGCCGCTATTTGCAGCACTGCGCGCGCGCGCCAAAGTCTCGCGCGAACGGCGCAGGCCGTCATGACCCGCCTGCGACAAAAGTGAGGCGTAGATTTCGCCCGATGCCGTGTCGAAAGCGGTTAGTGCTTGCGGTGTGCTCGCAAAAATCAGCTGTTCGATCACATCATCAAGATCGCCGATCGCATTCGGTTCAAGCGTATCGAAACTTGCGCCGACCGCGCGCTGGTTTGGCGTCAGACCGAGCGATGCGAATGGCACCACCGGGCCTTGTCGCCCGGCATTGAGGATCGCGCGGTTCGCCTCGTAAGTTACCGACAGGTCGAGGAAGGGCAGGTCGGCATCAATGGTGCTGAACTCGCCTGTCAACGTACCTGCCGCATCGAGGATCAGGAACTGCGCCGAACGGTCGAAATCGCCCTCTGCCGTGAGCGAGGAGATTGCGAGCGTCGCGTCGCCAATTGTAATATCGCCATCAACGGTCACGCGGTCCGACACGAAGAAGCCTGCCGCTCCTGTATCAGCTGTCATCCCGTCAATATCGATCAGGAAGCGCGAACCATCACCGAAGATCAGATCGCTGCCAATAGCCGTGGTTTGGAATGGTCCGCCCCCTCCGGGCGAAATATCGCCCTCGAAGGTGATAGCATTGCCCACGCCAAGCAGAATGCTGTCGAGCGAATTGAACAGCCCGCCCGCGCGGATGAAGATCGCATTTGCGCCGCCGCCCATATCCACATTGCCGGTGAAAATGCCTTCGCTGTCGAGCAGATCGTCGCCGTCGCCGAAGATCACATCGCCGTCGATCGTGCCGAGATTGAGGATGGTCTGCCCATCGTCCACGCTTGCGAAGTTGAGCGCAAAGCCGTCAGCCGAAGTGATGCTGCCTGTTTCGGAGATTTGGAAGTCGTTGATGAGACTGTCGGAAACGATGCCGTGGGACCCAGCGCCCGAAACGTCGATCGCGCCGTCAACTGTGACCTGAGCGAAGCGGTTCGACCCCGGATCGTTGAAATTGGTATCTGAATCCGCATCGCCCCAGCCGCTGCCAATCACCACACCATGCGCGCCATCGCCTGTGGTGGTGACGGTCCGGGTGAGGAGCGTGAGAGTGATAGAGGCATTGTCCGCTACATCGAAAGCGGGCAGATCGCCAATCTGCATACCATGCGATCCGTCACCCTCGGTGGCAATCGAAAGCGGAGCCATCGTTAGGCTGAGCTGAGGTCGAGCGTCGTTTCCGGCGCTGTCGATGAAGGCGCCCTCAACTCCGCCAAACAGGATACCGATGGCATTGTCCCCCCGCGTCTGGATTGTGCTGTTGCCGGCCACGATATCGACGATACCGTCCTCGAGATCGCCGGTAATGGTGGCATATTCCACCCCATGCGAGCGCGCGCCAGAGGTCGCAATCACATTGTCTCCGATGAAGATCGTCGCATCGGTTACGAACTGATCGCCAAAATCATCCGGGGTGAGACCATCGACTAGCGAACCGATATAGATGCCCCGGCTATCATCGCCCGACGTTTCAACCGTTGAGAGATCGATGGAGATCGTGTGCGAGGCCTCCCGGCCAATCGCAGCCTGAGTACCGATGCTGATCGCATCGCTATTCGCTCCCGCGGTCGTGATCTGGTTGTCGCTCATTGAGATAACGGTAGTCGACTGATCTCCCGCCAGCGTCGCCACATCGATCCCGAGGCTGTTGTCACCCAGCGTACCGATCGTGCTGCCATTGATATCTAAGGCGGAAAGCGATGATGCCGCCGGACCGATATCGCTGAAAACGCTGCCTTCGTTAAAGGTGACCGCCGCGCTGTTTGCGCCCTCGGTGCTGAAATCACTCGAAGAGATCAGCAGCGAAGTTACGTTTCCGCCACCCAGCGCTTCGGCGAAATAGGCACGGCTGTTGTCGCCGCTTGTTGCAAAGCTGCTATTCAGCAAGTTTACAGTTCTGACGCTTCCGGCGAGCAAGGACCCCGCGAAGAACGCATCGCTATCCGCGCCGCTGGTTGTGATATCGACGGCGTCCAGGGTGAATGACCCGACACTAAATCCGCCTCCGTCCGGACTGTTTGCAATCCGTTCGAAGACAAATCCGTCAGAATTCTCCCCAGCGGTTGAAATACTGCTTTCGCCGAAAAAGAAGGTATGTGCAGATCCGCCAGCAGCTTCATCTCCCTCAATGATGATACCGCCGGAATTGCTGCCAATGCTGCTGAGCGTGCCCCCGATCATCACCATGCTGCCGACATTCGAGACTTCGCGGCCAGTTACGCGCAAAAGCGCGCTGTCATCACCTTCGCTGATCAAGTCAGAATCGGCGACGATGAAGGTAAAATCGGATGCACTGCCCGTATTCAACCGCAGGACGTCGCTGCCGTCGCCGGAGGTGCTGACAGCCGTGTCGAGCAGTTCTAGGCTCGCCGAGCTGGTGCTGCCCATATTGAGCAGGATCGCTGCTGCATCCGCGCCTGTGGTCGAAACCTCGCTGCGGCTGATCGCAGCGGTGAAGGTTCCGCGGTCGGGTGCATCGAAGCTGATCGCACGCGAACCGTCGCCGGTGGTCGAAACCACGCTCGGCGCGGCCAGATCGCTCGCGGTCAGGAACAGCACGCCGATGCTGTCCGAAACCCCGCCGCCCAGCGCCAGCGCATCGCTATTCCCGCCGCTGGTCGTCGCGGTGACATCGGTTAGCTGCGCCAGCACGAAAGTACCTTCGCCCGCCGCCCGTTCGCTCACGTTGAGCAGGGGCGCGTTGTCACCCATACTCGAAAGCGTGGTATCGCTGGCGAGCAACGCGAGCGCCTCAACCGCAGAGATCACCGCAGCATCGTCCTCGCCAGTCCGAATGATCGCGCCGTTCGATCCACCCACAGCCAGCGAGCCATCGGCGCTGATCGCTCCTGCGCCCATCATGGACTCCACGGTCGCGTTATCAACTTCCACCAGTGTATCAGCACCGGCCAGATCGACCGGATCGAAGGTCAGGGGATCGCTGCCCGATGCCCCGCCGCCCACCGCCGAAGGTGTCTGCATGCCGTCGCTATTGATATAGGTGGTGATCAGGTTCATCGCCCGATCCGCCTGCCGCGCCTTGGCGACCGTCGCCTGCGCGGTGATTTCGAGGGCCAGCGGGCTATCCGCATCCAGCCCCATCAGGTTAATCGCAAAGGCATCGCCCGTGCCACCTGAGACGGTCGCTTCGTTGTTGACCAGAATAGCTGTGCGGTCCTGATTGGTGATGCGGATCGCGTCGGAGTTTGCACCCGCGGCGGTGATATCCTCGCTGGCCCCGATGAGGACGATTGAGAAGACATCGCCATTGGTCGGTCGACCGTTGACCAGATTGGCAGGATCCCCGACCTGGACATTTTGCGCGCCGATAATTTCGAGGGCATGCGAATCTGCGCCTAACGTGGAAATCTCAACACCGTCGACCTGGATGCCAAAATCGGCATTAGTCGCTCCATTCAGATTGGAATTGACGAAGATGCCGCCGCTGCGGTCGCCCGAGGTCGAGACGGTCGAGTTGTCGATCGCGATGGAGTGCGAAGTTTGATCGAGTGGCCCAGCGACCGCCGAGCCAATTATGATCGCACCGCTATCATCGCCGTTCGAAGTGAAGTTGCTGTCACCTATTGTGAGCACGCCCGCCGAATCGTCCTGCACAAATCTTTCGATCTCGAACACGGTGCCCGTATCGCCCCGAGTCGACAGGACTGCGTTCAACAGGTTGACATTTATTGCGGAGTTCGGCCCTGCAATTCCGCCGATCAGCAGCGCATGGCCGTTGCCGTTATCCGATCCCGCGGCGGCTGTGTTGCTCATGTTGAAGGTGAGGGCGCTGCCTTGCCCGATGGCGGCGATGTTGATTGCGTCGGAAGACGGCCCGGGCGCAGCGATAACCGAGTTGGCGATGGTGAATTCCGCAGCCGAGTTCTCACCTAGCTGTTCGACCAGCACGCCATGGCTTTCAGTGCCGGCGGTCGTAAGGACCACGGTGTCCAATACCAGAAAAAGGTTGGAATTATCGGCCAGCGGTTCGATGACTATCCCGTTGGAATCGTCGCCGACTGAACCCAGAATCGTCTGATCGAAGGTCGCGCTGATTTGGGTTGGGCCACCCGCGCCGCCGAGCCGGACGATATCGGATTGATCGCTCAATGTGAGGAGCGCGCCAGCATTGTCGAACAGGTCGACCTCATCTGCTACCGCGAATATCGCCGTGCCCGCGCCCATAGTAATATCGCCGCTATTGGTGATCGTCACCGCACTGTCGCCATCGCCCGTGATATTCGCGTCGAGCGTACCCACCGCGACGCCGATGCCGACCGAGAGCGGGTTGGTCGAGGCACTCAGGTCGATATTGCCGCTATTGGTGATGGTGGCGGTGATGTCGTCCTCGGCCTCGGTCGCAACGCCGATGCCCGTCAGCGCGCCGCCATCGAGCGTGATGTCCCCGCTATTGGTGATGTCGAGCGTGTAATCGCCATCCGATGCCCCGGCGAGGGTCGAGACCAGAATGCCCGACAGGAAATCGCCTTGGCCCGTGATCGTGCCCTCGTTGCGTATATCCATTTCGCCTTGCTGCGCTTCCTGAAGCGCGAATATCCCGTAGCCTTCGCCCGCGCCCGAAGTGATGTCGATACGGCTGTTGGTCAGGACAAACAGATCGACCCTCGGTCCTCGCCCCTGTGCCAGGATGCCATAACTGCCCACGCCGTTCGTGGAGATGATGGTCTCGTCAGCAACTGTCGTGCCGTTGTTGATGGATAGCCGCGCAGGATTGGCCGCGTCGATGGATTCCACGAAACCGACGATGCCATGGGTTTGAGGGCCGGTCGCCAGCAGATCTCCCGAGTTGAAAATGACCGATCCGCCGACCGAATTGAAAGCGTTGCCGACCAGCGCCCCGGCGATCCCGTTGAAATCGGTATCGAACGATGCGGCGCCGGTTTCGACAGTCACGGTGGCCTCAAAATTTTGTATTCTGAAGCCGAAGCCGTCGGAAATCGCGAGTATGCCTGCCGTCACCGTGCTGCGTTCGCCGGTCCCATCCGAACGAACCGAGATGTTGCCGCCACCGGCCGGGAAACCGAAAACCTCTCCGTTCGCAACCGATGCGAAAGAGCCCCGCGCCTGGATTGCAATCGCGCTGTCTCCACTGGTGAAGGCGTCGATATCGCCCGCATTAGTCACAAAGGCTTCGCCCCCGCCTTGCGCGATCGCCTCGATCCCGAATGCGACGGAGCCATTGCCGTCGGCGGTGATGTCGGCGCCGGTCTCCAGTTGAAGATTGAATCCGTTCTGCGCGACCGAGATAATGCCCTGCGCCGCGCCGGGAATGCCCGGATCGTCGAACACATCGATGATCACGCCGTCCTCAATCAGGATATCGAGATCGCCATTGTCCTTGACCAGACCGATGCCGAAATAGCCCGGAGGCGCAATCGGCGCGTCGGGGTTACGGACCACGATGCGGTCGAAATCGGGGGTTGCTGGAGATGCAGTGATGCCGTCTTCCAGATCGCCCTCGCACACCGCGACCTGTTGGCCGTCGATCGTCACGATCGGACATTCGGGATCGACGCCCGGCACAACCTGCTGCGCCTCAGCCGCGCTCGATCCGAAAACCAGCGCGGTTCCCAACGCCGCTGCCGCCGAGCCAAGTTTCAGCGTATTGCGATAGGTCCCCGTCAGGTTGATCCATTGAGCACGATCCAGCATCCGTCATCCTCCAAATATTGGGCCGCACAAAGCGGTCCCTCATGTAAAGAGGCGCGAAGAAGTCCAAGAATGGCTCAAAAAATTTTGTCAGCGGTTTGAAGACCGCGGGATTTAGTTCACTCGCCAGTGTTTTCGGCAGGGAGGACAATGACGGGGTATGCTGTGTCTGCGACAAACAAATCGCTGGCCAGACTCTGGAGATCGCCGCCCGTAATGCTGCGATAAATCGCTTCTCGCTGGCGATGACGTGTCAATCCGAAGCTATCGGATTGGGCGTCGTTCAATACATTCATCCAGTATCCGTTGCTTTCCAGTGAGCTGGACAGATCTTCGATCAATGGCTGCACTGCCCGGTCTATTTCATCCGCAGTCACGCCATCATCGGCTATCTTTTGCCCGACTTCGAGCGTTGCCTGCAGCACTGTTTCTACCTGATCCGGGTCGGTAGTCACGTTGGCAAATACGTAGCCATAGCCCGGTGTTTGTGGGTTGGACTGGACGCCTACTCCCGGCGAGTATGTCGAGCCAAGCTCTTCACGCAGAACATCTGTCAAACGATTGCGCAGAATGCTTCGAAGCACTCTTAAGCGATAGTATGTTGGAGCGTCCGCTGCATTATTCGCTGGCCAGTATAGACGGACCACCGCTTGTTCTGCGTTACCGGCATGGGCGAGGTAGACCGGTGCGTCTGGGGCTTTCGGGAACGTAAGCGAACGTTCCGCAGTATAGTCAGGCTGGCTATCGGCACGCATAGGTAGCGCCCCGAACGTGCGCGCGCCTTCCGCGATAATGGTGTCCTTGCTGACGTCACCCACGACCGTAATTTCGATAAATCCGGATTCGAATTGTGGCTTCGCCCAAGCTCGAACATCTTCAAGCTGCGGCGACGTGAAAGTTTCCAGATCACCAAAGCCGTAGCGTGTGTCGCCCGAACGGATGAGACGCGGAACTTCCTTGTTGATTATCCCGCGCGGACTGGAATCATGCGTCGGATACCAAGCGCGCATACACGAACGATCGCTGAAGAAGTCTACACCGCGTGTTGGGCCGCTTCGGCAAGCTTGAAGGAAGTGGCCTTCTGCGCTGAACGACGCGGAAGGTAGAACAAGAAACGGATGCGGTCACACCGGACACGAGGCGCTCGACTGATCAAACGGGTCAAATGATGGTCGCAATGTCTGGGAAAGCCATTTTGTCGACTCCGCGCCCCATTGTTCTCAGGAAGGCCAAAGCTGAAACAAGCCAGTCGGTCTGGAGGCAAACAGATATGCCCGCCTGCCGCAGGTCGATCTCATCAAATACATGCTACCTAACAATATTTTTGTGCATGGACTACAGGAGGCTCCAAGTTCCAAAGACCACTTTGCGTCCTAAAGCCCGTCATACTCTTGCAAGTAACAACCAAGATCAGACATTCAGCGCACTGCGAGGGCCTTGGCTCGCACACAGCGCCGAGGAGCCGTGGATATCTCATCGGCAGCTCGTGCATGACGCTGAGGTAAAAAGTTTGTCTTACGGCTATATCCATAACACATTTATCTGAGGGCGGCGTTTGTACGAACGAAGGGTCGGGAGGGCCAAAAAACCTACTCCCAATTTGATCCAAATTTGTGGAGCCGTGATTTGCCTAGATGCATCAGGCCGAGTGTTCGATGGTTATGAAGCTTTGAATCTCCTTCGATTGTGGACCAAGCGTGATCGGGTTTTTAACGCCCGGCAGAACGGTTACGTCGAACAATTCACCGAGTGCTCCATCAAGCCGTAGCCATTGCACGACGTCACCAGTAGCGAGCGAAATGACCTGAATGCCACACCAGGCGTCGGCATCTTTTTGTTGAAGCCGGTCGTCGAGCGCCAGTCCTTCGAAGCGGCCATAGCGCGGCTTAGAAAGCCCAACGAACGCGTAGCCTCCGTGAAAGGACAAACCGCGCAGGAAACCTGGACAAAAAACAAACGGAACGAATTCGCTGTTCTCCGTGTCGACCCATCCCAGCTCTCCGGTTCCCGAATTGAGCACCCACAGCTTCCCATCATGCCAGCGCGGGGAGTGCGGCATGGAAAGGCCCTCGATCACAATCTCGTCAGTTTCTACATCGATAATAAGCCCGCCGTTGTCCCGGCGGTCTCGCCAACCATCGACCACGTCAGATTTGCACACTGCAGTGACATATTTGGGGACCCCATCGACCATCGCCAGACCATTTAAATGGCATCTGTCCTCTGGTGCGAGCTTTGTAATAAAAGGCGGCTTCCAGACTGGTTTGAAACTGTGTTTGAGACTGGGTTCGCACAAGCATGAATAGCGCGTGTTGACGAACACGACGGTGCCATTCTTGCGAATACCAACCTCGTGAAAATCAATCGCACCGAGCGTCTGCATATTACGCGGCACGTAAACCTTGTCGTGTTTTTCGTTTGCCAGCTGATCGGGCGCCAGAACATTTTCGAGGCGCACCAACTGCGTCAGTGTGCCCAGATAAATTCGTCGATGGTCGCCTGCCACGCCCATTGCCTGTGGGTATACCGCCTCGTGCAGCGCCAGCTTTCCGTTCGCCTGATGGCCAACCAGATATAGGCGCCCGCTCTGATAGGAGGTGAACGCGAGAGAGATGTTTTGCGCCGCAAGAAAAGGGGCAAGCCCGCCCGAAAAATTGATGTCGATCTTGCTCTCTGGCGCTTTTGTTTCGGTGGATTTTTCCGATTCGGCCTGAGGTTCCGGTTCTTTCTGTGCGGTTTCGACGATCGTCGCCTTGCTGTCCTGCAATTCCATCGGTGACCCCTTGATGCTCTTGAATATTGGCTATTGCGCGGCGAAGCGGGCAGCGCGCATTGTTAGCTCCGCCGACCATCCGCCCATGAGATTCGCGGACCCGATTACAAGTTAATCCTAGAATTGGCTATAACATTGAAAAACAGCTATTAAGCTGCCGGTCTCACAGACGGTCATCGAGAAAGGGGAACAATGCAGGCCAATGAGAAAATCGAGAGGACGCGTTTCAGCACCGAACACGTGAACTCTCAGAATCGGTTTGCAGCCTGGCGTGAAAGCGTAAGCGTCATCTACGATGTCGAGCCTTACGACAACAAAACGGAAGAGCGCTATTTTGCCCATATGGATAGCATGCTGCTTGATGATATAATCATAATGCATTGTCGGCTCGGAGCGCAGATATTCAACCGGTCCGCTGAGCGCGTTGCGCGAGATGGCGTGGACCATTACCAGTTGCATGTTTTTCGAACTGGATCGGCCGAAATGGAACTTGGCGGTCGCCACGTGTGTGCTGGTACGGGAACGTGGGTAATCCAGGACCATGCCGATACCACCCGTTCGGAGATGACAGATTACGAAGTCCTGAACATCTTTATCCCGCGCAGGCGGCTTGCGCCTCTTCTTCACACCCCGGATAGTATGCATGGAACGGTACTGGCGGCCGATGTGGGGGCAGGCCGGTTGCTGGCCGACTATGTTGTTTCACTCAACGCAATCGCCCACGACATCACCCGGGCGCAGGCCCCGGCTGCAGCTGAAGCGCTGACCCAGCTTGCCGCCCTGGCTCTCAATGGTGTCGTCTATGATACGGTCGACCCTCCGGCGCTGGCCAATCGCGCCCTGTTGCTGCGGGCGCAGGTGTATATCAAGGATCATCTCCATCTACCCAACCTTTCGCCTGACAGTATTGCCGGCGCGCTAGGACTTTCGCGGGCACGATTATACCGGATCTTTGCGCCTTGCGGCGGAATTGCCGACTATATTCGCGAAATCCGGCTGCGGCGCTGTTACACCGATCTTATCTCTGCGCGGCATGACCATATCCACATTTCGCAAATTGCATATCGCTGGGGTTTCAAGGATGCGAGCCATTTCTCGAAGCTGTTCCGTAGCCGGTTCGGGGTACAGCCAAACGAGCTTCGCGGCGAGGTAAGGGCCGGCATGGGAGGAGCTTCCGTCCTGCAAGGGCTCGCGGGCGTAGATGCTACTTATTCGTCGTGGATCGCCAATCTGGGATAGGTCGGCGAAACCAGCGGATAATCCTGCGATTCAAATACTTACCGAGACGGATATACCAGCCTGAGGGATATTTGGACCAGCCCCGGACACAGACCGTCGGTTCGGCCTGTGCCAGTGTTCATGTCAATGACATCGCGAGATAGAGACAGGACATGATGATCCTGCCCGCGCGGTTTTACCATGAACCATTTCAGGGGGCTTGCCAGATGGCACTGCACTATACTTCCACGATCGCAATTGCGTCCGGCAATAGAATTTCGACCGCCCCACGACGCCATGGCCACTTCATGCTGGCCGCCTCGGCATTGGCGATCGCTATCGCTCTTCCGCATACAGCGCAGGCGCAGGCTGTACCAGCCGAATGCGATCCGGATGTTGCGACAGCGGATGCCACGATAGTCTGTGTGGCTCCGGCTCCCGAGGAAATTGAGGGCATTTCAACCGAAGTCGACGATCTGACGATTGTCATCGGAAATGACGACACGCCGACGACCGTACGCGGCACGGACACAAACGGCGTCCGTATGGATGGCGACGGCGATCAAACGCTCAATGTCATCAACGCCGACTCGCAAATCATCGGCGACGACGACGGCATTTCGATTGTTTCCGATGGCGGCGCATTAACTATCAATTCTGCCGGGACCAGCACAGGCAATGACGGCGACGGGATTTACGCTGGCAATACCGAAGGGTCGGCTGATCTGACAGTGGTTTCGGAAGGTTTGGCTGAAGGCAGCGACAACGGCATATCCGCGAACAATTACGGCAGCGGCGCCTTATCGATCACCGCCAGCGATACCTATGGCGCAGGCGATGACGGTATCCGCGCCCGCAATTATGCAGGGACGACCGATCTCACAGTGACCTCGACCGGTCTTGCCGAAGGGCGCGACGACGGCATTTCTGCCGTCCAGAATGGCTCGGGCGCTTTGCAGATCATGGCGGAGGACAGCTATGGCGCAACGGATTCCGGCATCGTAGTAAAAAATTACTCAGGCACCAGTGTGGTTATAAACTCAAGCGGAAGCGCGAGTGGCGGTGCATTTGGTATTTATGCAGACAATTATGGCTCTGGCGCACTCACGATCGATGCGGTCGATACGAGCGGAGCCGATAGCTACAATGGCGGTCCCGCCGCCGGAATTGCCGCTTACAATTCGGTATCCGGAACGGATCTAAGCATCACATCACGTGGTACCGCATCAAGCGCGGTAGACGGTATTTTCGTCAACAACGCTGGCACAGGCGCTTTGTCCATTGATGCAGTGAATGCAAATGGCACCGCAAGATTTGGCATATTTGCGGATAATTCAGTTTACGGCACCGATCTGATCCTAACGACTACCGGCGTTGTATCGGGAGGTCTTGGTGGCATCTCGGCCGACAATGAGGGTTCGGGGGTATTGGTGATCAATGCGGCCGAAACATACGGCGGTGGCTTTTTTGATGCGATCAGTGCTTATGGTGATGTGAATGGAACCGGTCTGACCATTACGACGACAGGTCGCACATCCGGTGCCTCTAGCGGCCTCAGCACCGGCATCAGCGCAAAACATTATGGTTCGGGCGCGATTTCGATCAATACGGCAGGTGAAGTCATAGGCGGTTTCGGCGGGATTTCTGCGGACAATGCCAGGACTGGCTCTGACGTTACGATATCGGCAAGTGCCTTGATATCCGGCGGCAGTGGTGTCGGCATTTTCGCGACAAATTCCGGGACCGGCTCGCTCTCGATCACTGCCACCGATGTCGTAAGCGAAGAAGCCGACGGCATCCGTGCCGCCAACTCCGACAATTCCGACAGTCTTTCGATCGTCTCCACCGGCACTGTGCAGGGTGGGACCGAAGGGATTGACGCAAACAATCAGGGAAGCGGCGCGCTGACGATCGAGGTCAACAATGTCATCGGCGGGACGTTTGATCCCGATGCGGTCGAATATGGTTATTATGGTACGTCCAACGACACCTCTAACGGAAACGGCATTACTGCCTTCAACAGCGCTGACGGCACCGATCTGATAATCACCTCGACAGGCATCGCTGCTGGCGGCGAGAACGGGATCGAGGCGACCAATCGGGGCAGCGGCGTCCTCACGATCAATGCGAACAACAGCTATGGCGGCACCGCCAATCCGGCCGCTACCCAATATGATTACTATGGCGGCTTTTCCAACTACACCTTCAACGGAAACGGGATCGAGGCGCGAGCTGGCAGTGATGTCACCGCCCTCACGATCAACTCCACGGGTCTCGCCGCAGGCGGCCTCAACGGTATTGATGCAACGAATGAAGGCACCGGCGCGCTGACTATCTCTGCCAACAATGCCTATGGCGGCGTGGCAGACCCGGATGCAAGCGTCTACGGCGACTATTACGGCTATTATAACCCGACCGCCAATGGCGACGGCATCACCGCGCTCAATGGCGAAACCGCGACCGACCTGACGATCACGTCCACTGGCACCATTATCGGCGGTGTCAACGGCATTTCTGCGGAGAACAGGGGCACTGGTTCGCTCACGATTACTGCAAGTAATGCTTATGGTGGCCGCGTTGATCCCGATGCCTCCTATGGCAGCGAGGAGGGAGATTACTTTAATCCCACCGTCGACGGCAATGGCATTGAAGCGCTCAATGGCGAAACCGCGACCGACCTGACCATTACATCCACTGGCACGGCGAGTGGCGGAGACAATGGCATTTCGGCCAAGAACTACGGCAGCGGCGCGCTGGCGATTACGGCCAACAATTCTTACGGCTACGGCGATGACGGGATCAGCGCGCGGAATTACGCGGGCGGCACCGATCTGACGATCAGATCGACTGGCTATGCATATGGTTATGACGACGGTATTTCTGCGGTCAACCAAGGCTCAGGCGCGCTGACCATAACCGCTGCCGACAGCACCGGTGGCACCGATGCCGGCATTATCGCGCTCAATTACAGCGACGGACCGCTCAGTGTCACCTCCACCGGCACTGCAAGCGGTGCTTCAGGTATCGTTGCGCGCAATTATGGCGCGGGCGCGCTGTCGATTGCGGCGGCGGATACGATGGGTGAGCAGTCGGTTGGCATATTTGCTGTCAATTCCAACAACGGGACGGACCTCTCGATTGTTTCGACAGGTACCGCTTCTGGCGCAGGCGTTGGCATTTACGCCCGAAGCTACGCCTCCGGTACCGTCTCTGTCACTGCCGCCGATAGCGAGGGCGATAGTTTTGGCATACTGGCCCAGAACTTCTCCGGCACTGATACCACGGTGATCTCCACCGGCACCGCTCGCGGTGTAAATCGCGCCGGGATTCGGGTGGCTGAGACCGGAAGCGGGCAAGTGACGATCGAGGCTGTCGATACCTTCGGTGGCTATTCGGGCATCATTGCCGGTTCATCTGGCACCGGCATTGCGATCACATCCACAGGCACGGCGTTGGGCGGCAATTATGGCATAATTGCAAGACAGGCATTCCGCGGTGAGCTGATCATCAATGCGGTCGATGTCACCGCAACGAGCGGAACCGGAATTTACGCCAGCTCAAGGTTCGGCGCTGAAAACATCTCCGTAACCAGCACGGGAACGGTGACAGGCGCTCAGCGCGGGATCACTGTATTAAACGAGACGGCTGGAAATATTACAATCGATACGGTGAACACCGTGGGCGAAGGCAACGCCGGCATTTACGCGTTCAGCCAAGCCTACAACAGCGATATAACCATTACCTCCAGAAGCTCCTCGATCGGGGATAACAGCGGCATCATCGTGAGCAGTTTTGGCGTGGAAGCCATCACCGTGACCGCCAAGGATACGACCGGGGCAGGGCGCAACGGCATTCAGATATTCGCGCAATTCGGGTTCGGCGATATCACAGTGACGTCAACCGGCACTGCCAAGGGCGGCCAAAATGGCATCCGCGTCTATAATGAGAAAAGCGGCAGTACGATTATCGATGCGGTTGATACCATCGGGGATGAGCTGGACGGTATCTACGTCAACAATACTACTCTTGGCGGTGATCTGCTTATTTCCTCCACCGGCACGGCGCGCGGCGGACAAAACGGAATACAGGCACGCAACTACGGCAACGGTGTGGAGCGGGACGGCGGCGAAACCTCCGGAGCGCTGCGCATCACAGCGGTGAACACTTATGGTGGGACCGGTTCTGGCATTGTGGCGCAAAACGGCAGTCCTTACGGGCCCGAACCGATTTTCCTGCCCGGCTCGGAATTAACAATCACCTCTACCGGCATCGCCAGTGGAGCAACCGACGGCATCACGGCGTTCAACGATGGCACCGGCGCGCTCACCATTACGGCCAACAACACTGTCGGCGCCGCCTTTTCTGGCATCGCGGCATTCAACACCAGCCGGGCGACTGACCTGGCCATCGTATCCACCGGCACCGCGACCGGCGGCGTGGACGGCATCTACGCCTCTAATTTCGGCACCGGCGGGCTCTCGATCTCGGTTGCGGGCGATGTCACCGGCGAAAGCGGTGACGGAATTTCGGCGTATAATAGCGCCAATGATGCAACCGGCTCGACCTATATCTATCAGGCTCCCGGCACCATTACGCGCGGCGCGGTCAACGGGATCGATGCCGACAATGCAGGAGGATCGCTTACCATCGTGGCGCTCGGCACTGTGATCGGCGAGGCGGGCGACGGGATCGAGGCGGACAATCTGATGACCGCCACCGACCTTTCGATAACCTCGACCGGCCTGGCTGAAGGCGGCGAGAACGGAATCAGCGCCAAGAATTACGGATCGGGTGCGCTGTCGATTACGGCGAACGACACGATCGGAAACAGTGACGACGGCATTCGCGCCCGCACCGACGGGAACGCCGATGGCCTATTTGTTGTATCGACCGGGCTTGCGATGGGCGAAGATGATGGCATCTCGGTCGACAATATGGGCACCGGCGCGACCGAGGTGACCGCCGCCGACAGTACCGGCGTAAACGATGCCGGCATCGTGGCCGTCAGTTCTGCCACCGCTGGCGGCATAGCTGTCATATCCAGCGGGACGGCGACCGGCGGTATAGACGGCATCCGTGCAATCAACGGAGGGGATGGCAATCTGGTCATCGTTGCCAACGATAGCGCAGGCGGAAGCTATTCCGGGATAACGGCCGTCAACGAAGCGCGCGGCGCCGATATAAGCGTAACTTCTACCGGAACCGCTACTGGTTCGCTTCTGGGCATAGCTGCCTTTCAGGAGGGTACAGGTACTCTCAGCGTAACCGCAAATAACACGGCCGGCGGTGCGAACGGGATCAGCGCCCGCAACGAGGGTGCCGGAACAGATGTAACAGTCATTTCTACAGGGACAGCCACGGGCGGGGTCACGGGTGCGCCAAGCACGCTTACTCTCTTAGAGTTGCTTACTTTCGGCGTTCCTGGTGGCAGGGAGATCGTATTGCTGGGTATCGGCGCTTTCAACTCCGGTTCGGGCGCGACGACCATTGTGGCGAATGACAGCTTCGGCGGGGATTTGGGAATCGCGGCGCTTCACACCGGCACTGACGTATCGGTGACGAGTGCTGGCTTGGCGGAAGGCGGTTTTCTCGGCATTGGCGTGCTCAATCAGGGCAGCGGAGCGCTATCGATCGATGCCAATGATACCAACGGCATCGGTTATGGCGGCATTCTGGCTGTCAACGCCACGGCAGGCGATGTCAGTGTTGTCTCCAGGGGGACGGCCACGGGTGCTGCCTTTGGCATAGGCGTAATGAACTACGGCCCCGGGCAAACCGCAATCTCGGCAAACAACGCCTCCGGCGGCGCTTTCGGGATAACGGCCAGCAGTGCCGCAGGACCAGTCAGCATTACCACGACCGGCACAGTGCAAGGCGGGCAGGATGGTATCAGCCTTACATCCTTTGCTGGAACGGCTGACCTCGATCTTGCCGGGCAAACAACCGGCGGGCGATACGGGGTCGCTATCGACGGCAATCTGCAAGGCACGGTTGCTATCCGCAACACTGGCACTCTGGGCGGGGGGCAAGCAGCAGTCGGCGTAACGACGCCTGCGGACGAAGCGACACCGACGGTTACCGTTGATCTCGTCAATGATGGATTGATCGCCGGGCGTGTCCAATTCCTCTCCGGAGACGATCGCGTAGTCAACAACGGTACTTTCGACGCTACCGCCGATAGCAATTTCGGAGCCGGTCAAGACTCGTTCGAGAATTTCGGTGTCTTACAAGTAAAATCCGCGATCCGCCGTTCGATCCTGGGGTTGGAGCGCTTCCTCAATCGTGGTCAAATCGACCTCGTTGACGGTACAGTCGGCACGAATCTCGCCTTAAGTGGCAATTTCGAGGGAACCGTCAACTCGCTGCTTTCGCTAGATATTTCGTTTGACGGAAACGGTACGGGTGAGTCCGATTTTCTGACGGTAGAAGGCGCTGCTACCGGATCTACGGTGATTGCCTTCAATCCGCTTGGCGACGGCCCCCGGGTGCTGACTTCGGATATTCTTCTAGTGGACGCACAGACGGGATCGATTGATGGAGCATTCACCATCGATGGTTCCTCCCTCAACCAGGGGTTGGTCAGCTTCGATGTTACATTCGATGCGGCAAATAACGACTTCCTCCTGTCGAGCGCCCCAAGTGAAGCAGTCTTCCGGACTGCTTCGTTCGCTGAAAGTGCACGTAATCTGTGGCTGCAGTCTACTGATGCATGGGCGCGCGAAATGGCTGGGCTTCGTAACCGGACCGAACCGTCCGAAAGCCAACTGGGCGGGTCCTCAGGCAGTGAAGCGGGTTTCTGGGTTTCCTCCTTCGGAAGCAAGATCAAGCGCGGAAGGGCCGTGAACTCGCAGTTCAACGGGATTATCAATCAGTTCGATGTCGGATACGATCAGGATTTCTTCGGTATACAGGCCGGCGTCGATCTTGGCTCGGCAAGCTTTGGCTACGGCCTCACTGGCGGCTATCTGAGCAGCGAGCTCGGCTTCGCCGGGTCTGCCGATAGCGTTGATTACGACGTGCTGAATATCGGCGCATATCTGCGCTTCGATACCGGGCCGTTCTTCGGCAGCGTACTTGCAAAATATGACAATGTTTCTGCGGTCAGTAGCAGCGTGTCTGGCGGCTATTCTGCCGACGTCGATGGCGATGTTTACGGTGCAACAGCAGAAATAGGCGCCCTGTTTGGTGACCGCTCTGCCTTTTACCTCGAACCTGTCGCGTCGCTCTCGTGGTTCAAAGCGACGATAGACGATTTCGGAACAGCGCAAGGCTCGTTCGCTTTCGATGAAGGCGAAGGATTGCTCGGCAAGGCAGGCGCACGCATCGGCTCGGGCTTCGCAATGGCAGCAACAAGCGCGACGATCTATGCGAGCGGCCAGTATGTCCATCAATTCGATGGCGAGGATCTGGCGACGTTCACCAGCGGCGGTCAGACGGTCTCGTTCGCCAACCCCGCTATCGGCGATTACGCGGATTTCGCGCTTGGCTTGGGCATCGGCAAAGCCAGCGACCCCGTAAGCGGAACGTTCGAGGCAAACTACATAACCGGCGATGATGTCGAAGGTTACGGAGCGGCGATGCGCGTACGCTTCCGGTTCTAAACCATTTGATAAGCCCCGCGATCGCACCATCATTGCGAAGGCGGGGCTACGTCATGCGCTGATGGTGCCTATGCTAAAAATTTCATTGCTTATGCTGACACATGATCGGGTTCAATCCTTTGAGGATCAGTCGGCACCCTGCACCAAATCATCGAGAAACTGCCTGTAAAATGTGAGGTTCAAATACCTCATCCAAAGCGGTGTCGATACGGAAAGCAGCACTGGCAAATTGGTGATCCGAATATTGGGCGCAGTGGCCTGCATCGAGACAGACATCCGCCGGGAACGGCGACTCGAAGGAATCCAGAAAGCCAAGGCTGCTGGGAAGGTTGCGTCAAGCTTGTCGCAGATGGCATCATAACCTCCTCCGCAGCCGGACCAGCAACCACGTGGCGGTCCTATTCTACAACAGGTCATGCAAAAGGCACGATCCCAACGGGGGGGCGAACACAATGCCAATCGGCGGACTCGGTGGACGGCGCCAATCGCGCGCTACCTATCAGTATGACGACAATGACAACCGCACGCGGATCACGCGTTCTGACGGCTAATATTGGCAACTCGAGCATCACGGGCTGAATCGTGCTGACCGGATGCTGGAGAATACCACGCAGCTCGGCTTGATGAGCTATACCGAGCGCGGTCTGGTCAAGAAGCGCGAGTGCCCCTTCAACCAGTTCAATACGGTTACCACGCCCACTTTTGACCATGCAGGCCGCACAATCTCTCTTGAACATGATCTGCAGGCGACTGCGGGCAATATGACCTTCAGTTATGACTACATCCCCTCTGGCCAACTTTCACATATCAGCCGCACGAACGAGACCTATGCATGGGATGGCCATGTCGATCGCGCCCATTCCTAAACCACTAAAGGCCTCAACCGTATGAGGCAGCAGGCAGCGCGAGCTTCTGCCACGATGCCAATGGCAATCTCACCGCTGATGTAGGGAGCGTCTATCTCTATGATGTCGAAAGCCGTCTGGTCGAGAAACGCGCACAAGGGTCAGGCAACGCCCAAAAGGCACTTCTGCGGACTTAAAGGTGGGTTGCAAAAAATCAATCACCAGTCAGGTACTTGATTATAAAAGATTTCTATCAATGAATGGTGCCCAGAAGAGGACTCGAACCTCCACACCCTTGCGAGTACATGCACCTGAAGCATGCGCGTCTACCAATTCCGCCATCTGGGCACGGGTAACGAGCGGGCAGCTGCCCTTACTCGCGGTAGGAGCGGGCCGATAGCGGGGCGGCGGGGAGTCTGTCAACGGAATTGCGCGCACCGCGCAGCGCAATATTTGCAAGTGCACGAACGGTTGCAGCCAAGTGCGCATTGCGGCATGGCGCTTTACGAATTCAATGCAGGATCGAGACAGGCCCGAGGCAATGGCGAAAGCAGACTTTTTGAACGGCAAACTGGTTGTGATGACCGGCGGCAGCGGCTTCTTCGGTTCTCGCGTGGCGCAAGCTCTGCTCGAGAAAGGGGCGCGGCTTCGTGTAGCCAGCCGGTATCCGGAGAAAGCCTTCACGCTGAAGCCGCTCGCCAATCTCGGGCAGCTGCAATTCGCGCGCTGCGATGTGCGCAAGCCGGAGAGTGTTGCGGCGGTGATGCAGGGCGCGGATCTGGCCGTGAATATGGTCGGGTCGTTCGATGGCGATCTGATGGAGTTGATCGGCCGCGGCGCAGGCAATGTTGCGCGGGCCGCCAAGGATGCCGGCGCTGAGGCGATGGTGCATGTCAGCGCGATTGGTGCGGATGCGGCTTCCGAAGCTGAGTACGCAAGGGCCAAAGCGGCGTCCGAGAGCGAAGTGCTTGCTGCATTTCCCAAAGTCAGCATCATCCGCCCGTCGATGTTGTTCGGCGAGGACGACCAGTTCACCACCATGCTTGCTGGCATGATCAGCACTCTGCCTGCCCTGCCCGTTTTCGCGCCGCAAGCCCCGCTGCAGATGCTGTGGGTCGACGACGCGGCGGATGCAGTGGTTGCGGCTCTGGTCGACCCTGCAAAGCATGGCGGCAAGACATTCGAGATTGCCGGTCCCGAACCGATCACGATGCTCGATCTGCACCAGCGGATTGCCAGGGCGCAGAACCGCAGCCCGCTCTTTATCGAAATGCCCGACCTTGCCTCGAGCATTTTTGCCGCGATGCCGCTCACCCCGATGGGCCGCGACCAGTGGATCATGCTCAAGGCCGGTAACGTGCCGTCGGGCGATTATCCCGGCCTCAAGGAGCTTGGTATCGAGCCCAAGCCGCTCGCGCTGTTCCTTGACCGGTGGATGGAGCGGTTCCGCAAATATGGCCGCTTCAACAATGAAGGCAAAGGGGCGCGCTAGACCCGCGCGTCAGGCCGAACGGTCACCCGCCACTTCGCTCTCGATCAGAGGCGCCCCGGCAACCAGCGGCTCAACCGTCACGGTCGCGCCCTGCGCCGCGATCACCCGCACTTGCTCGCCAACTGCCGCATCGGGACCCTTGGCGATCCACTCGCTATCGCCGATGGTCACGCGCCCTTCCCCGCCGTCGATAGCTTTCACCACGCGCACGACCGTGCCGATCATCTGACCACCGCGCCGGTTCAGCATCGGGTTCTCGCTTTCAATCGGCCGGTCGCGCAGGAACCGTTTGGCCGAGAACGCCATGATCAGCGACAGGAAGAAGAAGTTCAGCACCTGCACCATTGTGCCCAGATCGAGCACGGCGGTGAGCGCGCCGGTCACCAGCGCGGCCACGGCAAGCCAGATCAGATAAATCCCCGGCAGCGCCAGCTCCAGCGCCGCCAAGGCAATGCCGATGGCAAGCCACGCCCACGCCGCATCGAGGCCCTGAAACCATTCCATCAGCTGCTGCTCCGCGGGGTGGAGCGCGGAACGCTGGTGCGCGCGGCGCTCTTGCTGACCCGCGGCGGCGTATTGCCGGGATGGTCACCGCCCACGGCATCCTTGACCAATTCGCCAATCCCGCCAAGCGATCCGATCAGCTGCGTCGCCTCTACCGGGAACAGGATCGTCTTGGCGTTTGGACTGTCGGCAAATTTGCCCACCGCTTTGGTGTATTCCTGCGCGATAAAGTAATTGATCGCCGCGTTGCCGCTATCGGCAATCGCATCGGACACCATTTGCGTCGCTTTCGCTTCGGCTTCTGCCAGACGTTCGCGCGCTTCGGCATCGCGGAATGCGGCTTCCTTCTGGCCTTCAGCGGAGAGGATAGCCGATTGCTTCTCGCCCTCTGCGCGAAGAATGCGCGAGGCCCGGTCACCCTCTGCCTCGAGGATTTCGGCACGTTTCAAACGCTCCGCCTTCATCTGCCGCGCCATCGCTTCGGAAATATCGAGCGGCGGACGGATGTCCTTAATTTCCACGCGGGTGATTTTCAGACCCCAAGGCGATGTCGCTTGATCGACCACGCTCAGCAGGCGCGCATTGATCTCGTCCCGCTTGGACAGCGTTTCATCGAGGTCCATCGAACCCATTACGGTCCGTAAATTAGTGGTCGTGATCGCCATGATCGCGCCATAGAGGTTGGACACTTCGTAAGCCGCCTTGTCCGCTTCCAACACCTGGAAGAACACCACGGCGTCCACCCCGACCATCGCATTATCGGCAGTGATGATTTCCTGCCCGGGAATGTCGAGCACTTGCTCCATCATGTTGATCTTGTGACCGATCCGGTCGATAAACGGGATCAGGATATGCAGGCCAGGCTCTGCCGCTTTGGTGAATTTACCAAGCCGTTCGATCGTATAGACAAAGCCCTGCTTGACCACGCGGACGGTCGAAAACAGTACCGCGACAATCAGCACGATCAGCAGCAATAGAAGAATGGACTCGAGCATGTGAAACCCCTGTGAGTGTTATGTTGCTGCAGAGAGTAGCGGGTGGACGACGAGGTGGGAAGAGGGGGAGGAAGGTTGCAGAGAGCGGGCGAGTCTTTTGTTTTGCCTCAAGCGCCGGCGTTCGCATCCGCTCACTTGGCTACGCCTAACGGCGGCGCGCGGTCGCGCTCTGGCTGCCGCGACCAAGAACAGGCGTTTAGATAGACAGCTGGCACCAAGAACCTTGGTCGCGGCAGCCATAGGGCCGACCGGCCCGCCCGCAGCGCAGCGACCGTCAGGGAGCGAAAGCGAGGATAGCCAAGGCTGCGGATGCAGCCGCCGGCGCCTGAGGCCAAACAAGAGACTCCGGCGACTGAGGGACCCAAACAAACATGGAACACATACGGCAGTTTTCATTTTTGTGACTTTCGGCGCGCAGCATGCTCTGCATCGATCCGCCTGCACGCCCGATCCAGCTGCGCGAGATGCTGCAAAACCCTAGAATTGTCGGGTTTTTTGGTGACCGTGCGGAAAGTGCCGCTGCGCATAATCGGCTTCGCTTTGCCCGGCAGAGCATGCTCCCACTGCAGCCCGGGTGTGACCTTTCGCGCGGCCCCCACAACCGGGCGTGGTTCGGCAGAACACCCGATAAATTCCGCCTGCCTCAGCGGCGTCCACCCATCAACGCGTGCCCGTGTCGGGACAAGGTGGAATGCGGGGATGCGGGTGCGGCGTGCGGAGCGGGGGTTCAGGTGATCTGCCATCCGGCAGGGTAAGGCAGATTCTGGCGGTGTAGGAAAGAACTGGATTAAGAGCGAGCATATTCTCCCTCAAAAGTGACCCCCATCCCGTAAGCATAACACTCGTTCTCCTCGCGGACTTGAAGGCGGTCGTTCGACAATATGAGGGTGGTTGAATGATCCTCTTTGAAATCGTCGTGGATCACCATTTCGCCGTCATCAAATAGTACGGCAACTGCTTCGATTGTGCCGAGGTTTGGACAGTCTATATTCGCCCCATGCCTTAACGCCAATCCGCTGAGGAAATACTGGTTATTACCTTCAAAATTTTCCGGTAACGAAATAAAATTTGGCTCTGTGCTATCGATATCAGAATCAATTCTGATCCATTTCCCTGCATATGGGTCGCTTGCTGGCAGTTCCAACTCCCCAAAACGCAGTTTCTGTGTGAAGCTCTTGAACACGTCTTCATAGAGCTCGGACCGAAAAGCTTTCACTTCATCGGGTGAAAGGCCTTTGCTTTGAGAGGTACTACTATCGAAATAATCGTGATGCACGAGACAGAGGAACACTAAGTTATTTGGTGCCGAGTTTGAGGCATCCTTATCGATATGCGCGATTTGGCCGGATTTGATCCCCGTCTCGCGATCAAGGCCGTAACACACAGCGCATCGTCTCCATGATTTCAACAGTACATCAGTCGCTACAGACTGCGGTACTTTCTTCCTAGGCGCTGGTTGTCCGATGTTTGCTACCGATGACAAACTGGGGTCGTGGGATTTGTCTAACTGGCTGTCCAGTTTTTTACACCGTCATTCCCGCGAACGCGGGAACCTAGGGTAGTTTAGCGCGCTCCATCCGAAGTCACCGACTTGGAGGCGACGCGCACCATCACTATTCTCGCGCTAAACTTCCTCCCAACACAACCTCATTCTGGGTTCCCGCGTTCGCGGGAATGACGGTGGGCGGGCGTCGCGCTTTAGGGGAATGGATCGAAGCCGAAATCGTCGGCCAGATCGCGCCACGTTGGATTGGCCTGTTCGATCAAGTCTAGCTTCCATGCTCTGCGCCATTTCTTGATGCGTTTCTCGCGCTGGATTGCGTCTTCCATGGTGCCGTGCTGCTCGAACCAGACGAGCATTTTGACATTATGCTCTTTGCTGAATCCCTCGATTGTACCCGTGCGATGTTGATGGATGCGGGCCAGCAGGTCCGAGGTTACGCCTAGGTAGAGGGTACCGTTTCGCTTTGATGCAAGGAGGTACACGTGGGGATTAATTTCACGTGCCATACTTTACCGCTCTGGGTTCCCGTCTGCGCGGGAATGACGAGCTGTTCTCACAGCCCCGCAAACAACACCAACATCCGCGCCCACGCCCGTTCCGCCTGCTCCTTGTCGTAAACCGGCGAGTCTATCGTGCACCAGCCATGCGGGGCGGGATAGACTTCGATTTCTGCGGGGCGGCCTGAAGCGTCGGCGGCTGTGCGCAGTTCCACTTTGTCGTTCGGGGCTTTGGCGTCGTCATCCTCGGCAATGGCGAACAGATAGCTCGCCTGCGTTGTCTGCATCAGTCTGTGCGGGCTCGCATCGTCATCGCGGACCAATCCGCCCCCGTGGAAGCTGGCGGCGGCTTTGACGCGGCCGGGCACAGCAGCGGTCGAATACACGGTGAACGGCCCGCCCATGCAGTACCCGTTGCTGCCGACGCCGCGCGATGTATCGACTGCATCCTGCGCATCGAGAAACGCCACCGCGGCCTTGGCATCGCGCATCACCGCGTCGGAGCTGAGATTGTTGATCATCGGGCGCAGCTTTGCGCGGCCTTCATCGGTGCGCCATTCCATAAAGCTGCCCAGCACCGGCGCTTTCGCATTGCGGTAATATTGGTTCATCGCCAGAACGGCATAGCCCGCCTCTGCCAGCCGTGTGGCCGTAATTTCGTAAGCTTCCCGCAGGCCGGCAATATCGGGCCACAGGATCACGCCGGGGTGCTTTTCGTCGCCTGCGGGGTGAACAAAAAAAGCGTCGATGGTGCCATCCTGAGATGTAAATTCGACATTCCTGCCCACGGTTGTCCCCTCTGGCGGGGCGGCAAGGTTGGCGTCGGTGGGTGCGCAGGCGGCAATCGCCCCGGCGCCACCCAGAGCCCCGGCACGTGCGGCAAATTCCCGTCGGCTGAGTTTCATCCGTTTCAACGCGGCATCTTCTTGCTCAATAGTGGAATCATCGCACATCGTCTCGTCTCCTCATGGCTCCCGGGCCTTTCGCGCATCATGCGGTACGCGCAGCTTTGGAGCAAGGGCGATGGACACGCGGGGCGACTTGCGTCAGAACAGTTTCAAAGGGCGACTGAAACGATCGCCCGAACAGAAAAACGCATATCCTTGGGAGAGGACATCCATGAAAAAATTCGCAACCGCCGCACTCGCTGCGCTGGCTTTGGCTTCCTGTGGCCAGATGTTTGGGGAGCAAATGAGTGAGGACGGCATCGATGCCGAACGCTTGCTCAATGCGCAGAGCGATGATGCGAACTGGATTTCCTATGGCCGCAATTATGAAGAGCAGCGCTACAGCCCGCTCGCCCAGGTGAACGCCGAAACCGTCAGCGATCTGGGGCTGGCGTGGTTCGACGATATGGACACTGCGCGCGGTCAGGAGGCAACCCCGCTGGTGATGGACGGCACGCTCTATGTCACCACCGCATGGAGCAAAGTGAAAGCCTATAACGCCGCGACCGGCGAGAAATTGTGGGAGTATGATCCCGAAGTGCCCGGCGAGACCGCAGTCAAAGCGTGCTGCGATGTGGTGAATCGCGGCGTTGCCGCATGGGGCGATCATCTGTTCCTCGGCACGCTGGACGGGCGGCTGATCAAGCTGAACCGTGAAACCGGCGCAGTGGCGTGGGAAAAAGCCGTCGTCGATCAGGAGAAGAGTTACACCATCACCGGCGCGCCGCGCATTGTGGATGGCAAAGTCTTTATCGGCAGCGGCGGCGCGGAATTTGGCGTGCGCGGCAATTTTGCGGCGTTTGATGCCGGTAGCGGCGAAGAATTGTGGCGCTTCTACACCGTGCCTGCGGGTGACGAAGACGAGAATTCTCCCGAATATCTGCAGGCCGCGGCGAAAACATGGTCGGGCAATGTGCTGGGCAGCGAAAGCGGCATTGGCGGCGGCGGCACGGTGTGGGACGCGATGGCCTATGATCCGGAGCTCGACCTGCTTTATATCGGTGTCGGCAATGGCAGCCCGTGGAACCGCGCATACCGCTCACCCGGCGAAGATGGCACGGGCGAAGGTGACAATCTCTACCTCTCCAGCGTGATCGCGGTCCGTCCCGAAACGGGCGAATATGTCTGGCATTACCAGACCACACCGGGCGAGACCTGGGACTTCACCGCGACGCAGCACATCATGCTCGCCGACCTCGAAATCGACGGCGAACAGCGCAAAGTATTGATGCAGGCCCCCAAGAACGGCTTTTTCTATGTCCTCGACCGCGAAACCGGCGCGTTCATTTCCGGCGACGCCTATGTCCCGGTCAACTGGGCGACCGGCATCGACGCGAATGGCCGCCCCATCGAAAACCCCGAAACGCGGATCGACGTGACCGGCAAGCCCGCGATCGTCGCGCCGGGAGCACTCGGCGGCCATAACTGGCATCCGATGGCGTTCCACCCCGGCGAAGGGCTGGTCTATATTCCAGCCTTCGAAGCCGCGATGATGTATGCGCCTGAAGCAGACTGGAAGCCCGATCCGAAACGCGGATTTAATGTGGGCTTTGATCTGGCTGCAGGCGATTTGCCGCCGGATGAAGGTTTCCGCACCGAAATTGCGGGCACGCTCAAGGGCAGGCTTATCGCGTGGGATCCGGTCGCGAAGAAACCGCGCTGGACTGTCGAGCATCCCGGCCCGTGGAATGGCGGCTTGCTGGCCACCGGCGGCAATCTGGTGTTCCAAGGCACTGCGGGCAGCGAGTTCAATGCCTATAACGCCGCAACCGGTGACAAGCTGTGGAGCTTTGCCGCGCAAACCGGCGTCGTGGCTCCTCCAATCACTTACACCGTCGATGGCGAGCAATATGTCGCAGTCCTCGCCGGTTGGGGCGGCGCCTATGCGATCACTGTGGACGGCGATCTGCTGAAGCGAAAAGCCCCCGTCCGCAATGTCAGCCGCCTGCTGGTGTTCAAACTGGGCGGAACAGCCCAACTTCCCGCCGAGACCGATATGGTGCAGACCCCGCTCGACCCGCCACCCAGCCGCGCTTCGGCTGATGTGATTGCGGCTGGCGGCAAAAGCTATGCCCGCTATTGCGCAGTCTGCCACGCACCGGCTGCGGTGGGTTCGACGGTGCTGCCCGATCTTCGCCGCAGCGGCGCGTTGGTAAACCCGGCGGCGTGGCAAAACATCGTCCATGACGGCGCACTGAAAGACCGCGGGATGGTCAGCTTCAGTGAATCGCTGAGCAAGGAAGAGGTGGATGCAATCCGCGAATTCGTGATCTTCCGCGCCAATCAGGACAAGGTCATGGCGAGCGAGCAGTAATTTCGCTCAACCGCATGTGAAATGGGGAAAGCGGCGGCGCGCATCTTGGGCACCGCTGCCACCCGCGCTATCCCTCTCCAGTGAAAACCGAAATCATCATCGGCGAAGACCGCAGCGGTAAGCCGACCACTATCGACATGGAAGAACTGCTCGCCACGCGCCTGCTGGTACAGGGCAATAGCGGCTCGGGAAAATCGCATTTGCTGCGGCGATTGCTTGAAGAAAGCGCCGATCTGGTGCAGCAAGTGGTGATTGATCCAGAAGGCGATTTCACCTCGCTCGCAGATCTGTTTGCGCATATCGTGATCGATGGTGCGGCGCATTCTGTCCAAGAGATCGAGGTTTTGGCGCGGCGCGTTCGGGAACATCGCGCATCGGTTGTGCTGGCGTTGGAAGGCTTGGATGTTGAGCAGCAAATCCGCTGCGCTGCGCAGTTCATCGGCGCGCTGTTCGATGCGCCGCGAGAGCATTGGTATCCGGCACTGGTGGTAGTTGACGAAGCGCAAATGTTCGCGCCCGCGGTCTCTGGCGAAATCAGCGAAGAAACGCGCCGTCTGTCGATGAATGCGATGACCAATCTGATGTGCCGGGGCCGCAAGCGCGGGCTTGCCGGAATCGTCGCCACGCAGCGTTTGGCGAAGCTCGCCAAGAACGTTGCAGCGGAAGCCTCCAACTTTCTGATGGGCCGGACATTCCTCGATATCGATATGGTCCGTGCTGCCGATCTTCTCGGGATGGAGCGCAAACAGGCGGAGCAAATCCGCGACCTTGAGCGCGGCAGCTTCCTCGGCCTTGGGCCTGCCATCACGCGGCGGCCTTTGTCGATCCATATCGGCCCGACACGAACCGGCGCGAAGACCAATGCCAGCGGGCTGATGCCTCTGCCGACGGCAAAGCCTGACGAAATGGAGGCACTGCTTCACACCAAGCTGGATGATGAGGTGTCTGCGGATGCTCCGGAGAAATCAGCGGGTTCGCCGGTTCCGGAGAGCCTGTCCCGCAATCTGGATATTCTGGATGAGGCACCAGCTGCTACGGCGGATGAACCCGCTCAGACCAAATCCGAAAACACTGCCCCCTCGCAGTATGACATTGCCCGCGAAACGCTGAGGCAATTGGCCGCTGATCCGGCAAGCACCTATCAATCCTCGTCCAGTCTGTTTCAGAGCTTCCTGACCAAATGCCGCTTGGCCGGCGCTCATGCTGTGGGCATGGATATGGAACAATTCCGCCGCGAATTTGCCGTTGCCATTGCCGGCATCGACCAGCTTGAACCCGAACAGCAAGATAGGGTCAAACACATGGCGGCCGCAGTCGAGAGCGACATTATGGCACCCTATCTGGTGATTCTACGCTCCGCGATCGAAGGCAAAGGATCACCGGACGAAAACGAGCTGGCCGCCGCCTACGGCACCAGTTCACCAGGCCGAATCCGCCGTTTGCTCGACCATCTGGAAACGCTCGGTCTCGTGGTTATCCGCGAGGAATATGGCGGCGGGCGCACCTTGATGGTGCCCGGCATCCAAGGCAGCAGTGAAGTACAAACCGCTTAGATGCGTGCAGCACCAAGAGATTGGGCCGCGCCGGACAATACGCCGGAGCGGCCCCAAAACTGCGTTATTCGGTCAGCGTCTCGACCCGCTCGGGTGAAGGCTCTTCGACTTTTTCCATCGTGTTGATACTGACATGCGGCCATACGATACGGCCCGGGAGCCCGCTCGTACGAGGATCGAAATCGAGCATCGCAACCTGCAAATATTGCAGCCGCAATTTCGGGTGACCCTGGGCATCTTTTTCGGCCAGTTCCTGAATCCAGAAGGTCGACTTCATGGATGAGGCATTGGCCTGCTTCACGATAAACGGAATATTTGCAATCCCGCCGGTGAGCGCCTGAGTGTCCACCGGCAAAGTTGTGGTCCGCACGATATCGACGCCCTGATTGGCTTCCTTAAGCAGTTCGGTGGGATGCACCGGATCAAACACTCCCTTGAACGGGTTGTCATGGAAATGTTTATACGGTGCCAGATAGGGGTGATCGAGATCTGGCGGTGCCTTTAAGGGCAACCCGCTGACATCGGGAATTTCCGGCGCGCCATCCCGCGCCGGTTCGCTTTTCCCCAAAGCTAGCGCGACATCGCCATGGGGAACGGTTGAAAGACGCGCGATGTCGAAACCATCGGTCTTCTGATCAAGCATGTTGAGCCACAGGCCAGGCTCATGGTGGATCGTATTGCCGGGCGCGGAAGTGGGACCGCGTGTGGCAGGGTCACTCGGAGGGAAATCCTCGACCGCGATCTGGTCAACCACCTGTTCGTAATCCAGCGCAACCAGCGTCTGGTCGGCTTGCACGCCAAGTCTATCCAGGCCGCGATTGGGTACACCTTTAGCAACGAGATCGAAAACCAGCGTTTCATTATACTGGTTGAGCAGCAACCGGTAATCGAGCGGGCTATCGGGCCGCGTCTGGAACGGCAGCGCAATCATGTTCCAACCGCGCCCCGGCAAGTTGGGCGTATTCTTCCACACACCGGGCAGCAATTGCAGCGCGCCGAGCAGTTCGTCGCCGCGTTCTGCAGTTTCAATCGTCCGGCCGCCGCCAGAAAGTTTCTTCAATTGCGAAGCGCTGATATCCATCGGAATTCTCCTGTTTTAAGGGGTATGGGAAATGCAAAACCAGGTGGTCGGAGCCGCAAGGAACGCGGCCCCGATCGCACGCTAGATGCCTTCGACAATGAGTCTGGTGTCAGGCAGCCGCTTTAGGTGCGGTATCTGCAAATCCGGTCTCGCCATTCGCGACAGGGCGTTGAGAGCCGCAGCTATGGCGCCTTCCTGCCAGCCGGGCAGCGAGGATAGCTGGTCGCCGACGACGAAGAACACCGGGTCCGACATAGTGCCCGACGCATCGTAAACACCGGTGCCCTGAGACAATTTGTTGAAATGTCCGGCAGCAACATCGGGTTCTCCCAATGCCTGCCAATAGGCCCAGCCGCCTTTGATATACGGCATTTTCTGCCACGCAATGGCGACACCATCGTGCAACCCGGCGCCGAATTTCTTGTTGAACAAGGATGCACCTTCGCGGGCCAGATCAAGCCGCTGGGCCACTGGCATATTGCCTGCCTTGAATGCGTTTTCGGTGAAATTATACGCGCCGGTCAGAACACCTTTCTGATCGTGATAGGCGTTGGACGGGTACCAGATCTGCATGATCGGATGTGATGTCCAGCTGATACCGCCAAAAATCGGCACAACGCCTTCTTCTTCGTCGGGCACGTCCTGCGCGTCGAACTTCTTCTCGGGATAATGCTGGTGAGTGATCTTCTCTCCCTGCCAAAGCACGCGGTCGGCCTGCCAACCGACTTTGCTGGTGCAGGCGAGGAATTTGTCGCGATACTTGCCGTCCGGCCCTTTGCGCGAACGATCCTGCGCGGCGAATACGGCAGAGAGACCCTGCTTGAACGGTTCATCGAAGCCTTTTCCTGGCGAACCCTCGCGCAGCTTCTCCGACAGAATCTCCGACAGAAACGGCATCGCCATATTGGAGAAGCAATAGTCCGCGCGATGTTCGATCAGCTCGTCGGTCCCGACTTGCGCAACCAGAACCACAAATTCCTTGGCCGTGTCGTCCCAATCAATCGATTGGACCGGGCTGTTCAAATGAATGTCACCGCCCAGCTCGGCAACTTTTCTGGCAAAGGCATGTTGAACCTGATCCATGCCGCCAACCGGCTGGAAAATCGCTTGCTGCCACAGGAAATCGGCAGGCTGATAGAAGCGCGTTTGCTTCCAGAATTCGGAACCCAGCAGGTCTTCCAGTTTGATCGCTTCAGCTATCTTGCCCGCTTTTACTCCTGGCAAAACATCGAAACCTGCGCGCGAAATCGCGTTTTCAAAGCCTTCAGTGCCGGGCGTTGGGGCATAGCGCCCCTTTTCGTCCAGCTCACCGAATGAGATCATCAGTTTCCGCAGCTTGTCGGCAAGATCGCTCTGCTCGGCTTTCGCCACAGCCAGATTCTTCGACCCCAACAACTCCTCGGCATTTTCATAGACCATCTGCGCGATCCAGCCGCGCACATTGTGATCCAGCTGGCGGTAGACCAGCGGCGTGTCTTTGAGCGGCCCCTGTTGCATATATACAAGGTTCGACATCGAATTCATGACGTAGATTTCGACTTCGACACCGAAATCGCGCAGATAATTGAGCAGGCGTTTATGCGATGACGGGATCCGTCCGGGCCCAGCATTGAGATAGGGAGGGCTGTCCCCGACCGGCTGTTTGAACCGCACCGTCTGCGTTTCGCCCGGCTCCGAACCGAACAGCTTCGAGCATTTATCTTCCGTCAGCGTGTCACCTGTCCGGAGGCTGAGGCACCGCCCGCCAGTGCGGTTTTGCGCCTCCAGAACGGTGACATCCATCCCCGTCTCATGCGCGAGCAGTTCATAGGCCGTGGTCAGTCCGCCAACCCCCGCTCCCAATATGAGAGCGCGCTTTCCTTCAAAGCTGCCCGGCTCAAGCCGAATGGCTCCCGGAGTGATCGCCATTTGCGCGTTCGTCGCATCGTCCAGCGCTGCCCACGCCCGGGCCTTCGGATTCTGTTGGAGATATTCGGCTCTGCTAATCGATTCGGTCATGTCGTACTCCCGCAGGTTGCTTGCACGATCGCTAATACGATTCGCGCAGTTCATTGCTTTTTCGACGCCGAAGTTGATCTCGATTAATGTATTTCTACACTGCCATTTCAAACGCTATAGTATAAAACGGTCACTCGTTCGAAAATAAAGCGAATTCTCCTGTGAGACGGTAATTTTCTATTCATTTCATAATTCTGGAAATGCGCTTATCGACCGGTTTCGCAAAACCACATTCCTGATTGGGCTGATGGTCATCGCATGGTAGGTTTCACACCGAAACGAATCGCGCCCTCACGCGTTGGATGAGGGCAGATGAAATTTGGAGAGACACATGACGAAGAGCTATCACAATCTGATCGACGGCGAGCTGGTTGGAACCGATACCACAATGGAGGTTCTGAACCCGGCCAATGAGCAAGTGATCGGCCTCGTCCCGTCCTGCGGCAAGGACGAGCTGGACCGTGCAGTGGCTGCTGCGCGCAAGGCCTTCAAGACGTGGTCCAAGACTCCGATTGAAGATCGCCGCGCGGTAATCCAGGCGATGTCCGGCGCGATCAAGGAAAACGCCGATGAGCTGTTCCGCCTGCTGACCAGCGAGCAAGGCAAGCCGCACGATCAAGCTAAGGGCGAGATTTACGGCGCAGCGGGCATGATGGCGGCGCAATCGACGCTTTCTCTCGACGATGAAATCAACGAGGATAGCGACCAGCGCCTCAGCCGCACGCGCCGCGTTCCAGTGGGCGTTGTCGGCGGCATCGTGCCGTGGAACTTCCCGGTTATGATGGCGATGCAGAAAATCGCACCGGCAATGCTGAGCGGTTGCACCATCGTGCTCAAACCCTCGCCTTTCACCCCGCTCGCAACGCTGCGCATTGCCGAGCTTATCAAGGACATTGTGCCTGCCGGCGTGGTCAATATCATCACCGGCGAAGACTCGCTCGGCCCGCTCATCACCGAGCATGAGGACATCGACAAGATCACGTTCACCGGCTCCACCGCTACCGGCAAGAAGATCATGGAAGGCGCCTCGAAAGACCTCAAACGCATCACGCTGGAACTGGGCGGAAACGATGCATCCATCGTGCTGCCGGATGCCGATGTCGAGAAAGTCGCCGAGCAGCTTTTCTGGTCCAGCTTCAGCAATGCCGGGCAAATCTGCGTTGCGGCAAAGCGCATCTACATCCACGAAGATATTTATGACGAGCTGTCCGCCGCCATCGCCAAAGTCGCCGAAGGCGTGACCGTGGGTGACGGTTCGCAGCAAGGCACAGGCGTTGGCCCGATCCAGAACAAGAAGCAATTCGACCGCGTGTGCGAGCTGATTCAGGACGCGAAAGACAATGGCTACAAATTCCTGAGCGGCGGCGATGTCGACCCGTCAGGCACCGGCTATTACGTCCCGATCACGATCCTCGACAACCCGCCCGAAGACGCCCGCATCGTCGCCGAAGAACAGTTCGGCCCGGTGATGCCGCTGATGAAATTCAGCAGCGAGGAAGAGGCTATCGAGCGCGCCAACAACTCCGAATACGGCTTGGCCGGAGCGATCTGGACCAAGGACACCGACAAAGGCGTGGCAATGGCAGAGCAATTGGAAACCGGCACAGTGTGGATCAACGAATTTCTCCACCTCAGCCCCTTCGCCCCGTTCGGCGGTCACAAGCAGTCAGGCTTCGGCGCGGAATATGGCAAGGAAGGCCTGCAGGAGTTTACCTATCCGCAGGTCATTACGGTGAAGAAAGATGCGGCAGTCTAATTTGGCGCTGTGCTCTCCGATTTGAAAGCTAAGCTGGATGCGCTTGGGTGGTATCAAATTCACCCAAGCCATTCCGCACCCAAGAATTTTGTCGCTGATTTTGAAGCGCTGATCGGTTCGCAGCTGCCAGAAGATTATCACGCATTCCTAGCGCATTTCCCTTGTGATTCCGGCCCTTATGCGTCGGTAACATCACCCATTATTGAAGGCCCCCGCGAAGGAGGCGATTCAGGGTTGATGGTCTGTTTCGGCCATAACCCTGAAAGCGTCAGTCTGACCTCTATCAATCAGGATCCGGAATGGGCAATCTCTGGGATGATCCTAATCGGCGATGACATATTCGGGAACTGGTTTTATCTCGATCTTGCGGACGGAAAAGTCTGGTTCTTTGACCGCGATGGCAGCGCCACCACTCCGGGCGAAGGGCTGGCTCTAGTCGGGTACAGCTTTTCGGACTTCATTGTCCGTATGAAGATTGAGCCCGACGGCGACATTGTACCAGAGCCGCGCAAAGCCAACTTGCTGGAGCGGTTACGCGATTGGCTGGCCTAGCCCATTTTTGTCCGAGCGCTTGGTCTGTGATCAGTTTGACCAGCGCGCAGTTCAACCAAACACTAGGTTGCCGGTTTGCGCGAGAGGTTGGCTTGAGGGTTAGCGCCCGATTACATCGTCATTCTTGCGCTTTGCCCGTCATCGACTTTGATAACCGCGCCGGTCACGCATTCGCTGGCGGGACTACACAGATAGAGCACCGTGGAGTCCAGTTGTGCAGGTACCGGCACACGCTTGCGCGCGACCCATTCACGGGGATCGCCGCCAGCCGGTCAATCCGCCTTGCACAAAGCGCCACCGCTGCACCTTGCGCAGCAAGCAGTCGGGCAAACCGCTCACCCAAACCCGATGAAGCACCGGTAACCAGAGCAACCCGTCCGGTCAGATCATGCGAAACATTGGGCATTGGAAAGTCAGCCATAGTCTAGCCCCTAAATACCACGGTCTTTTTCCCGTTAAGCAATACCCGTTCTTCCAGATGCAGCCGCAACGCCTCTGCCAGAACCCGGCTTTCGATATCGCGGCCCTTGCGGACCAGATCGCAGGGCCTGTCGGCGTGCGTGATCGCCTCGACATCCTGATGGATGATCGGACCTTCATCGAGATCGGTTGTGACGTAATGCGCAGTTGCGCCGATCATCTTCACCCCGCGTGCGTGCGCCTGATGGTACGGCTTTGCGCCTTTAAAGCCGGGCAGGAAACTATGGTGGATATTGATACAGCGGCCCGCGAAATATGCCGCCTGCTCATCCGACAATATCTGCATATAGCGTGCCAGAACCACCAGCTCTGCGCCGCTCTCTTCGGCAATCGCACGAACCTGCGCCTCTTGCTGCGCCTTGGTATCTTTGGTGATCGGCAAGTGATGGAAAGGCAGACCGGACAGATCAGTATGGCTGATCGCCTCTACCGGATGGTTCGAGACAATGGCTACCACTTCCATCGGTAATTCCCCGATCCGGGAACGATAGAGCAAGCTAGCGAGGCAGTGGTCAAATTTGCTGACCATCAGCATTACACGGCGCGGACGGTCACGGCTGACTATCTTCCAGTCCATACCCTGCCGCGATGCGAACGCGGCGAAACCCTTGCGCAATGTATCGGATGAGGCACCCGCCGGATCAAAAGCAACACGCATAAAAAACGCGTTGCTCTCGCGGTCGTTGAACTGCTGCGCCTCCAGCACATTACAGCCCTGCTCGAACAGAAAACCGGTGACGTTGGCAGTGATGCCCGGACGATCCGGGCAGGACAGGGTCAGGACTAAGGCTTCGCTCATCTTACCTGCGGCTGAGCGCTTCTTCGCTTTGCGTCATCAGCTTCTGCATAATGTCGGCAACTGGCTCTTCTTCCTTCAGCATACCGACCGACTGGCCCGCCATGATCGAGCCGCTTTCCACATCGCCATCGATAACCGCGCGGCGGAGTGCGCCTGCCCAGAAATGTTCGATCTGCAATTGCGCCTCGCCCATTTCAATCTCGCCGCTGTCGAGCCGTCCCGCAACTTCGATCTGTTTTGCGGTGAACTCTTCGGTGCCTTTGTTCTTGAGCGCGCGTACTGGAATAACCGGCAAACGAGGATCGACCTGAACGCTGGTGATCGCGTCGCGCGCATTGGCGCGAAAGAACGCTTTCTTGAAATTCTCATGCGCGATGCTTTCCTGGGCGCAGGCAAAGCGTGTGCCGAGCTGAACCCCTACTGCGCCCATTTCGAGATAGCCTGCAATCGCCTGACCGCGCCCGATACCGCCGGCAACGAACACCAGATGATCCTCCGCCAGCTCGGGCAGAAATTCCTGCGCGAGGACCGATGTGGAGACCGGACCGATATGGCCGCCCGCTTCCATCCCCTCGATCACCAGAGCATCGCCTCCGGATCGCAAGAGCTTCTTGGCCAGCGCTAGTGTTGGCGCGAATACGATCACTTTTGCGCCGAATGCCTTGATCGCCTCGACACTGCCCTTCGGCGGAATACCGCCAGCCAGCACAACATGCGTTACTTCATGCTTCGAGCACACTTCGATGAGATCAAACAGCTGCGGGTGCATGGTGATCAGGTTCACGCCGAATGGCTTGTCAGTTAGCGCTTTGGTCGCTGCAATCTCCGTATCGAGAAGATCAGGCGTCATCGCCCCGCAGGCAATAACCCCGAAGCCGCCCGCATTGGAAATCGCCGAGACAAGACCGCGCTCGCTCACCCAACTCATCGCGCCACACAGGATCGCATATTTGCTGCCGAGAAAGTCGGTTCCACGCTCCATTAGCGCCGATGTTCTGGAAAAATCACTCATAGGCTCGCGCTTAGATTGCAGCGATGCAGGCGGCAAGAGGCATAGCTATGCTGCAATCGGCAAATATAGCGCCGCATACGCGGAACAAACACCGCCCAGCCCCATTGGTCATCTGCAAGAAGAAAAATCCCTGACACACATCTATTAATCGTATTAATCGCTTTTTTCGATAAGGGTGATGGGAGTTAATTGCTTCACTCGATTGATGGCACAGCGTAGTCAGGCATTATAGAAACACTGAACCAAGAGGATATTTTCATGGACATGAAGACTGGCGAACTTAGCGGCAATGGTTGCCCGTTTACCGGCGAAAGCAGCGCCCGCAGCCTGCTCGGACGCACGAATAAGGACTGGTGGCCGGATTCGCTCCAGCTCGACATCCTTGCACAAGGCGGCAAATCAGCGAACCCGATGGGCGAAGATTTCGATTATGCCGAAGCTTTCAACACGCTCGACTATGATGCTCTGAAAGCCGATCTGACCGCACTGATGACCGACAGCCAGCCCTGGTGGCCGGCCGATTATGGACATTACGGCCCGTTCTTCATCCGCATGGCATGGCACGCAGCCGGCACATACCGTACCGGCGATGGCCGTGGTGGCGGCGGCAGCGGTCAGCAGCGTTTTGCTCCGCTGAACAGCTGGCCCGACAATGGCAATCTCGACAAGGCCCGCCGCCTGCTGTGGCCGGTCAAACAGAAATACGGCAAAAACATCAGTTGGGCCGATTTGTTCATTCTCGCCGGTAACGTCGCGATTGAAAGTATGGGCGGACCTGTCTTCGGCTTCGGCGGCGGTCGTGCGGACGTCTATGAGCCCGAGACCGTGTATTGGGGCACCGAAGAAAAATGGGTGGATCAGGGCGCGGCAACGCGGATCAATCCCGACGAAGGCAAAGCCATCGACAACCCGCTAGCGGCAATCCAGATGGGTCTGATTTACGTCAACCCAGAGGGCCCTGGCGGCGACCCGCATGATGCAGAAGGCATGGCGCGCGATATGCGCGAAACCTTCACCCGGATGGCGATGAATGACGAAGAGACCGTGGCGCTGACAGCAGGCGGCCATGCTTTCGGTAAAGCGCATGGCGCAAAACCAGCCGACACATTCGGCGGTGCACCCGAGTCCGAAGCGCTCGCGCTGCAGGGCTTCGGTTGGCTGAACGACAAGGAAGAAATCGCCAACGGCAATATTACGACTTCGGGTATCGAAGGCGCATGGACCAATACGCCGACCCAGTGGAATGGTGATTATTTCCGTTTGCTGCTCGATTACGATTACGAGCTCGTACAAAGCCCGGCAGGTGCCAACCAATGGCAACCGATCAACCAGAAAGAAGAAGATATGGCGCCCGATGCTCGTGATCCGAGCAAGAAGGTTCCGACGATGATGACCACCGCAGATATGGCGCTGAAGCGTGACCCGGAATATCGCAAGATTTCCGAGCGGTTCCGTAATGACCAGGCGGCTCTGGATGACGCCTTCGCCCGCGCATGGTTTAAACTGTGCCACCGCGACATGGGTCCAAAAGCACGCTATCTTGGCCCCGAAGTGCCCGAAGAAACACTGATCTGGATGGATCCGGTTCCAGAAGGTTCGGTTCCTTCGGACAGCGCAGTCGCCGATTTCAAATCGGCAGTGCTGGGCAGCGACCTGACTGTCAGCGAACTGGTCAAAGCGGCTTGGGCGTCGGCAGGTACGTATCGCAATTCGGACCACCGCGGTGGCTCCGATGGTGCACGTGTCCGCCTGGCTCCGCAAAAGGATTGGGAAGCCAACGATCCGGCAGAACTCGACAAGGTTCTGAGCACACTCGACGGTTTGCGCGGTGATATTTCGATGGCGGATGCTATCATCTTTGCCGGTGCTGCAGCAGTTGAAAAGGCCGCTTCGGATGCTGGTTTCGATGTCACTGTTCCGGTTACCGGCGGTCGCGGCGATGCGGGTGACGAGCATACCGATGCGGAAAGCTTCGAGCCACTCGAGCCATTCGCAGACGGCTTCCGCAATTATCTGAAGACCAAAGCGACGGTGAAAACGGAAGAAATGCTGGTCGACAAGGCCCATCTCCTTGGTCTTTCGATGCCGGAGATGACAGCGCTGGTTGGCGGTATGCGTGCGCTGGGTGCCAATAGCGGCAACACCAAGCACGGCATCTTCACCGACCGCGCTGGTCAGCTGACCAATGATTTCTTCGTCAATCTGCTCGACATGGGCACCGAATGGAAGCCGGTCGACGGCAGCCAGGACGAAGAGTTCGTCGGGAGCGACCGCGCATCGGGCGCAGAGAAATATCGCGGCACCCGTGTCGATCTGGCGTTCGGTTCGAACTCGCAGCTTCGTGCCATTTCGGAAACATTCGCCGAAAACGGAAACGAGCAGAAGTTCGTCGATACATTCGTATCGGCATGGACGAAGGTTATGGAAGCCGGGCGCTTTTAAGACCGACCCAAAGACCTGACTAGACACGACCCAATCCCTCCTTAGGGTCGCAAGAACCTCCTCGTGACGAATGTCACGGGGAGGTTTTGTCTTTCCAGTCTAATCATGTAGTCATTGAGTACAGCCGGATACTAGCGGTGCAGTATTCGTGCCCCGAGGAGGCAGTCATGATTGAAGGGCGGATCAGATATTTCGATGGCGATGCCAATATGTATTTCGCAGCCAAGCGGAATAGTGGATACCGCGAAGCCAAAAGGGCGCAGGCCCGGTTCCGGCGTGACTTTACGACACCGCTAAAAGCCAGCCCAGCCGGCGGTGCTCCCGTGCTCGCCGAATTGCCCTGGGGAACCAAGGTCACAATGTCCGCGCCGATCACCCGCGATCCGTTCACCGAAGTCGAGTTCGACGGTACGACCGGCTTTGTCGATACGCGTCATCTGGTCGAAATCGCCTATGTCGACCGCCCGCTAGAAGTAACCGATCCCAAAACACTGAGCGCCACACTCAAACGGGCGGGCGACAAAGACGATGCCGATCTGCTGTGGGGCGATATGGTGCAGATCCTCGACCGCGCGGGTGGAACCGCCAGAGCGCGGGCGCGCGGCTTGATCGGGACCATCTCGGCCGACAAGCTCACGCACAAAGCCTTGCTCGAATGCTACTTTATCGATGTCGGACAGGGCGATGGCGTGCTGGTTCGCTATCCCGACGGATCGCATATGCTGATCGATGGCGGACTGCCGCGCAGCAAGCAGCAGACCGGCAAGAACGCCGCTGATTTCGTCGATTGGAAGTTCTTCCGGGACTATGGCGACTGGCGGATCGATCTCGACTGGATGATCGCATCGCATTCCGACGAGGACCATTATGGCGGGCTGAAAGATCTGGTCGAAAAAGACCGCGCCGCGCGCGAAGAGCTCGACACGCTCGAAGTCGCTATCGGTACTTTCGGGCATCCGGGCCTGTCCCGCTTTCCAGCAGCAGTCGAGAAGGAGGGGCTAGGCCCCAAAGGTATGCTCGGCGGCACATCAGTGTTCACCCGATTGCTGGGTGACCGCTCCGATGCCCAAGCGCTTGTCGACGGCACCGGCGCGGACGGCCTCAAACTCAGCGGCCCATGGCGGAGCTTCATCTCACGCGTACTCACGAATGATGCAGCGACAGAATTTGAGTTGATAGCGCTGCCCAAGAGTGAGGCCGAGCAAGGCAATGCGCCGGTGCTGGCGCAGGCAGGCGATTGCACGATCCGCGTGCTTGGTCCCGCGACGCTTGATGATGGCGGCACTCCGGTGCTGCCCGATCTGACCCCGACGGCGAACAAGAAGAGCATCAACACCAACGGACACAGCGTCTGCCTGCGGCTGGATTATGGAGCCGCGCGCATTCTGATGACCGGCGATCTCAACACCGCCAGTATGCATTGGCTAACCGAGGCATTCGGCGGCGATCTTTCAGGCTGGAAATGCGATGTCGCCAAAGCCTGTCACCATGGCAGCGACGACATTTCCTATAAATTCCTGCAAGCGATCAATGCCGCCGCAACGGTCATTTCATCGGGCGATAATGAGGGCCATGCCCATCCGCGACCCGAAGTGGTGGCCGCCAGTGCAATATCGGGCCGGGTCGAACTGACCCCGAGCCAGGACAAGGTCGTCACTCCGCTGATCTATATGACCGAGATCGAACGCAGCGTGATGCTGTCCGAAGTCAACCGGATCGAGCTGAGTAATGTCGGCGATGATCGGCAAGACTTCACGATTCTGGCCAAACCGGTCGTTGAGTTTTCGGACAGCGAATTCTTCACCGACCGCGACTGGAAGCGGCTGGAGGATATGGCCAATCCGGACACTATCAAGGAGTTCAGGCAAGAGACGGTTACGGCGCGCAAGCAAGCCCTCGAAGCCGCCGAAGAGGGTGAAATGCGGAACTTCACGCGCAGCCGCCTTTATGGATCGCGTCCGAAGGGGGTTGTCGGACGCAATTATGACCGGCGCAGCCTGCGCGGATTGCGGATCATGGAACAGAACGTCTACGGACTGGTCAACGTCCGCACCGACGGGGAATGGATCATGTGCGCCTCAAAACGCGACAATGGGGAGCGCTGGACGATCCATGCATTCAAGGCTGGCTTTGGGGGCGGCTAAGGACAAGTAACCCACCCGGAACAGATTGCTAGAACCAGCCCTGCTCTTTGAGATCAGGCGCAGCGCCACGCGAAACCGGTGCTTCCAGACCGCTGCTGAGTTGCAGCCGGACATTGCGCCCCTCGCGCCGCGCCCCCTCGACCGCGCTGCGGGCCACCCACCAGCTGCGATGCACTTGCGCACCATCCATGCCATCCAGCTCGGCCACCGCATCGCGCATTCGCAGCAGGATCAGATCGGACCCCATATCCGTGTGTGCACGGACATAGTGGTCTTCCATTTCCAGCGCGATGAGATTGGTGCCGAGATTGGGCGGCAACCGTTCAAGGAAGCGGATCGGCGGATCGGGTTGCGGGGGTTCCTGACGGGGATCATCATCAACCCGCGCGACGGCAGGCGCTTCGGGCGTTACTTGCCGACTCTCCAGCGCATAGAACAGTGCGGTCACTCCGCCACCGACAACCAACACATACATATAGATTGTCAGCGCCTGTTCGAGCGTGGGCATGCGTATGGGCCCCGGCAGGAAACCAATTGACCAGACGGCCACCGCCATCGGGATGGTGGCAAACAAGACGGCTGCTACCCACAAGCCGGGCCGCGGCAAATCGAGCGAGCTGCCAAGCTTCTCGACGACAAAACTCATCGGGCTGTAAATCGCATATCCAAGATAGGCGAAACCGAGCCATGCGACCAAGCGATAGGCCAGTGGCTGTTCAAAACTGCCGAACGGGCCAATAAACGCCAAGGCGATGCCGATTACGGTCATAATCGTCAGATCAACGACAATCTTGCGCGTCAGACTATTGCGCTTCTGGTTGTCTGGAGAGACCATTTCACTCATATGCCCTGAATCCTAGCGTCCATTCGCGCTTCGTAAAGTGGCAATCCCTAGGAAATTCGCCACTTTCACGAAGGATGCCGCCAATTTGCGCAGATACGATTGCCGGCGAATGGGCACGCGGCATGATGGTTCTCAACACAACAGGAGCATCACATGCCAACCGCAACGCTTTCACTAACCAACTTCATCACGCAGCCCCAAGGACCAGCCGGGTTCGACGTCGGTTCCCGGACCCGTATTGTGATAGCCTTGGTTGGCATCACGCTGACCAGCCTGACACTGATTGCCCTGACGCGCGGCGCGCTTGGCTTCGCGCCGTCACACCCGAACATCCGCGAGCTGGCGATTGCCCTGCACGTCACAACCGTCCTACCTGCGATTCCGCTGGGTGCTTATCTGCTGCTCGCGCCGAAAGGCGGCAAGCGGCATAAGCAATTGGGCAAGCTCTGGATCGGCCTGATGCTGACCACCGCTGGGTCTGCTATCTTCATCCAAAGCGGCGGCAGCTTCAGCTTTATCCATATTTTCATTCCGATGACCTTCTGGGCATCCTACAAAGTCATCAAGACCGCACGCAGCGGCGATATGGTGGGCCACAAGAAGGAGATTATGAGCCTCTATCTCGGCGCGCTGACCATTCCCGGCATCGTTGCTTTCTCTCTCCCGGGCCGTCTTATGAATGTGTGGCTGTTCTGGTGAGCCAGCGTGCGCGATTTATTCGCCGTAGCTGATCCGCACTTTACCCGCTGCATCCTTGGCGATGCGGCGGGCTTCGTCTGTCGAGCCTGCACAGGCAAGCGCCACGCCCATCCGACGGTAGGGCCGCGAAGTGGGCTTGCCGAAGATGCGGATATCCGCGCCCTCTGCCATTGCCGCAGCAAGACCTGAATAGGTTAGTTTCTCACTATCCTGATCCGCCAAAATCACCGCCGAAGCTGACGGGCGCGCACGGATCATTTCAGGGATGCTCAACCCCATGATCGCACGGGCGTGCAAATCGAACTCGCTCAAATTCTGCGAGACGGATGTGACCATGCCGGTATCATGCGGACGCGGGCTAAGTTCTGAGAAAATAACCTCGTCACCCTTCACGAAGAACTCGACCCCGAACAGACCGTAGCCACCAAGATCATTCACGACTTTGCGTGCCATATCCTGCGCCGCGGCAATAGCGTCATCGGACATCAGCGCCGGCTGCCAGCTTTCCTGATAGTCGCCGCGTTCTTGGCGGTGGCCAATGGGCGGACAGAATGAAACACCATCCCCCTCTTTGGCTTTGTGGCGTACCGTCAGAAGGGTAATCTCATAATCGAAATCAACAAATTGCTCGACAATCACCCGCTGCCGGTCGCCGCGCATATTGGCGACGGCATAATCCCAAGCCCCTTCCAGTTCGTCATCGGAGCGAACGGTACTCTGTCCCTTCCCCGAAGAAGACATCACCGGTTTGATGATGCAGGGAAAGCCAGTTTTCATTGCGCCAGCCCGCACTTCTTCCAAATTCTTCGCATAGGAATAAACGGATGTCCTGAGGCCCAACTCATCCGCCGCCACATCACGGATCGCATCACGGTTCATGGTCAGCTGGGTTGCGCGGGCTGACGGCACGATATTGACGCCTTTCGCCTCCATTTCGGCCAGCACTTCCGTGCGGATTGCCTCGACCTCAGGCACGACATAATCGGGCTGATGCGTCTCGATGGCAGCGCGCAGCTTCTCGCCATCAAGCATCGAGAACACCTCGCGCGCATCCGCTACCTGCATCGCAGGCGCGTTGTCGTAGGCATCGCACGCGACAACATACGCCCCGAGCCGCTTCGCCGAGATCACAAATTCACGGCCGAGCTCGCCCGAGCCGAGGAGAAGGATTTTTGCGGTGAATGTCATTGGGAACTCTCTCACTAACGGGACGCCGCCATCTCGCTATCATCACTCGTATCCTTGGAAAAGGCACGCACAATCGGGAACGCGCTGGCACCGTGCAGAACAATACTGATCAGTACGGTCAGGACCATACATGCGATTACTTCATCCATGCCGGGAATATCGAACCCCTCGGCAACCAGAAGCGCAAACAATATCGAAGCGAGACCGCGCGGGCCGAACCAGCCGAGGAATAGCTTGTCCCGCCAGCGCAATTTGGTGCCGGTTAGCGATAGAACTACAGGTACGATGCGCACCGCAGTAAGAAATGCTATCGCCAGAACCACCGTTTTCCAACTTGCATGATCAAGACCTGCAGGCGCGAGGACCATTCCGAAAATCAGGAAAGTCGCCATCGTCAGCAATTGCCCTTCGCTCTCCATAAATTCGGACACAAATTTGCTCGCCGATTTGCGCATATTGCCGAATGTCAGCCCGCCAACAAAGGCTGCGATCAGGCCGTTCCCGCCGATCAATTCGGCAGCGATGAAACACAGGAACGCTGTGCTCAGAAAATAGATGCCGCGGTAGGATTCGGTCACCCATTTGCGGCGAACTGCAAGGTCCATCACCAGCGCTGCGAGTGCGCCGACCGCCGCGCCAGCAAGCGGCCCGAGCGTTATCTGCGCCATGCCGAATGCAATAAGATTATCCGGGCCATCAGCCATAACGCCGCTTGCCTCTGCAGCGGCCAAAGCGGCGATGATTACCACCGGCAGCGCCAAACCGTCATTGAGGCCGCTTTCCACGGCAATCCCCTCGCGCAATTCACCCGGAACGCTCGCGTCGCTCACGACCGCCTGACCCAGCGCGGCATCAGTCGGCGTTAGAATTGCGGCAACCAACAGCGCAAGCGCCCATGGCTGATCGGGAGACACCCAATGGGCGACCAGCGTGCCGAGCACAATCGACAACGGCATCGCAATCAGCAGCATCCGCGCCGGAATACCGCCGCTCATTCGCAAATGATGAAACCGCACTTGCGAGGCATCGGAAAACAGCACCAGCACAAGTGTTATTTCAGCCAGAAGATGCAGAATCTCGAACTCGGCATCTTTGGGAAACAGCTCTGCTCCGGCCAGAAAGCCGCCATAACCGAGTGCCGTGAATACAATCGGCATCGTCACAACCGACATTGCCAGCCGCCGCGACAATGCCGCAAAGCACAGCACCGTCAGCAAAGTCAGGCCGAGAGCTGCGGTCTCGCTAATCACTAAAATTCACGGGGAAGCAAGCCGTTCGCGAGACGTTTCGGTTCAGCCTTTCCACTGGCCTGCAATATCTGAAACAATTTTGGTTCGTAGATGGAATTCCAACCATCGTGATTCATTGAATTGCAGGGATGACAGACGAAAATGTCAAAACCTGTGATCTTGTGGCCTTCGTAAACCGACGGGCCCATTGAGTATTTCGAACCACAGATGTCGCAATCAAACTTGAACGATCCTGGCTTCGGCCTCATGCGACCGGCTCGTCGCTCGCGTCCAATCCGTAAGCCGTGTGCAGCACCCGAACCGCCAGCTCGGTCTCATCCTCGTCGATAATCACGCTGACTTTGATTTCGGACGTCGTGATTGCCTGGATGTTGATCCCGCGATCCGCCAGTGCGCTGAACATAGTGCTGGCGACACCAGCGTGACTTTTCATACCGACACCGACGACGCTAATCTTGGCGATATGGTCGTCCGTAATGATCCGGTTGAAGCCGATTTCGCTGCGTTTGTCCTCCAGCAAAGCCTGCGCGCGCGCCAGATCGGCTTGCGGCACGGTGAAAGTCACATCCGTCTCACCCTTATCGCGGCCGACGTTCTGAATGATCATATCGACATTGATCGACGCGGCAGCCAGCGGCGCAAAAATATGCGCCACTGCCCCGGGCTTATCGGGCACGCGGGTCAGAATGATTTTCGCTTCATTCTTGTCATGCGCGATGCCGGTGACGTGTTGGCGTTCCATATCACTGTCCTTCAAAATCTGTTCCATCTCCTCTTCAGAGACGATCAATGTGCCAGGAAACTCATCGGCTGGGGTAGAGTCATCATCGATAAAGCTGGAGAGCACTTGTACGCGCACGCCCTCTTTCATCGCGAGCCCGACGGAGCGCGTCTGGAGCACTTTCGCTCCGACCGAGGCCAACTCCAGCATTTCCTCATACGTGACGGCTTTCTGTTTGCGAGCCTTCGCGACAATGCGCGGGTCAGTGGTGTAGACTCCGTCGACATCGGTGTAGATATCGCAGCGGTCCGCGCCGATGGCGGCAGCCACTGCTACGGCTGACGTATCCGAACCGCCGCGCCCCAGCGTCGCGATGCGGCCTTCGCCCGACACACCCTGGAATCCCGGAATGACCGCGATTTCGCCGCGTTCAAGCGAAGCAATCATCTCCGGCGCATCAATCGTTTCGACGCGCGCTTTGGAATGACCCTCGACCGTTTTCATCGGCATTTGCCAGCCAAGCCAGCTGCGCGCTTTGCACCCCAATGATTGCAATGTCAGAGCGAGCAGTCCCGATGTGACCTGCTCCCCGCTCGCCACCACAACATCATATTCGGCGGGATCGTAAATCGCATTGGCTTCGCGGCAGAAATTGATCAGACGGTCGGTCTCGCCCGCCATCGCCGAGACGACCACCGCAACCTCATGTCCAGCAGCTTGTTGACGGCGCACGATATTTGCGACGCGGCGAATGCGCTCGGTCCCGGCCATCGATGTGCCGCCGAATTTCATCACAATGCGTGCCAAGCGCGATGCCTCCCAAAATTCCATACGCACACTGGTGCGCGCTTTCCGGCGCTGTTACGAAGGCTGCATGAGTGATGCAACACCAAGCAGCGAAACATCTTCTTCGGCCAGCTCAAATTTTGGCGCAACTATCCGGCCAGAGGAAGCGGCGCATTTCGGCATTTTGGCTAAGGATTGGTGGGACCCGAAGGGCTCCTCCGCGATGCTGCACAGGCTCAATCCGGTGCGCCTGCGCTATGTGCGTGAAGCGATCGATATGCATTGGGGCGGCGATGTGCAGAGTGTGAAACCGCTGGCGGGTAAGACCGCACTGGATGTCGGTTGCGGCGCGGGATTGCTGTGCGAACCGCTCGCGCGAATGGGCGCAGCGGTCACCGGCGTCGATGCCGCGCCGGAAAATGCGCAAGCGGCGGCACTTCACGCTGAAGGATCAGGTCTCGATATCCGCTATATCGCAGGGGAGATCGGACAGCAGAATATTGGGCAGTTCGATCTGGTCACATGCCTTGAGGTGATCGAGCATGTCGCCGACAAACAGGCATTTCTGGGCAACCTTACGGCGAAACTCGCGCCGGGTGGATTGATGATCCTGTCCACTCCCAATCGCACCGCCGCATCGCGGATATTGTTGGTCGAAGGCGCCGAGGCTTTGGGTATGATCCCCAAAGGCACGCATCATTGGGATGATTTCATCACCCCTGAAGAATTGTCCGATTTGCTCGAAAACGTTGGCCTGAAGATGGGTGAACCGACCGGCATCGCATTCGGCCCTAGCAAGGGCCTGCATTTGTCGGGCGAACTGGGTCTCAATTACATCGTGACTGCGACTGCTGCCTGAGAACTGGTCAGAGAATGCGTTCGGCTTGTTCGGGCGTTGGCATCCAGCACGTGTCGCGCTTGCCGAAAATCCTATAGCGATTGCGCGCGATCAGCCGGTATAGCGGGTCGCGAATTGCGCGAGGGACTACACCGGCAACGCCCATAATCTTCCACGGCCAGCCGAGACGCCTCCACATCGAAATAACAGCATCACTGTCGCGGAGCACGCGGTCCTGTTCGACGATGATGAAACTGTCTGGATCTGCGGGATCAACCCCCGCTTGCCGCATCAGATCGGCGCCAATTTCGCTTTGCATCGCGGCGAGCCTGAACACGCCCTTACGATCAAATTTCAGAACGAACTGGGCATTGGCAGAGCACAGCACACACATTCCATCGAATACGATGATCGGATGATCATTAGCAGATGGGTGCATAGTACCGCGGCCTATGGCTCGTAACTACCGCTTTCGCGGAGTATCACCGCAGCGCCCGGGTGATCGGTAAAAATACCGTCGACATCGGCGGCAACCAGCAAACCCATCAGGATCGGCAAAGCACCGACACCGCGCGGATTATCATTGGTACGAAGCGCCGATGGCATGAAGGTATTCTCCCGCCGCAAGGTCCAGGGATGTACTTTCAAGTCCAACGCATGCGCATCCGCCACAAACGGCTTTGCGCTGCCATCATCGTTCAGAACAAAGCTGAAATGCGGGCCAACGCCGTCAGCATATCTGGCGATCTCGGCGAGGCCAGTCGGCGTTGCCATCTCCACATAGCGCATACTTGGCTCATCCGCCGGGCTTTCATGCTCAGGGTGGATCAATTGCACCAGGCGGACATCGGTGAGTTGGTCGAGACGCTGGAGCGGACCAACTTCAAAACACTGGATAAAGATGGGATCGCTGGCCTTGGTGTAACCTGCTTTCTTGAGCGCCCGCACCAGCAGATCGACGCTGTCGATCCCTTCATCCTGCAGCAGGAAATTGGGATGCTTGAGCTCGGGATAGAGACCGATGCGTTTGCCCAGCTCCGCCTCTTTGGCTTTCACCAGCGCGACGATCTCTTCAAATGTCGGCACTTGATACAGCCCGTCAAACCGGGAGTTCTCCGGGCGGATATGGGGCAGGCGCTCTTTGGCGCGCAGTGTCCGCAATTCTGCCAGAGTGAAGTCTTCGGCGAACCATCCCGCGATCAGCTGCCCGTCAATAGTCTTGCTCCGGCGGCGGTCGGCGAATTCATCGCGGCTTTCAACATCGGTAGTGCCCGAAATCTCGTTCTCATGGCGAGAGATCAGCACGCCGTCCTTAGACACCACCAGATCGGGTTCGACATAATCCGCACCCTGATCAATTGCGCGCTCGTAAGCGGCCAGAGTATGTTCGGGGCGCTCACCGCTCGCACCGCGATGCGCAATGATCAGCAAATCATTGTCTACGTCTTGAGCAAAAGCGGGCGTTGTCATTGCGGCACCTATCAGCGTCAAAGCACCTAGGAAAAAGCTGCGGACCATTCGTCTTCCTCAAAGCCAACCAGAAGGCCGGGTTCACCATCTTTGGCATGTTCGACCACCGGCCGTTTAATCATGCTCGGGTTCTGCGTCATCAGTGTGACAGCCTTTGCAGCGTCGATGTTGGCCTTGTCTGAATCGTCCAGCTTGCGGAATGTTGTGCCGCGCTTGTTAAGCAGCGCTTCCCAGCCCTTAGCTTCGACCCATTCTGTCAGCTTGTCCGAATCCGCACCCTCTTTCTTGTAGTTATGGAAAGTGAATTCGACACCGTTCGCATCCAGCCATTTGCGCGCCTTCTTGACCGTGTCGCAATTGGGAATGCCGTACATTTCGATAGTCACTGGTCTCTCCTTCGTCATTGCGAGGCGACATAGTCGCCGCGGCAATCCAGAGCTAGCGCGAAATACTCTGGATTGCTTCGCTCCGCTCGCAATGACGAGCTAGGTACGCGGTGCCAAATGCACATCGGCAATCGCCACTGCCAAAGCATCTGCCGCATCGGCCCCGGCGACGTTAGCTCCGGGTAGCAACACCTTCAGCATCGCCTGAACCTGGTTCTTATCCGCCGCTCCGGTTCCGACTACCGCCTTTTTGACCTTACGCGCAGCATGCTCGTGTACTGCGAGCCCAACTGCACCGCACGCCGCCAACACAGCACCTCGTGCTTGCGCCAGTTTCAAGGTAGATTGCGGGTTCTTATTGACGAAGACTTCCTCCGCCGCCGCGCGTTCGGGCTGGTACTTCGCAATCACTCCGGCCAGGCCCGATTGCAAGGCCGCCAACCGCTCGGCCATTGGCGCTTTGGCATCTGTTTTGATCTGGCCATTGGCCACATGCGTAATGCGCGAACCCTCCGACCGGATCACGCCCCAACCGGTACAGCTGAGCGAAGGATCAAGGCCGAGGATAATCATCTAGAAAGTTGGTTCACAGCCCGATATCAGGCGTCTGAGTCCAACTTCTCCATGACCTCGTCTGAGATTTCATAGTTCCCCCAGACTGTCTGGACGTCATCGTCATCATCCAGCGTGTCGATCAGCTTGAGCAGAACGCCCGCGTCTTTTTCGTCCAAATCGACGGTCAGGTTAGGCTTCCATGCCAGCTTGACCTCTTTGGGTTCGCCTAGCGCTTTCTCCAGGCTTCCGGCGACTTCGTGCAGATCTTCTGCGCCAGTCCAGATTTCATGGCCGTCATCGCTGGAAGAAATATCTTCTGCACCCGCCTCCATCGCCGCTTCGAGGACTTTGTCTTCGCCGCCCACTTCGGACGAATATTCGATATAACCCAGCCGCTCGAAGCCGTGCGCAACCGAGCCAGCCGTGCCCAGATTGCCGCCATTTTTGGCAAAGGCTGTACGCACAGCGGTCGCGGTGCGATTGCGGTTGTCGGTCAGCGTTTCAACGATAATCGCACTGCCGCCGGGGCCGTAGCCTTCATAGCGGACTTCTTCGTAATTCTCGTCATCACCCGCGCTAGCCTTATCAATCGCGCGCTGGATATTGTCCTTGGGCATCGACTGGCCCTTGGCGGTGTTGACCGCCAGCCGCAGACGCGGGTTCATATCCGGATCGGGCGTACCCATTTTCGCCGCAACGGTGATCTCGCGGCTGAGCTTGGAGAAGAGGTTGGACCGCTTCTTATCCTGCGCACCCTTGCGGTGCATGATGTTCTTGAATTTGGAATGGCCTGCCATGGTAATCCGTCGGTTATGTGCTGTGAATCGACGGGTGACTTAGCCGAGCGATTGCCGCCCGTCACCCCTCACCTTAGCCGCAATTCAGACCTTCACTGCCGTTCCGCTGGCGCTGACCATCAGCATCGATCCTGTGCCGCCGATCACTTCGTAATCCAGATCCACACCAACCACGGCGTTGCCCCCGATCGAACCGCATTCGGCCTGCAATTCTTCGATCGCCTGCTTGCGTGCATCGCTCAGGATACGTTCGTACGAACCGGAGCGGCCACCCACGATGTCTCGAATATTGGCAAACATATCGCGCACAACATTAGCACCGACGATTACTTCGCCGGTCACGATGCCGAGATATTGCTGGATCGGTTGCCCTTCCAGCGTCGGTGTGGTCGAAACGGTGATGCCGCGCGCGTCCTTCCAAGGGCCTGCCATGGTGTTTCTCCAATTATGATTGAGCGTTGGTGTATTGCTATCATAATGCACCAAGCCGTTCAATTGTTACCGGACTTCAGTCTTCCGCCATCTGCCGCTTCACTTCGGCAAGCGCAGCATCAAGCAGCTCATCACGCCGCTCGCGCACGCCTGCAAGCGTCCGCTCAACCCGGATATCAGGTTGGACCCCCAGAATATGATGCTGGGTCCCGTCGCGATTTTTAACCTGCATCCCGGTCCAGCGGAGTTGGTATCCGCCCGGTATGCGGAAGGTTGTGACATTGCCATTGGCTCCGGCTGTCGGCACGCCGATTATCGTGCCAAGCCCATTGGCCTTCACCGTGCCAAGGATGGATTCAGACCAACTGATGGCGCCGCCATCGGTGATGAAGACGACTTTGTCGGTATAGCGGGGCAAGGCCGGCGTGATCCGCCAGCCACCTTCCTGCCAGCTGTCAAACTGCGCATGGGGCAATGTCTGTGACGGGATATTCATTTCAGCCGAACGGATTGGAGAATCGGTCATATGCGAAAGATATGCGTATCGCCCCTTCGGATATCCGCGAAGATCGAACACCAGGCCCTTCGCAGATTCAATCTGAGCCTTCCCATCCGAAAAACGGGTATCAGTGAGGCGATCAATATCGACATAGACAATGCCCGGTTCCAACTCGCTCACAACGTCGGGTTTCGGTTCCCGAACCCGCTCGTCGCGGCTCATGGGACTCAACGGAAGGGTAATCTCGCTTTGCGCACCATCCGCATCTTCGATCAGTAGCAGGCGCTGACCAACTTCATGCGAATATCGCAGCCGAGACAGTGCCAGCTCGGTCTTCCATTGGTCACTGCCGGAAATACGCGCCTTCTTGGCGGCAATTGCATCCTGAACCGGCACGCCGTCGATTGCCTTTACCACCATTCCAGGCCGATAGCCGGATGCATCGGGGGCACCGGCCGGGGGTGCGGTAATGACCAGCTCATTCTCGATCCATTCCCAATCAAGCGGGAGCAGCGCACGGCCTTCATCGCGATAATTGACGCCGCCATGACCATCATGAAGACCTTCTACCAACCGCAGCAGAACATCACGGTACGCAATGTCATCGGATGCCAAAGCTGCATCTTGCAGCATCGGCGCAAAGATCGCATCCCAATCAGTATCGACGACATCCCAATAAGGATAGAAGTGATCGAACATCGCCCATGCCGATACAATTCCTGCGATGCGGGTAGTGCGGTCATGGCCTGCGGGTAACCATCCCTCGGGCTTACCGCTTTCGACAGCCGGTGTGTCGCGTTTAGGTATAGTACTTCCGGAATCGTCGATGGGCACACTAAGCGGCAGGAAAATTGCGATTTTCTCAGTAATATTTTCTGCAATTTCAGAAGGCGTCTTGGCAGCAGGAACTTCCATACGTTCAGAACTGTAGGCTCTGCTCAGCGGGGAAGGGAAGCCGTGATACGTCCACTGCAGATGGCGGGTGCTTGCATATAAAGGGACCGTAAACGCGTCGCCTATTTCATTGATACGCACCGCAGGGGCAACGGGTTGGAACAGTTCAGCGAGAGTCGTAGCAAGCTCGGTTGAGGTTTCTGCGCCTTCGACTCTCGGGATTGCCCCAATCAGAAAACGACCCCAATCGGCTTCCGCAGCTTGATCACTAGGATGGAACCAACGCACCAATCCATAGACTCTGGCCAAAGCCTGCAAATTGGTAACACCGCGATCGGTTACAGGCGCAGCAGCGACATCCCCTTCAACAGACCCATCGCGTGTAGGCCCGACCGGCGTCCCGACGCCTTCGAAGTGGGGCAGATCCATCGGGCCTATATCCTCGACGGCAAAGTCATCGACCCAAGCTTTTCCCTGGCCCTGCACCAAGAAGCCAAACACTATCTGGTTCGCATCGGCGGCCACATCGCCTTCAATGCTATAGCTTTGCCATGCCCCCGAAGTGATCGGCCGATCGCCCATATTGTCGAAGAAACCACTCTGGCCTCCAGGGCGGTCAACGCGCAGCCAGAAGCCGGCATGTTTTGGGGCGGGCGAATCAACCCGAGCCATGCCGGTCAGTCTGATCTTTCGTCCGCGCAGTGCTGTTACATCCAGCGCCCGGGTAATCGTCCCAAACTTACCCGCATCAATCACGCCTTGCGATTCGATCCGCACGCTGGCCGAGCCAGCCGCCGGATCAGCCGTATCGATAACGGCTTTGTAGCCCGCTACGTCCCCGTCAGCGGGTAGCATATTGCCGCCCCAGCCGGTCAGTGCAGAACCTGGCTCGGCTTGTTCGAAACCAGGGTTGTCCAGTTCGATAGAAGCTGCCTCATCCTGCGCTACGCCAGTAGCGGGCGCAAACAACAGCGTTACAAAAATCAGTGACTTACGCATACATCCCCTCTCGTCCGCATGCCATGTATCGGCATAGTAGCTGGATGGAAGATGAACGCGCTAAGACTGCATCCTAGTCGAGACCGAGCGCGTTCTTATAAGTGTCGAGAACCATTTCCATCTCGTTGCGGTCATTGGCGTCCATTTTGCGCAAGCGAACAACCTGGCGCATGATTTTGGGATCGTAACCGACGGCTTTTGCCTCGGCATAGACATCACGAATATCGTCAGCGATGCCTTTCTTCTCTTCTTCGAGGCGTTCGATACGCTCGATCAGAAGGCGCAGACGGTCGTCGGTGGCATCAGCCATAATCAAAGCTCCAATGGAATGAGAATCAGTTGGCGCTGCTGATAGCCTTCGGATGAGCAGCGGTGAAGCCACGCAGCGCAAATTTCATCAGAATACGATTGAACCTTTTGGCGCCTTCGCCCGACCAACTTCTGCCAGTCTCATTTACGCCGTAAAATAAGTATACATCGGTCCGGTCGAATAGTTTTAATATCGCGACTCAGGAGGAAGAAATGAATTTCAGGGCGATACTGGCTATTCTGGCCGTGACATCACTACCGGCATTGTCCTCTTGCTCAAATCATTTGGCCGTTTCTGGCTATCAGGATGGTTGGTGTCCGGATGGCAACTGCACCTCCAAGCAAACATCTGTCGCGGGCCGCTCCGGCTTCAATACCAATGCCGCCAGCGGGCGGGTCGTCAAAGACAAATGCGGAACCGAACCAATGACCCGCGTCGAGGTAGACCGCAGCCTGGGGCAAGGCTTGGTCAGCGTGCTCACTCTTGGCATCGTCAATCAGGCGACAATCAAGTTCGAATGCGCCAAGCCTGACACTTCACAGCCGCTTGTGTCGTGCACCACTATCGATGGGACCGGCGATACGAATACGCCGGTCCAGATCACTTGCACCAAGCCAGGCACAGGTGGCGATGAGACGGTTGAATATGATTGTACCGCAACAGGCACTCCGGAGGACCCTACCATGCTGGTCAGCTTTACCTGCAGCGATGTTACCACCAGTTGGTTCTTGACCGAACCTGCATCAGCCAGAGGATAAGCGCGATGTCAGATGACGAGACAATGCTGAAACCCGGCGCGGTCAACACGACTTGGGAAAACTGGCACGAAACCGTTTCCGGCCAGATCGCCGGCATGGATGCCGTGCTCCCGCCTCCCGACGGTCAAGACTACGGCGCCGAGATGATCAACCGCTGCACGCGCCAGATTCAGCGCTCTATCGCCAGCGCCAAGGTCCGTCAGATTCCGTATAAAGCAATTGGCCGTGGTTGGTCATTGTCCGAAGCGCCGCTGACCGACGGGATCATGCTCAACACCGCGGCGCTAACCGGCAAGAAGCGCATTCATCACACGCAAGTCGTTCCCGAATATCGCGGGGACCTGACCGACAAGCGCGGACTGTGCTTGGTCCAATGCGGGAACTATGTTTCAGAGCTGAACCGCTGGCTGGAGAATTCTACGCAGCGTCTTTCGTTCAAAACAACCGGCGCGGCGAATGGTCAGACCATTGTCGGAGCGACGTCCGCAGGCACGCATGGCTCGGTGCTCGATTTCGGGGCGATGCACGACCAGATCGTGAGCATTCATCTGCTGGCGGGCGATACCGCACAGTTCTGGCTGGAACGCGCCAGTTACCCAGTAGTTAAAGAGTCGGTAGCCACCGCGTTCGGCGCAACGCTGATCCGCGATAATGATTTGTTCAACGCAGTGGTGGTCGGGCTTGGTGCGTTTGGCGTGATCCACAATGTCGTGATCGAGGCGCGACCGCGCTTTCTGGTCGATGCGCATAATTATGACAAAGACCGCAATGGCAATCCGCTCACGTATCAGGGAACCATGCGTGATCGTGTGAGCCAGCTCGATTTCGCGTCGGACACCTCGCTCGATCCGGCCGGGCGCTCGGGCAAACCCTATTTCTTCCAGCCGATCATCAATCCCAACACCTCGCCACCAGAGATATTGGTGACACAAATGTATGAAGAGCCCTGGAAAGACGACCACGTCCCTGACTACACGATCGAGGAAAACAGCTTCGGGCCGGGATATGACTTCATCACCGTCGCGGGCCGAGCGCTTGATCTGTTTCAGCCGCTGGTCCCCATGTTCTCCAACCTAGTCGCTAGCCAGATGTTCAATCTGGGCCGTCAGAAGCGCAGTTGGGGCGAGACCTTTGGCTATAAATCGCTCCGCACAAAAGTCGCGAGTGGGACTGTAGCTGTCCCGCTAGATCGCGCGGACGACACCATCGAAATACTACTGCAACTTAACCGCGATATCGGGCCGGTCCCGCTGGTTTTCGGGTGCCGCTACGTCAAAAAATCATCGGCACTGCTGGCGTTCAACCGCTGGGATGCCACATTCGTGGTCAGTATCGACGGCGTTCACAATGACGATTCCACCGATTTCTTCGATGCCATCCCGGCTGCAATGGAAGCCGCGAACATCCCGTTCACCCAGCACTGGGGCAAGACGCACGGCTACACGCCGGAACGCGTGCGAGCGGCCTATGGAGACAATGCGGTCGATAAATGGCTGGCGGCACGGCGAGAGCTGCTCCCCAATTCGGCCGACCGGAAAATGTTCGACAATGACTATCTGCGCGAATGCGGCCTGGCTGAGTGACACACTACCCCGCCACCTTACTTAATCGGCCCCGTTCTTAGCTACGCTTTCCTGCATCCGCTTAAGCTGTTCATCGGTCGCGGGCGTTTGACGGGTTGCCTTCCACTCATCCTGCGGCATCCCGTGGATCAACTCGCGCGCGGCAGCCTTGTCGCCCTCGAAACCCGCGTCGCGGATCCAGTCGGCCAGGCAGTTCCGGCAAAAGCCGGACAGGCCCATTAGGTCGATGTTCTGCGCATCATGACGGTGTTGCAAATGGCGCACCAGCCGCCGGAATGCCTGCGCCGCCACGGCATCGGGCAATTCGTCCAAGGCCGCATCGTTCTCGCCGCCAGAAGACTTGAGCGCATTCGTATCCATCACCGATCCTTTTCGTTTCGTCATTGCGTTGCAACGCGGCTCTGCCATAGGCTTTGCGCATGGAAAAGCGCCAAATACCCTATCTCGACCCTCGCGGACGTAAGGTCAAAATTCTCGCAACGGTGGGCCCCGCCAGCCGCGATCCCGAAATGTTGCTCAAACTGATCCGCGCCGGGGCCGATGCGTTTCGCGTCAATATGAGCCATGGCGAACATGCGACCCATGCGGAAACCATCGCGGCCATCCGCGCGATTGAGAAAGATTTGAACCGCCCGATCGCGATCTTCTGTGATTTGCAGGGCCCGAAACTGCGCGTCGGCAAGTTCAAGGATGGCAAGGCCGTTATCCGCCACTCGGGCCATTTCACACTCGACCGTAATCCTGAACCGGGCGACGAAACGCGTGTTGAACTGCCGCACCCCGAGCTATTCGGCCTGATGGAGAAAGGTCAGCGGCTGCTGATCAATGACGGAAAGATCCAACTCAAAGTCATCCGCGCAGATGAAAACGAGATCCTGTGCTCTGCTGTTGTTGGTGGAGTAATTTCGGATCGCAAGGGGGTGAATGTCCCGGATGCGGAAATTCCCATTCCAGCGCTGACTGCCAAAGACCGCAAAGACCTCGCATTCGCTGTCGAACAGAATGCCGACTGGATCGGCCTCAGTTTTGTTCAGCGGCCCGAAGATCTGGCCGAGGCGCGCAAGCTGATGGGTGGTCATGGCGCGCTGTGTGCCAAGATCGAAAAGCCGATGGCGGTGCGCCGTCTCGACGAGATAATCGAGATGTCCGACGGAATCATGGTCGCGCGCGGTGATTTGGGAGTCGAGCTAAATCCCGAAGAAGTGCCGCCGCTGCAGAAGAAGATCGTCAACAAAACGCGTATCGCGGGCAAGCCGGTGATCGTAGCAACGCAAATGCTCGAAAGCATGATTGAAAGCCCCGCCCCGACCCGCGCAGAAGTCTCTGACGTGGCGAACGCAGTGTATGACGGCGCCGATGCCGTAATGCTTAGCGCAGAAACTGCGGCGGGCGAATGGCCCGAGGAAGCCGTTACGATCATGGACCGGATCAGTGCACAGGTGGAGCGGGACGAAGCCTATCTCGACCGGGTTCGTTTCCTGGATACGCCGCCTGACCGGACCACCGCCGACGCCTTGGCACATAGCTGTATGACCATCGCCGACACGGTGCCTATCGCTGCGATTACCGTCTTCACCGGGTCGGGTAGCACCGCGCGCCGCGTGGCCCGCGAACGCCCCTCGGTGCCGATGCTGGTACTGACACCGCGCTTGCAAACCGCCCGCCGCCTAGCCCTTTTGTGGGGTGCCCACGCGGTGATGACGCGGGACATAGGCAGCTTCGAAGAGATGATCGCAAAGGGCAAGCGCATGGCGCTGCGCCACCGCTTCGGTGTGGCTGGCAGCAAGCTGATCGCGCTCGCAGGCGTTCCCTTCGGCACACCAGGCAGCACGAATTTGCTGCATATTGTGACGTTGGCGGGTGATGAGCTCGAGAAATATAGCCAGTGAAGCGGGGCTAAGGCGGGGCTAGCTGGGCAACAGGCTCAGCGTTCCGCGTAGCGCCTTATATTGTCTGTAGGTCAACGATTGGATAACTTTTCCGCGGCCGGTTTCTTGCGGCGAATAAGGCGCACCAGTCCAAACCGTGTGATTGACCTTGTCATCGACTCTCACGACAAACCGCATAGTGTCTTTATCACTCAGGCCCTTAAAACTGCGATCCATATCTGCTGATTCGAAGCGAAACGGATAGTAGCACAGGGTCTGCGCCGCACCGCCCGCAGGCGTATATCGCAGCCGTTCTAACGAACCTAGCCTGACCGGCTTCTGCGTCTGTCCGAAATAGACCGAGAGAGTTATTTTCCGGTCTATGGCCTCAGCCGAACAGCCATCTGCTCCAAAAGGGGTCATACCTCCGACAAGAGCGCCATTGCGATCCATTCCTAGATAGATCTTCGCACCTTTCGCATGAGTCCCGCTCACATAGGTTGGGCGCAAAGCAATGTCGTATTTGGTATCGAAGGCAGCCAGAACAGTTGTAGTACCGCGAAACGCCGGGCGCCAATATTGCCATGTTGAGCTACTCTTCGAAGCGAGGTTTGCCGTCGCAAGCGAACCTCTGGCTTCATTGGATATATCCTGCGCTTGCGCGGGATCGATTGATACCAGAAGCCCAAACGCTAGTGCCGCACCTAGTATTTTACTCATGAAGTATCTCGCCAAGAAAATTTGCGTTCCAAATATTATAATAAATAGAGACAGGCGCAAGCGACAAACATCTTCAGCCCGCCATATGTGGGCTGAACGGCGCAGCTGGTGGTATTAGTACTTACTCCATCCCCGAAGCCCGTTCCAAACGGCGGCGCGCAACGTCTTCACCCAGCACTGGCAGCAGATCGCCCATATCGGGACCAAAGTTTTGGCCCGTCAGCGCCTGACGCAGCGGCAGGAACAAAGCCTTACCCTTGCGGCCCGTTGCGTTTTTCAATGCTCCGGTCAAAGCGCCCCATGGATTGTCGCCCCAAGTCAAATTTGCTGCTGCTTGCTTCAGGTACTCGCGATCCTCGTCGGAGAATTCTGGCAGCTCGATCGGGCCGGTGACGATTTTCCAATAATCATGCGCGCCGCTGACGGTTTCCAGATTGGGACGCACGGCATGCCATGCTTCCTCGCCCATACCTTCGGGCAGGCGGTCCTTCACATCTGCATACTCCATCTGATGGACCAGCGCGGTATTGATCCGATCAAGGTCGGCATCATCGAATTTTGCGGGTGCCCGGCTGAATGTTTCGAGCGCGAATGTTTCGAGCAGCACATTGATATCGGCAATCGGCTCGACCGGCTGCGAGGTACCCAAGCGAGCGAGCAGTGCAATGATCGCCTGAGGCTCAATGTCGCGCTCACGAAACGCGTCGCAGCCCAGCGAGCCAAGACGCTTGGACAGCTTGCCTTCTTTGCCAACCAGCAATGCCTCATGCGCGAAATGCGGCGATGCGCTTTCGACCGGACAGTCGCTATCGCCGATATCGGCCGCTTTCAGAGCACGGAACATCTGGATTTGAACGGCAGTGTTGGACACATGATCCTCGCCGCGCAGAACATCGGTAATTCCCATCTCGATATCATCGACCGCGCTGGGGAGCATGTAGAGCCATGACCCATCTTCGCGCCGAACCACAGGATCGGATAGCATTGCGGGATCGAATTTCTGCGGGCCGCGAACGCCGTCGGCCCAATCAATCACCTCTTCGTGATCCAGCTTGAAGCGCCAATGCGGGCTAATGCCTTCGGCTTCTTTCGCCGCATGGTCTTCATCGGTCAGCGTCAGGCCAGCGCGATCATAAATCGGCGGCTTTCCGCGTCCGAGCTGGACCTTGCGTTTCAGATCGAGTTCCTGCGCGGTTTCGTAACAGCGATAGAGACGGCCAGCCTCCACCAGCGCATCGAAAGCTTTTTCATAATGCTCAAGTCGCTCGGACTGCCGTTCCTCGCCATCGGGATGGATGCCCAACCACGCCAGATCGGCACGGATTGCCTCGACATATTTCTCTTTGCTGCGCTCGGGATCGGTGTCGTCGATGCGCAGCATGAACTTCCCGGAACCGCCATCTTGCTTGGCTTTCTCCGCAAGCATCCAATTATGCAGCGCAGTGCGGATATTGCCGACATGCAGGCGGCCCGTAGGCGAAGGGGCAAAACGTGTAATTGTTGTCATGCGGACGCGGTTAGCCTGTGCGCGAAGCGGCGACAAGCAACATACTTCCCAATCCAACGCTGTGGGGCTAGCGTCGGCCCGATGAGCACAGAGACAGCACTCGCCAAGGCGATCGAAACAGCCGGACTGCCCGGTGCCTCCGCCATGGTAGTCGACAAGGATGGCATCCGCTTCAGCGGTGCATGGGGCATGCGTGATGCGGTCGCAGGTAAGCCGATGGCGCTCGATACGATTTGCCAGATAGCCTCGATGACCAAGGCCATCGTTTCGCTCGCCGCCATGCAATTGGTCGAGCAAGGCAAATTGACCTTGGATGATCCGGTTGGCGGGATTTTGCCCGATCTCGCCGACCCCCTAGTGCTGACCGGCTTTGCTGAGGGCGGCACGCCGCAATTACGACCCGCCAAAGGCGTGATCACTTTGCGCCAGTTGCTGACTCACACCGCGGGCTTCGGGTATCACTTCGTGCAAAGTGAAATTTTGGAATATTTCCGGAATGTTGGAATGCCTGCGCCGGGCTCCAAAGCGAATTTCCAGATGCCGCTGCTGTTCGATCCAGGGGAGAAATGGGAATATGGTGTCGCGACCGATTGGGTCGGGATGGCTATTGAAGCGGTAACGGGAATGCGGCTCGGTGATTATCTGCAGACCAATATCTTTGCCCCGCTGGGCATGATGGACACCGCTTTTCGCGCGGTGCTACCCGACGATGCCGCGAAAGTGCATATGCGGGTTCCCGGCGGAGAATTTGCAATCGTACCCGTCAGTCTCGGCGCTGGAGAAGTGCAAAGCGGTGGCGGCGGATTATCCTCCACCGCACCCGATTATGCGCGCTTCCTGCGGATGGTGCTGCGCGGCGGGGAATTGGACGGGCAACGCATTATTTCTGAGCGGGCAATTACGGACATGTCGCGCAATCAAATTGGCGATAAGCGCGCCGGATATATGGCCTCATCCATGCCGGAATTGGCCCCGCCTTATGACACGTTCCCTGATCAACATACCGGCTGGGGGCTTGGCTTTTTAATCAATCCGGAACCGGTCGAAGGCCGCCGCTCCACAGGAAGCCTGGCATGGGCCGGAATCTTTAATTCCTACTATTGGATCGACCCAACCGCCGGTATCGCAGGCGTGTTCATCACGCAGCTGTCACCCTTTGGTGATCCCGGCGCGTTGGAAGCCTTCGCTACGCTGGAACGGATGGCTTACGCCTCGCTCGATGCAAGATCGGATAGGGAAGCGGCACCAACCTAGGTCTTTTGCGCGATCGTCCCGTTGCCGCTAAATTTCGTGCTCTTCTTCAATGGTGTAGCCATGTGTCCCGTGAGACCATACGCCGTCACGTTGTTGCATTTGAAAAACTGCATCGCTGATCGCTTCTTGCCGAGTTGTACCGACACCCAGCGTCCAACGATTATAGTGATCACCTGCACCATCCTTAATTCGGCCACTCTTTATTAGAACCATATGTCCGCCGCCCGGATATTTGCTCGAGCCCGAATCGTAGCAATACGGTATAGAATTCGGGTAGGATTTTTTGTGATCGCGCTTTGCCGCACGCAACGCAGTGGCGCCATCGACATTAGGGCTTTTGCCCCAACGGACGAAATACTCGCTGTCATAGCCATTCCCGCCACTGTTCTTCTCTCGCTCGATGCAAACAGCAGCCGCGCCCGCATGAGCTTGTGCCGGAAATGTTAGGGCCCCAACGGTTCCCAAGGCAATTAGTAGCGTCTTCATATGAACGTCCCCTCTCACAAGAGTTTGTTATATTGCACACTTTCGGAAGTGCAAGAAGCGCGGTCTCGAACTGTGGACGGTGAACCCGCCGAGCCGGGTCGCAGGCTCGGCGGGCATCCAGGCAGTCAGGGCCGCCTAGATCTCGTCTTCATCATCAATCTCGTAGCCATGCGTCCGCTCGACCCACAGCGAGTCGCGACGACGCATTTCCTTCTTCGCGTCAATAATCGCCTGTGTGCGGTCGATGCCGAAGCCCAGCGCCCATTTGTTCATATGCGCGCCGGCACTATCCTTCTCGCGCCCAGATTTGATCAGGACATAATAGCCACCGTCCTTGAATTTCTCAGTACCGGTGTGGCGGCAATAGGGTGTGGAGCTGGGGTAATTGCGCTTATGATCACGCTTTGCTGCGCGTAGCGCCGTAAAGCCATCGACATTCGGGCTTTTGCCCCAGCGCATGAAATATTCCATGTCATAACTGTTACCTGCGCTGTTGGTATCTTTCTCGATACACACAGCGGCGGCCCCGGCCTGCGCCTGCGTCGATAGCGTCATTACTCCAACAGCAGCGGCAATTGTCAGTAGTTTTTTCATGTCATCGTTCCCTGAAACGAGTGTTGCTTGGGATCCCCTCTAGATCCACACGCGTTGTGGGACGCTCAGGCACTCTCCGCTGTGACGGGGGTCACGCAGGTTCAATTTCTACGGATTGGTATGGAAAGCCCCGGCCGGATAAATACTCAGCCGAACGAAGAAATCGGCAGTCCGAGTCAAACCAATGGCCGACTGGTCATCGTCATAATATTCGTCATAATCGTCACGATCGATGCGCGAACCCGTGACCACAATCAGCGCACCGTCCTGCGCACTCGCTGTAACAGGTATGATCAACGAGAATGCCGTTAAACCGAGAATTGCTGCGCGAAAAGCCATGCTACCCCCCTCTATTTTGCAGGTTGGATAAGGCTGTCGCTGTCTTTAACGACTGGCAAGAAAAACCCCGCCGAAGCCTGAGCTTCAGCGGGGTCTTCTGTTCGGTTAATCCCGAAGCTTATTCGGCTTCAGGCGTCTCCGGCGTATCAGCCGCGGGTGCTGTTTCACCGCCGCCAGAACCGCCCATGGCTGCAGCCATTGCGGCTTCGTCCATGGGTGCATCGACTGGAGCATCCGTTTCCGGCTCTTCGGTCGCTTCACCGGCAGCTTCGGCAGCGGCAAGAGCGTCTTGCTGCTTCTTCCACTGCGCACGGAGCGCCGCATCGCGGCTGGAGGCAGTAACACGCATCCGGTTCATACCCGCGCCGGTACCGGCAGGGATCAGACGGCCAACGATCACGTTTTCCTTCAGACCGATCAGCGTGTCCTTCTTCCCTTCAACCGCCGCCTGCGTCAGCACGCGGGTGGTTTCCTGGAACGAAGCAGCCGAGATGAACGAACGGGTCTGCAGCGAAGCCTTGGTGATCCCGAGCAGGATCGGCTTACCTTCAGCTTTTTCCTGCTTCTTGGTCAGCTTCGCATTGATCTCGTCCATTTCTGCACGGTCGACTTGCTCACCAGCGAGCAGCGTGGTGTCGCCGCCATTGGTGATTTCAACTTTCTGCAGCATCTGGCGAACGATCGTTTCGATGTGCTTATCGTTGATTTTCACGCCTTGCAGTCGGTACACTTCCTGAATCTCGTCAACGAGATATTCGGCCAGTGGCTCGACACCCAGAACATCAAGAATGTCATGCGGGTTCGGGCTGCCCGAAATCAGCGTATCACCCTTCTTCACGAAGTCGCCTTCCTGAACGTCGAGGACTTTCGTCTTCGCAATCAGATACTCGACGCGATCACCCTCTTCCGGAACAATCGCAATCTTGCGCTTGGCTTTATATTCGCGGACGAATTCGATCTTACCCGAAATCTTGGCGATGATCGCATTGTCTTTCGGAATGCGGGCTTCGAACAGCTCGGCAACGCGTGGCAAACCACCCGTAATGTCGCGGGTTTTCGAAGCTTCGCGCGATGCACGGGCAAGAATATCACCGGCCTGCACTTCCTGACCATCGTCAACCGACAGCGAGGTACCCGGTGCCAGCATATAACGCTGCGCATCGGTTTCGCCGTCTTCGCCGATGGTTTCGCCTTCGCCGAGCAGTGTCAGACGCGGACGAAGATCTTCTTTCTTCTTCCGGCCGGTTGCACGGTTTTCGGTAACAACACGCTGGGCGATACCCGTTGCATCATCGACGCGCTCTTCCATGGTCGTACCATCGATCAGATCTTGGAACGTCACCTTACCCGAAGTTTCGGTGATGATCGGCAGAGTGAACGGATCCCATTCCGCCAGGCGGTCACCTTCCTTGATCTTCGCGCCGCTCTTATTGAGCAGGACGGTACCGTAAGGAACCTTGTGCATCTCGCGCTCGCGGCCTTCGGCATCGATCACCACGATTTCACCAGAACGGGCAAGCGAGAGCAAACGGCCCTGCTTGTCGGTAATGGTCGGCATGTCGCGATATTCGACTTTACCGTCGGAAATCGCTTCGAGGTGCGATGTTTCGTTAACCTGCGCCGCACCGCCGATGTGGAATGTCCGCATCGTCAGCTGCGTACCTGGCTCACCGATCGACTGTGCCGCGATAACGCCCACAGCCTCACCGATATTGACAGGAGTACCGCGGGCAAGGTCACGCCCGTAACACTTGCCGCACACGCCTTGTTCGGCTTCGCACACCAGTGGCGAGCGGATCTTGGCAGACTGGACTTCAGCCGCTTCGATTTCCTTGACCATGGCTTCATCGACCAGAGTGCCCGCCTTCACGATGACTTCTTCGGTCTTCGCGTTGATCAGGTCTTCTGCTGTGGTCCGGCCCAGAATACGCTCACCGAGCGAGGCGATAACGCTACCGCCCTGGACGATGGCGCGCATTTCCAGCGCATTCGACGTTTTACAATCTTCCTGAACGATGACGCAATCCTGCGACACATCGACCAGACGGCGTGTGAGATACCCCGAGTTCGCGGTCTTCAGCGCCGTATCCGCGAGACCCTTACGGGCACCGTGGGTGGAGTTGAAGTATTCGAGAACGGTCAGACCTTCTTTAAAGTTCGAGATAATCGGTGTTTCGATAATCTCGCCCGAAGGCTTGGCCATCAGACCGCGCATACCGGCAAGCTGCTTCATCTGCGCTGGCGAACCACGCGCACCCGAGTGAGCCATCATGTAAATCGCGTTGATGTCTGCCTGGCGGCCATCCTTGTCGATCGGCTGAGCCTTAATCTCGTCCATCATCGCATCAGCAACAGTGTCACCGCAACGCGACCAAGCGTCGATGACTTTATTATATTTCTCTTGCTGTGTGATCAGACCGTCCTGGTACTGCTGCTCATAGTCAGCAACCAATGCCTTGGCTTCTTCGATCATGCCATCCTTAGAATCAGGGATAATCATGTCGTCCTTACCGAAGGAAATACCGGCCTTGAACGCGTGCTTGAAGCCAAGCGACATGATCGCATCGGCGAACAGCACCGTGTCTTTCTGGCCGGTGTGACGGTAGACTTGGTCGATCACGTCACCGATTTCCTTCTTCGTCAGAAGGCGGTTGATGATGTCGAAGGGAACCTTGTGGTTCTTCGGCAGACATTCACCGATCAGCAAACGGCCCGGCGTCGTGATGAAGCGTTTGAGGACGATCTTGCCGTCTTCGTCAGCTTGCGGGACGCGGGTGATGACTTTGGAGTGGTACGTAACCGCGCCGACTTCGAGAGCCTGGTGCACTTCGGCCATATCGGTGAAGCGCGGTAGTTTCTCGATCTTCTCGCCATTTTCTTCGACATATTCAGGAGTTTTCTCCTGACGGTCCATCGAAAGATAATAGATACCCAGCACCATATCCTGCGAAGGAACGATGATCGGCTTACCATTGGCTGGCGAGAGGATATTGTTGGTCGACATCATCAGCACGCGTGCTTCGAGCTGGGCTTCCAGCGAAAGCGGCACGTGGACGGCCATTTGGTCACCATCGAAATCGGCGTTGAACGCGCTGCAGACCAGCGGGTGAAGCTGGATTGCTTTACCTTCGATCAGAACGGGCTCGAATGCCTGAATGCCAAGACGGTGAAGCGTTGGCGCGCGGTTGAGCATGACAGGGTGCTCACGGATAACCTCATCGAGGATATCCCACACTTCCTTGCGCTCTTTCTCGACCCATTTCTTGGCTTGCTTCAGAGTCATCGAGAGACCCTTCGCATCCAGACGGGCATAGATGAACGGCTTGAACAGCTCGAGCGCCATCTTCTTTGGGAGACCGCACTGGTGCAATTTCAATTCCGGACCCGTCACAATGACCGAACGGCCCGAATAATCGACACGCTTACCGAGGAGGTTCTGACGGAAACGGCCCTGCTTACCTTTGAGCATGTCGCTCAAGGATTTCAGCGGACGCTTGTTGGCGCCAGTAATGACACGGCCGCGGCGGCCATTGTCGAATAGTGCATCGACGGCTTCCTGAAGCATGCGCTTCTCGTTCCGGACGATGATGTCGGGCGCGCGCAGTTCGATCAGACGCTTCAGGCGGTTGTTACGGTTGATGACGCGGCGATAGAGATCGTTGAGATCGGAGGTCGCGAAACGGCCACCATCCAGCGGCACCAGCGGGCGCAACTCGGGCGGAATAACCGGCACGACTTCGAGAATCATCCACTCTGGGCGGTTGCCCGAACCGATAAAGCTTTCGACGACTTTCAGACGCTTGATGATCTTGGCTGGCTTGAGCTTGGACTTGGTGGTCCGCAGCTCTTCCATCAGATCGTCGCGTTCCTGTTCGAGATCGAGATCCATCAGCATGAACTTGACCGCTTCCGCGCCGATACCGGCGGAGAAAGCGTCTTCGCCATACTCGTCCTGCGCTTCGACCAGCTCGTCTTCGGTCAACAGCTGGAACTTCTCCATCGGAGTAAGACCCGGCTCGGTGACGATGTAGCTTTCGAAATACAGCACACGCTCAAGCTGCTTGAGCTGCATATCGAGCAGCAAACCGATGCGCGAAGGCAGCGATTTGAGGAACCAGATATGCGCGACCGGAGCAGCCAGTTCAATGTGGCCCATCCGCTCGCGGCGGACTTTGGTCACGGTCACTTCAACGCCGCATTTCTCGCACACGACGCCTTTATACTTCATCCGCTTATACTTGCCGCACAGGCATTCGTAATCCTTCACAGGGCCGAAGATGCGCGCGCAGAATAGGCCGTCACGCTCTGGCTTGAACGTCCGGTAGTTGATCGTTTCCGGCTTCTTGATTTCGCCGAAAGACCAGCTGCGAATACGCTCTGGTGATGCCAGACCGATCTGGATCTGGTCGAAGGTTTCCGGCTTAGCCAGCTGGTTGGTGAATTTGGTTAGGTCATTCATAACTTAATTCCCATTCGGGGTTTTATTTTCACCCTTCGCGACGTCACCTTTGCCATTTGTCATGGAATAAAGGCCAATCGCGAGAAAGAACAATCCAATTGCAGCGACTAACAACCCAACCAATTCGAGGCTCTCGAATTTTGAGTGAGTGAGCAACACGCCACAAATCTGAAGAAGCATGCCGGCAAAGAGCACTTGGCGACCGTAAGTGGTGGTCACCTGCTCATTCAAATCTCTGCCGAAAAGCTTCATCGTTTACTCCGCTGCGATCTGCATGCCGTTGTCATCTTCGTCACCATCAGTGAGCGAGGAGAGTTCGACATTGAGACCCAGGCTGCGCATTTCCTTGACGAGAACGTTAAAGCTCTCCGGAATGCCCGCTTCGAAGGTGTCGTCACCTTTGACGATTGCTTCGTAGACCTTGGTCCGTCCGATCACGTCATCCGATTTCACGGTGAGCATTTCCTGCAGTGTATACGCTGCGCCGTAGGCCTGGAGTGCCCAGACCTCCATCTCACCGAAGCGCTGACCGCCGAACTGCGCCTTACCACCCAGCGGCTGCTGAGTGACGAGGCTGTAGGGGCCAATCGAACGGGCGTGGATCTTGTCATCGACCAAGTGATGCAGTTTGAGCATGTAGATATAGCCCACAGTCACCTTACGGTCGAACGCGTCGCCGGTGCGGCCATCATACAATGTCACCTGACCCGAACCGGGCAGATTAGCCCGCTCCAGCATCGTGGTCACATCGCCTTCAACCGCGCCATCGAACACTGGCGTACCCATCGGAACGCCATTGGTCAGATTGCCCGCCAGCTCGACGATCTCTGCGGTAGAACGGGCATCGATCTCGCCGTGGTAATCATCGCCATAAGCATTCTTTAGACGGTCGATGACTGCTTCCGGCGGTTGTGCCTTGGCATAATCTTCCGCCGCATTCGGGTTGGCGCGCTTCCACTCTTCCAGAGCTTCAGTGACCTGATGTCCAAGACCACGTGCGGCCATGCCGAGGTGGGTTTCGAAAATCTGCCCGACATTCATCCGCGAAGGCACACCCAGCGGGTTCAGAACGATATCGACCGGCGAACCGTCTTCGAGGAATGGCATGTCTTCTTGCGGAAGAATCCGCGAGATAACACCCTTGTTCCCGTGACGGCCGGCCATCTTGTCGCCCGGCTGCAGCTTGCGTTTCACCGCAACGAAGACTTTGACCATCTTCAGAACGCCCGGCATCAATTCGTCGCCGCGCTCGAGCTTTTCCTTACGATCTTCGAACTTGTCTTCGATGCCCTTGATGGAAGCATCATACTGGCTCTTGATCGCTTCGAGCTGCTGCTGGCGCGTGTCATCGGCAACTGCGAATTTGAACCATTCGTGCTTCTCGACCCCATCCAGAACGGCTTCGTCGATCTTGCTGCCTTTCTTGATACCTTTCGGCGCGGCAGACGCGGTTTGACCGGTCAACATGTCCCGCAGACGGTTATAGGTCGCCCGGTTGAGAATGCTGCGTTCGTCGGCGCTATCCTTGCGCAGACGCTCGATCTCTTCCTGCTGGATCGCCCGCGTACGGTCATCGACTTCGATGCCGTGACGGTTGAACACACGCACTTCTACGACCGTACCGGCAACACCGGGTGGCAGACGGAGCGAGGTATCGCGAACGTCGGAGGCTTTCTCACCGAAGATGGCGCGGAGGAGTTTTTCTTCCGGCGTCATCGGGCTTTCGCCCTTCGGTGTGATCTTACCCGCCAGGATATCGCCCGGATGCACTTCTGCACCGATATAGACGATGCCCGCTTCGTCGAGATTGCGCAGAGCTTCCTCGCCGACATTCGGGATGTCGCGTGTGATATCTTCAGGGCCAAGTTTTGTATCGCGGGCCATGACTTCGAATTCCTCGATATGGATCGAGGTGAAGACGTCATCCTTCACGATACGCTCGGAGATCAGAATGGAATCTTCGTAATTGTAGCCATTCCAAGGCATAAAGGCGACGAGGCTGTTCTTGCCCAGCGCCAGTTCGCCCAGATCGGTCGACGGACCGTCAGCGATAATATCGCCTTGCTCGATCGTCTCACCCACTTTCACCAGCGGACGCTGGTTGATGCAGGTGTTCTGGTTGGAGCGCTGGAATTTCTGCAGCGTGTAAATATCGACGCCCGACTGGCCGGGTTCGACATCACCGATGGCACGGATCACGATACGGGTCGCGTCGACTTGGTCGACGATACCGCCGCGAGTTGCCGAAATCGCAGCGCCGGAATCGCGGGCCACGGTTTCTTCCATCCCGGTACCGACAAACGGTGCTTCGGCTTTCACCAAAGGCACAGCTTGTCGCTGCATGTTCGATCCCATCAATGCGCGGTTTGCGTCATCGTTTTCCAGGAACGGAATGAGCGAGGCAGCAACCGAAACCAGCTGTTTGGGCGAGACGTCCATCAGCGTGATTTGATCGTTAGGCAGCATCACGAACTCGCCAGCCTGACGGGCCGAAACGAGGTCTTCGACGAACGTACCGTCGTCATTCAGCGCAGCGGATGCCTGCGCTACCGCATGCTTTTGCTCTTCCATCGCCGACAGATAATTCACTTCGCCGGTTACCTTGCCGTCTTTAACAGCGCGGTATGGTGTTTCGATGAAGCCATATTTGTTGACGCGGCTGAACGATGCGAGGCTGTTAATCAGACCAATGTTCGGGCCTTCCGGCGTTTCAATCGGGCAGATACGGCCATAATGGGTCGGGTGAACGTCGCGGACTTCAAAGCCGGCGCGCTCACGCGTCAGACCGCCGGGGCCGAGAGCCGAAACTCGGCGCTTATGCGTCACTTCGGAAAGCGGGTTCGTTTGGTCCATAAACTGCGACAGCTGTGACGAACCGAAGAATTCACGAACAGCAGCGACAGCTGGTTTCGCGTTGATCAGATCGTTCGGCATCACAGTCGACACATCGACCGAGCTCATGCGTTCTTTAACGGCACGCTCCATACGAAGCAGACCGACGCGGTACTGGTTCTCCAGCAGCTCACCAACCGAACGAACACGGCGGTTACCGAGGTTATCGATATCATCGACCTCGCCCTTGCCGTCTTTCAGATCGACCATTTCCTTCACAACCGCGAGGATGTCTTCCTTGCGCAGCGTCGTCACAGTGTCTTCAGCGTCCAGTTCGAGACGCATGTTAAGTTTCACGCGGCCAACAGCCGACAGGTCATAACGGTCGCCGTCGAAGAACAGGCCTTCGAACAGCGCTTCCGCTGTCTCCTTGGTTGGCGGCTCACCCGGGCGCATGACTTTGTAAATCGCTTCGAGCCCTTCGTCGCGATTTTCAGCCTTGTCGACTGCCAGAGTGTTGCGGATCCACGGACCGGTGTTGATTTCATCGATGTCGAGCAGCTCAAGGCGGTCGATGCCAGCGGCGTCGAGCACTTCAAGATTTTCGGCAGAAACTTCGTCACCGGCTTCGATGTAGATGCGGCCGGTTTTCTCGTCGATCAGGTCGCGCGCGGCGTAGCGGGCAAAGACTTCCTCGGTCGGGATCAGCAGATCCTTGAGGCCGTCCTTGGCGGCTTTATTGGCAGCACGCGGGCTGATTTTCTGGTTGGCAGGGAAGATTTCTTCGCCGGTTTTGGCATCGACCAGTGCGAAGGCAGGCTTGGCATTGCGCCATGCTTCAGGGTCGAACGGCATTTTCCAGCCGTCTCCCTTTTTGCCCGATACGCGCTCCCACGTGACAGTGTCGTAGAAGTGGTCGAGAATGCCTTCGTGATCGAGGCCTAGCGCGAATAGCAGGCTGGTGACCGGCAGCTTACGCTTACGGTCGATCCGGACATTGACGATGTCTTTGGCGTCGAATTCGAAATCGAGCCACGAACCGCGGTAAGGAATAACGCGCGCAGCGAACAGCAGCTTGCCCGAAGAGTGGGTTTTGCCGCGGTCATGGTCAAACAATACACCCGGCGAACGGTGCATCTGAGAGACAATAACGCGCTCTGTGCCATTGATGATGAACGTACCGTTCCCGGTCATCAGCGGCATGTCGCCCATATAAACGTCCTGCTCTTTAATATCGAGCACGGAGCGGGTTTCGGTTTCCTGATCGACTTCAAACACGATCAGACGCAGCGTCACTTTCATCGGCGCGGCGTATGTGATGCCGCGCTGGCGGCATTCGGTGGTGTCGTATTTTGGCGGCTCAAGTTCGTAATTCACGAAATCCAGCTCGGCAGTGCCGGCGAAATCGCGAATCGGGAATACGCTGCGCAGCGTCTTTTCGAGGCCCGAAACATAATCGATTGATGGGTCAGAGCGGAGGAACTGTTCGTAGCTCTCGCGCTGAACCTCGATCAGGTTCGGCATCTTGGTGACTTCGTGAATGTCACCGAAGATCTTACGGATACGCTTTTTCGCAGTACCGGTGTTTGCACCCGACTTGCGGATGGGTTTTGCCTTGGTCGCCATGGAGGGTATTTGCCTCTTATAATAAGACCGACGTTACGCGTTGTCGGTGCATTCAAATGTGTCTGCGCGGAAACACGCCACAACCCTTGACCCTTAGGTCATGGCCTTACGGCCAAACGCAAAAAGGCCGCAGCGAATCGCACCCGTTTTTAGGTGCTGCTGCAGCTTCACAAGCGTCGCGGGCTATGGAAAGCCACTTCCGTTCTTGGACTGACCACCGCGCAATGGCCTGTCTCGCTCGAAGTAGCGGTTGACGGCCATATAGGAATGCGGCCCTCGCGTGTCAAACGAGAACGGGCCACAACGGTTGTAGCTCGCTTCCACCACTAATTGACCCTTTCCCTCAATCGCGATAGCGCCCGCTTGCTTAACAGAGGGATTGGCAAAGAGATGATGCAATCAGGTAAGTCTATATTCGACGATCCGGCGGTGTTTCTCGGCATGGCTATGTCCCTAAAAGAAAGTGGATCAGCAGATCAGGCGGTCAAAATGGCGAAGGCCGCTCTGGCGGAGCGACCGGATGACGCTGAATTGAACGCTGTCGCCCGCACTATTCTGTCGGACGGGGTCCACACCTATCATCAGGTGATGCTGGCCGATATTCCGCGCAATGTTGCTTATCGCGAAGCGATCGACCGCTTCTCCGAAGGCAAGACTATCCTCGATATCGGAACCGGAACCGGTCTGCTCGCGATGATGGCGGTCCGCGCAGGCGCGAAGCATGTCTATGCGTGCGATCGCAATGCGACCAAAGCCGACCTCGCGCGCGACATTATCGCGGCCAACGGCATGTCGGACAAGATTACGGTCATAAACAAGATGTCGCTCGATCTGGACCGCGACGCGGATCTGGGTGGCGGTGTCGATATGGTAATCTCGGAATTGTTCTCCGCCAATGTTGTCGGCGAGACGCTGATGCAGGCGCTCGCCCATGCAGCAGAAGAGCTGACCAATCCCGGCGCGACGTTCCTCCCCGAACGCTGCGCAATCATGGGCGCGCTTGCCGAATGCAAGGCACGCCCCGATGTGACCGATGTCGAAGGTTTCGACCTGTCGCTGCTCAATGAACGCCTCAAGAAAGACACGATGGTCAGTGTCCCGCGGGGCGACAAGTTTCAGCGCGGCCCCGGCGTGTCACTCTATGATTGTGTATTCGAACCCGACAAACCCGCGCCCGATTCAGATAAGAAGTTCACTACGCTGACTTCCGATGGCGGAACGGTGAATGGCGTGATGCAATGGCTGCGGATCGAGTTTGCCGACGATATTATCTACGAAAACATGCCAGGCGGCGATCCGCTGTGCCATTGGGGCATCCGATTCGAACCCTTCGCCAAACCACTCGAAACCAAAAAGGGCGAGCGGATCAAAGTCGGCTGCATGCACGCCAATGGCGAGTTGGTAATATGGGGCAACAGTTGACCGCCACCCCGGTCACATCACGAAAAACGATGTGTCACATATTGTTTTTCGATATTATTGATTGACAATAAACCGACTCGGCCTTATTGATTTTCGATATCAAGCATATTGGAGATCAACAAATGACACGTTTCTATCAAAATTCCGCCGCGGCCGTCGCCGCTATCGCAATTGTCGCTATCACATGGGTGCCGGTCATCAACGTGCCGACAGCCGAAGCTGCAACTCTGATCGTACCAGCCTTGGTTTGATCAGACGCGGGACAGGAGAACATTCATGACCACACAAACACGCGATCCGTTATTGGCCGCAGGGCGTATCATTATCCTGCTCGCACAAGGGCTGTTTGCACTTGGCGCCGCCGCGCTGACCATAGGCTTCCCGATCGTCCTTTTCATGCAGGGTCAATTCACCGAGGAATTACAAGCCGAAATCGGCAATCCGGAACTGGTGTTTCCGACATCAGCGATCCTCGGCCTGATGCTGCTTGCGCTCATCGTCGTGATTATGGCATTTTTCTTCCTCAACAAGATGCGCCTGATAATCGACACCGTTGCTGACGGTGACCCGTTTGTGCCGGATAATTCCGAGCGCTTGACAGCAATGGCGTGGCTGATGCTGGCGATCCAAATTCTCGCAATTCCCGCAGCAGGCCTCGCTCTCTACATCACCAAAGTGCTCGAAGATGCGAACGCAACTATAGACGCCGGGATTGATTTGAACGGCGTTATCATGGTCGTCGTCCTCTTCATCCTCGCTCGTGTGTTCCGCCACGGAACCGCGATGCGCGAAGATTTGGAAGGAACCGTCTGATGCCTCCTTCCAACAGCAACGACTCCACAAACGGGAGCATTACCGTGAAACTCGATGACCTTCTCCACGACCGCCGCATGACCCTGACCGAACTGGCCGAGCGGGTCGGACTGACCCTCGCCAATCTGTCGATCCTCAAAACCGGCAAAGCCAAAGCAATCCGGTTCAGCACGCTCGAAGCCCTTTGCCGCGAGCTTGACTGCCAGCCGGGAGATTTGCTGGCCTATGATTGAATTTCGGAACCGATGCGCTCCTGAGCGATTGGGTCATCGAGTCAACAGGAGAAACTACTATGAATAAATACGCATTTATCGCCTTGCCAGCCGCTCTCGCACTGAGCGCATGCGGTGGCACAGACGCCCCTGCAGTCGAAGAGGCAGGCGATCGCATGGACGAACAAGCCGAAGCCATGGAAGAAAAAGCTGACGAACTCGAAGACGCTGGCATGGAAGCGCAAGCGGAAGCCACGGAAGAACAAGCTGAAGTGCTGGAAGACAAAGCCGACGAAATGTAACTCACGTGGTTCATTAGAGATTGGGCCTGTCGCTTGCGGCAGGCCTTTTCTTTTGGTGCCGGGAACGATCGGGTCACCAGTTTGTTGTATCATCAAATAACAGGAGGAATTTTTATGAAAAAGCTAGCACTTATCGCACTTCCCGCAGCATTTGCCCTGACCGCATGTGACGGCCCAGCCGAAGAAGCAGGGGAGCAACAGGACGATATTACCGAAGCAGCGGGTGATATGATCGACGAACAAGCTGACGTCGCAGAGGCACATTCGGAACTTGCTGAAGAAAAAGCCGAGGCTGCGACTGACAGTGTCGAGAAAGCAGAACTGGAACAGCACGCGCAAGAGCTCGAACAAAAAGCGGACGCGTTGGAAGAAAAAGCTGACGGAATGTAATCGCGCACCGCTTGATTACAGCGAGAGGCCTGCCGCGAGAGCGGCGGGCCTTTTCGTTTTCTGGCGGCACATGGCGGCGCCTCAAAGGTTGACTCCTGATGCGCTTGCGCTATTGGCCCATTCGTTCGCTGGGCTGACGGGTCCAGTGAACATCCGTCCAAGACAGTTGGTGACCGGAATATGCCGGTCTTAATTTCCAGCCTAGACGGGGATTAGAGATTTTCACGAAAGCCAATTGGCCTTCGTATCGCGGATCGCTTTTACAGCACCGCATCCTCCTTCCCCATCAATGGACTCGCCCGTGATGCCTCTGGTGTCATGGTCAATGTAGCCGGTTACCGGGCATATTGCTTGGTGACCATAGTGAAGGAGTAAGACATGGATCGTTCGCAAAAATCCGACGCGGTCGCTGGTCTTAACGCAACTTTCAACGAGAGCGGCGTGGTCGTTGTGACCCGCAATCTCGGCCTGACGGTGGCTCAGTCCACTGAACTGCGCGGAAAAATGCGTGAAGCCGGTGCATCGTACAAGGTTGCGAAAAACCGTCTTGCCAATCTCGCCCTGAAAGACACGGATTACGAAGGCCTGAGCGAATTGCTCACCGGCCCGACTGCTCTGGCAACATCAAGCGACCCTGTCGCTGCTGCCAAAGCTGCCGTGGAATTCGCCAAGACGAACGACAAGCTCGAAATCGTTGGCGGATCGATGGGCGGTCAGATGCTTGATGAAGCTGGCGTAAAGGCACTTGCCTCCATGCCAAGCCTTGACGAGCTTCGCGGCACGATTGTTGGCCTTGTTAACGCACCAGCGACGAAAATCGCCCAGGTCGTCAACGCACCCGCCAACAAGCTTGCTCGCGTCTTCGGTGCCTATGGCGCCAAAGAAGCGGCGTAAGCGGTTTTTTGAATTGAACATTCTGGGGCGAATTTGCCCCGCCCGATTGCAAAGTCGGGGTCATATTTTTGGAGTATTAAGTCATGGCCGATATCGCCAAGCTTGTTGAAGAACTATCAAAACTGACTGTCCTCGAGGCAGCTGAACTCGCCAAGGCACTGGAAGAAGAGTGGGGCGTTAGCGCCGCTGCTGCAGTTGCTGTTGCTGGTCCTGCCGCTGGCGGCGCTGCTGAAGCCGTTGAAGAGAAAGACGAATTCGACGTCGTTCTGACCGGTGACGGTGGCAAGAAAATCCAAGTGATCAAAGAAGTCCGCGCCATCACTGGCCTGGGTCTGACTGAAGCGAAGGGCCTCGTCGAGAGCGCTCCTAAGCCGATCAAAGAAGGCGTCAACAAAGCTGAAGCCGAAGAAATCAAAGGCAAGATCGAAGCAGCCGGCGGTACTGTCGAACTCAAGTAATTGGGTAAGACAGGCTGCTTGAGCACGCTCAAGCGATTCTGTTACAAGTTTTACAGGTGTCTTGAAGCGCCTGTAGATGGAAGGGCGGTGCCGCAAGGTGCCGCCCTTTTCTGTTTACTCTTGGCATCCGGTTAAATCTGGGTCAGCACAGCGTCACCAAGATTTTAAAGGATCGCTTCGACATGCTGACTAAGACTTCCCTATTCGCCACGGTTGCCACGGCCGCACTCTTGAGCAGCGTATCGGCCGCCGCCCAAGATACGCGGATTGTGCAACCGGGTGCGCCGGGGCAGCCAACCAAGGAACTGAGCCCGCAGCAGGCAGTCGCTCTCGCCGACAACTCCTACGCCCATGCGGATGTGATGTTCATGCAGAGTATGATCGTGCACCATCAGCAAGCGGTCGAGATGTCGGCGCTGATTGCTGACCGGACCAATAAGGAAGAGATCGTCTCTATTGGCGGCAAGATCAGCGGTTCCCAGAAAGACGAGATCACTTTCATGCGCAATTGGTTAGCCGAACGCGGTGAGTCGCTGGAGATGGAAGGCATGGGACACGCGCATCACATGGGTATGATGGGTATGGCGACGCCCGACCAGATGCAGCAACTGGCCGCCGCGCGGGGGACCAATTTTGACCGCCTGTTCCTGCAACTGATGATCCGCCACCATGAAGGCGCGATCGACATGGTCGAGGATCTGAAAGATCAGCCGGGCACCGCTGCCGATCCCGTGTTTCTGGAATTCACCGACGAGATCGTGAACGACCAAAACACTGAAATCGAACGGATGAACGCCATTCTCGCCAGCCTGTCGGACGATCCGCGCGCTACGCTAACCGCCGGCCTGCGTGATGCAGGCCAAGCGATCAGCAACCTGCGGCTCGTCACCGCTCTGCCAAAGCCTGCAGGCTTTTTCGACCCGGCCAACCCGGCGGGGTTGCGGCCTGAAATCAAGAAAAAAGACGACCCAAAGAGCGATGTCAAAGCTGTGACTGACATGCTCGCAGCGATGATCGAGGGAGACCGCAACAAAGACCCTCGTGATGCAGAAGAGGTTGGCGAAGACAGCGAACCAAAATTTGCCGAGCGCAGCCCGCTGCTGAGCTTCGCCAATACCGACATGGCATTCAGCGGCGATATTCTGGTGGCCGGCAATTATCACGGTTTCAACGCTTACAGACTTGGCGAGGACGGTATGCCGACTCTGGTCAGCTCGACCGTTTGTCCCGGCGGGCAAGGCGATGTGTCGATCGTCGGCGATCTGTTGCTGATGAGCGTCCAAGACACCCGCGCGCGGGTCGATTGCGGATTGCAAGGTGTGCAAGAGCGAGTCAGCGAGGAGCGCTTCCGCGGCCTGCGCATTTTCGACATCTCCGACATCACCAATCCCGTGCAGGTTGGGCAGGTTCAAACCTGCCGCGGATCGCACACCCACTCGGTCGTCTCGCAAAGCGATGAGATGTTGATTGTCTATAATTCGGGCACGTCGCGCATCCGTGATGAGGAAGAATTGGCCGGTTGTATCGGTGATGTACCCGGCGATGACCGCACCGCCCTGTTCCGGATCGATGTAATCGAAATTCCCGTCGCTGATCCCTCCAAATCACGGATCGTGGATAGTCCCGCTGTGTTTGCCGATCCCGAGACCGGACGTCTCGCTGGGCTTTGGCAGGGCGGCGATCACGGTGAGGGGACGCAGGACACCAATTCGACCAACCATTGCCACGATATTACTGTGTTCCCAAGTCTCAATCTCGCGGCAGGAGCCTGCTCGGGCAACGGTATCATTTTCGATATTTCAGACCCGCGCGCGCCCAAGCGGATCGATGAAGTGGTCGATAAGGGCTTTGCCTATTGGCACTCCGCGACATTCAACAATGACGGAACCAAGGTACTGTTCACCGACGAATGGGGCGGCGGCAGCAGGCCGCGTTGCCAAGCCGCCGATCCGCGTAATTGGGGCGCTAACGCGATCTATGAAATCGTCGATGGGCAACTGAAATTCCGCAGCCTCTACAAATTGCCCGCCCCGCAAAGCGACAAGGAAAACTGCGTCGCGCATAATGGCTCGATCATCCCCGTCCCGGGCCGCGATATCTTCGTGCAGGCATGGTACCAGGGCGGGATCAGCGTGATCGATTTCACCGATGCAGCAAACCCGTTCGAAATCGCCTATTTCGACCGCGGTCCGGTGGACAAGGATCAGCTCGTCACTGGCGGCTACTGGTCAGCCTATTGGTATAATGGCCGCATCTACGGCACAGAAATCACCCGCGGGCTTGATGTGTTTGCGCTGGAACCGAGCGAGTTTCTGACCGCTGAAGAAATCGCTGCTGCAGAAGCGGCGAATATGGGCGAAACCTTCAACCCGCAGACGCAGTTTCCGGTCACGTGGCCCGAGGGCGCTGCAGCGATGGCAGAGGACAGCCGCAAAGGCGGCTGATCCTCGCTGCCCGACGCGGATTATTCCTCTGCTTGAGGCTCTTCTTGAGCTTCATCCTCGAATTCGATAGCATCATATTCTTCAGCAACGCTTTCGCGAAATGCCTCGCAGCGCTTGATACCGGCCGCGATGAATTCTTCGATCTCGGTGTCGCTTTCCATGCCTTCGATCCGTTCGATCAAACTATCGACGATCTTTTGCATGTCGTTCTCGGCAGTCTCCTCGTTCCGGACGAGCGCAAGCATGAAGAACCGTGTTGCGCTTTCGAAAGCCTGCCCGGCCGCCTGTTCATCCGCATCTTGCAGCGCGCCGCTGATATACGAATGCAGCGCGCCGCAATTGACGCCGCCTTCATAGATTTCTTCATCGCTCTGTGCGGCCGCAGGAACAGCGAAAGCCGCCGCAACAACGAGCGGCAAATATTTAAAAGTGTTGAGCATGGTCGGCAGGTCCTTGTCGATAGGCCGTCATCTAACGCACGAAGTCGCTAAAGTGTTTGTAGATACGCGACAATCCGCGCGCGATCTTCCGCGCTGCGCATTCCGCTATAGGTCATTTTGGTGTTGGGGACCACCTTGCGCGGGTTCTCGAGATAGCGATCCAATGTTGCCGCATCCCATATCAGGCCGGACTCACGCAGCGCAGAGCTATAGGCATAGTCGCCAACATGCCCGGCTTTGGCTCCATACACGCCCGCGAGCGAAGGACCTATTCCGTTTTTGCCCGGCTCCACGCGGTGGCACGCCACGCATTGCGCGAAACTGGCAGGACGAGCGCCGGTGACACTGGTTTGCTCTGCTACCACGGACTGTGATTCACCAGGAGCGCGAGTAATGCTGTCAGGCGAAGTATCCGTCTGCTCTCCGCAGGCGGAGAGTAGTGCCGCACCCGTGCAAATCGTCACAAACTGAATCCGCATTCGTCACTCCTCGATATCGCGAGCCTTGTGGCGTGATGGCATGGCAATCGCAAGATATGCCTGTGGCGCGATAGCCGCGGAGCAGCGGGCAAATCTCGTATGAAGCCAGTTTCCCCTTTCGGCAGGTGGTCACCGCGACTAACCGGATCGGCTGTATGTCGCAAACGCGCACCATTTCCGCCAGAGCCGAAAAAGATGAGACTCCTTGGCGCACCGAGCTAGCAGCTACTCTCAAGCTGTCCTGGCCGCTCGCGCTCGCCAATATTCTGCAGATGCTGACTTACGCGGTCGATGTGATCTTCATCGCGCGACTGGGCGAAGCACCGCTGGCTGCCGCTGCGTTGGCGGTTTCATGGTTCGGAATGCTGCTGTGGGCTCTATCCTCGCTCGTCGGAGCAGTCGCACCCATCATTGCAGCAGAGCTGGGAGAACGCGCCCCTGCCCTGCGCCCGATCCGCCGGGCAACACGCATGGCGCTGTGGCTTGCGGTGCTGGTCGGCATAGCCGCAATGGCCGCCTGTATGGCGATTGTCCCGATTGCCCGTGCGACGGGCCAGCAACCTGAAATCATCGCGCTCGCCCGCGAATATATGGTCGTTATTATCTGGTCGATGATCCCGATGCTGCTCGCCGCGGTACTGCGCAATTTCGTATCGACGTTAGGGCGGCCAATTTTTGCCACTGCAATCTCCGCACTCGGTATCGGTGTGAATGCGCTGGCAAACTATGCCTTTATTTTCGGCAATTTCGGCGCGCCCGAACTGGGCCTGCAAGGCGCGGCAATTGCAACGATCATCACGGCACTGTTCACACTTGCCTGTTATGTCATCGCGATCCGGCTCGACCGGACTATGCATCGCTATCACATCTTTGGCAGATGGTGGTCGCCCGACTGGGCGCGCTTGTGGTCGATTGTAAAAATCGGAACACCCATTGCACTGACCGTTTCGGCAGAGGCCGGCATCTTCGGCGCGGCCGCATTCCTGATGGGCAATATTGGAACGCCCCAACTCGCCGCCCATACCGTAGCACTCCAAATCGCTGCGCTCGCCTTCCAGGTTCCGTTCGGCGTGAGCCAGGCCGCCACTATTCGCGTTGGTTATTTCTACGGTGCACGCGACAAGGACGGCATAAAGCGCGCCGGGTGGTCTGCAATGCTGGTCGGCACGGGCTTTATGGCAATTTCCTGTTCGGCGATGGTGCTGATGCCGCGCACTTTACTGCATATCTATGTCGATCCTGACGCTGCGAAAAACGCCGTACTGGTCGGCTTCGCGCTGCAATATCTGGTGATCGCAGCGGCGTTCCAATTGGTTGATGGGCTGCAAGCCGTGGCAGCCGGAGCCTTGCGCGGCCTGCAAGACACACGCGTGCCCATGTGGATCGCGATCTTTGCCTATTGGGTGCCCGGATTTGGTGTAGCCATGTGGCTCGGCTTCTGGACGCCGCTCGAAGGGATCGGCGTATGGATCGGCCTTGCAACAGGCCTGGCAGTCGCCGCAGTGCTGCTGACTTGGCGCTGGGTGATGCGCGAGAAGCTTGGCCTTACCAACAGGCCAGCTGCAAGCGAGCCGAACTGACACACGCCTTAGCGAACAGCGCGAAACTTTTTCGCATCGCCACCTGTTGACTCCCCAGACACGCATACACATATGCGTAGCGCTGGCACTCTCGCTGTGAGAGTGCCAATATACTTTCAACCACTCTAACGAAGAGGTCATCATTATGGCATTTCGTCCGCTACACGACCGCGTTCTGGTCCGTCGCATCGAAGCCGATCAAAAAACCGCTGGCGGGATCATCATCCCGGATAGCGCGCAGGAAAAGCCAAGCGAAGGCGAAATCGTCTCCGTAGGCAGCGGCTCCAAAGCCGAAGACGGCACTGTAACTCCGCTCGACGTCAAAGCTGGCGACCGCGTGCTGTTCGCCAAATGGGGCGGCACCGAAGTCAAGATCGACGGCGAAGACCTGCTGATCATGAAAGAAAGCGATATCATGGGAGTGATCGGCTGATCACCCGCCTGCTTCAACGCTTTTCATTCAACGAACACAATTAAAGGAATTTCACCATGGCAGCCAAGGACGTAAAGTTCGGCCGCGATGCCCGCGAAGGCATCCTCAAGGGCGTCGATACGCTCGCAAATGCAGTCAAAGTGACGCTCGGCCCCAAAGGCCGTAACGTTGTTATCGACAAAAGCTTTGGCGCACCGCGCATCACCAAGGACGGCGTTACAGTCGCCAAGGAAATCGAACTGAAAGACAAGTTCGAAAACATGGGCGCGCAGATGCTCAAGGAAGTTGCGTCGAAGACCAACGACCTCGCCGGTGACGGCACCACCACTGCAACCGTTCTGGGCCAAGCGATTGTTCGCGAAGGCATGAAGTCGGTCGCAGCCGGCATGAACCCGATGGACCTGAAGCGCGGTATTGATACTGCCGTGTCGAAAGTCGTCGAGAATCTCGTCAGCCGTTCGAAGGATGTTTCGGGCAGTGAAGAGATTGCACAGGTCGGCGTGATTTCGGCCAATGGTGATCGCGAAGTCGGCGAAAAAATCGCAGAAGCGATGGAAAAAGTCGGCAAAGAAGGCGTCATCACCGTTGAAGAAGCCAAGGGCCTCGAATTCGAGCTCGACGTTGTCGAAGGTATGCAGTTCGACCGCGGTTATCTGTCGCCTTACTTCATCACCAACCCCGACAAGATGACTGTGGAACTCGAAAATCCATACATCCTGATCAACGAAGGCAAGCTGTCGAACCTGAAAGACATGCTGCCCATCCTCGAAGCAGCCATGCAGTCGGGCCGTCCTCTGCTGATTATCGCAGAAGACATCGAAGGCGAAGCGCTGGCTACTCTGGTAGTCAACAAGCTGCGCGGCGGCCTGAAAGTTGCTGCGGTCAAGGCACCGGGCTTCGGTGATCGCCGTAAAGCGATGCTGCAGGACATTTCGATCCTGACCAAAGGCGAAATGGTCAGCGACGAGCTGGGCATCAAGCTCGACAGCGTCACTCTGGGTATGCTCGGTGAAGCCAAGCGTGTCACCATCGACAAAGACAACACCACGATTGTCGACGGTGCCGGTTCGCAGGACGATATCAAAGCCCGCGTGAGTGAAATTCACGCGCAGATCGAAACCACCACCAGCGATTATGACAAGGAAAAGTTGCAGGAACGTCTGGCGAAACTCGCTGGCGGTGTTGCAGTGATCAAAGTCGGCGGCGCTTCGGAAGTCGAAGTCAAGGAACGCAAGGACCGTGTCGATGACGCGCTCCACGCAACCCGCGCTGCGGTTGAAGAAGGCATCGTGCCCGGCGGCGGTACCGCTCTGCTCTATGCCACCAAGGCTCTCGAAGGCCTCAAAGGTGACAATGACGACCAGACACGCGGTATCGACATCGTGCGCAAGGCAATTCTTTCTCCTGTTCGCCAGATCGCATCGAACGCAGGCCACGATGGCGCTGTAATCTCGGGCAATCTTCTGCGCGAAGATGACGAGACCCAGGGCTTCAACGCGGCCACCGATACTTATGAGAATCTGGTCAAGGCCGGTGTTATCGACCCGACCAAAGTTGTTCGCATCGCGCTGCAGGACGCAGCATCGGTTGCCGGCCTGCTGATTACAACCGAAGCGGCGATCACCGACGCTCCGGAAGACAAGGACTCCGGCCCGGCAATGCCCGATATGGGCGGCATGGGCGGAATGGGCGGCGGCATGGGCTTCTAAGCCCACCGCTTCTCAGAAAAGCCAAAAGAAGGGCCCGGTGGAGCAATCCGCCGGGTCTTTTTTTGTGTGCACTCATGAGTATAATCGCCGCATCGTCGCTAGGGGGTTTGTCAATGAAAAGCGTTTGGATATGTCTGGCTGCATTGGGCGCAGTGTTTCCACTGTCGGCCCATGCGCAGGAGCCTGCCGAACAGGTGACTTGCGATGACGCCATGGTCAACCGCATCACAGCAACCGCCGATTCGCTCTCTCGAAATTGGAACGATGAACAACTTGGTGCCATCGCAAATGTCCGGGACCAGTGCATGGAAAATCCCGATATAGCTTTGGGCTTCGGCGTTGCGCTTTTCCACCGGACTAACGCGGCTCAGTTGACCGATGCCGAGCTGCTGGAAACCCTGCATCTGATTTGGAACGAAGTTTTGCGTATCGGCACATTGGACGACCAGGTCGAGCGGCAAGCCGTGTTATCCGAACTCGCACAGGCGACGATGACAAAGTTCCTATCCTTTTCCGAGGCACATAACGGGTCAACCAGTACGTTCTTCAGCCAACCTTCTGCTGCTCCGCAAAATTGCCCGCCATCCGAAACTACTATCGCGATAAGGCTTGCGGAGAATTACACAGAGCGCGGCGGCGGTCACCAATCCGGCTTTCTCAAAGCGCTGGCCACCGCCTGTAATAACGTCCCGGCCAGTCGCCGCGCGCCGATTGTGTGGTATGGCAGCCATATCAAGGACCGCACCAAATCTACGAAAACACCGGAAGAAAAAACGGCGCTGCTCAACACAAGTGTTGCTGTGATCGGAAACTATCTTGCTGGCGAGACCGCACCTACAACCGAGTCTCTCGCACAATCGACGCTCAAAGCGATAGCGCGTGAGATGCAGGACTTAGGCGGGCTGCCGGACCCAACGGAAGCGGCTTTTTGGGAAGGGCGAGACGAGCTTAACGCTTTTCGCACACTGGTGGTTGGCCGGCGAATTGGCGAGATCTGGGTCGATCTTGAACAGAGCGGGGAGGCACGTACGGAAGAAATCCGCGAGCGAATTCAGAAACTGCACGCATTTGTGAAAGCGCTCGACACGGCAACTGCGCCGCATGGCGACAGCGCCCGCGCTGCGGCATATGAGGCGTTTGTGCGCCACAAAGACGGCGAGTTCGACAAGCCACGCCTGACCAAATGGGCGAAAAGCAAATTTGTCCCTCCTCCAGAGATTTTGTATAAGCCATTGAAGCCGAACGAGGTTAATTAGGAACACAGCGGCGGTGTCGTTTAGTTAGCCGACCATCGAAGGCTGTTGGTCGAATTTATACAAGTTGCAGTGCCTTCATCGTGCTATTTATGCGTCATGCAGCAGGTGCCTCGCCAAGACGGAGACGCCCACGATCCGCGCCCGGCGGAGCGCTACACACAGCCTAAGCAAAACACTCTTATACGCGTCGGCAAAAAGCTTCGCGATCCGGTAAACGGTTTTTTGGCGAAGCAATCCCTCGTCGGCGATGCACCGGTGATCGATTCAGCGCTGGTCCCCGGACTTGACGAAGTGGCCCCGCAATGGCCGGAATTTCGCGACGAAATCGAGCCGTTGATGCGCGAGCGGGAGGGCATTCCACCACTCGGTGAGATATCTCCGGACCACCGCCGGATTGCCTCGACACCTGCATGGAAGAGCTTTTTCTTCCGTGGTTACGGGTATGAAGCAAAGGCCAATCAGGCGCGCTGCCCCAAACTCACCCAAGCCATCGATTCCATACCCGGTGTAGTGGTGGCGTTTCTGTCGATCATGGAGCCTGGCACCCATGTCCCCTTGCATCGCGGGTTGACGAAATCGTGGCTCAATTGCCATCTGCCGCTGATGCTGCCGGACGACGGGAAGCGCTGCGAAATTGCTGTGAATGGCGAAATATACCAATGGCGCTATGGCGAATGGCTGGTGTTTGACGAGACCTATCCGCATGAAGTCTGGAACGAGTCCGACCAGCCGCGCGTCATGTTGCTTTTACAGGTCCAGCGGCAAATGCGCTGGCTGGGCAGGATGGTGACGCGCGGCATCTATCACGGCGTGCGAAATTCCAGCTTCGTGAACGACGTGAAAGCGGCGATCGGCGCGAGCAAACGTTAGGCGCACTTCCCTTTCCGCTGATCCTGCCGCATGTAACACTGCAACGACAGATTTTCGAAGAGGACCGCCTGCCATGACCCGACTGCCCAAGACAAAATTGATCGCTGTGTTGCTCGCTTCGGCCGCAGTTGCGAATTGCGGCGGGTTATCCGAGCCGGTGGTTGCCAAAATCGAATGCACGACCACACAGACTGAATGCATCAACACGTGGTTCGATGCCAAATTTGACGAGCTGGTTGCGTTCAGTCCGATGTTGCAGACATCGCTCGGAATGAAGTCCGATTACGACAAGATCGACGATTTGAGCGCCGAGGCTGAGCAAAAACAGCTGGAATGGTGGCAGAATACCGCCGCCGAGATGGAAGCCAATTTCGACTATGACGAATTGTCGGACGATGCCAAACTGTCCTGGGACATGTGGCAATTCCGCAAGGAACAGGCCGAAGCGGCAGCCAAGTTTCGCAATCAGACTTATATTCTCCACCAGATGAACGGAACGCAATCGGCGTTGCCCAGCTTCCTGATCAGCCAGCACAAGGTCGAAAGCGAAAGCGATATGACCGCTTTCATTGCTCGGCTGGGCGGGATCGGGACGGCGATGGATCAATTGCTTACCCGGGCCCAGGCCAATGCCGAGGCAGGGACCCGGCCCCCGCAATTCGCCTATGACGCAGTGATTGAGGAATCGCAGAATATCACCACCGGCGAACCGTTTGACAAAAGCGGTGAGCCCTCCGCCCTATGGACTGCAAGCGAGGACCATATTGCCAAGTTGGTCGATGATGGCACGGTCACTGCGGAGCGCGGCGAGGAATTGCGCGCAGAAGCCCGTACCGCGCTGACCGAGCAGCTGGCACCCGCATACGCCCGCATTATCGAGTGGTTTATAAAGGACCGCGCCAATGCCGATGCCGAAGCACGCGGAGCGAGTGCGCTTACCAACGGTGAGGAATACTACAATCATCAGCTCCGCATGATGACCACCACCGATCTGACTGCGGACGAAGTGCACGAAATCGGCTTGTCGGAAGTCGCGCGCATTCGGACCGAAATGGAAGCGATCAAGGACAAGGTTGGATTTGACGGCGATCTGCCAGCCTTCTTCACATTCATGCGCGAGGATGATCAGTTCTATTTCTCCGATGATGATAAAGGCGCGCAGGATTATATCGATGCCGCAAAGAAGCATCTGGCATTTATCGATACCAAACTGCCTGAGTATTTCGGCATATTGCCTAAAGCACCGCTGGAAGTCCGCCGGGTCGAACCGTTTCGCGAACAGGACGGTGCAGCGCAGCATTACCGCCCAGGCACGCCCGATGGGTCACGGCCGGGAATCTATTACGCGCATCTATCCGATATGCGCGCGATGCCCATTCCGCCGCTGGAAGTGATTGCCTATCACGAGGGCAACCCCGGCCATCATATGCAATTATCGATCGCGCAGGAACTAACCGGCATCCCGAAATTCCGGTCGCAAGGCTATTATTTGTCGGCCTATGGCGAAGGCTGGGCGCTGTATTCCGAATTGCTGGCGAAAGAGATGGGCGCGTACAAAGACCCCTATTCCGACTTTGGCCGCCTGACGACGGAAATGTGGCGCGCAATCCGCTTGGTCGTCGATAGCGGTATCCATGCCAAAGGCTGGAGCGAGCAACAGGCGGTCGATTATTTCATGGCCAATTCACCGATGCCGGAAACAACGGTGCGGAACGAAGTGCAGCGCTATATTGTCTGGCCCGGTCAAGCGACTTCCTACAAAATCGGTATGATCCGGATTCTTGAGCTCCGCGCCAAAGCGAAAGAAGAGCTTGGCGACGATTTCGATATTCGCGGGTTCCACGACACCGTTCTGGGCGGCGGTTCGGTGCCGTTGAACCTGCTTGAAACGCGGGTGGATCAGTGGATCGCGAGCCAGAAAGCGAACAATTAGACCTGCTGATTAGGGGTGTCTCGGAACGGTGCGCCAAGCGTGCGGTCTAGCGGCAAATCTTCGCTCGCCAAGCGATCGTAGACGCCGATATCGATCTCGTCCTGCGGAATATCGTCGCGGAACGTGCCGTGCAATCGGTCCCAGAAGCTAAGACCGCTGGTGTAGTTGCTGTCGCGCTCCGACTTGATGCTCGAATGATGGATGCCGTGCATCTTCGGCGTGGTGAAGGCGCGCGCGAGCAAATTATCGGTGAGGCCCGGCAACCGCATATTCGAATGGTGAAACAGGATCGAGAAATTGAAGAAATTGCGCCACCAGCGCAAAGATTTCGGGCTCGCACCCGATAACCGCACCTGCACAAGCCGCCACGGCAACGAGACAAACATATCGAGAGGGTGGAACCGCACCGCCGTGCTCGCATCCATATCCGGATCGATGTGGTGCACACGGTGGAAACGCCACAGGAACGGGACCCTATGCGTGGCGACATGCCAACAGTAAAAACCGTAATCCATCGCAGCAATACCGCCGATTAGGCGCAGGGGACGCGGCAATCTTTGCGCCAGTCCCCGCCCCTTCTCCAAATTCTTCACAGCAATCGCCTGCGTCAACGGCTCTTCCACCGCAGCAACAATCACGGCGCATCCAGCACCCAAGACAGCATTGCTGATATTGCGCGGTATTGTGGGCGTCTTAGCTTCACGCAGCGGTTTCTTACGCTCCATCAGTAATATGCCGCCAACCACCGCGCCAGCCGCTGCCATCATTGCGATCTTGCCGAGCTTCATGCTGCCTCAATGCCCCATAGCGCTGCCGCAGTCGAGCGGTTACAGAACGGTGCATGACCGCTCCGCTGATTTCGATATTCTGCCGCTGGCCTACTCCGGGTGAAGCCAAGACCCGGTTGATTCCTGGGTTCGGACCGGAAGGCGCGGCGGCGATTTATACCAAGCTGCTTGCGCATACAGTCGAAGTGGCGCGGGCAAGCGGTATCCCATTCGAACTGCGTGTGACCGGCGCGCCGGTTGAGCAGTTCCACGCAGGCCTCGGCGAGGATATGCAGGTGGTCGAGCAAGGCGATGGAGACCTGACTGCCAAACTCTCCCGCGTCCCGGCACCTGCGATTGTGATTGGCAGCGATTGCCCGGGTTTGACGCCGGAGATACTCCGCGCCGCCCGCGATACGCTGGTGACCGATCCGATGGTGATCGGCCCAGCCAGCGATGGCGGGTATTATTTGCTTGGTTATAACAAGCCAGCGGATTTCGCTTTCACCGACATGGAATGGAGCACCGAAACCGTTTTTGCCGAAACTCTGAAGCGGTTCGTTGCGCGCGGCATTCGCCCAGCTGTTCTGCCTGAACTTGGCGATGTCGATACCGCTGCCGATCTTGAGCAATGGCCGGAATTCTTGCCGTGAGCGCCCCTGTCGGCATCGTACTGCCCGTGCTCAACGAAGAGCGCGCCCTGCCCGGATTGTTGGATATATTGACGAAGCTTGATCCACAGCCTGCCGATATCCTGTTTGCGGATGGCGGAAGCAGCGACCATACGCGGGAATTGATCCGGCAGGCTGGCTATCGCCTACTCGAAACCGAAGCAGGCCGCGCAATCCAGATCAACGCAGGCGTCGAAGCTATCGCGGCAGAACTTGTGTGTGTGCTCCATGCAGACACAATCCCGCCCGCCGATATGGTGTCGGTAATCGCCGATACTCTCGCCGATCCGAAGATCGCGCTGGCCAGCTTTACCCCTCTGATCAAAGGGCCGGATAAGACCCGCTGGTTCACTACGTTCCACAACTGGATCAAGACTTGGTATGCGCCGATGATCACGCGCCCGCATCTGTTTGTGCGCGGCGTCCGGCTATTGTTCGGCGACCATGCGATGTTCTTTCGCCGCGCGCAGTTTCTAGAAATAGGCGGCTGCACACCCAGCGATGCGGTGATGGAGGAGGCTGATCTATGCGTGAAATTCGCACGGCTTGGCAAAATCAAGCTGGTCCGGCGCTGGATCGAAACATCCGACCGGCGGATCGCCGCCTGGGGGCCGCTGAAGGCAAACTGGATCTACTTCAAAGTCGGCATTTTGTGGGCGGTGGGCGCGCGCGGCCGGATGGCAAAGGATTATCCGGACGTGCGGTGATTACTTCTGTTCGTCATTGCGAGCGGAGCGGGACGATTTCTCCTCCCCTTCGAAAGGGACGCCCGGTGGGGGTGCACGCCGCCAGCAATCAGTCGAACACCCACCCCCCGCCCCTCTCGCATGGAGGGGCATTCTACTCTTGGGGAACCTGTTCGCCGCTCAAAAACCCAACCTTAATACAATACGAAATCAGCCGATGCAGGAATTCCGCCCCCGTTGGCGAACAGACCAATCCGGTCATTTCCTGTGCGGTGCGATCATCGAATTCAGGATTGCGCTGGAAATAGCTGGCATAAAGCCCCGCCACCCGCTTGTAGAGGCGGCGCTCGAGTGCGGGTAATTCCGAAGGATCGAAACCATCGGGCTCGACCAGACTAGGCCGGTGGAATTGCGGGAAGCTGGCAATCGCGTCAGTGAAAAATCCGACCGGAATCGGGCGCCCCGAAACCAGATGATATGCCCCGCCCTGAGCGCGCCGCATATTCTGCGCCAACGCCACAATTCCAGCCGCCACATGATCGAGCGGCACAAAATCAAGCGTCGCATCACTGCGCGCAGGCATATGGCGTACGCGCCCCTCGGCGATCAGCTTGAACGCGGCGTAAGTCGTGTCGAATTGCCGGATCATCCCGCTATCGCTCTCGCCAACGACAATGCTGGGCCGGGCGATGGCAAAGGGAACTCCGCTCGCTCGCACTAGCTTCTCTGCCGAGGCCTTGCTCGCTTCATAGCCATTGGCAAAGCCCTGGCTTGGCACGGGGTCGCTTTCCAGAATTGGGCCATTGCGCGTGCCGCACACATAGGCGGTGCTGACATGCAGGATCGGCATATCACCCGAGCGGGCAAATTCGACTGCATTGGCCGCGCCGCCGGTGTTGACCGTGCGATAGGTCTCGTCGTCAAGGTCAAAACGGACCGTTGCAGCGCAATGGATTAGCAGGTCGTGACTGGCTGTCAGGCGGTCCCACTCTGACTTCTTCCAGCCGAATAATGGCTGCGAGACATCGCCCGAAACGACTTCGGTAGGATGTACTTCGCTATTGTCATTTGCGCGTATGTTGCGGTTGTTATGGACGAGCGCGGTTACGCTGTGACCCGCCGTAAGCAGGCGCGCAGCCACTTCGCCGCCGATCAGGCCGGCCGCACCAGTCAGAAATATTCTCAACAGCAGGCTGCCGGGGCTTCGGGAGTACTGGAAACATTGTCAGCGAACGGAATCGCGACCCCGCAATCAGGAAACACGCCGTAATGTGTGCTGAAATCACCGAAGAAATCGAAATGCTCGGCAAAGCGTGTGTCGGCGAGCATTTTCCAGCTATTCCCGCAGATCAGGAACATCCGGCCTGCTTCGATATGATGATGGTCGTCGAGTTCGAACACCCGCTCCTGCCCGCGCACTGTTCCCTTGTAGCGGACGGCCTGCCCGTAATCTTCGCACTGCATCTCAAGTCCGGGCAGTTTGAACAATCGGAATGTCGCGGAGAAGAAGTTGATCCCGTCGAGCTTCGCTGCCACTTCCGGATCGCCGATGCCAAGCGGGCGGCTTGAGACCAGACGCGGATCAAGGAAGCCGGCTTTCTTAGCATGGTCGATAAAGTCACCCCAATAAAGCGCGCCCGACAGGCATTCGCCGTGCAGAACCGGATCGCTTTGCAGCGGTACCGGAACACGCCGGTCTGAATAGACGTCGGAGAAGTATAACTCCCCGCCCGGTTTGAGCAGGCGGTAGGCGCTCGAGAACACTGCCTGCTTGTCCGCGACCAGATTGATGACGCAGTTGGAGACAATCACGTCATAGTGGTTTTCGGGCAAATCGAGCGCGCCCAGCTTCTCAATATCGCCTTCTACAAACATCACGTTGGATTTGGCATATCCAAACTTTTCGCGGTGCCATTCGCGATGCTCGTTAGCGACGGCAAGCTGTTCGGGGGTCGTGTCGACACCAGTGACCGTGCCGTGCTCGCCCACAATCTGCGCGAGAATATAAGCGTCCTGCCCGCTGCCCGAACCAAGATCGAGAATATGTGCGCCGTCGATAGCTTGGGGGGACACCAAACCGCAGCCATAATAGCGGGCGCGGACTTCCTCATGCACATTACGCAGCGCGTCCAGTATGGCGGGCGGCGGTGCTTCACTTGTGCAGCAAGCATCGGTTTTCAGATCACCCGATCCGCCCAAAACCTTGCCGTAATAGTCACGGCTGTTTTCGATATTCATGTAACTTCCAGTCCCCTCTGGCCGAATGACCGACCAAGCGTCGCGTGTTGCGTGGCACAAATAGGTTCGCCTTGCAGCATCAATTCGTTACAGTTGGAAAAAACCGGGGGACCCCATGAAATTCACACATGATGCCATCGTAATCGGCGGCGGCGCAGCAGGCCTGACGGCGGCCGGAGGCTGTGCTTTGTTCGGCCTCCAAGTCGCGCTGATCGAAGGCAATAAAATGGGCGGCGAATGCCTCAATAATGGTTGCGTCCCCTCCAAAGCGATCATCACTGCGGCAAAACGGGCTCAGGAGGCGCGCGAGGAAAAGCGTTACGGGGTTCAGCTTGCCGCACCGAAAGTCGAATGGGCTGGCGTTCATAAGCACATCCACGATGCGATCGCGCATATCGAGCCCCACGATTCGAAAGAGACTTTCGAAGAAATGGGCTGCGAAGTGATCATGGATTACGCGAAGGTCACCGGCAAACACACGGTTGAAGTCGGCGGCCGCACTTTGAGCGCCCCGCGCATTGTGATCGCCACCGGATCCGAACCATTTGTCCCGCCCATCGAAGGCTTGGACAGCGTCCCCTATCTCACCAACGAAAACCTGTTCGATCTGACCGAACAACCGGACCACCTGGTCATCATCGGCGGCGGTGTGATCGGAATGGAAATGGCACAAAGCTTCCGCCGCTTGGGCAGTGAAGTGACCGTGATCGAGCCAGGCAGCCCCATGGGCCGCGATGATCGCGAATCCGTGCAAGTCGTCGTCGATGTAATGAAGGACGAAGGCGTCCGCTTCATTGCGGGCAAAGGCCAGAAGGTTGAAGTGTCCAAAGGCAAGATCACCGTACACACCGATGGCGGCGACACCGTCACCGGATCGCATTTGCTGATCGCAGTGGGCCGTTCGGCACGCGTTTCGGGTTATGGCTTGGAAGAGCTTGGGATCGAACTTGGCCGCAATGGCATTAAAGTCGATGCGCGCCGCCGTACATCGGTCAAGAACATCTACGCTATCGGCGATTGCCGCGAAGGCCCGCGCCTGACGCATGTCTCGGGCTATGAAGGCTCCAACGTCGCGCTTGAAATCACTACCGGCCTACCGACCAAAGTCGACTGGAAAGCCCTGCCCTGGTGCACCTACACTGAGCCGGAAGTCGCGCAGATCGGCATGACCGACGAGGAAGCGCGCGAGAAATTCGGCAATGACAAAATTACCGTGATCAAAGAGGGCTTCGACCACAATGAACGCGCGATTGCCGAGGATTCGACCAAAGGCCACCTCAAAGTCATTCTGAAAGGGAAGAAAGTCTTGGGCGCGAGCATTTGCGGCAAGAATGCCGGCGAGTTGCTGCTGCCCTTTACCCAATCCATCACTGGCAAGAGCAACACGTTTGCTCTCGGTTCGGCGGTGATTTCCTACCCAACACGCAGCGAAATCCTGAAAGCTGCGGCTTTCTCCGCGTGGGAGCCAACGGTTTTTGGAGCGCTTCCCAAGAAATATGCGGCGTTCGTGGCAAAGATGCGCAGGACGTTCAATTGACCACCACCGCGACGAGCAGCCGCAACACTTCCCGCAATGCCCCTACTGCAGCCTCGCCGTTTCGGGTGGAAGCAGATGCGCTGCCGGAAGAAAAATTTTCCGATCCGGTTTGGACCGCTAAGGGCGAACGCCGCGCTTCGGTGCCGCTGACTGCGCTCGAAACGCTGTGGTTCAATACCGGTACGCTGTGCAATCTCGCCTGCATCAATTGCTATATCGAAAGCAGCCCGACCAATGATGCGCTGGTCTATATCAGCCGCGATCACGTGACGCGCTATCTCGATGAAATCGCCGAGAAAGCCATCGCTACCAAAGAAATTGGCTATACCGGCGGCGAGCCATTTATGAATCCCGAATTCGTCGCGATTCTAACCGACACGCTGGAACGCGGGTTCGAGGCTTTGGTCCTATCCAACGCGATGAAGCCGATGCGGCGGCGTGAAGCGGCGCTGCTCGACCTGCGCGAACGGTTTGGTGACAAGCTGACCATTCGCGTTAGCCTCGATCACTATACCAAAGCTGCGCATGAGGCGGAGCGTGGTGCGCGGAGTTGGGAGCCCGGAACCGAAGGTTTGAAATGGCTTTCAAACAATGGTTTCTCCATCGCAGTCGCGGGCCGGATGCTGCCGAACGAAACGATGGATCAAGCGCGAGACGGCTATGCGACGTTGTTTGCGGAACTCGGCATCGGGATTGATGCAAGCGATCCGATGCGGCTCGTGCTCTTCCCTGAAATGGATGAAGCGAAGGACATCGCGGAGATTACCACTGAATGCTGGGGCATCCTGAACCAGAACCCTGCTGACATCATGTGTGCCACCAGCCGCATGGTCGTCCACCGCAAAGGCGAAGCAGAACCCCGCGTCGCGGCATGTACGCTGATCCCGTATGATGGCGGATTCGATATGGGGTCAACTCTGGAGGAAGCGTCACAAGACGTTTCACTCAACCATCCGCATTGCGCACGTTTCTGCGTTTTGGGCGGCGCCAGCTGTTCGGCTTAGAGGCAGCACGCAATGTAAGGAAGCGTACGGTTCTGGCGCACCACGCCTTCTTCACTTGATTGTTCGCAGCATTTTGCCAACGTGCAGCTAACGCAGGTTAAGAAGGTAATCACAATGCACATCACCACTCCGGCAAAGGCACTGATTGCAGTTGCCGCTTTGACGACTGCGAATTCCGTTCAGGCTGCACCGCTTACTTTTGATTGCGATGCGCGCACCGATGCATCCTCTTCTGTGCAAAATCTGGCTCAGGCGACGCCAGCCGTTAGCGGCACAATAACTGCCAAACAGTTCCGGCGCGGCAATCTGACACCGGCTGTCGGGGCCAGTATTGCTGCTCGTGATGGCAGCAGTTTTGCCACGTTCCGGCTAATTGCTGCAACAGCCGATGCGACAGAATTCGACATCATGTTCAACACAAATGTCGAAGGCATTCGTGAGGATTTCAATCTCGGCAAGATGGCGATTGCAGCCCCAATCTCCTTTCGCTTATTCATCGACGGCGAAGGCGTCGCAAACCTGTTTCTTAACAATCAGTCGTGGCGCGCTGCGTTCACCACCTTATCCGGCGGTGAGGAAATGACGTATTGTTCTACCGGCCAATTTGAATTCAGCGATCTGCGTTTCTCGGACTAGAGAACGCGCCCGGCGACTGCGTCCAACTTCGCGAGCATTGCCGGATCACGCGCATCGGGAGCGGTGATCATTGCAAAGTCGAGCACCGTGTCCAACGGCGAGGCTGCGCGTTCTTTTGGCAGTGCCGCAATGAATTGCTCAACCGTTTTGCGGGCAATATCACCATTGGCATTCATCTGCGCGATGACTTCGCTGACCTCGACAAAAGCGGCATCTTCGCGCCAGCAATCATAATCAGTGACCATACCGACCAACGCATAGGGTAGCTCCGCCTCGCGCGCCAATTTTGCCTCCGGCATAGCGGTCATGCCGATCACGTCCGCCCCCCATTGGCGATAGAGATGGCTTTCCGCGCGCGTGGAGAATTGCGGGCCTTCCATCGCGAGATAGGTCGCATCTGCGCTGATATTCCCGCCCGCCTTTTTAACTGCCTTCGCAGCCATTCGGGACAGTCGCTCGCACACCGGCTCTGCCATGCTGACATGCGCCACCATTCCGGTTCCGAAGAAACTGGAGGCGCGCGTTTTGGTCCGGTCGATAAATTGATCGACCACCACGAATTGTCCCGGCGGGAGTTCTTCCTGCAGACTCCCTACCGAGGAGATTGCCAAAAGGTCAGTACATCCGGCCCGTTTCAGCGCATCCACATTGGCGCGCGCATTAACTTCGCTGGGCGGAATATTGTGTCCCCGGCCATGGCGGGGCAGGAACCGAACCTGCACATCGCCGATCCGGCCGCACAGAATTTCGTCGGACACCTCACCAAAGGGTGAGTTCACGCGAATCCACTGCGCATCTTCCAACGCATCGATTTGGTAGAGGCCCGAGCCGCCGATAATTCCGATTGTCCATGTGTCACTCATTGCGCGGCTCTAACAGTAAGCACGCGGCGTGAAAATCGGTTTGATGTGGCAACGATTTCGGCAGTCGACCGTTGAGAGAGGAAGAAACAGGAGAGACATATGAAATTGCCGCACAAAGCTCACGTCGCGATTGTCGACGGAGAGAATTTCGTCCTTATGCGTAATGACGGGCAGCTATTCGAGCCAAAGCTCAGCCAGGTGGACAAGCCCAAACTGACGGCCACCAATTTCAGCGCAGGCGTGAAACATCAGGACGATATCGGGCAGCGCAAGGGCGCAACCGATCTTGACGAGCTTGCCCATGCGACTGCGGCCGCCGAATGGCTCAACGCGAAGGCGGTTGCCGGAGAAATGGACGATCTGGTGGTGATTGCGGATCCAAAGACTCTGGGTGAAATGCGGCGTCATTACCATACCGAACTGGAGAAACGACTGGTTGGTGAAATCGCAAAAACACTCACCGGTGAAACAACCGAACGCATCGAGAAAGCGATTAGCCAAGCCTGACGCAAGGTTTTGTCGCCCGAGCGACACTTTTCGTCGCTATATTGCTTGCGCCTGCGAATCTTCGCCCGTTAAGGTTTTCCAAACCATGACAGGGGTACGATCAGGCTTATGCGATTTGGACTCAATACGTTAGCGCGGCTTGGTGCGACGATAGTGCCGGCCTTGGCTCTTGGCCTTGCTGTGGCCTCGCCAGTACAGGCACAGTCAACCAGCTTCGAAGCCGCTTTCGACAGTACGTTTGGCACGAAAACCCGCGCGCCGGAGCGTTTCGATGCAGTCTATGGAAGCGATTTTGAAAAGCGGATCGCGCAGATTGCCGATGGCGGTAAAGGCCGCATTGGTGTTGCTGCGATCGATCTGGCGACCGGTAAACAAGTCTCTGTCCTTGGTGATCAGCGATTTCCTATGGCCAGCACCAGTAAAGTTGCCATTGCAGCCGTTTTTATGGCTGGGGTCGATCAGGGGCGTTGGAGCCTGACCAGCGAATATGCGCTGCTACGCCCGGTGCGTTCCGCGAAATATTCAAGCAAGCGTGCGCCCGTTCGCAAAGGCGAATATATTTCCGCACGCGAACATCTGGACCTGATGATTAGCAAAAGCTGCAATGCGTGCACCGATACGCTGCTACGCGTCGTCGGGGGACCGGCGGCTGTGAATGCATGGATGCGTAGCGTCGGCATTGAAGGGTTCGAACTGTCGCGTGATATTGCCACTTTGGTCCGCGACGACGGAGAGTATGATCCCGCAACGGTGATCGACACCCGTGATAGCGCCACGCCGTTGGCCATGGCGCGGCTGCTCGCAGGCATTTACCAGGGCGAGTGGCACAGCAAGTATAGCCGCGACATTATCATCGGCGCGATGGAGCGCACTACGACGGGCAAAAAGCGGATGCGGTCCGGTTTGCCGCTCAGCGCCAATGTGGCGCACAAAACCGGCACGCTGAACCGTACGGCCAGTGACATCGGCATTTTCCAAACCCCGGATGGCCGAACAATTGCAGCGGCAATCTATGTTACCGGTCAGAGCGCTTCGTCGGCTGACGAAGCCCGCAACAAGCGCGAGGCACGGCGCATGCGCGATGAACGGATCGCACAGATCGCAAGGGCTTTGTACAATGGATACGCCGGATCAAACGAGCGTCAGTGGGCGGACGCCGACTATCGCACTGGCGGATAGATTGGGCGGGTAAGACGAGCGCTTTCACATTCGTATGAGGCGCTCTTGTGAGCATTCGGCACAAACAAAAAGGGCGGCACCTTACGGTACCGCCCTTCTCTTTATTCGCTAAGCGAAAGGCTTATTCAGCAGCAGCTTCTGCTTCTGTTTCGCCTTCGACAGCAGCTTCTGCTTCAACAGCAGCTTCTTCAGCAGCGCCTTCAACAGCAGCGCCAGCTTCTTCAGCGCCTTCAGCCATAGCTTCAACGTTTGCTTCTGTGTCAGCAGCCATCGCGTCAGCAGTTTCGCCAGCTTTGTCGGCAGTTTCCGAGCAAGCAGCCAGAGTCAGAGCGGCGCCGGCAGCTGCGGCAGCAAGTACGATCTTACGCATGTATAAATTCCTTAAAACAGCGAGTGGATATCGCGAGACCAATATGGCCCCGCGCGAAATCTCCCCCCTAGGACAGACTTCGTGGTTGCTAAATAATGGCGGAAATGTGGCAGCGCAAGAGGATTCGCGAAATTTCTGCCTTATTTCTGCCTTATTTGCCCAAAAACCGCACAATTCCGCCATATTTTAATTATGCCAGATCGGTGGATGGAAGCGCTGCATTTGGCTGACCAACTGCTCCGGCGGTGCTAGATGTCTGCGTCATGGCTGACAAAAAGCACCTCTATCTCGTCGATGGCTCTGCCTATATTTTCCGCGCCTATCACCGGCTGCCGCCGCTGACCAATCCCGAAGGCACCCCGGTTGGGGCGGTTTACGGTTATACAACAATGCTTTGGAAGCTGGCAGATGATCTGGACGCGGCGGACGGGCCGACTCACCTTGCGGTCATTCTCGACAAATCCAGCCATTCATTCCGCAACGAGATCTACGACCAGTACAAAGCGAATCGGCCCGACCCTCCCGAAGATCTGGTCCCGCAATTCCCGCTAATTCGCGATGCAACGCGCGCTTTCTCGCTCCCCTGCATCGAAGAACCCGATGTCGAAGCGGATGATGTGATCGCATCCTATGCCCGCGCGGCGCAGGCGCAGGGCTGGGACGTGACGATCGTATCTTCGGATAAGGATCTGATGCAGCTCGTCGGCGAAGAAGCCGGCCCAAACGGACCAGCCAAGATCGACATGCTCGATACGATGAAAAGCGCGCGCATAGGGCCGGAGGAGGTCGAAGAGAAATTCGGTGTAACGCCGGACAAGGTTGGCGATGTCCTCGCGCTGATGGGCGATACCGCTGACAATATTCCGGGCATTTACGGCGTCGGCCCAAAAACCGCGAGCAAGCTGATCGCCGAGCACGGCAATCTCACAGCGGCTCTCGATTCGGCAGAGGACATGAAAAAGTCCAAGCTGAAAGAGCGGCTGCTCGAACACCGCGCCGATGCTGAACTCAGCCGGATACTGGTGACACTGAAAGAGGATTGCGAACTGCCCGTCCCGCTGGAGGATATGGCGCTCAAGAGCATTCCGCCCGGACCTCTGACCGAATTTTTGCAGGCACACGGTTTCACCAGCCTGCTGCGGCGGCTTGATGCGGGAAGCGGCAGTCCGGAGCGCAGCAATGATCTCAATCCGGCAAAGGCACAAAAGGCAGGCGACGAGGGGACACCCGAAGGCAACCGCCAGCCCCTGCCCGATATGCCCGCTGTGGACCGCAGTGCCTATGAATGCGTTCAGACACGCGACGCGCTCGACGCCTGGATCGCCAAATGCATGAACGCGCGCGTCGTAGCGGTCGATACCGAGACCAGCGCGCTCGACGCGATGCAGGCCGATCTGGTCGGGATCAGCCTCGCCGTGGGGCCGAACGACGCCTGCTACATCCCGCTCGATCATCACAATGAAGGCGGCGGCGGCAGCGATATGTTTGCCGAACGGCCCGAGCAGATTGCCCGCGAGGATGCGTTGGAAGCGCTCAAACCGATGCTGGCGAGCGATGCGGTGCTGAAGATCGGGCAGAATATCAAATATGATCTCAACGTGCTGGCACGCTATGGGGTCGATGTCAGCCCGATTGATGACACAATGATCATCAGCTTCGCGCTCGACGCGGGGCGCGGCGAAGCCGGTATTGGCGGCGGGCACGGGATGGACGAATTGTCGCAGCGCCACCTCGGCCACACGCCGTTGTCGTTCAAAGAGATATGCGGCACCGGCAAGAAACAAATCCCGTTCGGCGAAGTCCCGCTCGACCGCGCAACCGAATATGCCGCCGAGGATGCCGACGTCACATGGCGGCTGCACAAACATCTTAAACCGCGCCTGCCGGTCGAAGGCGGCACCAAAGTCTACGAGCGGGTCGACCGCCCGCTGATCCCGGTAGTCGCGATGATGGAGCGCAACGGCATCAAGGTAGACCGCGCACGGCTCGCCAAATTGTCGGAAGAATTCGCGACCGAAATGGGCAAGCTGGAAACGCTGATCCACGAGGAAGCGGGCGAGGAATTCACGATCGGTAGCCCGAAACAGCTCGGCACCATCCTGTTCGAAAAGCTCGGCTACAAAGGCGGGCGCAAAGGCAAGAGCGGGCAGTTCTCGACCGATCAGGCGATCCTCGAAAAGCTCGCGGGAGACGGCGCAGAAATCGCCACCCGCGTTCTTGAATGGCGGCAGCTCAGCAAGCTGAAATCGACCTATACCGATGCGCTGCAAGCCGCGATCAATCCCGATACCGGCCGCGTGCATACCAGCTATTCGCTGGTCGGCGCACAGACCGGGCGCCTGTCCTCGACCGATCCCAATTTGCAGAATATTCCGATCCGCACCGCCATCGGCCGCCAGATCCGCGAGGCATTTGTGGCGGATGACGGCAATGTCCTGCTTGCCGCTGACTATTCTCAAATCGAACTACGGCTTGCCGCGCATATGGCCGATGTCCCCTCGCTCAAGGAAGCCTTCGAACAGGGCGAGGACATCCACGCGCGCACCGCGAAAGAGATGTATGGCGAAGTCACCCGCGACACGCGTGCGGCAGCCAAGACGATCAACTTTGCGATCCTTTACGGCATCTCGCGCTGGGGGCTGGCGGGCCGGCTGGGCGTCGACTCCGATGAAGCGCAAGAGGTCATAAACACTTATTTCGACCGCTTCCCGGGCATTCAAAACTATATCTCCGAAACGCTGATTCAAGTGAAAGAGCGCGGCTATTCCGAGACGCTGTTTGGCCGCAAGACATGGTTTCCGCGGATCAATTCGAAGAACCAGACCGAACGCCAGGGCAGCGAACGCGCCGCGATCAACGCCCCGATCCAGGGCACCAGCGCCGACATCATCAAACGCGCGATGGCCCGGATGATGCCTGCGCTCGAAGAGGCCGGGCTCGGCCCAAGAAATGGCAAAGGCGTCCGGATGCTGCTGCAAGTCCACGATGAACTGGTGTTCGAACTGCCCGAAGGCGACGTCGAAGCCGCAAGCACAGTGATCGAGAAAGTGATGGCCGAGGCGGCCGAGCCAGCGGTGAAGCTATCGATACCGCTGGGTGTCGATATCGGCCATGGCAAAAGCTGGGGTGAGGCGCATTAGAAATCCGGGCTTTTCGCAAACGCGCTAAGGTTAGCGTTCAAGAAAGAACCACAGGGATTGGGGTGGAAAGCGGACTGGCAACTTTCGATAAAAAGGTCATATTAGCGGGCATGAAATTGTGGCGGCTAACCCGATTGGGTCATCAGACATTGGATGGAAAAGGTGCCGAGCAGTCGGGCGGGCGGTACTCTTCTCCGGGTCTGCCAGTAGTGAGTCTTGCCAGTGAAGCCGGGGCTGCGGTCTTGATCGCTCTTCGATATTGGCTTGATCGCCTCGACGAGGCCCCGGACGATCTCACTCTAGGTTGGACCATTATCGATTCAACTCCGGAGCGCGTACCGGATGGATTAGCCGAAGATGAGATCAAGAAGCTCGTCGATGATTGGATCATCGATCGTAAATCACTGCTCTTGGCGGTTCGATCGAAAGTTCTCCCCGAAGCAGATGTCATTCTCCTGAATCCGGCGCACGAGGATGCTGGAAACGTTTCGCCCTTGCGAACCCGACCGTTCAATTTTGACGAGTGCCTCCATCGGCCCCCAATGCTTGACGCATTCCGCAAAGGACGAAAAGGCTCCGACTAAAATCTGTGGGCCGCCCGCTTCTGGCCTTTCTCTGAAATGGAGGCGATGTCCGCAATTGGGTCGAAAACACGCGCCATTTTCCGCTGTCCTACACGCCCGAACGCGTGCCATGGTGGCAACATGTCTTACCCGACAATGCTTCGCACTCGTGTCCATCAGGCTCTCACGGTCTATACGGTCCGGTTCGCCGCAGCAGGGGCGGGGGCACCCATAGCTGTTATGTCCGACCGAGAGTTCAATTTTCCTTCACTTTATAGATACTTAGAAATATTCAACGAAAGCGACACCCTGTCGCCTTTGTCGCCCATGTGTCGCTTTAGCCCACGCTGTGCTTGAAACTATCCTGCTTCCCGTTAGTTGGCTTATCGTCAGGACCTGCTCATGTTAGACCAATACAATCCCGCAAACTGGAATATCGACTGGAGCGAGGCGACAGCCGCTGCGATCGCGCTGACTGTCGCTATTGTGATCGCTTACGCGATTTACCGCGCCATTTTTGCAATTCTGCAGCGGGTTACCGGCAAATCCGAAACAGTGGCCGACGATTTGATAATCCAGAGCATCCGGCGGCCGATCAAATGGTCGCTGATCGCGATCGGTATTACAGTCGTCGCGCAAGGCAACGATACGCTCGCCTTTATATGGGAGCCGATTGCGCGCTTTGTTCGCCCTGCACTGCTCGGCTGGATTGCTTACACAATCATCAAAGCCTTCACCGCCGCGATGGAAATCAAGATGGAGGCGTCGGAAGACCCGGTCGCCATTCGCAGCCGCCGCACGCGCATTTCGATTTTTTCGCGCACAGCGATTTTCGCGATCGTGTTCGTTACTGTCGGATTGATGCTGTTCAGCATTCCCGCAGTAAAATCGATCGGTACAACGTTGCTCGCCTCTGCCGGTCTCGCGGCATTGGCGGTGGGCGCTGCTGCGCAGCCTGCGCTAAAATCGCTGATCGGCGGATTGCAAATCGCCTTCACCGAACCGCTGCGACTGGGCGATCTGGTGGTCATCGACGGACATACCGGCCGGGTCGAAGAGATTCGGATGAGCTTTATCACTGTGCGGACATGGGACGAGCGGGCCATCGTGGTGCCAACGTCGGTAGTGCTCGAACAGCCGTTTGAAGACTGGTCACGCAAGAGTGAGAAATTAACCGGGCCGGTGATGCTGCACCTTGATCCTGCAACGAAGATCCAGCCTATCCGGGAGGAACTTGTCCGTTACGTCGACGGACATTCGCTGTGGGATGGCCGTACAGTTCAGTGTCTGATGACCGAAGCCTATCCGGAGAGTATCGAGCTGCGCTTGGCGGTAAGTGCAAAGACAATCGGCGAACTTTGGCAATTACGGTGCGATGTGCGGGAGCACATGATCCAGTGGTTACAGGACGAAATGCCCGACGCGCTTATCCGGCACCGGTTGGAAGTGCCGAACGGCCATCCGAAAGCGGGCGAACCCTAGGTACCGCACCCCCCTTTGAAAAGGGAGGGGCAAACCTAACCGTCATCGCCGTGCTTCTTATCGCGGACCGGCTCGACCATCCCGTCGGTCAGGAAGCCGATTGACGGTTTCACCTCTGCCGCGCGCTTCTTCAACTCGCCGCGCATTTTCTTATATTCGGCTTCCATTTTCGACGTGACGGTTGCGCGCGAGTCTTTGATGGCTTCCATAAAGTCCCGTTGGCCTACCTCTTTGACCTCGCTACCGGCACGGCGCAGTGCGTTCAGACCGGCGCGGCGTACCACATCCTCCAGATCGGCGCCGGTAAAGCGTTCGGTGTGCTGCTCCGCGATTTTCGTCAAATCAACATCCTTTGCCAGAGGCATTTTGGCGGTATGTATCTTCAGGATATGTTCGCGGCCTCTCGTGTCCGGCGTACCGACATAGACCAGCTCGTCGAACCGTCCTGGCCGCAATAATGCGGGGTCGACCAATGTCGGGCGATTGGTTGCACCGATCACAATGACCGATTGCAGCTCCTCAAGGCCATCCATCTCGGCCAGGATCGTGTTGACGACGCGGCCTGTAACTTGCGGTTCGCCTTGCCCGCTTCCGCGCGCCGGGACTAGGCTGTCGATCTCGTCGATGAACACGACACACGGAGCAACCGAACGGGCACGCGCAAACATGCGGGCGATCTGTTGCTCGCTTTCGCCGTACCATTTGCTGAGCAGATCGCTGCTTTTCATCGAGATAAAATTGGCCTCGGCTTCTTTGGCGACAGCTTTTGCAAGCAGCGTCTTGCCAGTACCGGGAGGGCCGTAGAGCAGGAAGCCCTTGGCCGCGCGAATGCCCAGCCGCTCGAAGGCTTCGGGGTTTTTGAGCGGGAGTTCGATCCCTTCCCGCAGCTTCTCGATAGCATCGTCGACGCCGCCAATCGCATCCCAACCCACATCGGGCATCTGCACCATAACCTCGCGCATGGCCGACGGCTGGACCCTTTTCAGCGCTTCGAAGAAATCCTCCCGCGTGACGCAAAGCTCATCAAGCACGTCCTGCGGAACTGTTCGCTCATCGAGATTGAGTTTCGGCATGATCCGGCGAACCGCTTCGATAGCCGCCTCGCGCGCGAGCGCGGCAATGTCAGCACCGACAAAACCGTGCGTAGTCTTGGCCAGCTCGGTCAGATTGACCTTATCGCCCAGCGGCATGCCGCGGGTATGGATCGACAGGATTTCACGGCGCCCCTTCTCGTCGGGAACGCCTATCACGATTTCACGGTCGAATCGGCCTGGGCGGCGCAGCGCTTCATCCATCGCATCGGGACGATTGGTCGCGGCGATTACCACCAGATTGGACCGCGCCTCCAGCCCGTCCATCAGGGTCAGCAATTGCGCGACCAACCGCTTCTCGGCTTCGCCCGGGGTTTGGGTCCGCTTGGGCGCGATCGAATCAATCTCGTCAATAAAGATGATCGAAGGCGAAACGCGGGTCGCCTCCTCGAACACTTCGCGCAGTTTCTTCTCGCTCTCACCGTAACCCGAACCCATGATCTCGGGACCGTTGATGGTGAAGAATTCCGCGTCGCTCTCGCTGGCTACGGCCTGAGCAAGGCGGGTCTTACCGGTCCCCGGAGGGCCATGCAGCAAGACGCCCTTTGGCGGATCAACGCCAAGCCGGGTGAACAATTCGGGATAGCGCAGCGGCAGTTCGACCATCTCGCGCAATTGCTTGATGGTATCGCCGATTCCGCCGACATCGTCATAATTCACGCCGGCGCGCGGATCACGTGGTTCTTCATATTCTGCGCGGAGTTCGACCTCGGTATTCTCGTCGATGTGAACGATGCCCTTGGGCACTGTCGATACGACGCTGAGACGGATCTGCGTCAGCGCATAGGCCGGCGCGTTAAACATGCGCTGGACTTCGGCTGGCATGTTCTGGACCGGCTGCTGCCCGGTCGTCGCCACAAGATCGCCTGCCACAACGGGTTTGCGGAAGAAGTTGCGTTTGAGCGCCTGGGTCGGTCCCTGCAGCCGCATTTCGCGCTGTGCCGGCGCGAACACGACGCGGGTGGCAACCTGCGACTCCGCCTTGGTTATCTGGACATGTTCGCCCGATGCGGCCTCGGCATTGCCGCGCTGCAAGCCGTCCAGACGAATCACCGCCAATGACTCGTCTTCATCATACGCCGCCATTGCTACGGCAACGGTGCTGCGCTTGCCGGTGACCTCCACAACGTCACCTTCGGTAATTCCCAAAGCCTGAAACGCCGAACGGGGCATGCGGGCTATGCCTTGCCCGCTTTCCTCCTGCCGTGCCGCTGCGACTTGTAAACGAGTTGTCTTTTCCTGCGTCGCCGCGTCGGTTTTTGCCATCAAGCACCTGCTTCCCTAATCAAATTCATTTGCGTTCGGTCCTAGCTAGGAAGCGCGCGGACAGGATGCAAATGCGAAGGCACGATCAAGGTGCTGAGAGCGGGCAAGAAAAAAGGCCCAGTCGTCGCCGACCGGGCCTAAAAAGTTTGGGAGAGGATGCCTAAAAGGCACCGTCTAAATGCGTGAGATCCACCTATTGTGCAAGTGCGAAAAGATCATTGTTTGTTGCAATTCATGCAATCAATTGCTTGTTTACGCTTAGGTGGTGCACTGAGCGGCACGCGCCAAGTAACAATGCGTGGTTCTGCAAGATGGCAAGGCAACAAAAATGCTGCGCTGCAACAGCGCATCTGCAGCACAAACGAACAGGTTTGTCGGGGTGAGCATCCGGGAATACGCAGCTCTCAGGATGACAGGCGCACAGGCAATCGCTATGCCAAAGCCACACCAATCTGTTCGGCAGAAGCCAACCGTTCTTCGAGGTAAATTATGCAGAAACTGTTCCCCGATGCCGCCTCCGCTCTTGAGGGAGTGCTACGCGACGATATGCTGATCGCTTCGGGCGGTTTCGGGCTATGCGGAATTCCCGAACGGTTCCTTGATGCAATCCGCGATAGCGGTGTCACTGGACTGACTTTTGCCAGCAACAATGCCGGCATCGACAATGAGGGCATCGGCAAGCTGCTGCGCACCAAGCAGGTAAAGAAGATGATCTCTTCCTATGTCGGCGAAAACAAGGAATTCGAACGGCAATTCCTGTCGGGCGAACTCGAAGTCGAGTTCTGCCCCCAAGGCACTTTGGCCGAGCGGATGCGTGCAGGCGGCGCCGGCATCCCGGGCTTCTACACCAAGACCGGTGCCGGCACACAGGTAGCCGAGGGCAAGGAGATCAAGGTCTTCGACGGAGAGGAGTATATCCTCGAGCGTGGAATCTTCGCTGACCTCGCTATAGTGAAAGCATGGAAAGCCGATGAGACCGGCAATCTGGTGTTCCGCAAGACTGCGCGCAATTTTAATCTCCCCGCCGCGACCTGCGGCAAGGTTTGTGTCGTCGAAGTCGAAGAAATCGTACCAGCAGGCTCCCTGGACCCGGACTGCATCCACTTACCCGGCGTGTATGTCCAGCGGATGGTCGTCGGCGCACCCTACGACAAGAAGATCGAGTTTCGCACCACCACGGAGCGCGAGGACGCCTGATGTCACGCAAGCCGGCCAATGCGATACTCGCACTCGGTTCAGCGCTACTCCTGAGCGGGTGCGTGGTCGCGGCCATTCCTGTGGTCGCCAGTGGCGCGCTGCTGGGTCGGGAAGCGATTGGCACGGATCAAAGCGAAGACCGCGATGGGGTCGTAGCGGTTGAGGATACGGCTCCAGCGGGGCCTGTTTCCGAAACGCCGGTTTCCGACACTCCCGCCCAAGCGCCGCCACCTCTTGCCATGACTGATGAGCCAATCGTGGAAGTGCAAATGGCAGAAGTGCCGGTGGAAGAACTTCCGGCATCACAAATTGCTATCCCGGAGGAAGAGCTTGCTGTCGTTGAGCGCCCTTCTGCCAACTTCATTGGCCCGGTCGAGGTCGAGCAGGGCGAAGCCCCAAGCGGCGTGACCGTATCGGCTGAGGAAACCGAGTTTGCCGCAGCGGCACCCCTTGAAACAGCCACCCTCCCCTTGGCACGAGCCGAAGGGCCGCCGACTATTCCAGAGCCAACGCGGCCAGCCGTAACACTGCAGCCAACACAACCCGCAGGCCCAACCGATTTCCGTGCCTATGATGCGCTTTATAGCTATGTAGATTCGCAGGCACGGCGCGATCCGGTGCAAAGCCCGCGTCAGTCGGCGGTATTGGCGGCACCCGGCTCGCTCAGCCCTACCCGCACAGATTGTAGCATTCGCCCGCCAGCAGTACTGATCGATCTTGACCCCGGTGATCAGACATTCGACCCATCGATCACGCCCCAGGCCAATCCGGCGTTGGGACAAATCCTTGCGTCGCTCAGGTTACAAGCGATCGACATTTTCTGGATTTCCAAACAGCCCGCGATTGCTGCCGGCGCCGTCCGTAAATCGCTTGTCGCTAGCGGATTGGACCCGCGCGGTAATGACGCGTTGCTGCTGATGCGCCGCGCCGATGACCGCAAGCAGGCGCGCCGCAAGGAGCTCGCGGAAACGCATTGCTTGCTTGCTATCGGCGGTGATACCCGCGCCGATTTTGACGAGCTTTATCTCTACTTAAAGGACAAAACCGCTGCCCAGCCACTCGAAGAGCTGATCGGTGCGGGCTGGTTCCTCACCCCATTACCGCTGAACGCACAAACACCTCAGACAGGAAGACAGTAAGACATGGCAGACACCGCCACAGGCTGGACCCGCGACCAAATGGCCGCTCGTGCCGCGCAGGAATTGCAGGATGGCTATTACGTCAATCTTGGGATCGGTATTCCCACGCTGGTTGCAAACCACATCCCGGAGGGAATGCAAGTCACGTTACAATCCGAGAACGGGATGCTGGGTATCGGGCCTTTCCCTTACGACGAGGATGTCGATGCCGATCTGATCAATGCCGGTAAACAGACCATCAGCGAACTTCCGCACTCGGCCTATTTCGACAGTGCTTCGAGCTTCGCGATGATCCGCGGCGGACATATCGACTTGACTGTACTTGGTGCGATGGAAGTCGCCGAGAATGGCGACATTGCGAACTGGATGATCCCGGGCAAGATGATCAAAGGTATGGGCGGCGCAATGGATCTGGTCGCGGGCGTCAAGAAGATCATCGTGGTAATGGACCACAATAGCAAAGCGGGCGACCCAAAGTTCATTCCGGAATGCTCGCTACCGCTTACCGGGCAAAACGTGGTCGATATGATCATCACCAATCTGTGCGTGTTCCACCGGCCCGATCACGACAGCCCGTTCAAGCTTATCGAACTCGCTCCCGGCGTGACGGCCGAGGAAGTCGCCGGAAAAACGACGGCGCATTACGAGAGCTAGAGCTCATAAGCTGATACAATAAAAACGGGCGGCTCGTTTCCGGGCCGCCCGTTTTTATTGTCATGTGAAAGGATTGCTAGGCGAGAGCAACTCTCAGATCATCGACCAGATCGGTCTTTTCCCATGGGAAGCGATCGCCGTCAGCCGTACGCCCGAAGTGGCCGTAAGCGGCGCTATTGCGGTAGATCGGCTTGTTGAGTCCAAGATGTGTGCGGATCGCACGCGGGGTCAGGCCGCCGAGCTTTTCAATGCTCTGAATGGCTTTCTCCATCGCCGCGTCGTCGACCGAACCCGTTCCATGCGTATCGACATAGAGTGAGAGAGGCGAAGATACGCCAATCGCATAGGCGAGCTGAATGGTGCATTTGGTCGCAAAACCACCTGCAACGATATTCTTCGCCAGATAGCGCGTGATATATGCAGCCGAACGGTCCACTTTGGTCGGGTCTTTGCCGCTGAATGCACCGCCGCCATGCGGCGCCGCGCCGCCATACGTATCGACGATAATCTTGCGGCCAGTGAGACCAGCATCTCCATCGGGACCGCCAATAACGAAGGAGCCGGTTGGGTTGATGTGCCACACGGTATCGTCGGAAATGAAGCCCCTTGGAAGAACGCCGCCCACGACTTTCTTCACATAGCTCTTCAGTTCGGCTTCTTCAGCGCCGGAATCATAGCCTTCAGCGTGCTGGGTTGAAACAACCACAGCGGTGCAGGCAACCGGCTTGCCGTTCTCATAACGCAATGTGACTTGGCTTTTTGCGTCGGGCTCCAGAAATGGGGCGGTGCCGTCTTTCCGGTCCGCCGCCATCTGCTCGAGAATTTTGTGGCTGTAGTCGATCGGCGCGGGCATCAAATCGGGCGTCTCATCGCACGCATATCCGAACATAATGCCTTGGTCACCGGCACCTTCATCCTTGTTCCCGCTCGCGTCGACACCTTGCGCAATATGCGCAGATTGGCCGTGGAGATGGTTTTCGAAAGTCAGCGTTTCCCAGTGAAAACCGTCCTGCTCATAGCCGATTTCGCGGACAGTCTTGCGAACAGTATCTTCGATTTCCTGTTCGACACCCGCTGCCCAATTGCCATCGCTATCCATAATGCCCTGACCGCGAATTTCGCCCGCCAGAACAACGCGCTGCGTTGTCGTCAACGTCTCGCAAGCAACCCGCGCTTCAGGGTCTTTCGAGAGAAACAAATCGACTATTGCGTCGGAGATTTGATCCGACACTTTGTCAGGGTGGCCTTCGGAAACGCTTTCCGAAGTGAACAGATAATCGCTACGCATGATGCCTCATATAAAGAAATCTTTATGTCTGACGCGAGTACTAGCCGCGTCGCAACCGAGTGGCAACCAGCGAAAGCGCAATCGCGAGAAATGCCCAGCCCATGGGCAGCCAGTTGCCGAGTTTAGAGAACAATGTCGGTGCTTTCGCTGGCGGAACGAACCCGTCAATCCGCGCATCGCGGCGCATACCGATATGATCGCGCACAATACCATCGGCATCGATCACCGCGCTGATGCCGGTGGTGGTCGACCGCAGGACCGGCAGCCCTTCCTCGATCGCACGCATCCGCGCCTGTGCCAGATGCTGCGGGGGGCCCCAAGAACCGAACCACCCATCATTTGAGGGATTGAAAATGTAGTCGGGGCGATTGTCCGGATCGACCACATCACCGGAAAACACAATCTCGTAGCATATCTGGATACCGGCATTGCCCCAATCACCAAGCTTCAGCGTTTGCGGGCCGGGACCGGGCCAAAAGTCGATGCTGCCAGCAACGAGACGCGTTGCGCCCAGCGGTTCGAGCAACCAACGCAGCGCCAGATATTCGCCATAGGGGACGAGGTGCGCCTTGTCGTAGCCAGCAACAAGCTCGCCCTGTTCATTGATTGCCGTGACCGCATTGCGGGCACCGGCCGCTCGGCCATTCTCAATCTCCAGATCGACATTACCGGTCAGCAGCATCCCACCCTCGCCAGCGACACGGCCCAGCCGGAAGCGCGCCAATGCCGGATCGGCATTGACTGTCATCTGCTTATAGTAGCGCTGCGGATAACCGTCGCGGATGTAATCGGGAACGCCAGATTCCGGCCACAGCACCAGACGTTTTTCCACGTCTCGCTGCTTCCTCGACAGCAAAGCCGAGCGGATAAAATGCCCCTCGAATTTGGAGGCATCGTTGAGCTCCTCCTGCCGGATATCGGGCTGGATCAGCGTGAATGCTAGCGTGCCCTCGCGTTGCTCCGGGACGATAAGATACATCCCCGCTATCAACGGCACTGCGACCAAAAGCGCAGTCAGAAGCTTGCGCCTGAAGGCCAACGCAAGGAGCATTGCGGTAATCACAATTACCAAGCCTGATAGCGCATATGTACCAACCCACGGCAGGGCGGCAGCCAGGCCAGGACTGTTGAAAGGCCCCAGCAACACCAAGCCAAGCGGATCCCATGCAAAACCGGTAAATACCCAACTACGCAGCCATTCGGCGATCGCCCAAGTCCCGGCGAAAAGCAGGCCGAACCAGCCTATGCTTTGATGGCGAGAGAGTAGTTTGGCAGCCATAGCCGCAAGCGCGGGATAAACCGCGAGATAGAGCGCCAAGAGCGGCACCGCGACCCAGCCGAGGGCCGCCGGCATTTCCGATTGGTAAGTGAACGCTGTCGCGATCCAGTTGTTGGCCAGCGTGAAATGGCCAACGCCGAACAACCAGCCGCGCATCGCCGCATCGCGCCAACCAGTCGCCGTGAAGATCAGCCAGATCAGCCCGGCTATTGCAAGCAAGGTCAGCGGCCAGAGGGCCAATGGCGGAAAACCTGTTGCGGCCAGCGCGCCCAAAAGCAGCGCAAGCCAGCGCGGTCTAGCCAACGAAAATTGCGCAAAACGGGCGAGAGCAGTCATCGAAAAACCCTCTCTTACCCCGCTATTGTACGATTACGCGTCTACCGAAGCTTCGGCTGCGCCGTCGCTGTCTTTGTCTACAACTTTGCGGCGGCGCGGCGCGCGTTTCGGTTTTGGAGCCTCTTCGCCCTCGGAGGCACCGATCGCTGGCGGCAATGCGCTTACGTCGAGCTCGCCATTATCGGCCGAAGGCTTTTTGGCGCGTGGTTTGCGTGGGCGCTTTGTCTCACGCGTGAACGGGTTCTCTCCCTCTTCACCTTCGTTGCCCTTGCCCGATGGATCTTCGTCGCCATCATCCTGATCGCGCCTAGCACGGCTACGTCCGCGACCGTTGGGCTTGCCACCATCGTCATTCTGGTCATCACGGCGACCGCGTGAACGGCGGTTGTTTTGCCTGCCGTCATCATCGTCACCGCCGTCCGAATCATCGGAATTGTCGCCGCGTTCATCCTGACGTTTGGCGCGTGCCTCGTCCTGACGGGCCTTATTATCGGCGATTACGCGGAAATAGTGATCCGCGAATTGCAGGTAATATTCCTGCTGGACGCGGTCACCATTATGATAGGCGTCCTGCGCCAGCTTCTTGTATTTGTCGAGCAGCTGAGGGGCATTTCCGCGTGCACGGTTGTCAATCCGGTTCTGAGCGTTCGGATTGCCGCCCTGATTCCGGTTATTGTTGCGACCACCACCTCGGCGACGATTGTTATTGCGATTATTATTCAAGGAATTCTCTTCCCGGTAACGACCCATAGCGGCGTTGTTCATGCCGCCCGGCCAAATGACCTAACCACGCCCACATTATCGCGAATCGTGGATGCCCCGTTTGCATTTTGCCTGTTTTCCGGTCGCATTGACGCCGAGGCGCAAGCCGTTCGCAAATGGTGGAGCTAGACCGGATTGAGGGCGAAACCGCCGAAAACCGCTGATCTGTTTATAGGCGTAACCCCTGTTTTGCCCTTTGCCAAGCCTTTATCGCAGCAAGAGAGCACGCGGCCTGTGGGCAAGATCGTGATGAAGCTCGACAGAGAAACCCTCTTTGGAAGCAATTTCGGTGACGGCAGCTGCCTGAGTATGCCCGACTTCCAGCACAGCAATACCCGTCTTGGCAAGCAAAGCGCGCAATTGCGGAATGATGATGCGGTAGTCATCAAGACCGTCTTTTCCCGCAAAAAGAGCCCGAGCCGGTTCATAATCGCGCACATCGGGTTCCAGATCGGCATCCTCTTCCACATAAGGCGGGTTCGCGACAATCAGATCGAACTGCCCCAAACCATCACGCCAGCCCGCTTCGCTCCAGTTGCGATGCAGAATATGTACGCGATCTGATACGCCAAGCCGCGCCGCATTCGACGCTGCAACGGCCATCGCCCCCAAGGATGCATCGATTCCCGTGCCGCTGGCATTCGGCTTTTCAGCGAGCAATGTCAGCAGAAGCGCACCCGATCCGGTACCAAGATCAAGAATGCGGGCATCATCCGGGCAATGCGACAGCGCCGCATCAACAATCGTCTCACTATCACCGCGCGGGATCAGCACGTCTGGCGTCACCAGAAATTCGCGCCCGTAAAACTCCTGATGGCCGAGAATATGGGCAATGGGTTCGTGCCGCTGCCTGCGTTCAACCAGCCGTTCGAAGTGCGGCGGCACTTCGAGATCCCCGGCACGCAGCAGCATGTCCGAGCGGGACATGTCCAACGCCTCCGCCATGAGCAATTCGGCATCGAGCCGCGCGGTACCGGAAGTTTCGGCGAGCAGCTTCGCGGCATCGCGCAAGGCTACGGCGACAGTCATGCCGTGCTCACGAATCGAGAGAGGCCAAACGCTTCGCCTCGTCCTCGGCGATCAGCGCATCGACCAGTTCGGTCAGGCCTGCCCCCTCAAGCACTTCGGGCAGCTTATGCAGCGTCAGGCCAATCCGGTGATCGGTCACCCGGCCTTGCGGGAAATTATAGGTACGGATGCGCTCGGAGCGGTCGCCCGATCCCACCATTGCCTTGCGGGCCTCGGCTTCTGCACCATGCGCCTCTGCGCGTTTCAGATCGTAGAGCCGTGTGCGCAGCACCTGCATCGCTTTGTCGCGGTTCTTGTGCTGGCTGCGCTGGTCCTGCTGGATCACCACCAGACCCGTCGGCAAGTGGGTAAGGCGCACGGCCGAATCGGTCGTATTGACATGCTGACCACCCGCGCCCGAGGCGCGGTAAATATCGACTTTCAGATCATTGGGATCGACATGGACATCGACCTCGTCCGGCTCGGGCAATACCGCCACGGTGGCTGCCGACGTATGGATGCGTCCGCCGCTTTCGGTCACAGGCACACGCTGGACGCGGTGAACCCCGCTTTCGAATTTCATCTTGGCGAACACACCGGTGCCGGTGACGTTGGCGACAATTTCCTTAAAACCGCCAACTTCGGACGCGCTCATACTGACCGGCTCGACTTTCCAGCCCTGTTCGGACGCGAATTTCTCGTACATCCGGTAGAGATCGCCCGCGAACAAAGCTGCTTCATCGCCGCCCGTGCCCGCGCGGATTTCGAGCATTGCTGGACGCGCATCGGCGGAATCGCGCGGCAACATCGCAATGGCCAGAGCGCGTTCTTTATCGGGCAGACTTTCGCGAAGCTCGGCCAGCTCTTCCTCGGCCATCGCTTTCATTTCTGGATCGGAAAGCATGTCTTCCAGCCCGGCAATCTCCTCGCGGATCGCCTGCACGTCCTGCGCACTGCGCGCGACCGGCTCCAATTCCGCATAGTCGCGGCTCGCCTTGACGAACTCCTCGCCCTCCAACGTACCCGACGCCATCCGCGCTTCGAGCTCGGCGAAACGGTTGACGATCTGGACAAGGCGGGTTTCAGGGATGTTCATGAGCGTTGGAAGGCGACACTTGGGCGACAAAGGCGACAGGGTGTCAACTGACCGATTTCTTTCTATCTATATGAATTTGCGATGTAATATTTGGAACGCGAAAATTGGAGTCTTCAGGGTTGGCCCCGGGGGTCTGCGGTTGAATGAGTTGTTTCCCAGAGGCAATAGCGAAGGATGGTGCCTGTAGGAAAGAAGAATGCTCTCATTCCGTCATCCCGGCCACCGAGCCGGGATCCAGCTTCACTGCAGCCCCACCTAAGAAAAAGCTTGACCCCGGATCAAGTCCGAGATGACGAATATCCTAACTCTTCGAGAACTTGCCGCGCTTGTCTGTGTATCTCAGAGTCTGGCGGGGACTGAAGGCGAAAGTCGACTTTACCGCCTACCTTGCGCAGTGGGATCAAGACATGGGCATTGATCTTGACGGCCTTATCATAGCGCTTCCTCGGTGATCCCGCCACAATCCAGTCTGCACTCAGGCCTGCTTCTCTGAACGCTCTCATGGCAGAGTGCCCGATTTGGATTAGTTCATCATCTTCGACCGCTAAGATAATGTTGAGTAGGTTCGCCGAATCATATTGCTGTTGACCAACCAGCATCGCCAACCGCTCGATACCCGCAGCCCAGCCCACCGCTGGCGTAGCTGGTCCACCAAGATTCTCGATCAGCCCATCATAACGCCCGCCGCCGAGCACCGTGCTCTGGCTGCCCAGCGCATCCGCCGACGCACTCCCCTCATCCGGAATAAATTCAAACGCCGTGTGCCGGTAATAATCCAGCCCGCGCACCAGCGCCTCAGCCCGCTTCCATTTAACACCGGCTGCATCCAGCCCGCTGGTCACCGCTTCAAAGAACGAACGCGCTTCATCTGACAGGAAGTCATCGATCTTGGGCGCATCGGCGAGGAAAGGTTTGTCCTTGCGATCCTTGCTGTCGAGAATCCGCAACGGGTTCTTCTCCAACCGCTCCTGCGAATCGTCGCTCAACTGGTCTTTGACCGCACGGAAATATTCGACCAGCGCCGCGCGCCATGCCTCGCGGCTTGCGCCATCACCCAGTGTATTGAGGTGCAGCGTCACGTCCTCGATTCCCAGCTCTTTCAAAAGCTGATCGGCCATCGCCAGCAATTCGACATCGGCCTGCGGTTCGCCCGCACCGATAATCTCTGCATCGATCTGGTGGAACTGGCGGTAGCGGCCCTTTTGCGGGCGTTCGTAGCGGAATAGCGGGCCATGCGTCGCGAGTTTGAGCGGCGCGTGCTGCTGCCAGCCATTGGTCAGGTATGCCCGCGCAATGCCGGCGGTAAATTCGGGCCGCAGCGTCAGCGAGTCCCCGCCGCGATCCTCGAACGAATACATTTCTTTCGATACGACATCGGTTGTTTCGCCGAGCGAGCGCGCGAACACTTCGGTCTTTTCAAACACCGGCATTTCCGCGCGGCGGAAGCGGTAGAGTTTGCGGACGCGCTCGAAAGTCTCGACGACGAAGGCAAAACCTTCCGCATCGGGGCCGAAAATATCCTGCGTTCCGCGTATCGCTTTGGGCGTGTTCTTGCTCATGGATGCCGCTTAGGCGGTTGCCGCGCCGCTCGCAATATGGCCCGCGATATAGTCCCTTTACCGCAGTGCAGCATTTTCTTGCTTGGCCTGCATGGCGGTGGCAGCTAGTGGAGCCTTATGGATATCAGCAAACTCACCATCGGCGACAACCCGCCCGAAAGCCTCAACGTCATCATCGAAGTGCCCACCGGCGGCGAACCGGTGAAGTACGAATTCGACAAGGATTCAGGCGCTCTGTTCGTCGACCGCATTCTGCACACGCCGATGCGCTATCCGGCCAATTACGGATTCGTTCCGCACACGCTCTCGCCCGATGGCGACCCGCTGGATGCGCTGGTAATATCGCGCAGCCCGTTCATCGCCGGCTGCGTGGTTCGCGCGCGCCCGATTGGCGTTCTCAATCTGGAAGACGAGCATGGCGGGGATGAAAAGCTGATCTGCGTGCCGGTCGACACGACTTTCCCGTATTATTCGGATGTCGGTGAGACCAAGGATTTACCCTCGATCATTTTCCAGCAGATCGAGCATTTTTTCACCCACTACAAAGATCTTGAGCCTGAAAAATGGGTCCGCGTCGGCAATTGGGGCGATGCCGAAGAAGCCAGACGGGTTGTGCTGGAAGCTATCGAACTGGCGAAGAAATAGGCTTACTCGACCGGGCGGCTTGAATCGAGCAGATCGTTCTCGTCGGGTTCGGCTGCGCGCTCGGCTTCAACCATGTGTCCAACCTGATTGTCGGGCGAAACATCCTCGCTCTGCGCTAAGGTTGACGCTTTCTTCGCAGGCTTATCCTTTACCGGCCCGGGGTCGGTTTTCCCGGTGTCTCCCGATGCAGCCGAAATCGACGCATCGCCCTGCAGATTGAGCGGCGCGGAAGAATCGAAACGCAGGCGGTAAATTGGCTCGGGCAGCGCAAAGCCTTCCGCTTCCAGCGCATCCTTCACCGCATGAATAGCGCGGCTGCGCGCCTTGTGCCAATCGGCCTCGCGTTGATCGATCCAGCCGAGATAGCGGATCACGATGTTGGAATCGCCGACCTGCTCGACCCGCGCGGTCGGCTCGGGATCGCCGAGAACAAAATCGAGACCTTTCAGTATTTTGACGCCCAATCGCCGCGCGGCTGTCGGATCATCTTCTGCATCGACACCGAGCTCGAAATCGAAGCGGCGCTGGGGGTTGCGGGTGTAATTGACAATGACCGCTTTGAATACAGTCGAATTGGGGACACGCAAATGATTGCCATCCAATGTCATCAATACCGTGGCGCGGCTGGTCAGGCGGATCACCCGCCCTTCCAGATCGCCGATCAGCACATGGTCGTTCGCGCGGAATGGCTGGCGCAGGCTGAGCATCAGCGAAGCGACGTAATTCTCGATTGTATCGCGCATGGCAAAACCCAGCGCGATACCGATCACACCCGCACCGCCCAGCACTGCACCCAGCAGCGCGCCTGCGCCTATCATTTCCAGAGCAATCACGATGCCGCCGACGACAAAGACAAAGCGAATCGCGCTGGCAACCAGCTCGGCAAGAAACACATTGGGGGTGACTTTGCGCCAGAACGCGGCGAAGCCCGCTATAATATAGCCGAGCACGCCGATAACCAACGCAACCAGCAGCGCGGCAGCCAGTAGCGGCAGAAACTTTACAAACTCAGCGAATTTGTCGGAGATACTGCTCAATGCACCGAGATTCTGCCCGACAGAGAGATCGCGTTCGATTCTGTTCTGGACGGCAACAACGCCTTCGACTTGTCCGGCCAGCCGTTCGGCTTCGTCGATATCCTCTTGCGTCGCGAGAATTCCGGACAGCGTAACGACGCCTTGCTCGACCTCTACCGAGATCTCTGAAAGCCCGTCGAGCGCTCCGAAAAAGCCGCGAATGCGGTCCGCAATCTGCTGATCGGCGCCAGGTTCCACCTCCGCATTGATTGTCTGGTCTACGCTCGCATCCTCTGCAGCCGCATCGCTGGCTGGCGGCACAAGAGCAAATGCTGGTGCGGCCAAGAGGCCAATTGTCAGGATTAAGCTCAGCCAAAACGCGCGCATATTCATTCCCCCGCTATCGTCATGCCATCGACCCGTAATGTCGGGACGTTGATGGCGCGGTACATTTCCAGGTCATTCGCCGCTGTCAGGCTCGCAAACATATCAATCAGATTACCGGCAATTGTAAAGTCGGAAACCGGGCCAGAAATCTTGCCGTCTTTAATCCTGAAGCCTGACGCACCGCGGCTGTAATCGCCGGTAATGCCGTTGACGCCCTGGCCGATCAGTTCGTTCACCAATACGCCATCCTGAATGTCGGCGATGAGTTCATCACGCGTCACTGCGCCCGCCTCGAGATGGACATTGCTGGCCGCAACACCCGGCGAGCCGCCTGAACCGCGCGATGCGTGGCCGGTTGGCGTCAGTTCCAACTGCTTGGCCGAAGCGGCATTGAGCAGCCAACCGGTGAGCCGGCCATTCTCCACCAATGCGCGCGGAGCGGTCGGCAGCCCTTCACCATCAAAGGGGCGTGAGCGCGGCCCGCGCAATCTGTGCGGGTCGTCCATGATCCGGATCGGTTTTGCGAACAGATCATCCTCCAAACGGTCAAGCAGGAAACTCGATCGGCGGGCAATTGCCATTCCGCTCATTGCACCGAGCAAATGCGAGACAAGCGTTCCCCCTACCCGCGGATCGAACACGACCAGCATTGGCCCGCTGGGCAAAAAGCCGGGATTGAGCCGCGCAACCGATCGCTCACCCGCATTTGCGCCGATGAATTGCGCCGCTGGAAGATCGGACAAATGCCGTGCGACGCGGTAATCATAGTCGCGCTGCATAGCCTCGCCTTCCCCCGCGATCATGCTCACGCTCAGACTGTGGCTGGTGGCTTCGTAGCCAGCCGAAAAGCCATGGCTGGTGACCAATGCCGAGATCGACCGGGAGAAACCGGCACTGGCGCCATTGCTGTTGGTCACACCTTCTACCGCGCGCGCAGCGTCCTCAGCTTCCAAAGCACGCGCTTTGATTTCACTTGGCGTAGGCTCCGCCGGATCACACACATCGAGATCGCGCGGCGCACCGGTGGCAAGCAAATGTTCGGGAGCCAATCCCGCATAGGGATCTTCTGGTGCCAGTCTGGCCATGGCCACAGCGCGTTCGGCCAAATCGCCCAGCCCGCTTGCAGAAAAATCGCTCGTGCTGGTGGTTGCGAAACGTTTCCCCGCGAATACGCGCAGGCCGATCTCTTCGCCTTCCGACCGCTCAACATCTTCCAGCGCACCGAGCCGGACAGTGACGCTTTCCGATGCACTCGCTGCCGTTACGGCATCAGCCGCATCAGCACCTGCCTTGACCGCAAGCTCGATCAATCGCGCGCAGCGATCCTGCGCCTCTGAAGAGGTAATCATGTCAGTAGCTGGCCCGTAACATCATTCTGCGGACCTAGGGTGGCTGATGGGCAGAGGCAACGCCCTGCCGTGCTGTAAGCGGCTAAATTAACCGGCAGCGGCCCGGAAAATGAAGGTCAGCGCCACCGGCAAGCCAATCGCCGCGACCCACAAAAGCGTCAAATCACGCTTATAAGCAGGAGCAAAAGAAGGATCGACCGCTTGTTCATCGCTAAGATTCTTCCAGCGCTTCTCAAACTTGCGCAAAGCCGGAATGACTGCGGCGACCAATATACACAGAGCGAATAGAGCACCTGTTTTGAGACCCGTCGCTTTCATCGCGCCGACAGTCGCGAAAATATGGATCGCAGTATATACCAGCAGAGCATAGGCTACGTGGTCGCTGATGCTCTTGCGCCAGTCTTTCGTCTGAGCTGCAGTTTTGTTTAGCGCCTTGTTCACGCGCACTCTCCCAATGTCCTCGTCCCTCCCAGGAGTATTTCAAAGTCTGGCCGTACAATCAAGGCCGGTAACCACAATGATGCCTCCTCGACATTTTCAGCCCCATTGCATGAATACCATGCACGAATCTTGCCAGTTTGTAGAAAACGGCTTCTCAACGTGCCTCTGAATGCTACATGGGACGCCTATGAGTATGCAGGAAACCGCAGAACGCCCGGCGGCCGAGGGGCCAACCATCGCCGCGACGGCCCCACTTCCCAATGGTGGCTTGGAAGTGATTTCCATCGCCAAAAGTTATGACAAGCGCGCGGTCCTGACCGATATCTCGCTGACCGTCGGCAAGGGTGAAGTGCTTGGCCTACTCGGGCCCAACGGTGCCGGCAAAACGACTTGCTTCTATTCGATCATGGGATTGGTGAAGCCGGATTCGGGCCGCATTCTGATGGATGGTGACGACGTGACCAAGCTGCCGATGTATCGCCGCGCGATTCTGGGCTTGGGATATTTGCCGCAGGAAACGAGCATTTTTCGCGGAATGACGGTCGAGCAGAATATCAACTGCGTGCTCGAAATGGTTGAGCCCGATGCCGATACGCGTTCGGCGGAGTTGGAGCGGCTACTCGGCGAATTCGGTCTGGAGCGTCTCAGGACTTCTCCCGCCATGGCACTGTCGGGCGGTGAGCGCCGGCGGTGTGAAATCGCGCGCGCGCTGGCGGCAAAACCATCGATTATGCTGCTGGACGAACCGTTCGCCGGTATCGACCCGCTGTCGATCAGCGATATTCGCGATCTTGTAAAGGATTTGAAGACGCGCGGTATCGGCGTGCTCATCACCGATCACAATGTTCGTGAAACGCTCGAAATCGTCGATCGCGCCTGCATCATCTATGGCGGGCAGGTGCTGTTCGCAGGTGCGCCGCAAGATCTTGTTGCCGACGAGAATGTGAAACGCCTCTATCTGGGCGAAGGTTTCACCCTGTGATGAGAATTCCGGCGGGACATTGATCCATGGCCTTAGGTCCGCGCCTAGACCTTAGACAGTCACAATCGCTGGTGATGACGCCGCAATTGCAGCAGGCGATCAAGCTGCTCGCATTGTCCAATCTGGAAATCGAAACTTTCATCGGTGATGCTCTGGAAGCCAACCCGCTGCTCGAAGCTGGCGATCTTCGCAGCGAGGACACCCCGGTCATTGATGAGGCTGTCAGCGAACCCACCGCCGATGCACCCGCAGGCCAGGAGGCCGCGCTCGACATCGACAAAACCGCGATTGATGTGGACCGCGATACCGGAGACGGTGAATGGGGCGCTGCGGGCTCGGGCGCGCCAGCCGGTGATCTGCCGGGGATCGAAGAAAACAGCGCGGATTCCATATCGCTGGCCGACCATTTGCACGATCAGATAGGTGCAGCGTGCTGCGGTGTCCGTGAGGAGTTCATCGCTCGCAACCTCATCGGACAACTCGATGAAGCAGGGTATTTGCGCGGCCAGCTACGCGAGATAGCAGCGGAACTTGGTGTTTCGCTTGCAGAAACCGAACAAGCGCTAAAGGCCGTCCAGACGCTTGACCCGACCGGCGTGGGTGCGCGTAACTTAAGCGAATGCCTCGCTCTGCAAGCCAAGGAAATCGATCGCTACGATCCCTGTATGGAGCGCCTGATCGAAAATCTCGATCTGGTCGCCAAGGGTGAATTCGCCCGCCTCAAACGGATGTGCGATGTCGATGACGAGGATTTTGCCGACATGCTCGGCGAACTGCGCGCATTCGATCCGAAACCCGGCCTTGCCTATGGTGGTGCGCCCGAAAGCGCGGTCGTTCCTGACATTCTGATTGCGCAGAACGAAGCGAATGGCTGGGACATAAAGCTCAACGAAGCGACACTGCCACGCCTTGTGGTCAATCGCGGTTATTTCATCGAACTCAAGCAAGGATGTACCGATAAAGAGTCACGCGGATGGCTTAATGAGAAGCTCAATGATGCGAACTGGCTGATCAAGGCGCTCGACCAGAGACAGAAGACAATCCTCAAAACCGCCGCCGAAATTGTGAAGAAGCAGGACGGCTTCTTTCGAAATGGTGTTTCGCAGCTGCGCCCGCTAACGCTGCGCGAGGTTGCCGAAGAGATCGAAATGCACGAAAGCACGGTCAGCCGGGTAACTTCCAACAAATATCTCCACTGTGACCGCGGCACTTTCGAACTCAAATATTTCTTCATGAGCGGAGTGGGCGGCGGCGCCGATGGCGAAGGCGGCGCATCGTCCGAAAGCGTCAAAGCGCGGATCAAAGCGCTCACCGATGCAGAGGACCCGAAGAAAATCCTGTCGGACGACAAGCTCGTCGAAATGCTCAAAGGCGAGGGCTTCGACATCGCCCGCCGCACCGTCGCCAAATATCGCGAGGCGATGGGAATTGGCAGCAGTGTGCAGCGCAGACGGGCGAAAAAACTGCAGGCTTTGGGGTGAGTCCCGAAGGCAACACCAAAAAAGTGTTAACGGTCTTTACCGCGCGTTAACCTTTTTTGTTCAGATGTTGTGTGGTTAATCCGCGGCAACACCTCTTAGCGAAGTGTTACCAAACGAATTTGGGCGATGAAGGGGAACCACCCATGCGTGTATTGTTGATCGAAGACGAGCCAACAACAGCGAAGGCCATCGAGCTGATGCTGACGACTGAAGGCTTTAACGTCTACGCAACCGATCTGGGCGAAGAAGGGCTCGATCTGGGCAAGCTGTATGATTACGATATCATCCTGCTCGACCTGAACCTGCCAGACATGCACGGCTATGACGTGCTCAAGAAACTGCGTGTAGCCAAAGTGCAAACGCCGGTTCTTATCCTCTCGGGCATCGCCGAAATGGACAGCAAAATCCGCAGCTTCGGCTTCGGCGCTGACGACTATGTGACCAAGCCGTTCCACCGCGAAGAGCTGGTTGCCCGCATTCACGCCGTTGTGCGCCGTTCGAAAGGCCACAGCCAATCGATCATCCGCACCGGCAAACTGGCGGTGAACCTCGATGCGAAAACTGTCGAAGTCGACAGCGCCCGCGTTCACCTGACCGGCAAAGAATACGCCATGCTGGAGCTTCTTTCGCTCCGCAAAGGCACGACGCTCACCAAGGAAATGTTCCTCAACCACCTTTATGGCGGCATGGATGAGCCCGAACTCAAGATTATCGACGTCTTCATTTGCAAGCTGCGCAAGAAGCTCAGCCATGCATGTGACGGCGAGAATTACATCGAAACAGTGTGGGGCCGTGGTTACGTTCTGCGCGATCCGGAAGCCGCCGCAGAAGCTGCCTAATTCTTCAGTCTCCTGATACAGCGAGAACGCGCCCTGTGTTGAAGAACTCAGGGCGCGTTTTTGTGTGAGCTGTTTGTATTAGCCCCTCAGTCGCCGGATGGGACGCGGATGCGTCCCGCCCGGCGACTGAGGGACAAAAACAAGAGACTCCCCCGCTTGAGGCAAAACAAAAAACATGTATGCGCAGCTCCATGACTGCTCATAAGCCCGGCGACCCCACAACACTCAACCGACTCTATGGCCGCAGCCAAGGCAAACCTTTGCGTGCGAGCCAACAGGACCTGGTCGAGAATTTCTTACCGAAGATTGCGGTGCCGCTGGAAGGCGACATCACATCGCAAGGCCTGTTCGGCGACGATCGGCCAATGCATTTCGAAATCGGCTTCGGTTCGGGCGAACATATGGCCGACCGCGCCGACATGCTGCCCGATCACGGCTTTATCGGCGCCGAACCCTTCTTGAACGGTGTCGCAGGCGCGCTCACTCACGCCAAAGAGCGCGGGCTTGCCAATATCCGGATCCATCACGGCGATGCGCTGCAAGTGCTCGCCCGTATTCCCGATGGGGCGCTCAGCTTTGTCTATCTGCTGCATCCCGATCCATGGCCCAAAGCGCGCCATGCGAAGCGCCGGATGATGAATGACGGCCCGGTGCAAATGATCGCAGCGAAGCTCAAAAAAGGCGGCGAGTTCCGCTTCGGCACCGATCATGACATCTATCTGCGCCACGCGCTAATGGTGATGCGCCGCCATACCGACGAGTTCGAATGGCTCGCCGAAAGCCCTGCCGACTGGCAGAACCGCCCCGCGGGATGGAGCGAGACGCGGTACGAAAGAAAGGCCCGTGAAGTGTTTGGTCACGAGGTCTGGTATTTCAGGTATCGGCGGAAATAAGATCACGGATTAGTGGGAGAAAGCGGGTGCTGGCATCATATCAAAACTATCCGATAGGGCTGAGGCTGATGTTCACGTGCACTGGCGCAGTCGCCGTGAGCGCAGCCTATTGTCTGCTCTACAATTATTTCGCCGGTAATCCGGAGACCCTGTTCAACGCCGCTGCGTGGGGTGTTATAAACATCGTCCCGTGGATCGCAGCCGTAGAAATAGCGCGTCACTTCCGCACGCTGCGGGCGGTATGCTGCGCGCTAACCGCGGCGATGGTCCTGTCGCTCGCCATCGAACTACCGATTTACGGGGAGTACCGTAGTGATTTGAGTTTTGAGATCGTGCGCCGACTACCGGGAGTAGCAGTGTCGGTAGCGGTACTCGGCATACTGGCGCTCAGGCCGCGTCCCCACCGGGCAAAAGATGCGGCGATCGATATGCGGCTGGAGCACTTTGATTGGGCGCGCGCCGCAGGCAATTATGTTGAACTGCACCGCCACAATGAATCGCCCGTGCTTATCCGATCGACGCTGTCGGCATTGCTCGACCGAGATACGGACGGGCTTTGTCAGATACACAGATCGTACATTGTCCGGCGTCAATTGGTGACACGGCTGGATCGTCAGGGCGTTCTACTCGCGAATGGCAAGCGGTTACCGGTTGGCAATGCTTTTCGGGATGCGCTCAATTTCGTCCCTTCATCCCAGCGATCTTGATACGAAGCGAATTCGCGGCACCTTTGCCGCATGATTTATCGCATCCTATCCGCGGCCCTGCTCCTGTTCGGTTTCGCTGTCCCGACCTATGCGTCGACACCAAAAGACAATGCGCTCGAGCACCGGACAGTTTCCGTTTCAACGACCGATGGCCTCGCTCTGTCAGCCTATATCAGCAGGCCGAAAAATTCGCGGGGGCCATTACCTGCATTGTTCCTGACCCAGTGGGTATCCTGCGGCTCTATCGCCCCGCGCGAGGATCGTGTGAGTTTGGAGGAGAAGCTGGCGCTCGCCGCCGGCTACGCCCTTATCCGCGTTGATCGAGCCGGAGAGGGATCGAGCGAGGGCCCGGGCTGCGATGCACTCGATTACAATACCGAGGTGCGTCACTACCGCGAAGCATTGGACCAATTGTCGATAGACCATTGGGTCGATCCACACCGAATTGTCATTTACGGCAGCAGCTTGGGCTCCACGACTGCGCCGCTTGTCGCCGACGGAATGAACGTGGCCGGAGTTGTCGTCCAAGGCGGCGGGGCGCTGACTTATCTCGAACGGATGCTGCATTTCGACCGCCAGCAACTCGAACGGCAAGCCGATTTCCACCCACAAACCATTCACGCAGAGATGCTGCGCCGGATGGAATTTCAGCGTTATTATCTGCTCGACAAGATGACCCCGGAAGCGATTGAAGATGCCCACCCCCATTTGGCAGGGGTCTGGGACTCGCTGCTGGGAACCGATACCAAACCGCATTATGGCCGCCCCCACTCATGGCACTGGCAGGCAGCTGAGAAAGACTGGCTATCGGCTTGGACGCGGATCAATGCGCCCGTGATGGTGGTGTATGGACAATATGATCAGTTCGAACCCCGCCAAAGCCATCGCATCATCGTCGATACACTCAACCGGCTGCGCCCCGGCACTGCGACATGGCTCGAAATTCCGCGTGCTGGTCACGGGCTGCGTATCTACCCGGACCCGGTTTCTGCTTATGCATGGACAGGCGGGAAAAACCGCCCCGAATTGTTTGTCGACCCCGTCAGCAAATGGCTACGTTCCGTCGTCCAAGCAGAGTAAACTCACCCGACAACCCCCGCCGCCGCCAGAACGGCCAGGGTCAACACATCGGGGGCAATCGCGGTCATCGGGACGATCTGCACCGGCTTTTCCATGCCGATCAGCATTGGGCCAATCGTGTCATCGCCCCCAAGCTCGCGCAGGATTTTCGCAGACAGGTTCGCCGATTGCAGGCCTGGCATGACCAGCACATTGGCCGGACCGGACAGGCGGTTGAAGGGGTAAAGCTCCATCACTTTCGGGTTCAGCGCAGCATCGGGGGCCATTTCGCCTTCATATTCGAAGCCTGGATCTTCCTTATCGAGAATGGCCACCGCTCCGCGAATATTGTCGAGCCATTTACCGCTGGGGTTGCCGAAGGTCGAATAGGACAGAAACGCAACGCGCGGTTCGTGGCCCATACGGCGCGCAACAGCGGCGGTTTCGCGGGCGATATGCGCCAGCTCCTCCGCGCTCGGACGTTCGTTGATCGTAGTGTCGGCAAGGAATGTGGTGTGGTTTTTGCCGATCATCATATGGATGCCGAACGGCAGCGCGTCTGCTTTGGAATCGAGCACCAGATTCACTTCGCGCGCAGTCTGCGCAAATGTTCGCGTGACACCGGATATCATCGCATCGCCATGGCCAAGCGCGACCAGCAGCGCGGCAAAAACATTCCGTTCCTGATTGACCATCCGACCGACGTCGCGCTGGGTATATCCTTTCCGCTGGAGCCGTTTATAGAGATAGTCGACCATCGCGGGGACATGCTCGCTGTCTTTCGAGTTCTGGATTTCGAAATCGCGATGATCCTCCACCCCCAGCATATGCATTTTGTCGGCGATGGCCTTTGTCCGGCCAACCAGTACCGGTGTGCCATAACCAAAATCACGGAACTGAATCGCGGCGCGCAGCACAACTTCTTCCTCTGCTTCGGCAAAGACAACGCGTTTGGGATTGGCTTTGGCGATCTCATAGGTGTTGGTCAGAACCGATGTGGTCGGATTGAGCCGCGCTTTGAGCGATAGACGATAGGCCTCGAAATCCTCGATCGGTGCGAGCGCCACACCCGAATCCATCGCAGCTTTCGCCACGGCGGACGAAACAACTTCCATCAGGCGCGGGTCGAATGGAGCGGGGATGATATAATCGGTGCCGAATTTGTGGTTCTTGCCGTAAGCCGCCGCGACTTCTTCGGGCACTTGCCGCCGTGCGAGTTCCGCGATCGAATGCGCTGCCGCAACCTTCATCTCTTCATTGATTGCGGTGGCTTGCACATCCAGCGCCCCGCGGAAAATAAACGGGAAACCAAGGACATTGTTCACCTGGTTCGGGAAGTCCGAGCGGCCCGTCGCGATAATCGCATCGGGGCGGACGGCCTTGGCATCATCCGGGGTGATTTCAGGGTCGGGATTGGCCATGGCGAAAATGATCGGCCTGTCCGCCATCTTCTTGACCCATTCCGGCTTGAGCGCGCCTGCTGCCGACAGGCCAAGGAAGATGTCCGCGCCATCGAGCGCTTCTTCCAGCGTGCGTGCCTCGGTCTCGACCGCATGTGCGCTTTTCCACTGGTCAACATTTTCACGGCCCGGATAGATGGGGCCGCTACGGTCGCAAACGGTCACATTGTCATGCGGGACACCGATGCTCTTGATCAGCGCCGTACAGGCCAGCGCAGACGCGCCCGCACCATTGACCACCATCTTCACATTTTTGAAATCTCGTCCGGTCAAATGACACGCATTGATCAGACCCGCCGCCGCGATAATTGCCGTGCCATGCTGGTCATCATGCATGATCGGAATATTCATCCGCTCGCGCAGAGCCTGCTCGATGATGAAGCATTCGGGCGCGGCGATGTCTTCCAGATTGATCCCGCCAAAGCTCGGTTCCATCAGCGCAACCGCTTCGATAAACTTGTCCGGGTCTTCGGTATCCAGCTCGATATCGATCGAATCGACATCGGCGAAGCGTTTGAACAAAACCGCTTTGCCCTCCATCACAGGCTTGGATGCCAATGCGCCCAAATTGCCCATGCCAAGGATAGCGGTACCGTTCGAAATCACCGCGACCAGATTGCTGCGTGCTGTGTATTTCGCGGCGTTGGCGGGATCGTCGGCAATGGCTTGGACGGGAACCGCGACACCGGGCGAGTAGGCCAATGCCAGATCGCGCTGCGTTGCCATAGGCTTGGACGCGACAATCTCGATTTTGCCGGGCCGGATTGTCTCGTGGTAAAACAATGCTTCGCGTTTGGTGAACCCTGCATTTTTGTCGTCGGCCACGTAGCTAATCCCTCTGTTTCGAACTCTTGGTGGCCATTTAAACCAGCTTTGCCCAATGCGATAGGGGAAAGGCATCACGCCGCCCTTCCCGAATCGGATCAGCCCCGAGTAACCCCCGTGCATGGCGGGCAAGTCCACACCGATGATGGAGCAGTATCATGCTCTCAAACAGCAGGCCGAAGGGTGCCTGTTGTTCTACCGGATGGGCGATTTTTTCGAGCTGTTCTTCGAAGATGCCAAGATCGCCTCGGGCATTCTCGATATTGCGCTGACCGCGCGCGGGAAAGACAGCGGAGACCCCGTGCCGATGTGCGGCGTGCCGGTACATTCGGCAGAAGGCTATCTGGCGCGGCTGATCAAGGCCGGCTGCCGCGTCGCAATTGCCGAACAGGTCGAAACGCCCGAAGAAGCCAAAATCCGCGCCAAGAAGGAAGGCACGCCGGCCTCCAAAGCACTGGTGAAGCGCGACATCGTGCGCTTCGTGACCGCCGGTACGCTTACAGAGGAGGCTTTGCTTGAACCGCGCCGAGCCAATATGCTGGCCGCGATCTGCGATGTGCGCGGCTCTATCGGGATTGCAAGCTGCGATATTTCAACCGGACAGATGATCTTGCAGCGCTGCGACCCATTGGATGTTGGCGCGTCGCTGGCGCAAATCGGGGCCAGCGAAATCGTCGCGCCTGACGGTTTCGAGCATGCAGTCGATGATGTGATAGAGCGCCCACGCGGTGATTTCGGCAGCGATGATGGAGAGCGGCAGCTCACGCATATCCACGAGGTCAAAACCCTTGATGCGTTCGGTGACTTCACGCGCGAGATGCTGGCGGCAGCGGGCGGGCTGATCACCTATCTCGACCATGTCGGGCGCGGGAATCTGCCGCTGCTGCTTCCTCCTCAGCTCCGCGCAAGCGACGCGCAGATGGCGATGGATGAAGCAACCCGGGCAAGTCTGGAAATTCTCACCTCCCAGCAGGGAGGGCGCGCCGGTAGTCTGGTCGCCGCCGTCGACCGCTGTGTGACCGGAGCGGGAGCCCGGCAATTGGCCGATGATCTGGCCGCCCCTCTTTGCGATCTAGATGCCATTTCGCAGCGGCTTGCTCTCGTTCATTATCTGCATCAGGACCCGCTCCTAAGGGCCGATTTGCGCGAAGTTCTGCGCGCTCTGCCGGACATCGGGCGAGCCTTGGGCCGGGTGGTGGCTGGCAGAGGCAGCCCGCGCGACCTCGGGCAAATTCGTGACGGCCTGGCAGAAGCGCGGCGGATTCGCGACTTCTTGAGCCAGAAGAGTGACCGCCCGCCCCTGCTCGAAAAGCTGCTGCCAATTATGGGCGGGCACGGGGCTTTGGTGGATTTGATGCAGCGCGCGCTGGTCGCAGCGCCACCGACCGAGCGGCAAAATGGCGGCTTTATCGCGGAAGGCTATGACGCCGCGCTGGATGAGCTGCGGCAGGTGTCGGGCAATGCGCGGCGCGCCATTGCCGCGCTCGAAGCGCGCTACCGCGAAGACACCGGCATCGCCTCGCTCAAGATCAAACATAATGGCGTGCTCGGATATTTCATCGAGGTCCCGCCCAAACATGCCGATGCATTGATGGCACCCGATAGCGGCTTCACGCACCGCCAGACGATGGCCAATGCCGTGCGTTTCAACTCGCTATCGCTGCATGAGGAGGCCGGGCGCATCGCAGAGGCAGGTGGCCACGCCTTGGCCGCAGAAGAAGCCCATTTCGAAGACTTGACCGCGCAAATGGTGCGAGCCCGCCAAGCCATTGCCGCAACCGCATCAGCGCTTGCAAGACTGGATGTTTCCGCAGGACAAGCAGAGCGCGCCGCCGAAGGCGATTGGTGCAAACCGAATATTCGAGACGACACTTGTCTGGATATACATGCCGGGCGGCATCCGGTGGTTGAGGCAGCCCTGGCGGCAAGTGGTGATCGCTTTGTCGCCAATGATTGCGCGCTCGATATCGACGATCGGCTGTGGCTCATTGGCGGCCCGAACATGGGCGGTAAATCGACATTTCTGCGGCAGAATGCGCTGATCGTGTTGCTCGCTCAGGCAGGCGGTTATGTTCCTGCAACCAGCGCAACAATTGGTCTGGTGGACCGGCTTTTCAGCCGCGTCGGCGCATCGGACAATCTTGCACGCGGGCGCTCCACATTCATGGTCGAGATGGTCGAAACCGCGGCCATCCTCTCACAAGCGACCGAGCGCAGCTTTGTGATTTTGGACGAAGTCGGGCGCGGCACGTCGACCTATGACGGGCTGGCGCTCGCTTGGGCTGTGGTCGAGGCGGTTCACGAAACCAATCGTTGTCGCTGCCTGTTCGCCACGCATTATCACGAACTGGCGCGCCTCGCAGACAGCTGCGACGCGCTCTCGCTCCACCATGTTCGGGCGCGCGAATGGAAAGGTGACCTAGTGCTGCTGCACGAGCTGGCGGAAGGGCCCGCAGATCGTAGCTACGGCCTTGCAGTGGCGCGCCTGGCAGGCATTCCCAAGCCGGTCGTTTCGCGGGCCAAATCGGTTCTCGACAAGCTGGAGAAAGGCCGTGCGGAGACTGGCGGCCTGGCTGCCGGCCTGGGCGATCTACCGCTCTTCGCAGCCGCCGCCGAGCCAGCAGAAGAGAGCGCGGATGCCAAGCTCCGCGAGAAGCTCACCGAACTTGATCTTGATTCTCTATCACCCAGAGACGCGCTTGATTTGCTGTACGAGTTGAAGCAAGCAGCACGGTCTACCGAAATTTAAGGATTCTGGGGCAAATATCGCCGCATGGGTTCCTTTATCTCTCGCAACAGCCTCGCATCGCTGTTTTTCCTCGGGCTGATCATGTTCGGGATATCCCAGCTTGTCGGTTCGGAAGGCGAAGACGGCTTGCTGATGAGGATAACGAAGGATTTCACGGGCGAAGCAGAAAAAACGCCGGCAAAAGCCAATCCGGCACCCGTTGCGGCTCCAGTACAAACAGCACCGGATGTCGCCGAACCAGACGCGGGATTTTTTGAAGACAGCGACCTCATCGACAGGGCAGAGGGCTTCAATCCTGCGCCCACTCTTGATCCCGGTTCCGGCAACAATGCCACCGACGAATCCATACTCTTGCCTCCGGAAGCACTACCTCAACCGGTCGGACCTGCGCCAAGACGGCTGTCCAATGCTCCCCTCACCGCTGGACCATCCGGCCCGCCAACCGCAGGCATGGTTGTCGGCGACGGTATAAATATCGTACCAGGTGGGGATGACGAAGAAGAGTGATTCTAACGATTTAGCCGAACAGCGCACCGATTGGGCCGAAGACCGGACCGATCTCGCTGAAGATCGCACCATCCAAGCGACCGAGCGAACCTACGCGGGGTGGTTGCGTACGGCATTCGCCGCCATCGGTATTGGCCTCGGCTTCCGCGCGGTGTTTGGAGAATTCGAGCCGCCATGGCTGGCCCAGGCAATCGCAACCGTTTTTATCATTCTGGGCGGGATTATCTCCTGGCAAGCCCAGAAAAACGCCTGCAAATCGCTGTCGAGAATGGACCCGCACGAAGTCGATGTGCCCAAACCGCTGCAAATGCGGTGGCTGAGCTATATCATCAGTGCGGCTGCGTTCATTTTGGCGATCGCGCTATGGCTTCTTCACCAGCCGGAAGCGCTTTAGCGCGTATCAGCTGCCGTCGCCGCGCAGACCATCGGGTTTGACGCTCTTGCCGTATTTGTCGACATTGTCATCGTGATTGGGTTCACCGGCATAGGCATCCATATCAATCCGGCCCGAGCTTTCCATGTCGCGCATGTGATCGACCGTATCCTGCGCCGAACTGCCTAAAGGCTCGCCATCGCGATTGACCTTCGCGCTTTCGGTCGGACTTGATGTCTCGCCCGTAATTGCACGTGCTTGCTCGGCGACTTCCTGGGCTTGCGAGCGGTGGTCATCCTGCTCGTCATTATGCGTTTCGGGCGCAAGATCGGCCTGGCGCTGTTCTTGGCTGAGCGGTTTTGGATCGGTCATTTGAAATACTCCTTTGCCTCACCAACGGCCGGGCATGGCAGAGTGTTCCGAACTACCGTGTAGGAACAGGAGTTTCGCCCGAATAATCGTAGAAGCCGCGCCCTGTTTTGCGGCCCAGCCATCCGGCTTCGACATATTTCACAAGCAAAGGCGCGGGGCGATATTTGCTGTCGCCCGTGGTGTCGTAGAGCACTTTGATAATCTCGAAGCAGGTATCGAGACCGACGAAATCGGCCAGCTGCAGCGGGCCCATCGGGTGGTTCAGACCAAGGCGGCAGCCTTTGTCGATATCTTCGATATTGGCTGTGCTTTGCCCCAATACGAAGATCGCTTCATTGATCATCGGAAGCAGAATCCGGTTGACGACAAAGCCGGGCTCATCCTGCGAAAGCACGACTTCCTTGCCGAGGCTTTCGGCGAAAGCGATGATCTGGTCGGTCGTGTCCTGAGCCGTGGCCAAGCCGGGAATCACCTCGATCAGGCCCATCACCGGTACCGGATTAAAGAAGTGCAGTCCGATAAACCGCGCTGGATCGGGCGCGAAATTGGCCATTCGGGTAATCGGGATCGAGCTGGTATTGCTCGCCATGATCGCATCATCGCGCAGGACTTTGCCGGCCGCTTCGAAAATCGCTTTCTTGATATGCTCCTGCTCGGTCGCAGCCTCGATAATCAGATCGGCCTCAACCATCGGCGCATTCTCGCCAATCGGGGTAATCCGCGAAAGAGCTGCTTCAACATCGGAAATTTCGATTTTGCCGCGCCCGACCAGCTTGCCAAGCGCTGTCTCGATACCGTCTTTGGCTTTTTCAGCCACTGCCAGATCGATATCCGATAGCATGACTTGAATGCCATGCTGCGCCACGGTCTGGGCAATGCCCGACCCCATCTGACCTGCACCGATTACCGCGACTTTCCGCATCAACATATCCCTTCGCAACTGCAGCAAAGGCGCCTGTTAACGGCTTGATCCGGCGCTGACTAGCGGTTTGCTATCTGTTTGCCCCGGGGACCCACTGGACGTCCACTGCGCCATTGTCGTTCAGCACGCGGGCGAGGACGAAAAAGTAGTCCGATAGACGGTTGATATAGGCGATGGCTTGGGGATTGACCGGGTCAACATCCGCGAGCGCCGTTACCGAACGCTCCGCGCGGCGGACGACAGACCGGGCAATGTGAGCGCGCGCAGCAGCTTCTGTCCCGCCAGGCAGAATGAAGCTGGTAAGCGGCTTCAGCTTGGCATTCATGTCGTCGATCGCATTTTCGAGCCAATCGACTTGCGATGCGACTACGCGCAACACCATCTCGGTCGGCTCGAAATCCTCGCTGCCAAATTCGCCCAGCGGGGTCGCGAGATCGGCGCCGAGATCGAACAGATCGTTTTGAATGCGCGAAATCGATCGGTCATGGCCGCTGCCATGGAGCGAACCGGAAGCAAGCCCGATCACGCTGTTCGCCTCGTCCACATCACCAATAGCGGTGATCCGCGCCGAGTGTTTTTTCGCGCGCGAACCGTCAACCAGACCGGTTGTGCCATCGTCACCGGTGCGGGTGTAAATTTTGTTGAGCTTTACCATGGCTATAAATCCCCGCCTTAATTAGCGAGTGCCAGCAACACGCCGACCACCACAATGGCCAGCGCCTGATATTTGATCCGCGCGAACATCATCTTGTTCTGCATCAACTGCATATCGGAGGCGTCCTGGCTTTCGCCGGTTTCAAGATCGATCTTGGTGCTTTTCATAAAAGCGACGATCCCGCGGATGAGTGACACAAGCACCAAAACCATCAGAATAACGAGAGCGAGTATAAGGATATAGTTCATGGAAAGTATCTAGCCCTTCCTTAGCGACATTCCAATGGGAAAGCGGCCCAATCGAATATCGCTTGCAATCTTTGCACCATCCACGGCTGCTTCACGCAGGTCGGCAAGCGATGCGGAGCCGCGCCGTTTCGCGAGTTTCTTTCCTATTTCATCAAGCAACAAGGGGTGATGATGCCAACGCGGCACGGGCAGATCGAGCAAGGCCTGAAGCAGCCGGTGAATATGGGTTGCGGCAAACAGGTCCTGACCGCGCGTAACCAGCGTTACTCCGTCCGCTGCATCATCGATCGTCACCGCGAGGTGATAGCTGGCAGGCGCATCCTTGCGCATTATCAAGACATCACCAAGCCGCTCCGGAACGGCTACTTGCGGGCCCGCTAAGGCGTCAAACCAATCTAGCGGACCGACCGCCGCTTGAGCGCGCCCGATGTCGAGCCGCCATGCGACAGGCTGCGAGAGATCGACATCCTTGCCTTTGCATGTGCCGGGATAGATCGGACCTTCGGGTCCAAACTTTGTCGCAGCGGCTTTGATGTCGGCGCGGGTGCATTGGCAGGGGTACAGCAAGCCCGCTGACTTCAATCGCTCCGCAGCCGCTTCATAACCGGCCAAGCGGGTGGATTGCGCGGAGACCTCCTCCCACTCCAGCCCCAGCCATTCCAGATCAGCGCGGAAGCTCTCGGCCAGTTCAGGCCGGCTGCGCGCGCCGTCAATATCCTCGATCCGCAGCAAAAACTGGCCGCCAGCGTCTTTGGCCAGATCATGCGCGGTGATTGCCGACAAAGCGTGGCCGAGATGCAACGGACCATTGGGGCTCGGGGCAAAGCGCGTCACTATCACGTCCGTTCTCCTTCCGCTTGGCCGCATCAATTAAAAATGGCTGTGGATTCACACCCTGTAACAGGGTTGACGCTTTTTGGCGCAAATGCTCCTCTCATGTCCATCAGGAAGGAGCGGCCACATGTTTAAGGCTGAACTGATCGAGCAAGCGGCGCAATTCAAAAGCGCCAGTGGGGACGGAGACCGCAATCTCGCGGGTTGTCCGGCGCTCGTCCTGAATGCCGATTACACGCCGCTGTCTTACTATCCGCTCAGCCTGTGGCCGTGGCAGACCGCGATCAAGGCGGTGTTCCTCGACCGGGTTGATATTATCGAGTGTTACGACCGCGAAGTGCATTCGCCTTCGCTCGATATGAAGATTCCCTCGGTGATCGCGCTGCGCCAATATGTGAAGCAGAGCGAATTCCCGGCCTTCACCCGCTTCAACCTGTTCCTGCGTGACCGCTTCACCTGCCAATATTGCGGCAGCGAGGAGAATTTGACATTCGACCATGTGATCCCGCGCCGTCTGGGCGGGAAGACGACGTGGGAGAACATCGCCAGCGCCTGCGCACCGTGCAATATGAAGAAAGGCGGCCGCACACCCAAGCAAGCAGGCATGACGATGGTCAATCCGATCCGCCCGACCAGCTGGCAATTGCAACATATCGGCAAAGGCTTCCCGCCAAACTACCTCCACGAAACATGGCGCGATTGGCTCTATTGGGACATCGAGTTGGAGGGTTGAAATATGCCCTTTTTGTTCTCATCTCCATTTCAAAGGAGATAAGTAATGCGCGACATTTTTACAGCCAGTACTCAATATAACGACTTCAAGGGGACAGTAGCAGCAGACCGCTCTGACGGAGAATTGATTTCTGACTACTTGAACTCGAAAGGCTTGAGCGGCGAAAACGAGCGCGTTGTCGGATGGCGGCTTATCTTCAGCGAGAACTCCGGACAAGAAATCTCTCACCCCGGGTTGGTTGTTTATCTCGCGCCAGCCGAAGAAAATCCCAGTAGAATTCGGGCTGTCGAGCTTCAACTATCAAACGCAGAGTGGTTTAAGTATTTTAAGCGGTTTGATCTCGTTATGACCGTTAACGGTTCCGATTTCAGTGGTATAGAGATTGACGGGCCGCACTACGGTTAAACCTCTAGGTTACCGCCGCGCGCTCTTTGAATTCCGCCTGATCCCATTCACCCGCCTTGATGATCTCGACCAAAGCCTCAACCGCCATCGCTACATCTTCAAACGCCACATAAGCAGGCGCAAAGCCGAACCGCAGTATATCGGGATCACGGAAGTCGCCGATAATGCCGCGCGCGATCAGGGCTTGGCAGATTGCGTAAGCCTCTGGATGGCGGAAGGATATCTGGCTGCCGCGCTGCTCCGGATCAGTCGGGCTGACCAGCTCCAGATCGGGCAGACGGTCCGACAGCTCTTGCCGGAAGAACTCGCTCAGCGCGCGGGACTTCGCAATCAGCCGGTCGATACCGATTTCGGCGATCATATCAACGCCGACTTCCAGCGCGGACAGTCCCAAGATCGGCGGGGTTCCGGCGAGCAAGCGGTCGACACCCGGCGCGGGCGCGTAATCATCATCGAAAGCGAATGGCTGTGCATGGCCCATCCAGCCGGTCAGCGGTTGTTGCAGATCGCCATGGTGCTGCTCGGCGACATAGGCATAGGCGGGCGCGCCCGGTCCGCCATTGAAATATTTGTACCCGCAGCCCACCGCGAAATCGGCGTTACACTTGTTCAATTCGACCGGTAGCGCACCGCCGCTATGCGACAGGTCCCACAGCACCAGCGCGCCCGCGTCATGCGCAGCCTTGGTCAGTGCCGCCATGTCGAACATTGCGCCGGTCTTGTAATGCACATGGGTCAGCATCAGCAGGGCCACGTCGTCGTCCAAAGCATCAATCAAAGCATCGCGCTCGGCCAATTTGCGCGTCGCGAGACCCTGCGCTTCGAGCCCCTCTACCATGTAGATGTCGGTCGGGAAATTGCCGGGTTCGGACAGGATGGCTTTCCGGCCAGGACGCATATGCAGCGCCGCCGCAATCAGTTTTGACAGATTCACGCTGGTGGAATCGCAGGCAATCACTTCATGCGGCTGCGCGCCGATTAGCGGGGCAATTTTGCCGCCAACCCGCTGCGGCAGGTTGATCCAGTCAGCGCTGTTCCAACTACGGATCAGGCCCTCGCCCCATTCTTGCTCAACAACCTCAGCAATGCGCGCTTTCGTGGCTTTCGGCAGCGCGCCGAGCGAATTACCATCGAGGTAGATCACGCCCTCGGGCAGATCGAAGCGATCCCGATATGCGCGCAGCGCATCACCAGCGTCGAGTTGTTTGGCTTGGTCTAGGAGGCTCACGGCAGTTCCCTCAAAATCGCACGGATCGGCGAGGCATCGGCACCGACAATTGGCAGCGGCAGTGCAATCAGCTCATATCGCCCCTCGGGCACATCATCGAGAACCAACCCCTCCAAAATCCGCATATCGGCCGCGAGTACCGCCTTGTGCGCATCCATTGTCTTGGAGTTCTGGGGGTCGATGGATGGCGTGTCGATGCCCACCAGCGTCACACCCTGCACCGAAAGCCATTTGATCGTTTCAGCGGCAATCGCGGTGAAATCCTCTTCCCATTTATTATGCGGGAAAGTCTCGTAAGTCCGGAACAGCACGCGATCTGCGGAATCGATATGCGGCAAATCGCCGACATCAATTTCCGAGCCAACACCGCGCGCATCCACCACCAGGCATTCGCCAATATACGGCGTCAAATCGCTCGCCGCGCTGTCGAGTCCTGCTTCGTCATAATGCAGCGGAGCGTCGGCATGCGTGCCGCTATGCGTGGACATTGTGAGCTTGGAGACATTGACCGGTGAGCCATCGCCCATCGCCCAGGTGCCCTCATGTGCGAACTCGGTATCGCCGGGCCAGACAGGTAGGCCAGGCCGCAATTTCTGCGAAATGTCCCAGATTTTTCTATTCATATAGCCGTCCGGACTGACAGCAATTCGGGGAAGAAGGTCTGTTTCAGAACCGCTTCCAGATAGGGCACGCCCGCCGTGCCGCCGGTGCCTTTCTTGAAGCCGATAATCCGTTCGACCGTTTTCAAATGGCCGAACCGCCAGCGTTGGAAGTGATATTCCAGATCGACCAGCTTTTCGGCCAGTTCGTACAGATCCCAATGCTTGTTGGGGTGGCGGTAAACTTCGGCCCAAGCCGCTTCGACAGCCTCGGACGCGGTCCAGGGCAGATGCATTTCGCGCGCAAGTACTTCGCCCGGAATGTCGAACCCGCGCCGCGCGAGCAGGCGGACCGCTTCGTCATACAGGCTGGCGCGCTCCAATTCCGCATTCAGCTCCGCCGCCACATCGGGCGTTGCCTCATGCATCGTCACCATGTCGGGATTGCGGCCACCCAGCAGGAATTCCATCAGCCGGTATTGCGCCGACTGGAAACCGGAGGAGCTGCCCAAATGCGGGCGAACCAGCGAATAATCATGCGGGGTCATGGTCGAGAGCACATCCCAGCTTGAAATCAGCTGGTTCTGCGCCCGTGCCACTCGGGCCAACATTTTGAAAGCGGGGCTCAGCGTATCGGCGGCAATATGCTCGCGCGCTTCGACCAGTTCGTGCAGACACAGCTTCAGCCATAGCTCGCTTGCCTGATGAACGACGATAAAAAGCATCTCGTCATGCGCATCAGACGCTGGATGCTGTGCAGAGAGGATCTTCTGAAGATCCAGATAGCTCGAATAGGTAACGCTCTTGCTCATGCCTTTGGTCATAGGCGCGCTATAAGCACAAAGTGGTTGTATTTGAAACTATCTACGCTGTTCAACCATCGATCGTGCGCGCGGCAGGATGATGTTTGTCCAAGTGCTTCTTCACAATCCGTAAGTTGCGCGTGTTGGAGCGGAACAGGAAGTCGGCCGCATCACCGACCACCGGCACAGCGCCCAGCACCGCATCGAAACCAACATTGCCCATCATGCGCCAGATCTTCCATTTGGGCAGACCGAGATTCTTGGCTTCCCAAACAATATATGCACCCATCGCGGTCGTGACGATATCACCCAGGACCGGCACCAGACCGATAATCGAATCGAGCCCGATAGGGTAATTGACCCCGGGAATACGAAAGCTGCGCTCCAGCAATTGTTCCATTGCTTCGATACGCTTGCGGACAGCAACGGGATCGGTTCCTGTAGGCAGCTCGAAACCCATTGGCTGCGCCCGGCCCGTTGTTCGCCCCGTTGCTGGCCCCGTTGCTGGCCCCGTCTCTGCTCCCGATCCCATTCTTTCGGGGCGTAATAGCTCGGGCTGCTTGCGGTCACTATCGACCATAATGCTCTCCTTCCCCCTTTAATTGGGGCGTGACGCCATCGGGAACAAGGGATGAAGCCCCCAACTGTTCTCTACAAAACCATCGACGCCGCCGCGGATCAGTGACCACCGGACGGGTGCACCAATCGGAATATAGGCTTGCGAGGCCAGCAATTCCTGTTCCGCCTCGGCGAGGAGTTGCGCACTTAGCTGAGGGTTGGTCTCGGACATGGAATCGAGAACAAGCGCATCTGCCTCTGGCGAGCAAAGCCCAGCGTCGAGAGTACAGTTAAACTGGTTCAAAAACCATCGTTTGTCGGCATAGCGCGCAAGCGTGTCTATCAATACCAGATCAGCCCGTTCACTTGCGCCAACGCGTGTTAGAACAATCCCGATTGCGTCAAAATCGCTTTCGAGTTCGGTGAACAGGATATCCGATCCGGGGCTGTCAGGCAGAGACAGGGAAAGTGTAGCTTCAACCGATAGGTTTTGCGCACGCCAGGCAATCACCCTGCGCTTCGCTTCTGCGCGACGCTCTTCAAAGGACATGTCCGCCCAGCGTTCTGTCACTGCCGAAGCCGTGTTGGGCAGTTCAGCGGGGACTATCCGGGTTGTTGGTACCCAGCCGCCCAGATTGAACGGCTGCAGCAGGGTGTCACGATCAATGCCCATCGCCACCGCCTCCCGCAGCGGGGCATCGTCCAGAAATCCGCTGGAATTTGTGATCCGAAGACCAAACAACCCGAAGACACCATCCAGCCGTAAGGTTCCGCTGGACAAGGGCCCGGTTTCCACGAGCGCTAAATTCAGTAGGCTTCCATTGAACACGGCGTCAGCTTCACCGGCTTCGAACAGGGCAGCTGCCGAACCGGCAGACACGCTCACCACTTCGATCTGGCGAAAATCCTCCTGCCATTCTTCGCGTCTTGGCAAGCCGCGCCGTTCCGGAGGAAGAACCGAAAGCGTGATCGAGTCTTCGCCTTGCTCGATGGTCATCGGACCATTCCCGACACCGTCCTTGCGCAAGCCGAGTTCAGGCTGCGCTATCAACTGCAAAAATTGCGGCATCGGGCTCTTCAGGCGAAACTCAATGACTCGCCCGGTCATCGCGCGAATATCCGAAATAATGTCCAGATCGACACCGAGTGACGTGCCCTGCAACTGGTCGATGTTCCGCACGATTGACTGCACCGCATTCTGGCTGGTGATCGTCGTGCCATCGCTCCATTCCGAGTTTCGCAGGCGAAAAATATAGCTCAAGCCATCATCGGTAACGATCCATCGTTCCGCCATGGCGGGCACGACTTCACCTATTTCGTTCAGCGCCACCAGCCCTTCTGCAGTCGCTGATCGTATATGTTGCCCGGCAGGCGCGAGCCGGATCCCTGCACCTGGAATGTCGTCGGGAGAACCGATGAATGCGATCCGCGTCACATCATCGTCGAAACCATCACTGCATCCCGGTAGAGAAGCAGCAATCGCAAATGCGACAAGGGTCCGGGCGAGTGACGTCATTCATGCGCGGATAGCAGCTAATCCATGGAACGTCAGCGGGGAATGCGCCTGCAGGACGTTAGATGTTACGCAGTCTTTCCCGGTCGGCGAGCTTGTCGGGCGCAAGCATTCCAATCGGGCGTGTAAAGCGCGGCGCCACATGGTCGGTTGCGATTGTTTTGCCCCTTGCCAAGCCGGGATCAATTTCTTCGGAAAACGCGATGCCGAAACGTTCTTCCTGCACCCACGCGATTACGCCTTCGACCCAGCCGATATTGCGCAGTTGGATCGATACATTACTGCCGCGCACAACAGATGGTCCGCCTTCGGCCATCATACCGCCCGATGACAGATTGCGCACTTTCACACGGTGTTCGCCATCTTCGCCGTCCAGGCGGATTTCTGCCATCAGGAACAGGCTGTCTCGCGAGATGTTACGGGTGTCTACTCCAGACATAATTGCAGTCAGACCCTCTTCGTCAGTCGATACACAATCCTCGTAAGAGGAATTGCCATTTTCATAGCGGAAGAGTGGCTAACGAAGCTTTAATCTCGATCCCGAGAATTTCGCCGCGCTTGCGGCCAGCAAACTCAATCGTCGCGGGAAATCTTTTCACGCCGTTCGTGTGCTTCTTGTGCCTCGACAGTCATAGTCGCGACCGGGCGAGCCATCAGGCGTTTGAGGCCAATCGGATCGCCGGTGACTTCGCAATAGCCATATTCGCCTTCGTCAATCCTGCGCAGAGCAGAGTCGATTTTGGATATTAACTTGCGTTGGCGGTCACGGGTGCGAAGTTCGATACTCCAATCGGTTTCGCTTGAAGCGCGGTCATTCAGATCGGGCTCGCGGATCGGACCATCTTGCAACGACTGTAGAGTAACCGACGAAGCCGAATGAATCGACTTTTTCCATTCCAGCAAAAGCATCCGGAAATAGTCCAGCTGCTTTTTGTCCATATAGGGGTCACCCTCCGCCGGGACATAATCCGGCTCGAGTGATTTCTTCACTCGTTCAAGGACTTTAATATCGTCAGTCGACGCAGAGGTCATTGGGTCCAAAACTCCCGGATTAAGCCAGTACAACGCAATTCCAAGGCGAATGCCCCGCAAAAGCCGGATTTTTCCGGTCTCTTCATTCGACCATGTGGCGGGCCTATAGGCGGCACGTTTTCACGGCACAAGATGCAATCCAAGAAAGCCGCGCAGAAGGCGCCTCCGGTCACGCCATCAGCGACCCGGCCCGCGCCGAATTACCGGGAAATGCCAGCGGGCCGGTGATTTATTTACGCGGGCGTTAACCATTTGTTGACCATGTTCGGGTGAACCAAGGGTCATTGGCAAAAAGATCAGCCAGACGAATGGGGGAATAAAAATGCAATTCACTGCAATCGACGGCGGAAACGCCACTCCGGTAGATAGCAAAGCCGCCGACCTGTTGGTCGCAGAGTGCCTGGCCGCTGCATCGCAAGGCGAGGACATTGCCTATTTTGATCTGGGCGTAGCCTTTTCCACCGGCAGCCACGGTGCACCGTGCGATCTGATCGAAGCGCATAAATGGTTCAATCTGGCTGCCACCAAAGGGCATGAAGAAGCCGCCTGGTGCCGCGCCGACATTTCGGAAGAAATGACCGCTCGCGAAATCGCCGAGGCCCAGCGCCGCGCACGCGAATGGCTCCGTTCCGGACAGCGCAAAGCCGCCTAAGGCTTACCAGATCCGTCCTTTTTGAACGGCGTTCTTTCACCCAGATACATCTGGTCGACATCAATGCCCTCGCGCTCACGCTCGAGAAAATCGGATACTGCATCCCGGAAACCGGGATCAGCGATCCAGTGGGCCGACCACGTTTTGCATGGCTCATATCCGCGAGTCAGTTTGTGACCGCCTTGAGCTCCTGCCTCAACCCGCTCCAATCCGCGTTCAATCGCCGCGTCGATAGCTTGGTAATAACACAGCTCGAAATGCAGGAAACGCTTCTCGCGGCTGCACCCCCAATAGCGGCCATAGAGCGCGGTCCCACCGACGAAATTGAGCGCCCCGGCAATCGGCTCGCCCTCTTCCAGCGCCAATATCAACAAGACGCGATCACCCATTCGCTCGCCGAACAGTGTGAACGCTTCGCGCGTCAGATAGGGCTGGCCCCATTTGCGCGCACCGGTGTCCTGATAAAATTCCCAGAACGCATCCCAATGGGCCTCCGTGATCTGGGCGCCCGATAGATGGACAATATCCACGCCGTCTTGCGCGGCGGCCCGTTCCTTGCGAACTGCCTTGCGCTTGCGCGAGGCCAGCGCCGCCAGAAAGCCATCGAAAGACTGGTAATCGCGATTATACCAATGGAACTGGATATCGCTGCGAAGCATCCATCCGGCGTGCTCGAATAGCGGCAATTGGTCCGGCTCGATGAAAGTCGCATGGGCCGAGGAGAAGCCATTCCCGGCGCAGAGTTGTTCGGCAGCTCTCAGCAGCGCAACAGCGTATTTTTCGTCCGAATACAGCAGTCGCGGGCCCGTTGCGGGTGTGTGTGGCGCCGCGATCTGCACTTTGGGGTAATATTGGCCTCCAGCGCGCTGATAGGCGTCGGCCCAAGCGTTATCGAACACAAACTCGCCGCGGCTATTGCCTTTGAGGTAAGACGGCATTGCAGCCAGCAATTCACCATCTCCGCTTTCAATCACTATCGGCGCGCTCTGCCAACCGGTGCCGGGGCCGACGCTGCCCGATTCCTCCATGATTGTGAGGAAGTCGTACGACATGAAGGGATTATCGCTGCCTGCCAGAGCATCCCACTGGCCCCCGTCGAGAGCGCCGACCGATCCGGCGACTTTGGCCACCAACGGCTCCTCGCTCACGCCGCGCTTTCGAGTTCGGCGATCAACGCATCGGCGTGACGCAATCCGGTTTCGCGCAGCTCTTGCGTATTCACCGTCCATGTCAGCACAGGAATACCGCGCTTGCGCTGTGCTGCTGCAAACGGACTTGGCAAATCGCGCACATCATAGGCGAGAAAATCAGGCTTTGCGTGCCATAGCGCGGCGCGCCGTTCCCATTTGGCCTTGAGCGATTGCCGGCCCGCCTCTTTCACGACCAGTCCGCAAATCGTTTTGGGCGAGTTCTTGTGGAACCAGCTCGACACGCGCGGGTCGTAGCTCATCACTGCATATTTTCCGCGATACCCTTCAAGAGCGTGCTTCACAGCCAGACAGAGCGGAGTAATTCGCCTGTCGAAGGCGGATTTTAGCTCGATCAGGATCGGAACTTCGCCGCCAACCTGCTCGAGCAATCGGCCAAGCTGCGGAATCGCGTCATTCGATCCCGACAGAAGAATTTTCTCGATCTCCGCTGCGTTGCGCCGGTCAACCCGCCCGGTTTCATCGGTCAGCCGGTCCAGCTCCCAATCGTGAAACACCACCGCCTGACCATCGCGCGTGCGCTGGACATCGCATTCAATCCCTAGCCCGCGCCCGATAGCTTCTGCAAAAGCCGATGGCGAGTTTTCGGGCGTGCTATCCCCGTGCAGGCCGCGATGGGCATAGTCCCACTCGCTCAGCCAGCCGACCCTTTCCGGACCAGGCGCAGGTGCGCGCCATGTATCAAGCAGGGTGAAGAGCAATGATTGCATCCACCTCTACTGCGGCGTGGAGCGGTAGAACCGGCACACCGACTGCGCTGCGGGCATGGCGTCCGGACTCGCCAAACACATCGAACATCAGCTCTGACGCGCCATTGGCCACTTTGGGCTGATCGGAAAAACTGGAGGCCGAACTGACAAATGCGCCGAGTTTTACAATCCGCGCCACCCGGTCGAGCGGGATTTGGGCGTTTACCAATTGCGCGAGAATCATCAGACCGCACGCCCGCGCCGCTGCTGTGCCGCGTTCCAGACTGACATCTTCGCCCAATGTTCCGGTAACCAGAGTGCCATCAATGAACGGCAGTTGGCCGGAGATATAGGCCACATCATTATGCACCACGACCGGTACATAGCTCGCTACCGGGGCAGCTGCATTGGGCAGTGTGATACCCAATTCGCTCAAACGTGCGTCAATGCTCATACGGTTTCTCCATGCAGTTCTTTCTGGAGCCAGGGCAAGGCTTCAAACCAATTGTCGATCCGGGCGTGTGCATGCCCCGCTTCATGCGCACAATCGATCAGCGGTGCCAGCATCGGTTCGCCGCACAAATGAAGCCGCTTCACATCGGGCATGACTTCGGAAACCGATTCATGATGCTGCGGCAGATCGTCGATAAAGATCGCTCGCTCCGGCTGATATTCGGCAATGATATTGGCGAGCGCAGGCCCTTTCGGGCCCTGATTGGTGAACACGCGCGCATGCACGCCATGTTCGGCCAGTTGCTCCGCGCGCATTTGCTGGCGTGCATCGTTGAGATTGGTCAGAATCACGACATCAGCGTTTTCAGCAATGATGTTGATCCCGCTGATCGCACCTTCGATGGGTTTCTGCCGATACATTTCGGTGTCAAAAAACGAACCGAGCAGGCGCCAGATGTCTTTCTCTCCAACAAATTTGCCGCTGTCCTGCCACCGCATCGAATTGGCAAAATTATTGCCAGCCATGCGGAATTCGACGCCTTCATTTTCGGCCAGCCAGTCACGGAATGGCGCAACCATGTGGAGGAGAACCTCGTCGCAATCGGAGATCAGGAGAGGTCGGTTCATTGGGTCAGTCTTTCATGGGCGGCGATGATGTCTCGGGGTTGCACGTGCAAATCCTCCGACGCCGCGATCAGATCGGGTTCGTGGTTGATTAGAAATTCGAGTACGGCTGCCTGTACGCCCGTTTCGCCCAATCCGTCACGCAGCACATCCGGTGTCAGGCCGGTGAGCGACAACAACCGGTCGGCACGCGGCTGATCGCCCAGCACCCAGCCGAGCGCGGACAGCGCCAGAGTGCTGGCGCTACTCAGATCATCATTGCGATCAGGCGGGGAATTGCGGCGGTCTAGAATTGTAAGATTCCTGCTGGAGTCATAAGGCTGGAGTCATTGGGGCGTAAAGGGCAAGCAACAGGCCCGGTAGATATGGGGCCGTATGGCAGAGGCAATGGCAAAGAGAATACTGGTTGTCGAGGACAACGATCTAAACCGCAAATTGTTCTGCGATGTTCTGAAAGCGAACGGGTTTGAAGTGGAGCCGGTTGCCGATGGCGAATTGGCGCTGAATGCCGCGCGCGCCTTTGCACCCGATCTGGTGATTATGGACATTCAATTGCCCAACATATCAGGGCTCGATCTGATCGTCGCGTTCAAACAGGATGCCTCGCTGACAGATACGCCCATTCTCGCGGTTACTGCCTATGCCGGGAAAGGCGATGAAGACCGGATTCGCGATGCGGGCGCAAAAGACTATCTCTCCAAGCCGGTGTCGATCAGCCCGTTCATGGCTGCTGTGAAGAATCTACTCGAAGACTAGGCAGCCATGGCTTCTATCGCGAAGGAGATCACCGTTGCGAACAGGCCCACCACGAATATCCGGTACGCCAAAGCGAGAAACTTGTATTTGCGGCGCGCGAGCACCTGACCATTCTGATAGATGTCATGCATCATCGCGCGGAACACGGTTTCATCGGATTTGAGATCCTCCAGAACGTCTTCCGCCCAACTTTCTTCATCCATTCCGGCAAAGTGGCCGAAGAACAGCTTGTTGGGTGTGGTCACGCCCGGGTCAGGCTTTTTGACTGACGGCAAAACCGCCATCACCGCGCAGAGCGAGCTGAGAAACGAGAACGCCGCCAGTATTATCAGCGACGGGGGAATATCGCCCACAAATGACCGGCTGACCGACAGCGAAAATACCAGAAAGGTCGCCCCCATCAAAATCGACGCTTTCTGATCCGCCATCTGCGACAAGGTCAGCGTGTTGAGCTGCGCAGTCCGCATCATATGCACGGCATGCGCTGAATATGCCGGCTTGGCAGGCGTCGTGTTTATCTTGGTGGCCTCCGCCGGAGGTTTGGCTTTGTTGGCATTCGCAGACATAAATTCGTATCCCCGACGACGATTTCAGAAGCAGATGCAGACTTGCCAGCGCACCTAACGCTTGACAAGCAGGGGTTTCAGCCGCTTTTCCGCCCCATTCAGGTGGCAAGCGCCTCGCTGAACAACAAATGTGATTGGAAATACCCAAATGGACCGTGCCGAAGTCGACAGCAAAATCCGTGAACTGATTGGCCCCTTCAACAAAAAGGGCGTCGATATTCAGGACAGCACAACTTTCGTCGGCGACTTCGAGTTCGACAGCCTGACGGTGATGGATTTCGTCGCCGAGATCGAAGATGAATTCGACATCATCATCAGCATGAACCAACAGGCCGAGATCGAGAACTTCGGCCAGCTCGTCGACGCCGTAACCAAGCTGCAGGACTGAACCGATGAGCGAAGGTATATCCCAGCCGGACAAGCCGGAAGCGCATGACGGCGGCACAGCCGATCTGTTCAGCAAATTCGATGACATCATCGCAATGCGCGAAGGACTGCTCGCGACCGGCGTCGAGGATCCGTTCAATCTGGTGATGGAGAAAGTGCTCTCCCCGACGCGCGCTATCTGCAATGGCCGCGACACGATCCTGCTCGGCACGTACAATTATATGGGCATGACGTTCGACCCCGATGTGGTCGATGCAGGCAAGCAGGCCCTGGCTGATTTCGGCACGGGCACCACCGGAAGCCGCGTTCTCAACGGTACCTACCAAGGTCACAAGGAATGCGAAGATGCGTTGCGCGAGTTCTACGACATGGACCACGCGATGGTCTTCTCGACCGGGTATCTCGCCAATCTCGGGATCATTTCGACCATTGCTGGCAAGGGCGATTACATCATTCTCGACATCGATTCTCACGCCAGTATCTGGGACGGCTGCGCCATGGGCAATGCCGAGGTGGTGCCCTTCAAACATAACGACATCGAAGCGATGGAGAAACGGCTGAAGCGTGTGCCCGAAGGGGCAGGCAAGCTCGTTATCCTCGAAGGCGTCTATTCGATGATGGGCGATGTCGCACCGCTCAAAGAGATGGTCGCGATTGCCAAGAAATACGGTGCGATGGTGCTGGTCGACGAAGCCCACTCGATGGGCTTTATTGGCGAGAACGGCCGGGGCGTGGTCGAAGATGTCGGCGTGATCGATGATGTCGATTTCATCATCGGCACATTCTCCAAGAGCGTCGGCACCGTCGGCGGTTTCTGTGTTTCGAACCACCCGAAATTCGAGATTATGCGGCTGGTCTGCCGGCCCTATGTGTTTACCGCCTCGCTCCCGCCGAGCGTTGTGGCAACTGCGGCCACCAGCATTCGCAAATTGCAGCATGCGGGCAACAAACGCGGGCATCTGTGGGAGAATTCACGGCACTTGCACAAGGGCCTCACCGATCTCGGCTTCCAGCTGGGAACAGACGAATGTCAAAGCGCCATCGTGGCTGTGATCATGCCCGATCTGGAGCGCGGTGCCGCCATGTGGGAAGCGCTTTTGAAAGAGGGCCTCTATGTCAATCTGGCCCGTCCGCCAGCAACGCCAGCGAATATGACTCTGCTCCGCTGCTCGCTCTGCGCGGAGCATAGCGATGAAGAAGTCGGCACAATTCTCGGGATGTTCGAGCGGGCTGGTAAGGCGACGGGAATTATCTCCTAGACAACCCAAATACTTAGGCCCAGAAAGTAAACCACATTACGCAGGGGTCTTAATGTTAAAAAAAACGCTCATTCCGTGTCGTGTGGCACCAATTCCCGCCGCGTTGGCAGCGCTTTTGCTGGGTTCTTGTGGTGGTGGTGGAGGAGAAGGAGGGGCCCCATCGACGCCGAGCCCAAGTCCTGTAGTAACGGCTCCCCGTTTTACGTCGGTGGGGGCGGCATCCGTCGCTGAGAATACGGCCGATACATTCTATACCGCAACCGCGACTGACCCGCAGGGCGATCCAATTAGCTTTGCGGTGATTTCTGGACCCGATGCCGATAAATTTGTGATCGATGGGAGCGGCGCGCTGCGCTTCAATACGCCACCTAATTTCGACCTGCCAACGGACTCCGATCTAAACAACATTTACGTGGTAGGTTTACGCGCAACGGCTGGCGGAGAGACTGCAAATCTGTCGCTAAGCGTTACTATAACAAATGATCGTGAAGGTATTGCGGTCAGAAGAATCGCGACCGGCTTTGTTGATCCGGTAGATTTTTCGTTTGTTCACGACACACCAGAACTGTTGGTAGCAGAGCGTTCTGGTCGTGTCCTTCGCTTTGATCCCTCCGACGGTTCCGTGACCGAAGACACTTTCATTCGCGACAACAAAATATCAGGCGAAATACTTGCGATTGCCTACGCGTTTCCCGGCCGGCAATTTCAGGAAGGTACCTATATTGTTACCCATAGCGATCAGGCAGGGCTGTATTTGCAGGGATTTAACGGTGAAAACGGCAGAAAGGGTTTCAGCCGTTTAGGCGATCCGTCGGCGCAACCGGGATCCGCGTCGCTCATTGCACAGAACGAGCTTTATGGGGCTATCGGAAATCCGGGGGGCGACGCCGCGCAGAACACGTCTTCAGCATACGGTAAATTGCTGCGCGCGGGGATATTCAATGTTTTCGGTGGTGCCAGCATACCCCCTCCCGGTCGCCTGATCGTTGGGGCACAGATAATCGGTGACGGAATTCAGAATCCGAGTGGTTTCACACCCGCGGCGGATTTTCTTTATTTGGCGGACCAAGGGTCGACAGTTGAGCATGAGCTCACGATCTTTCGACGTGACTGGCGACCGCTCGACTTTGGCTGGCCCTTTTATGAGGGCACACAAGCGAGCAGCACAAATCCACCAGCCATGATAAACGGGCCAACACTTGCTTACGATTTTGGACAAGCAAACAAGCAGGGAACAGGAATCGTCGCCGGTCTACTAAATAACGCAAATTTCTTTGAGGCTCTGGGATCTACATATGTTTTTGCCGATACCAATGGCATCATTTGGTCAATACCCTACAGTACGCTGATTGACGGCTTTTTGCATCGTGCAAACGAGTTTGAAGTAAGGACCGAGGATTTTGAGCCAGATGTCGGCAGTATCGATTCGCCGGTTGCTTTCGCTAGAGGGTCTGCAGGCGACCACTTTTATATACTTGACAGTGACGGTGAGATTTTCAGAGTCGAACCGGCTAGCTAGCTGGACTGGTAGGCGGTTTCGACATGGTTAGGGCGTCAACCTCGGTTCCCTCTTTGAACAGTGGCCACGCCAATTGCTGGCCCAGCGTCGCTCTGGGCAGGTTCTCTACGCCGTAGCTTTCTGGGTAAGTCCGGGTGATTTTCGCGGTGCCGAACAGCACGTCCCAGAAGAACAGAAGATTGCCGAAATTGCCTTTGTATTGGACTGCCGGATCGCTGGCGTGGCGGCCGTGATGGGCGTGATGCGTCGCGGGCGTGGAGATCGTACGTTCGACCACCCACATGACGGGTGAGAGCCAGGATATTTTGTAGAGCGGCTTATCCCAGGCGACATCCGAATGGGCGCCGGTGATGACCAGCAATTTGACTACGATATACCCCGCATAGACCCAGCCGAGGCCAAGATAAATCAGCACGCCGGAGAACCACAGGCCGGGCATCATCATGTAATAAAAGAGATTATTTCTATAAACGAGCCGGATGCTCATATACCGGGCATTGTGATGGGCGCGGTGGAGATTGTACAGCCACGCATAAGAATGCGACGCGCGGTGCCAGAAATATTGCGTCAGATCGTCGAATATCAGGAAGAGCGCGATCGCAGCTATTATATTTATGCCTGCGAGCGCGCCCTCCCATTGCGGCGCGATGACCCCCATCAGCGCAGCCGCAGAAAACAAAATGGCAGGTTGTGTGAGCGCAAGCAGCACACCCGTGCTCACCACTTCGACAATCCCGTCATCGCGGGTTTGCTCTTCCTTGCGCAGCAGATTCGAGCGCCACAGTTCCAGCAAAGCGAAGCCGAAATAGATTGCGAGAATCACGATTGTCGAAGTGGGCATTGCCTGTTCTCCTCTTGTGACGAGAAGTTTTAGGCGCTAGTTCTGGCGATGAATGTCAAATAGTTTACAATCTTCCTCGCAGCTGAGATCACTGGTTGTTCCGACGCTGTTTCGGGAGCTCGACGAAGATGTCCGCAAGCGTCTGCTTGCCGGTGCGCCGCGGCGGTCGTTTGCCGATGGCAAGATCATCCAGCAACGCGGCGATGACGCGATTGGGTTCTGGGTTATCGAGACGGGCCAGGTCAAGATCGGTCAATTCCGGCTGGATGGCGAGTTTCGCGCGATTGCCCTGCTGTCCGATGGCGATTCCTATGGAGAGCTGGCGCTGTTTGCCGCCAACCGGCGCGTGGTTGATGCGGTCGCGGAGGGGCCGGTGGAACTGCGCTGGATCGAGGCGCAATCGTTCGAGCGGGAGATCAAATCCGATCCCGATACGATGCGGCGTTTGGTCGGGAATTTGGCGGCGCAGCTGCAGGAAGTGCTCGACCTTGTTGCGGGCTTGGGGAAGAATTCCAGTCTTTCGCGAGTGGCCTCGGTGCTCGCTAATCTGGCGCCCAAGTCAGGCGGTTCCGCGACAATCGCCCTGGGCCAGCAGGAGCTGGGCGAGCTGACCGGCCTGACGCGCGCCACGGTCAACAAATGTCTTTCGATCCTGGAGGCGCGCGGCGCACTCAAACGGCACTATGGGCGGATCGAGGTTCTCGACAGGAAACAGCTGAGACTGGCTGCAATGGGCTGAAACTGAAACTAGTCGCCCGGAACCACCTCGGTTGCTGCCTCGCATTTATCCTGCACTTCTTCGCTTCCCCCGCTGAATGATGTCAGTGCGAGGAAGCCGCCGACCACCAGAATGACGAACACCGCCGTTACAGTGCCAAGATATTTGTCGATGATCCGCTTGATCGGCGCACCGAACAGGCGGAACAGGATGCCCACCGTCATAAAGATCATCGCGCGCGCGGCGAGGCTGGCGAGAATGAAGGGCACCAGCGCCATTTCAACGAAGCCTGCGGTGATAGTCAGCAGTTTGAACGGAACGGGAGTGGCGCCGGCGATCAAGATCGCCTCGACATCATACTCGCGCAAATAACATGCGGCGACAGGGAAACTCTCGCTAAGCCCGAGCAGCGAAATCAGCTGCGCCCCGACAGTATCGTAGAGCCCCCAGCCGATTGCATAGCCCAGCAATGCGCCCGCCACCGATGACAGCGTAGCCACTAGCGCGAAGCGAATAGCCTTCTTCGGTTCGGCCAAGCACATCAGACCGAGCAGCGGATGCGGCGGGATCGGGAAAAACGAGGATTCGATGAAACAGAAAAACGCCAGCCACCACACGGCATGCGGATGGGCCGCTTTGTCCATCGTCCAATCGTAAAGCGCGCGCAGTAATTTCATCATCGTGCCCGCGCTTTAGGGAACGGTGGTAGGCGCGGCAATGAGAGAATAGTGGTTTGTTTCTGACCCTCAGTCGCCGAGTTCGAGTCTTTTTGTTCGGCGATTTTGTACTTTACAAACCCAGCCTTATCAGCTATAAAATAGGGGTAAGAAGCAATAAGCAATGTCGGTACTTTCCAGCCCCCATTTTCACGATGAAGCCAAGGCGTTTGAGTACCTTGAACGCATAGTGTGGGCGAATGGCGTCACCTGTCCGCATTGTGGTGTAGTTGATGGTCGCGTGTATGATCTATCAGGCGTTCGGTCCAAACCTTCTAAGAAGCATCCAGAGGGCAAAGTTCGGCATGGTCTGAAAAAATGTGGCGAATGTCGCAAGCAGTTTACCGTCAAAATCGGGACTGTTTTTGAGCACGCGCGCCTACCGCTTACCAAGATGTTGCAGGCCGTTCACCTGATAGTGTCGAGCAAAAAGGGCATTAGCGCGCATCAGCTTAGTCGCGTCCTCGAAGTCCAGTATAAGAGTGCGTGGTTCCTCGCGCACCGTATTCGTGAAGCTATGCGCTCCGACAATTTACCTCCAATGGTCGGTAACGGTGGCGCTGTCGAAGTGGACGAGACTTTCATCGGCAACCTGAAGGGCAAACCGACCAAGCGTGCTTTCCATCACAAAATGAAGGTTCTGGCGCTTATCGACCGTGATAGCCGTCAGGCCCGCACTATGGTGATTAAGAACGTTCGCCCTGAAACTATTATGCCGCTGGTTGTCAAAAACGTCGCGCGTGAAGCTACGCTAATGACCGATAAACACTGGGCATACAATTCGGCGCTAGAGCACTTTCCGGCCACGGTCGCACGGTCCACAACAAGGGGCAGTACGTGGACCTCGAAAACCGCGAAATCCATAGCAACACTGTCGAGGGCTATTTTAGCATCTTCAAGCGCGGTATGAAGGGCGTTTATCAGCATTGTGGTGAGCAGCATTTGCACCGCTATCTGGCGGAGTTCGAGTTTCGCTATAACAACCGCGTTGCGAACGGCTTCGATGATCGTGCTCGTTCCGTCGCGGCGGTGAAGGGCATTGTCGGTAAGCGGATTACGTACCAACAACCTGACCGCCAACACGCCGCCCGAGGGCAGGCATAAAAGGCGGAATCAGCGGTGGCGAACCAAGCGCTAAGCGGCCCGATATTGTGGGCGATGTATCTGCCTGTCGCGCACTTCGCTTGGCATCTTTAGCCCCTTGGAAGCGACTAGCAGTTCAGTGCCGACCCTTTTGGTCTGCACAGAATAGTTGACGTCAAAACCGAACTGCCGCCTCGCTTTGTAGAGGTGAGAAATTTCAGGTGCGTTGTCGTAAGTCAGTATCCAAGGTCGCCCTAATCGGAGGACCGCTTGGCTAACCGCTAAGTGGTCCTCAGGATTGTAGAAGCTGGTATATAGGCTTCGACCCTTGTTGTAGTACGGTGGATCGATGCAATAAAATGCCCGTTCAGGCAGGGTTTCGTCCATCCGATCCATAAACTCCAGTGCATCCAACTGGTGCAGGTGAATGCGAGAGCGATACTTCGCGATCCGCTTGATCCGTTTGGCCAAACCAAGTCGATTGAACCGGCAGTCCATTTTGTAATTGCCCTGCTGTTCCAAACCACCGATCACACCAGCACCTTTCACGATGCCCGAACGGTTTGTCCGGTTTAGAAAGAACGTGGCGAAGCCGACTGTGAGGTCATCGTAATCGTCGGCGTTCTGGTAGATATCGCGCTGGCGGAACCAGCTCTCCATATCAATCGGCGTGGTCTCAATGAGACTAACCAAGTCATCAGTCGCATTGAGAGTGCTATCCCAAAACGCCCAAATTGACCTATCATAGTCATTCAAGTGGATGTCGATTACATGGCCTTCAAATAGCAACGTAAGCGCCAATCCTGCCCCACCCGCATAGGGTTCGGCATAGTGGCCCCGCTGTAGCTTATTGAGCCGCAAAATGTGCGCAGTGAGGTCGTACAGGCAGGACTTTCCGCCTGGATATCGAAGGGGTGAATGTGAACGAGCCATAGCCAGTTAAAGCATTTACGGCCGAACGGCCACAACTTTTTTAAGAGGCTTGGTTAGCAGCATCCTCGATTGTCTTAAGGATCAATTTTTTCAGCGTATCCATATCGTTAACGGTTTGCTCTCCGTTGAAGTTCGCGCCGGTTCCGTGGTGTTTCGTAACATCACCTGAGCGCGCAATACTCTCCAGAGCGCCAAAGAGCGCTTTGTTGCCTTTGCCGGTATCGAGACCATAACGTTGAAGGCGATGTGTGCTGAAAAAACTCGTGAATGGGGTGTTTGCGTTCCGCCCAGCTAAGCCGGATAAAGACTCGATGAATGCCCACGCCCCGATTGAAACGAGAGGAGCGTGTGGTGTGAGTGGAACAGAGGTAATTGAATCGTATAAGTTAATCAGCTTCTGACTATCCAACTCCTTCAAAGCATCCATAATTTCATGCTCGAATGGCAACGTTGTACGTGGCTTTGGCTTGACGCGGCGTCTAACTGGTTTGGCGGGCTTTTCGGGCGCGGGCTTACTAAGCGGCTCCGCTTTGATGGAAGGCTTTCCCAATTGCTCGATAGCCGACAGCTCCCGCCCGTATGCCTCGAACATCTCTTTGCCCTTGGAGCGACTATTCACATGGCCGCTACCCAGATCGCCAATGAACTTAACGAGCACCTTGTCAAAGTCCGGTTTCGGCTTCGTCTTACGGATGTTGTCGAGGTCCGTTACGTCTAGACCCATTGCCTCTTGAACGGGTTTTTTGCTCACATAGCGCTGCACGGTCGTGAGTTTTCCCTTCCGGTCATCGGCCGAAATCAGCCCCGCCTCCTCCGCATAATCAAGGACCGCTAGTGCAATCTTGTTCTTGTCACTCCCGCTATGTCGCTGCGATTGGTCTGCGCTCCACTTCTTGCGTCCAATGCCTCCCTGCTGGCCGTCATGAATACGCGTAAGCCAAGGTTTCACCGAGGGACGATCCGGAAAAATGACCGCCGGTACCGTTGGAATTCCGGCCCAACCATCAGCAAGCGCTTCAAACGAATTGCTGAGCTTAGCGGGCGCTCTGTCTGGATCGCTAAGTGGTTTGAGGGCGCATACTCGGCGGTTTCCTTCTGCAACAATGAAGGTCTGGCCATCAGCAAGCAGTGCGAACGGCTCAATCGGGTTGAGTCCGTTATCGACAATATCCTTGGCCAGTGGCAGAATATCCTCATTGCGGCACAGATATTCGATCACCTCGCCTTCCGTATCGCAAGGCTCGTGACGTGGATTGCTCAGATCCAAGAAAATCTGATCGACTGCAACCGGTTTACTAAACGGTGTCTGCGCCATTGAATGCCTAACTTTCCATACCCAACTAAATCGAGTATATAGAACGGCATCATTTTTTGAGCGGAGTCAATGTATTGGCTGAGAAGAAACCACAAATCGACAAGTTTAAGGAAGCTGCGCGCGAATTGGAATGCGAAGACGATGAAAAGCGCTTCGCCGACCGGCTCGGAAAACTAGTTAAACAAGTGCCTGCGGACAACGCCGCAAAGGACTAGTCGAAACCAGCGCGCCGTTCGCTAACCCCGCCGCTTTAGGGCTTGGGTTTGTTAAATACACAATCGCCAAAGATAAAACGCAAAGCACGGCCGCCAAACAGCGGTCCGCCAAAAAGTGCGCGAGGCAAGTGATCAATATTGCTCACTTAGCACCTCCAATCGCACTTGGGTACGCTTCGTATAATAACACTAGAAGGTAAGCCCTGCCTTTACGATGATGCGGCAGTGAGTGCATTTGGCAGTGCCCCCGGCCATCACCGATTTGCGCGAACCACTGGATCAGGATCAAACCGATCTGCTGGATCAGGCCGGAGCGATCTTGGCACAATCGACGCTCGATCTGGCGCAGGCAGTCCGAAATGCGACGAACGGACCGGCCGAAATTCTGCTGCTCGCGTTCACGCCGACGATCCTCGACCCCGAAATGCCCGAAGCAAAGCGTGCCAATGTGCCGCTTGGCTGGGCGTGGCCTGCTTTCGACCGGTTGCAGCTCGAAGACTATGACTGGTTGACCGCTGGCGCGGATGCCAACCGGCGCGCAGCCTATGCAGAGTTCGACCAGCGGCTTGGCTATCCCACCGAACGGCAGGATTATCTTTCGGGCTTTGTGCTGACGCCGGACGATGCCGACGAATATTGGCGGCGTATCGATGCCGGTCTGGATGAAGCCGCCCGCCGCGGCATCACCAAACGGTATGTCTGGGCGCTCCCGCAAATTTCCCGCGACGGCTACACCCGCCTCGCATTGTCAGAGGAAGATGACGTGCAAGCATTCGACGATGTTCTCTATCCGCTCGCGTTGGGCCGTGACGCAGGCGTCAGTCCCGGATTTTCGACGACGGTGGCAGTCACAGCGTCCGGCCATGAGCGTCGCAACTCGCTATGGTCGGACGCCCGGCTGCGCTTCGATGTCGGTCCGGGTATCCGCTCCGAAAATGAGCTCGGTACGCTCATCGCATTCTTCCGTGCTCGGCGCGGTGCAGCGCGCGGCTTTCGGTTGACCGATCCGTTTGATTTCAGCTCCAACGCAATGACAGGTGCGCCCAATCCGACTGATCAGAACCTCGGTACAGGTGATGGCATCACAGCCAATTTTGCCCTCATAAAATCCTATGGCGATGGCGACGAACCGCAAATCCGCCCTATCACCCGGCCGCGGCTTGAAACGCTGACGATTAGTATCGACGGCGAGGTTGCAAGCGATTGGTCATGGAACGGGGATGGCAGCATCACCTTCACCGCCGCCCTGCCCGAGGGCGCCATTGTCACGGCGGGATTCCTGTTCGATGTTCCGGTCCGCTTTTGAATTGCCTTGGGACGGATTGGGATCGCCCTACGAACCGCGAATCTTTGCGGCCGCGAGTGCAGACGCCTCCACATGGGCAGGCGCGGCATTGTTCACCGGGAACAACGGAGCGCTCGATCCCATAGGCCCCAGCGGACGACAACAAGCAACGATGGGGTCGCTGGCATCCCCGTTAGAGAGTTCGTCAGCTCTTCTTTTTGAGCCCGATGCCGAAATCGAAGTCGATACGATATCTGACTCGATGATCTTCGCGTCTGTGGATCTTACCACTCTCGCCGTCGGGCAGAACCGTCTACTGATTGGTGATGAGATCGTGCAATTTGCCATTGCGACGCCGCAAGGTTCAGGCCGATGGAAACTCACAGGCCTTCTGCGCGGCCGGGGTGGTAGCGAGACCGCCGCCATGGCGGGACACGCGGGCGGCACGCCAGTCACTCTACTTGACGACCGGCTTATTGCGATCAATCCAAACCAGCTCCCGCCGAGCCAAGAACAGTTGATTGCCGCCATCGGGAAGGGCGACGAAGAGCCTGCTACCGCGTATGTTACGAATCGGGGCGCGGCGCTTCGCCCGCTGCCCCCTGTACATCCGAGAGTCGCGTTCGATCCAGTTTCCGGCCTGAATATCAGCTGGACCCGCCGCGCCCGCGGGGCGTGGCGCTGGCTCGACGGTGTCGAGACACCGCTCGTTGAAGCTGCCGAATCCTATCGCGTAGGTATTGGCGCAATCGATGCGCCCGACCTGCAATGGCAAGTGGGCGAACCGGCGATCACACTGCCTCCTGCACAGATAGCCCAGTATTCGGGGGCCCAGCTATGGGTGGTGCAGATCGGTAGCGAATCTCAATCGCTGCCGCTGCTCCTCGCCAGGCTGCCTCAGTAGAAGCCGGCGCTACAAGCTGGCTCCAACTCACTCCAACTCACATAGCAACACCAAACAGAGGAGCTCAAACATGGCCCAGCCAATTGCATTTACCGATACGTCCGGACGATTCCAATTGCCGTTCCTTTTTGCCGGGCAAGCGCAGAAGGAGTTTTTCGTCAACGAAGCGCATGCGCTCACCGATATGCTGCTGCACACCACCATACTGGGCGAGCTTGCCGGGCCCCCCAGCGAATCGGTGGATGGCGACATCTGGCTGGTCGCGAGCGGAGCGATCGGAGAATGGGCCTGCCATGATGGCGATCTGGCAGGGCGACAAGCCGGGCTGTGGAAGTTCATCACGCCGAGAGATGGCATGCGCATTTTCGACAGCTCGATCGGGCAATTTGCCTTGCACTCAGGCGGCTGGGTCCGGGCTGCGCCTCCGACCATCCCGGCCACAGGTCAGACCGTCGATAGTGAATTGAGAGATGCATTCGATCAATTGATTGAAGCCCTTAGGAATGCAGGAATTTTTCCTGTAACAGAATAGGAACTATTTGCTGTCACTCACGTTCACAGGTCTAGAAGTAGGGAAATCGGACAAATTTTGACGGCAAACTGCTAAAGAGAGACATTCTTGCAACAGTTTGCGTCATTGATCGCTTGCCTCTACGGATAGGAAAAGTTACAAAACTGCCACTCGGTGGCTCAATTTCGCTAATATAAGGGGAACTACATAATGCGGAAACTCGTCATAGGTCTGGCGATGGCTTCAACAGCCCTTGCTTCGCCTGCCCTCGCCCGCGACGGTCAATGGTATGTCGAGGTCGGTGGCGGCCCGATGTTGATTGAAGACGTCGATTTTAACGTTAACGACGGTGCCGGTGAAGTTACCGCTGACACCAAAGAAGGTTACGACTTCGGTGGCGTAGTCGGTTACGACTTCGGTGCGTTCCGCCTCGAAGCGGAAGCCAGCTATCGGGAAGGTGATATCGATAATCTAGTTGCAGACGCGGTGGGTATTCCGCGCACTACTGCACCTGATGTTACACCTTCGGGCACATTCCCGGCGCGCGGCGACATTAATGTGCTGAGCTTCATGATGAACGGCTTGTTTGATTTCGGTCCTGATGATGGTCTCCAAGGCTACTTCGGCGGCGGTATCGGTGTGGCACGCACTGACGCTCAGGCATGTGCTAATCCGCGTGCTTGTGATGCATTCAACGATTCAGACACTGGGCTTGCTTGGCAAGCACTTGCAGGCGTTCGCGCACCTCTCAGCGACAGCTGGGATGTGGGTCTTCGCTATCGCTTGTTCACCGCTGAAAACTTGAACATTGTGGACCGCTTCGGCCGCGGTCTGGACGGTAAGTTCCGCTCGCACTCGCTCATGGGTACGCTGACTTACAATTTCGGTGGCGAGCCGGAAGCTCCACCACCGCCACCTGTAGTGGTGGCGCCTCCACCACCTGTAGTGGCACCTCCGCCACCTGTAGTGGTCACGCCTCCGCCACCACCGGCTTGCAACAAAGGCCCTTACATCGTGTTCTTCGAGTGGGATCAGTCAGACATTACGCCTGAAGCTGCGAACATTCTGAACAATGCTGTAGCAGCCTACGCAAATTGTGGTTCGGCATCGGTAATGCTGGCAGGTCACACTGACACGTCCGGTTCGATGACTTACAACAACGGTCTGGCCGAACGTCGCAACGCTTCGGTCACCGATTATCTGGCAGGTCGCGGTATCCCAGCTGGACGTATTTCCAGCGAAGGATTTGGTGAAACCCAGCTTCGCGTTCCGACAGATGACGGTGTGCGTGAACCGCAAAACCGCCGTGTTGAAGTAAATTACGGTCCAAATGCGGGCATGTAATTCGCTACAGCGATGCATATTTGAAGAAGGGGCTGGAGAAATCCGGCCCCTTTTTTATTGTGCTTACGAAACAGCACGTAATTGGAGGGCAGTATGAATTATACGAAGCGCGCACTGGCCATCGCGGCCACGTCACTAACATTAGCCTGCTCAGCGAATGACACGCCGTCCGACGATGCGGCATCTCTCGCTGGCGAAGAGCGGACGCGGTTGGCATATGGTGATTTCATATTGGCGAATGGCGAGACAGTCAGTGGTGTAAAACTTGTTGCCGAAGGAACCGTAGCCAAACTTATCGTGGCCGCTAGCGATCTGCCTGCAGGCACGCGCGGTTTTCACCTCCATGAAACTGGCAGTTGCGAAGGCCCTGATTTCAAATCGGCTGGGGGACACCTCAACCCGCTCGGCAAGGCGCATGGAACCGAGTCCGAAGGCGGTAGCCATGTTGGTGACCTGCCTAATCTGGTGCTGAACGAAAGTGCGAACGAGCCGCAGACATTCACTATCGACGGTTCTTTAGAACAAGTCAGCGAATGGATTTTCGATGAGGACGGCACGGCCGTTGTGATCCACGCCGAGCCGGACGATTACAAAACCGACCCATCCGGAGCAGCGGGCGCACGCATTGCCTGTGCCGTACTCGACCCTGATGCTACGCCCTAGTGAAACGCCCTAATCAAACGCCCTAATCAAACGCCTTGTTCACCTGCAGCACGAGCGCGCTCCAGAACAGTTCGCTCTGCTTCAGGGACGGTCCGATACGCCAGATACAGCAGCACTGTCCCGATTGGCGCGACGACCAACATCGACAGAACACCGGTCGATAGGCTCCCCGTCATAGTGGACACTTGGCCCGCCATATAAGGGCCGAGCGCCAAACCAACCAAGGTCGTCGAAAGAAAAAATGTCGCGGTCGCCGTACCTCGCATTCGGGGTAAAACCAGATCCTGCGTCGTCGCCGCAGCAGCGCCAAGCGCCGAGCTGCCAAAGAGCGAAAGCACGAAGTTCAGGAAGTAGAACAGGGCGACGTTCTCTGTTGTAAAAGCGAAGATCAGTGGGATGACCGGGGCCAACACGCCGAATGCCACGACCATCAAACGGCCGCCCGGATTGCGCTCACGCAACCAGTCGGAAACCCGGCCCCCGATAATGACGCCCAAGAAGCCGCCAAGCGCCCCGCCGCCGCCAATCCAGAAGCCTAACACGGATTTCGAAGCACCGAGCACACGTTCAGCATAAGGCGCGGCCCAGAAAGACACGGAATAGGATGCAAAAGCCACCATTCCGTAGCCGAGGATCGTATAGAGGAATGCCGGACTCCCCCAGATCAGCTTGAATGTTGGCAGATCTCGGTGCCGCAGTGAAACTGCCCATGAGAACACAGCGTAGTAGCCGATACCCAGCGCGATCCATTGCTGGAAATTGCCGGTCAGGCTGCCAATCAGCCATGCCAGCCCTGCCGTCACGACTGCAGCGACAAAGTTCAACGCGAACGGTACTCGGCCGAAATACAGTAGCAATCCTATACCTGCCAGAGCTGCAGCATAGCCCGCTATGGCTAGCGGAGCACTTACGCCACTTTCGAGCAGCTGGCTTGTTTGAGAAATCGCCAGCCCAAACACGACCAGCCCCATAGCCAACCAAGCGATGCGCGCCGATGCACCGCCACGTTGAGCTGATGACATGAATGTAAATGGCGGAATCACGGCGAATAATTCGGTCGCAAAGCCGCGGAATGGCTTTTCATTCTTCACTTCCGGCAGGCGGTCCATTTGACCGCGCACGGGCTCGCGCAAAGTGAATACCCAGATCGCAAGCAACAGCCCGGGTACACCAACTGCGAGGAATGCGGCCTGCCAGCCAACCAGATCCAGCGGACCACCACCCGGATAGGCCGCATTCCATTTTTCGACTATCAAACCGCCGATAAGTAGCGATACACCGCCGCCGATATACAATCCCGCCGAATAGATCGCGAGCGCAGTGCCGCGCATTTTCTTGGGGAACCAGTCCGAAATCAGTGAGTAGGCCGATGGACTGGCGGTCGCCTCGCCTACGCCGACACCGATTCGTGCCGCACCGAGAGCGAGACCGCTTTTCGCAAAGCCGGACAATGCCGTCATCGCCGACCACAGCGCCAGACCTGCTGTCATCAGCTTCACCCGGTGCCAGCTATCGGCAAGCCGCCCCAGCGGAATCCCGAACAATGCATAAAATACGCCGAAAGCTGTGCCATACAAAAAGCCGAGATCCGCGTCGGTCAGACCCAAATCGGCTTTGATGTCATTTGCCAGAATCGACAGAATGTTGCGGTCGATAAAATTCAGAACATAAACAAGGACAAGAACACCTAGAGCATACCAACTATACCCTGGTACCTTTTGATCCTCGACCAGTTCTTGGGCCTGATCTTGGGCCGTCACATTCTCGGCTGAGGAACTCTCATCATTGTTCTGCATATTTGATCCCGTCCTCTAAGCCAGCTTCGGCAAAGCCCTTGTGCCTTAATCGGCAGCTATCGCAAACCCCGCACGCCAAACCATCTGATGACGGGTCGTAACAGGACCAGCTCATTCCGGTGTCGAGGCCTAGCCTGGCGGCCTCCGAAGCGATGTCGGCTTTGGTCATATCTTGCAGCGGCGTGTGGATCGAGAAGGGTGTACCTTCGACCCCGGCCTTGGTGCCTAACCGCGCGGTTTCGGTGAAACTTGCAATGAATTCAGGCCGGCAATCAGGATAGCCGGAATAATCGAGCGCATTGACCCCGATGAAAATATCGTGCGATCCGGTTGCTTCAGCCCAAGCCGAAGTCAGCGCCAGAAACACCAGATTGCGCGCGGGGACGTAAGTGACGGGAATTTCATCGCCGACACCCTCTTTCGGCACATCGATATCATCGGTTAGCGCGGACCCGCCAAAAGCGCGCAAATCAAGCGGTAGAACAACATGCCGTTCGCATCGAAGATGCTCGGCAATCTGCTTGGCTGATTCGATTTCGATCTTGTGTCTTTGACCATAGTCGATGGTCAGCGCAGATAGTGTGAAGCCTTGTTCGCGCGCAATTGCGGCCGAAACCATCGAATCGAGACCACCCGAAAGCAGTACGACAGCGGACTTCACATTCTTGGAATTGATAGCCATTGCTTCTGGCTAGTAGCAATCTCTCACGAGGCTGCAATGCCGCAAGCGCTCGCGACCTATCAGCCGGTACAGCGACCTACGCGTCTGGCTTCCGCCGCAACGTTGTAAACTTCCCTGCCAACCGTGGCGTTACCAGCTATCTGCACGAGGGCCGAGGTTTCTTTCCGGATGGTCGTTTGACCATAGCCTTTACCTCGGCACGTATAGTGGACAGTGACCGCAGCGGGTCCATCACTCACAGTCGTCCACGCACATCGCGGCCCCGGATGGCGAAGCTGGATCAATTCGTGGCCCGTCCGGACGCAAATCTTCTTTGTCTCATCGACAGTCCGATAGCGCACTTCCCACAATCCGCGATCCAGACCATCCAGCATGGCCAGTGATGGCGCTTGAGCGGTAGCGGGTATGCCGATCCCCCAAGCCGCCGCGCACAGCGCCGCAAAGGTGCCAATCCGTCTTAGAAGGCCGGCAGCTCGCGCTTTGAAAGGAGAAAGATCAGCCATCAACAATGCCATACCACATGCTTTAGTGCCGGGAAATGAACAAACACTGCATCGGGTACAATGCATCAGCCAGTTCACGCCTCAATAGGGAACTTTCTCGAGCAGAATTTACAGTCAACTTGGATTATTCCGTCATCATCGCGCATTTCCGCCCGTTCGGGCTCAGCGAAACGCGAAATAACCTCCTGATAGTGCTCAATCGTGCAGCGACATCCGCGCGACAGGCTGTGGCCGGGCTGTATGCGTATTTCCTCTTCCTCATGGAACAGACGCCAGACAATGGATTCCATCGACAGGCTTTCATCCAGCAATTCCTCATGCCGGATGCTACCGGCGAGGATCGAGACATGTTCCCACTCGGGGTGGTCGAGCCGTGCATGAAGGCGTTCGCGTCCTTCCTCACCATCAGGCAAATGTTGGACTAGCAGGCCGGCCGCAACGCAGCCATCCGGACCGGATTTCACTCCAAGACGGATCAGCGACGGGAGCTGTTCGGATTGCACGAAATAGGCTTCGCATGCGGCGGAAAGCGATTCGCCTTCGAGCGGTACAATCCCTTGATAGCGCCCGTCCTTACCGGGTCTGTCAAAAGTGATCGCCAGATAGCCTTTGCCAAACAGGGCGAAGAGCGACGGGTTTGCGCCCAGCTCCGTCAAGCGGCTCTCGCTGAAATCGACATAGCCGCGCAGCTCGCCTTCGCGAAAATCGCAGGCCAGCAGGCGCACAACGCCTTCTTCGGTCTGCGCCTGCATGGTCATCTGGCCACCTTCTTCTTTCAGCAAGCCGCCGATCAGCGCGGTCAGCACCAAGGCCTCTGCCAAAAGATGTGTGATCGCAGGGGGATAATCATGCGCGCTCAGAACAGTGTCGAGCACGCCGTCCAGCCGCACCACGCGCCCGCGCGCATCGCGGCCGGGCAGGGTAAAGCCCAGTAGCTGATCGCTAAATATTTCGGATGTTTCAGTCATCGGTCAAATATGGGAGTGCAATGGCGTAAAGCCACCCCAGCTCCTAAACCAGTGCCCACTCGCGCGCGTATCACAGCTTGCCAAGCGCCCAAAGCAGAATAGATTTCTGTGCGTGAATGCGGTTCTCTGCCTCGTCGAACACGCTCGATTGCGGGCCTTCAAACACCGCCTCGTTCACCTCATCGCCGACATGCGCGGGCAGGCAATGCAGGAACCGCGCGTCAGGCTTCGCCTGCGCCATCAGCGCCTCATTGACTTGATAAGGTGCCATCGCGCCGAGCTTATTCTCGACATTGTCCTGCCCCATCGACACCCAAGTATCGGTGATGATGACATCTGCGCCATTCGCAGCCGCTGCAGCATCCTGCGTCAGGGTAACAGCCGCACCGCCCGCGCGGGCCATATCGACAAATTCCTGCGCTGGTTCAAAGCCTGCTGGCGTCGCGATCCGGACATTGAATTTCAGTAGCCCGGCCGCTTCGAGGATCGAATGGAGGACGTTGTTGCCATCGCCAAACCAAGCGACTTCGAGACCTGGCAGTGGTTTCTCATTCTCCAGGATTGTCAGAAGATCGGCTATGATCTGGCACGGGTGTGACCGGTCGGTCAGCCCGTTGATCACTGGCACCGATGCATGCCGCGCCATTTCCTCGATCTTGGCGTGATCGTCAGTCCGGATCATGATTGCATCGGCCATGCGGCTGAGCACGCGGGCGGTATCGGCTATAGTTTCACCACGCCCGAGCTGGCTGGTGCCGGATTCCAGAATAACAACACTGCCGCCAAGCTGACGCATGGCGATATCAAAGCTCACGCGTGTACGCGTCGAGTTCTTCTCAAAAATCATCGCCAGCACAAAGCCGTCGAGCGGTTTGTCAGAGTCGGGTTTGCCCTTGGGCCAGCCTGCACGCGCTGCCTTGCGGTCATGCGCGTCATTCATCATCGCTGCGATGGCATCTGCCCCCGCGTCTGACAGATCGAGAAAATGCCGCAGCTCTTTATTCCGGTCCATCAGCTCGCCTGCGGGATTTCATAATCGGCAGCGCCAGCCGACAATTTTTCGAAGAACTCTTCGATCTCCGCATCACCGATCACCAGCGGCGGAAGCAAGCGCAGCGTATTGTCACCCGCAGCAACCATTAGCAATTCGTGATTGTCGCGCAGATGGACGAAGAAGGGACGACTCTCGACCTTCATTTTGAGACCGAGCATCAGGCCTTTGCCGCGCACCAGTTCGAACAGATCGGGATAGTTGCCGATAAATTGTTCGAGGCGCGCACGGATCCGTTCGCCCTTCTCACGCACTTCGCCAAGAAATTCCTCATTAGCGACCGCTTCCATTACCGCCATACCCGCAGCCATGGCCAGTGGATTACCGCCGTAAGTCGAACCGTGGGTGCCGAAAGTCATGCCGCGCGCCGCTTTCTCAGTTGCGAGACAGGCGCCAAGCGGGAAGCCGCCGCCGATCCCTTTGGCCGTCGCGACAATGTCCGGGACAATGCCGTATTGCTCATAGGCATAGAGCGTGCCGGTCCGCGCAACACCGCATTGTACTTCATCGAGTGCGAGCATCAGATCATGCTCGTCCGCCAAAGCGCGCAGACCCTGCATAAACTCATCCGAAGCCGGGCGAATCCCGCCCTCGCCCTGAATCGGTTCGACCAGGAAGCCGGCGGTGTTGGGCCCGATCAGAGACTTCGCCATCTCGAGATCATCAAACTCGCAATATTTGAAACCTTCGAGCAGTGGCTTGAAACCGTGATGCATCTTGCTTTGGTTCGAGGCGCTGATCGTTGCCATGGTCCGGCCATGGAAGGCGTTGGTGAATGTGATCAGCTCATGCCGGTGCTCGTTACCTGCCGATTGGTGGTAAGCACGTGCGGTTTTGATGGCGGTCTCGACTGCCTCAGCACCGGAATTGGTGAAGAACACTGTGTCTGCGAAAGTGTTGTCGACCAGCATCTGCGCGAGCTTCTCGCCCTGCGGGCTGCCGTAAAGGTTGGAGACATGCATCAATGTCTCGGCCTGCTGCTGGATCGCACCGATCAGGCCAGGATGCGAATGCCCCAACAGATTGACCGCGATACCGCTCGCGAAATCGAGATATTTTGTGCCGTCTTCATCGATCAAATGGCAATGTTCTCCGCGCACCGGGCGGACACCGCAGCGGGGATAGACGGGCATGAGCGGAGTGATAGCCATTTGGATATTCCTATTGTTCGATAGCAGTAAGACGTAACGTCAAAAACGAATGGCGACCCCATAGGAGCCGCCATTCAAAATATCTATTCACTTGTAACCGGTTTGGTCAATTGCCGTGCCCAATAAACGGTTGGCAATTAGCGGTTGGCACTCTGGCCGTTACAAGTGCGGGATCAATCGCTGTGACTTACTCGGCCGCAGTAAGATTGACCGCCGAATGTTTGCCTCGTCGGTCAACTTCAAGGTCGAACTGGTAACGCTCGCCTTCATTGATTGCTGTCAGGCCGGAGCGTTCGACTGCACTGATATGCACGAACGCATCGGGCTGGCCATCGTCACGAACGAGGAAGCCAAAACCCTTCATCGCGTTAAAGAACTTGACCGTACCAGTGGCTTTTTCGCCCGTCAGTTCACGCTGCGGAGGACCGCCGCTGTCACGATCACCGCCGCCACCTTTTTTCACTTCGATAACATCGCCAACGACCTGTAGATCCTGGGCTGATGTCTTACCGCCGCGGTCAACGAGGTTATATTCGAGGCCTTGCCCCTCGGCGAGACCCTCAAGGCCAGCGCGTTCAACAGCAGAGATGTGCACAAAGACATCTTCGCCTCCACCTTCTTGCTGGATGAAGCCAAAGCCTTTGTCGCCGTTAAAGAACTTTACGACGCCTTTGCCGGTGCCAACGACCTGCGCGGGCATGCGGTCTCCGCCGCCGCCGCGGAAACCACCGCCGCCGCCACCGCCGCCACCGAAGCGATCGCCACCGCCGCCGCCGCGATATCCGCCGCCGCCGCCGCCACGATTGCCGCCGCCGAAGCGATCACCGCCACCGCCGCCATAGCTGTCGCCGCCGCCAAAACCGCCTCCGCCGCCGCCGAACGGATCGAAGCTATCTTCACCGATATTGTCGCGCTTATCACGGCCCCGTCCACGACGCCCTTTATCATAACCCATAATCTAAAACGTACCTTCGTATTCGCCGCCCAATTTAGTATTCTGCTGGTGACACGAACGGCAGGTCCACCGGGCAATGAGGCTGCCAGAAAACGATCTGCACAGACTCGCAAGCAACAATCATAGCGCAGAACGCTCCTCTGCGCGACTTTTTTCACTTTCGCGCCCTATCTACGCTTCAAATGTGACATTTTCGCATAGCGAAATGGTTTCCGTGCTCTACATAACGTCTACATTCAGCCCCCATTTGGAGACCGTTGATGAGTGATTTTCGCCGCTTAAGCGACTCGGTATTGGCCAGTCCGCAGATCGGAACCGACGACATTGCTGAGGCCAAAAAACTTGGCGTTACGCTGATCATCAACAATCGCCCTGAAGGCGAGTCGCCTGACCAGACGGAAGGTGCGCGAATCGAACAGGCTGCGCGCGAGGCGGGTTTGGACTATTTCGCGATCCCGATTGGTCAGGCCGGATTTGGCAAGGCAGATATTGAAGCGATGTCTGGCGCATTCATGCAAGCAGGCGGTCAGGTCTTGGCGTATTGCCGGTCTGGCACACGCTCGACCTTCTTATGGTCGCTCGCGGAGGCCAGCCAAGGGGGCGATCCGGATGAGCTGACAGCAGCCGCGGCGCAAGCGGGTTATGATCTTTCTCCGATCCGCCCTATGCTGGAGGCGCTTGCTGGAGAGGCTAGTTAGATTTTATTGGTCAAGGAAAGTTTTGATGAAAAACCCCAGCGTCAGCCTTGCTTGCGTCATTGGTGTTCTGCCGATTTTCCCGCTTACCGTGGTCGCCAAGGACGGGCCTGGATATGGGCCCGGACATGGGCGCGATGACAGCCGCTACCTTTATGCAGTAACGTCCGAAACAGCCGCTCGCTGTGCGGTGCTGCAAAACGAATTCTCCGCTCGTCAGCGGGAGGCCAATCCGGAATGGTCGCGCCGTCATACGGCTATGTCGCTGACCTGGCAGCAATTGGTACGCGAGCTTGCACCCGATGATACGGCATTGATCGCCAAAGCAACTGCACGCGACCCGAAACTGACGGCGGAACTCGACAAACATGACGATCCGCTCATGCTACTGGCCGAGCGCTCACGGATTTGCGAAGTCACTGCGACGGTGAACAGCCTATCGTATAATGGCGCGACATTCGTGATCGAGGAACAGAACCCCGAAATCTTCGCCGATTTCGCCGCCAAAGCGAACCAATCCGGGCTCGAAGAGTTTCCCGAGCCGCCAACCAAATCAATCAAGTTCGGCGATTGGCTATTTGAAGCGAAAGGCAATTCGTGCAGCGCCACTCGAACAATGCGCGATGGCGCGGTGCTGACATTGGGGTTCACCAATTTCTTCGACGGGTCATTGAAATTTGAGTGGGACGGACTGCCCGAATTGGACGGACAATCTGAAGAAGGCGAAGAAGAGTACGAAGCCATGATGCGGCGGCACATGGCCGGATACGCTTCGGATAATGATTTCGGCCCGGTCATTGCCGAAGGCTTCACCTTCGCGACCTATCCCGGCACGGCCCTGTTCGTCGACGACAAGCTCATCGCACGCCCCTTCGGCGAAGGAATGAGCGACGGCCGGAAATATTACTTCGGCGCCTACACCCAGGCCAATTATTACAACATGATACCCACCGGCAAAGAGGTGGTTGTGAAAGTGCTTGGCGAAGAAACTCACCGCGTGCGGATCGACGATCCGGCCATGTGGAATGAAATGTCCAATTGCATGGCGCAATACCCTTACGGTTAGGGTTTTACACCCTCCGTATCCTATTTGCGATAATCAAGCGGCGGGTCGCGGTCGCCTAGAAGCGATTCGTAGACGTAATCTTCCCCGCGTGCTTCGACGAATTCTGCTTTCGCCTTCGTGCGCAATTCGGGATTAGTATAAAGCTCGATTGCCGCCAACGTCATCGCCTTGGCGGCGAATTGCGTTCCCTTTGTTCCATAGCTGTGCCCGCTCGCGGCAACCGCTTGCCAGCTATGCGCTGCTGTCCCCGGCACCCAAGCCGCAGCAGCCAAGCTCACCGTCGGCACGGCGCGCGACACATCGCCGACATCGGTCGATCCGTAACCGGTAATCACTTCATGCGGCTGGACCTCTTGAGCTTGAGAGAGGGCCGGAGCGCCCTCGCCAAAGCTTTCCTGAATCGTCTTGGCCCATGCCAGTTCTTCCGCAGAATATTCGATCGGATCGAGCTGGCGCAGTTTGTCCGTCATCATCAATTGCAGCGATTCTACCGGCAGAGTCGGGTTGTTGCCGTGAATAATTTCCCAATCGACCTTGGTTCCGGTGCCCATTGCCCCGCCTTTGGCTGCCGCCTCCAGTCGCGGCCACATGGCGCGTACCTCATCCGCGTCGGAATGGCGCAGATAATAGAACACTTCGGCAAAATCAGGGATCACATTGGGGGCCGACCCGCCCTCTGTAATGACATAGTGGATACGCGTATCCATGCTGGTATGCTCGCGCATCATATTGACCATCATGTTCATCGCTTCGACCCCGTCGAGCGCGCTGCGACCGCGCTCCGGCGCGCCTGCCGCATGGGCAGAGATTCCGCGGAAGCGGAACTTGGCCGAACGGTTGGCGAGGCTCTTGCGCGAAGCAGCCGAATTGCGATCCGCCGGATGCCAGTCGATCACGAAATCGGCATCGTCAAACAGCCCTGCGCGGGCCATATAGACTTTGCCCGATCCGCCTTCTTCTGCCGGAGTGCCATAGAGACGGACGCGGCCGGGCGTACCAGTAGCCTCCAGCCAGTTCTTGATGGCAATCGCTGCAGTCAGTGAGCCGGCACCGAACAGATTGTGTCCGCAGGCATGGCCGGCATGTTTCCCATCCACCGGATCACGGGTCGGTGAGGAAGACTGATTGATACCGGGCAACGCATCGAATTCGGCAAGCAGGCCAATGACCGGGCCGCCTTCACCCCATTCGGCCATGAAGGCTGTGGGAATATCGGCGACGCCTTCCTGAATAGCGAAGCCTTCGCCTTTCAATTCGGTTTTCAGCAAACCGCTCGATTTGAGTTCGAGATATCCCAGCTCGGCCCAGTCCCAAATCTGTTTGGCGACTCGCTCGGTGCGCTCCTCTTGTGCGTCGACGGCTGCAATCGGGTCCGCTTCTTGGGCAATAACGGGCGATGCTGCGAGCAACACGGTGCCAGCGATAAGGCTAAAGGCTGATTTCATAGTCCCGAGTCCCCTTTCCGTCACTCTACCCCGCACGCTGCATCACGCAAGTCTCGACCCCAACTGACATTTATGTCAGTAGCGTTTCCGATGGATCAGTTGGTACAAATCGGTGGGTCGCTATTGGCCATTCTTGTGCTCGCATGGCTGGCACACAAAATGGGTCTGGGCGGTGACGAACGGATTCGCGACGAGGATCATGCGCGCCATCTGGCCGACCAGTCCGTGAGCGGTTTTGAACCCGTTGATATCGTGATCGATAAAGCTGGCTATGGTGCCCTGATGCGCGACGATGCGGGACGTGTGCTCGTCCTGAAACGCCATGGAACACATTTTGCCGGACGGCTCATGACAGTCCGGCCCGAAGCGCGGCTGGATCAGGGATTGCTGACCATCCAGCCAGACGATCGCCCGTTTGGCGCCGTTACACTTAACCTTGGCGAACAAGCGCAGGTTTGGGCCGCGAGCCTGCGGCGGTTGGAGAAGCGCGCCGATGCCTGATTTCTCGCCAACCGAATATGCCGTGCCGGGGTTTGTTATCCTGGTCGTGCTGGAAATGCTGTGGGCCTGGAAGAAGCGTCCAGATGCCTACGAGCCCCGCGACACGCTGACTTCGCTAGCATTCGGTTTGGGCAGCACTGTTGCGGGCGCGCTTTTCGGCGGCTTTGCGATATGGGTTTTCTTCCAGACATACGAGTACCGCATTTTCGACTTTGGCGAACAATGGTGGACGGTGTGGTGGGCGTGGCCGCTTGCCTTTGTCATCGACGATCTCAAATATTACTGGGTGCACCGCGCGGGACACCGCATCCGCTGGATGTGGGCGGCACATGTGAACCACCATTCCAGCCAGCACTATAATCTTTCGACCGCGCTGCGCCAGACATGGACCGGAACTTTCACTTTCGGCCTGCTATTCGCGCTACCGTTGGTATTGCTTGGATTCCACCCGGTGATGCTGGCGACCGTCGGGGGTTTCAATCTGATCTACCAGTTCTGGATCCACACCGAAGCGATTGGGAAGATGCCGCGCTGGTTCGAAGCGGTGATGAACACACCGAGCCATCACCGCGTGCATCACGCCACCAACCCGCTCTATCTCGACCGGAACTATGCAGGTGTGTTTATCGTCTGGGACAAGATGTTCGGTACTTTCCAGCCCGAAGTCGAAAGCGAGAATATTCGCTACGGAATCGTCAAACAGCTCGGCAGCTTCAATCTGCTGTGGTCCGTGTTCCATGAGTGGATCGGGATGCTCAGCGACATCTGGCGTGCACCTTGGAAGCACAAGCTGTCCTATCTGCTGCGCGAACCCGGCTGGACGCATGATGGCAGCCGCGAGACATCCGATATGATCCGCGACCGCTGGCGCGCGCGGCAGGAACCCGATGAAGGCGAAACACTACAACAAAAACAGACCGCCTGAGAGGCAAAGAAGGTAATTTCATGCAGCAATTCGATATTATTGTCATTGGCGGCGGCAGCGCAGGCAGCGCGGCGGCGGGGCGTTTGGCCGAGGATGGAACCAAGCGCGTCTGTCTGCTCGAAGCGGGCGGTAAGAATGACAATGTCCTGGTTAAAACACCGGGCTTTATGCCGTTCCTGCTGAAGAATACGAACTACCGCTACGACACCGTTCCGCAAAAGGGATTGAATGGCCGGATCGGCTATCAACCGCGCGGGAAAGGGCTTGGTGGATCATCCGCAATCAACGCGATGGTCTATATTCGCGGCAACAAATGGGATTACGACAATTGGGCCGCGATGGGCTGTGACGGTTGGGCCTATGATGATGTCCTGCCCTATTTCAAACGCTCGGAAGGCAATGTGCGCGGCGCAGACGAGTTCCACGGCGGCGACGGCCCGCTTAGCGTTTCCGACCAAACTGCAGTCAACCCGACCAGCAAGGCATTCGTAAGCAGTGCAGAATCCTTGCAATTGCGGCGCAATGAAGATTTTAATGATGCCGAGCAGTCAGGCTTTGGCATCTACCAGGTGACCCAAAAGGACGGCGAACGCTGGTCTGCTGCGCGTGCCTATGTCGAACCGCTACGCGAGCGCGACAATCTGACGATCCTGACCGGCACTTTGGTCGAGAAACTGGTGGTGGAGAATGGCCGTGTAACTGGCGTCGCGATCAAACGCGGACGCAAGCGTGAGACAATTACTGCGACCGGCGGCGTGATCTTGTCGGCAGGCGCATTCAACTCGCCGCAGATCCTGATGCTGTCAGGCATCGGGCCTGCCGACCATCTGCGTGAGCTTGGTATCGATCTCGTGCTCGACAAACCATCGGTTGGCAGCAATCTGCAGGACCATATCGATTATGTGTCAAGCTGGGAAACCGAGTCCAAAGACCCCATCGGTGACAGTTTGGCCGGCACTTGGCGCATGGTGAAAGCCATGGTCGAGCACCGCCGTCACCGTACCGGCATTATGACCACGCCCTATGCCGAGGCAGGCGGTTTCTGGACAGTGATGCCCGATGCGCCCGCACCCGATATCCAATGGCACTTTGTACCGGCAATGCTGGAAGATCATGGGCGCGAGAAAGTGAAAGGCCACGGCTTCTCGCTCCACGCATGTGTCCTGCGCCCGGAAAGTCGGGGCACTGTTCGCCTGAATGCGAATGATGCAGCTGCCCCGCCGCGCCTTGATCCCAACTTCCTCGATGATGACCGCGACATAGCGGCCTTGCGGGCAGGAATCAGATTGTCGCACCGGATCGCAGAGACTTCGCCTTTGGCGGACTACAACCCAGTGGATCGCCATCCGGTTGATCTGAACGACGATGTGGCGCTCGACGCGCTGATCCGCAATCGCTCCGACACTGTCTATCACCCCGTCGGCACATGCCGCATGGGCGGTGACGAGGACAGTGTCGTCGATCCAACGCTGAAAGCGCGCGGTATCGAAGGCCTGTGGATTGCCGATGCCAGCATCATGCCCAAAATCGTCAGCGGAAACACCAATGCTCCGAGCATCATGATCGGTGAGCGCTGCGCGGATTTCGTGAAAGCTGCGCTGGGGTAGAGGCGTTTGTTTTGGCCCTCAGTTGACGGCATTTTTTGTTTGTTTAGCCTCAAGCGCCGGCACTCGCATTCGCTCGCTTAGGCTACCGCGCTAACCGCGCGTCGGGCAGTCGCCCTCTGGCTGCCGCGACCAAGAATGGGCGCTTATGCCTATGGCTTGGAATGGTTCGGTCAGCGACTAGCTGACCGCAAGCGCGACCGCGCGCCCGAGCTTATGCGAGGAAGCAAGCGAGGCGGATGCCTCGCGCCCGCAGGGTCTAAACAAATAACTCCCCAAAAAAAGGGCCGGAGCTTTGCAGCCCCGGCCCGTAAAGTGTTGTTCGCAGGAGGAACGTTGTGCGGCGGGAACGGGAGGGGAGAGAAAATCTCCCGATCCCGCCGTACCTGGGTGTTAGTTGTGGGCCATCAGTTGTAAGCGCGTTCGCCGTGTTCGCTGATGTCGAGACCATCGACTTCAACTTCTTCGGAGACACGCAGGCCAATGATTGTCTTGACGATCAAGCCAGCGATCAGGGTGCCGATACCGGCCCATGCTATTGTGACGAGAACGCCTTCCGTCTGGACCCAAAGTTGGGCGCCCAGAGCGGTCGAACCGTCTCCAGGGCCGCCCAGAAACGGCTGGTAAACTATGCCGGTGCCGATCGCGCCGACGATACCGCCAACGCCGTGGATGCCGAAAGCGTCAAGCGAGTCGTCGTAGCCGAATTTCGCTTTGAGCTTGGCAACTGCGAAGTAGCAGACAATCGACGACAGGATGCCGAGCAGGATCGCGCCGAATGGTCCGGAGTTACCGGCAGCCGGTGTGACTGCAACGAGGCCAGCAATAACGCCCGAGCAGAAGCCCAGCGCCGAGCCTTTGTGACCGGCCAGCTTCTCGATCACCATCCAGGTGAGCGCGCCAGCTGCAGTAGCAACGAAAGTGTTGATCATGGCAAGGCCAGCAAAGCCATCGGCTTCGAGCGCCGAACCGGCGTTGAAACCGAACCAGCCAACCCACAGCAGACCGGTACCAACCATAGTCAGTGTCATCGAGTGCGGTGGCATTGGCTCTGACGGATATCCGCGGCGTTTGCCGAGCAGATAGGCGAGCACCAGACCCGAGACACCAGCGTTGATGTGCACAACAGTGCCACCGGCAAAGTCAAGCGCGCCCGCTTTGAACAGCAGCCCGTCACCGGCCCAAACCATATGGGCAATCGGGAAATACACGATGGTCAGCCAGATCGGTACGAACATCATCACGGCGCTGAACTTCATCCGCTCAGCCGTAGCGCCCAGGATCAGTGCAGCGGTAATGGCTGCAAAGGTCATTTGGAAGCTGACGAAGACATATTCGCTGATCACTTCATCGGTGAACGTTGCAGCCGTCGTTTCCGCAGTCATACCGGAAAGGAAGTAGCTTCCGCCGCTAATGAAGTTGCCCAACATCCCTTCATAGCTGGTGGCACCGAATGCGAGAGAGAAACCCCACATTACCCAGACCAGCATCGCCAGACATGCAGTCGCGCCGATCTGTGTCATGGTGGAGAGCATGTTTTTCGAACGAGTCAGGCCGCCATAGAATAGCGTCAGACCCGGGATGATCATAAGCAACACCAGAACCGTTGCTGTCATCATCCAAGCGTTATTGCCGGGGTTGGCGACGGGCTTGGCCGCTTCGACAGCCTCTTGCGCCCAAACGGGAGTGGCGGCGGCGAGAGACGCACCAAACGCCACTGCTCCACCAGTAAATTTGCGGATCATGGAACTGTCCTTTGATTTGGAGAGGGTCATCATAGTGCCGTATCCCCCGTTTCACCGGTACGGATGCGCGTGGCATCGGCGAGGTCGAGCACGAAGATTTTGCCATCACCGATGGCTTCCGTGCTGGCGACATTTTTGATGGTTTCGACGACTTGCTCGGCAATATCGTCCCCGGCGGCAATCTCGAGCTTCACTTTGGGCAGCATATTCGTCGAGTATTCTGCACCGCGATAGATTTCTGTCTGGCCCTTTTGGCGGCCGAACCCTTTGACTTCGGAAACGGTCATTCCCGCGACGCCAATGGCGCCGAGCGCTTCGCGCACTTCGTCAAGCTTGAATGGTTTGATTATGGCTATGATGAATTTCATCGACGCCCCCTGCTAAAAATCCTGCCGGATGATCCCGACTTCGCACATGCAGCAAAAGCCGTGCCAGAATCGAAATATCCAGTCTGCAGAGGGGAAACGCGCGTAATAAAGCTGCGTTAGCCCATTGGAAGGCGCTTAATAATTAGGCGATGCCTGTAAATCGGGCAGTTCAAGTTCGGCGACGATGGGCAAATGGTCCGATGCCTGCGATGCGGTCGCGCTGTGGTGGACGTGCTGCTCGAGGCAGCCCCATTCATCCGAGGTAACAATCCGGTCCAATCGCGCAATCGGCTGGCGCGAGGGAAAGCTGCGCCCCGTATCCAGCACATGCCAGTGACGGCGGAATTCCTGCATTGCGCCGGTCTGGTTGCCCCATTGATTGAAATCGCCCATCAGCACGGTTGGACATCGAGGTTCGCAGGCATCCACATGACCGATGACCGCCTTGATCTGGTCGCGCCGCCTCAATCCGGACAGATCGAGATGCATTCCGACCACCCGGATACGCGCTCCGTCAATCTCAAGGTCACCGCGCGCTGCGCCTCGTGGCTCCAAAGTGGGTAAGTCAATTGGCTCGGCATCAAGCACTGTGAAAGTTCTGCGCACCAAAATGGCATTGCCGTGCCAGCCGATGCTTCGCGGCCGCTTGGCTACATCGAGTACCTTCCAGGGGCTGTCATCCAGCGCCGCGCGTTCCAGAACGCTGGCACGTTCGCCGACCCGGCGGTCCGCTTCCTGCAGCGCAATGATATCCGCATCCATCTCGCGTAGGACGGTGATAATCCGATCGGGATCACGCCGGCGATCGGTGCCGACCGCTTTATGGATGTTGTAGCTGGCGAATTTGAGACGCACGCGGCCCTAGTCTTCGCTCTCACCGGCAATGTAACGATCCGTTGGTCGGGCTGGCAGGCCATCGATGCTCGCCAATCGCGTGGACATCTTTGCCGCCCATTCGGAAGGGTTGGCCTGAGAATGCGCCTTCTTCAACGTCGGCCGCTCGGCCTCCATCTTCATAAAGGGCACACCCCAGCCGCAGCTCGTCTGGACACTTTCAACTGCGATATCGAAGATCTGGCGCGTGCCGGAAATAAGCGTGAAGTTCTCTGCCAGCGCATCCCATTCAGGATCTTTCGGCAAGACTGCCCGACCGGTCCCATAGATGCGCAAAATCAAGGCAGGCTGCTGGAAATTGCAGAACATGATCGTGATGCGCCCATCAGCATCGAGATGCGCGCTGGTCTCATTGCCCGATCCGCCAAGATCGAGATATCCGACCCGATCCGGCGCCAGAACACGAAACGCGTCGTACCCCTTGGGGCTGAGGTTGATCCGCGCGTCCGCAGCAGCGGTCGCAACGAAAAACATCGGCTGCGCATCGATCATCGCGATGTGCTTATCGTTCAGCGTATCAAAAAATTCTGCCATGCAGCAATGCTACGCCGCGAAGCACAGAATGTCACCGTTCCTTGGTGGCGGAGAAAGTCAGATCGGGATTCTTTTCTTCCTGATAGCCGACATCCCACGGCGATTTGGCCATAAAAACCAAATCGCCATCGCGGTCTTTCGCAAGATTCGCGCGGTTGAAGCTCTCGAATTGGTCGAGCAACTCCTGCGGTCCCTTCACCCAGCGCGCGGTTGCAAAGGGAGCCGCTTCCAGCGCGGCCTCGACCTTATATTCCGCTGAAAGGCGCGAGATCAGCACTTCCAACTGAAGCTGGCCAACCACACCGACAATATGCTGCGCACCGAGCTCGGGATAGAAGACCTGGATCACACCCTCTTCGGACAGATCGTCGAGCGCTTTACGAAGCTGTTTCGTCTTGGTCGGGTCCTTGAGTCGCACCCGCCGTAAAATCTCCGGCGCAAAATTCGGCAAGCCGGTGAAACGCAGCGTGTTGGTCTCGCTCAGCGTATCGCCGACGCGCAAAGTCCCATGGTTGGGAATGCCGATAATATCGCCCGCTTCGGCAGTGTCGGCAATCTCGCGGTCCTGCGCAAAGAACAGAATCGGCGAATGGATTGCGATGGGCTTGCCAAGGCCCGAAGGCGTCAGTTTCATCCCGCGCTTAAAAGTCCCCGAAACCTGCCGCATAAAGGCGATCCGGTCACGGTGGTTCGGGTCCATATTGGCCTGCACTTTAAAGATGAAGCCGGTGACTTCGTCGCGCTCGGGACTGATATGTTCATCGCCCGCAGGTTGAGGCCGAGGCGGCGGGGCATATTTGGCAATCGCCTCGATCAGTTCGGTCACGCCGAAGTTCTTGAGCGCCGATCCGAAATAGACCGGTGTCAGATCGCCGCTGCGATAAGCCTCAAGGTCAAATTCGGGATAGCCGATCTGGGCGAGCTCGGCATTCTCGGCAAACTGCTCTGGCAGCACCGCATTCGCATCGCGCTTGCCGAGGAATTCCTTCGACGGTCCTTCAGGCCGCGCAATCGAGCCTGTTGCGTAATCCAGAATACCCTCGAACTCGCCGCCCATACCTACAGGAAACATTTGCGGGCTGACATCGAGCGCCAGCATATCGGCGATCTCATCAAGCAGCTCGAATACCGGGCGGCCTTCACGGTCGACTTTATTCACAAAAGTGATGATCGGCACCGAGCGCAACCGGCACACCTCGAACAGTTTGCGCGTTTGCGGCTCGATACCTTTCGCGGCATCGATCACCATGATCGCGGAATCGACAGCGGTCAGCGTGCGGTAAGTATCTTCCGAGAAATCCTCGTGCCCCGGCGTGTCGAGCAGATTGAAAGTTACGTCCCCCAAATCGTCAAAGGCACGTTCGAACGTCATCACCGAAGACGTCACTGAAATGCCGCGCTGCTGCTCGATCTTCATCCAGTCGGATCGCGCCCGCCGCGCCGCTCCGCGCGCCTTCACTTCACCCGCAAGATGGATCGCCCCGCCTTGCAGCAACAGCTTCTCGGTTAGCGTGGTCTTACCAGCATCGGGGTGCGAAATAATCGCAAAGGTACGGCGGGAATTGGTGGACATCGGCTTAGCCCCGAAGCTCCGCGCCCAACTTGCCGGCCGCCGCCACGACCTTGTCCGAAATCGCTTTCAGATCGTCATCTTTGTAGCTTTTCTCGCCGGGCTGAAGTGTCACTTCGACGGCAAGCGATTTCTTGCCTTCCGGGACGCCCTGGCCGCGGAAATCATCAAAGATCCGCGCTGCGACAATATTCGCCTTGTCCGCGCCTTTGATCACGCGCAGCAGATCACCCGCCGGCACATCGTCTGATATGAGAAACGCGAAGTCTCGCAGCACCGACTGCAACACTGGCGGCGCGTAGTGGGTCCGCGCGAACCCGGCATTCTTCTTGGCTGGAATGGCATCGAGATGAATTCCGCCCACCACAACCGGCATATCCACATCGAACGCCTTGAGCAGCGAAGGATGAACTGTACCGAAACTCGCAATCTGGTTTTTGGGGCCAAGCCGCAGAGTGGCCGATTGGCCGGGGTGATAGATGGTGCTTGCTCCATCATCCACGCCCATCACCATCAATTTGTCGACTGGCGCGCCAGCCGCTTCGAGAAGCGACAGACACACTGCCTTGGCATCAAACGCATCGAACGCTTCTGCCTTGCCCTTTTGCCATGAACGCTCAGACCGTTCGCCCGCCAGAACAAAGGCGAGCGACGGATGCTCGCCATCTGCGAGATAGCGCCGCCCGATTTCGAATAGCCGTAGCGAAGTTGCTCCGCGGTCAGCGTTGCGGCGAACCGCTGATAGCAAACCGGGCAACAATGATGGCCGCATGACTTTCATGTCTTCACTGATCGGATTGTCGAGTATCCAACGCCCACCGCCAACCGCGTCAGCCTCGGCTTGCGAAACAAACGACCATGTGATCGCTTCATTGAGCCCGCACGCGGCAGCCGCCCGGCGGACGCGGCGTTCCAGCTTTTGCTCGGGTGAAGCGGTTGGCACCGCAACGCCTTCGGCGCGCGGCAAGGCTACGCTTTCAATATCGTCGATCCCGTAGATCCGGACGATCTCTTCAACGAGGTCGGCTGGTCCTTCGACATCGTGACGGCGCAGCGGAGCAGTCACACTCCACGGCGTCGATGCCGCATCCAAACCAAAGTCGAGTGATTCAAGAATGCGTTGCTGTTCGGCTGGATCGACCGACACACCGCCGAGGCGCTCGGTCAATGCCGGGTCGAATGGCACAACTTTGGCATTCGAAGGTGCAGCGCCAGCGCGCACCGGTTCGCTGGCTTCGCCTCCAGCCAGCTCGACGATCAAGCCTGTGAGCAGGTCGAGACCGTCATCCAGAAATTCCGGATCGACACCGCGCTCGAAGCGAGTGCGCGCGTCGGAAGCAAGGCCCAATTTCCGGCCAGTTGCCCCAATGCGATCCGGATCGAAATAGGCGATTTCAAGCAGCACGTCCGTCGTGCTTTCGGAACAACCGGAATCCTCGCCACCCATGATGCCCGCAATGTCATGCACGCCGTCATCATCGGCGATAACCGTCATACTGCTGTCGAGCGTATATGTGTTTTCATTGAGCGCCAGAACTTGTTCGCCATCCTTGGCGCGGCGAGCGACAACCGCGCCGGTCAATTTGGACAGATCGTAAGCGTGCGCCGGACGGCCAAACGCCAGCATCAGATAGTTGGTCAGATCGACCAGCAGCGAGATCGGACGCTGACCGGCGCTTTGCAAGCGTTGCTGCAACCAGTCCGGCGAAGCGCCATTGGTCACGCCTTTGATCACACGGCCATAGAATGCGGGGCACCCCTCTGGATCGTCCGTGCGGATTTCAACGGGACACGCACCCGACGCTGTGAAAGCAGGCATTGCGATCGGCTTCAGAGTGCCCATCCCGGCTGCCACCAGATCGCGCGCTATGCCGTACACGCCCATGCAATCAGGGCGGTTTGGCGTAATCGCTACGTCGAATATTGGTGAAGAACCGTGATAGTCGGCAAAACTGTGCCCGACCGGCGCATCGTCCGGCAATTCGATAATGCCGTCATGCTCGTCGCCCAGCTCAAGCTCGCGGACAGAGCACATCATGCCGTTGCTTTCCACTCCGCGAATGGCCGATTTGCGCAGCTCCATACCGTTGGACGGCACAACCGCGCCTGGCTGGCCGAGCACGCCCATCATGCCCGCTCGCGCGTTGGGCGCGCCGCACACGACTTGCAGAGGATCGCCTTTACCCGTGTCGACGGTCAGGACCTGCAGTTTGTCAGCATCCGGGTGCTTGTCTGCGGTCAGAACCTTGGCGACAGTGAAGCCTTCCAACCGTTCGGCCGGGTCTTCGATGCCTTCAACTTCAAGCCCGATGCGATTCATCGCCGCCGCAAGATCGGCAACGCTCGCCTCTGTTTCGAGGTGGTCTTTGAGCCATGTCAGGGAGAACTTCATGCGCTCGCTCCTACACCGGCTGACAGGGTCGGCTGATCGAACGGGCTGAATCCGTAATGCTGCAACCAGCGGATATCGCCGTCGAAAAACGCGCGGAGATCATCCATCCCGTATTTTAGCATGGCGAGCCGGTCGACGCCCACGCCGAAGGCAAAACCTTGCCATTCGTCAGGGTCAAGCCCGGCGAATTCGATAACACGGCGATTGACCATGCCGCTGCCAAGCAGTTCCATCCACGCATGGCCCGGCGCATCGCCCGACCCGCCCAAAACACGGCGGCCCTTTACGACTTCGAAGCCGACATCAACTTCAACCGACGGCTCGGTGAAAGGGAAGTAGGAAGGACGCAGGCGCAGCACGATATCGTCGCGCTCGAAGAAAGCTTTGAGGAAGGTTTCCAGCGTCCATTTCAGATGGCCGAGGTGAATATCCTTATCGATCACCAGACCTTCGACCTGATGGAACATCGGCGTATGCGTCGCGTCGCTATCGCTGCGATAGACACGGCCCGGGGCGATAATCCGCACCGGCGCGCCTTCGTTGACCATCGTGCGGATTTGTACCGGCGACGTATGCGTGCGCAGCAGCATTCGCCGCCCGTCATCATCGTGATCGGGGAAGTAGAATGTGTCGTGCATTGCCCGAGCCGGATGGCTTTCGGGCATATTGAGCGCCGTGAAATTATGCCAATCGTTCTCGATCTCTGGCCCGGTTTTCACTGCGAAACCGAGATCGGCGAAAATTTCTGCCAGCTCGTCCATCACCTGACTGACAGGGTGAACGGTGCCGCGCGGCATTTCCGGCGCAGGCAGCGACAAGTCGAGCGTTTCGGTTGCGAGCCGCTTATCCAGCTCCGCATCATCAAGCGCTTGTTTCCGGGCGGCAATCGCATCGGCAATTTCTGCACGTGTCTGCTGAATGGCAGGTGCTTTTTCGGTTCGCTCTTCGGGCGTCATTTTGCCAAGCGTTTTGAGTAGCTGGCTAACCCAGCCCTGCTTGCCCAAAGCCTCTACGCGCAGCGCCTCAACCGCATCGGCATTGTCCGCCGAAGCAATTGCCGTCAGAGTATCATTTTTACGTGTTTGCAAATCGTCCATAGCGCAGGCGCGCTAGCGGCTATTTACGCATAAGGCAAAGCCACAGTGTAAGCCGGACGCCGATATTATTCAGGCTCATCCAGAGTTTGCACCGCAGAACCATGCGCGCGCATCCTCTCGCGCATGAAGCCCGCGATCACCGGGTGGTCCATCGCCGAATATTCGGACGGGGACATGCCGAGGAAATCCTGACAATCGCGCACAAAATGCGACTGGTCGAAATAAAGCGAATCAATCGCCCCGATCCACCCCATTGAGGGGTCGAGCATAAATTCGGCCAAGCTGCGCATAAAGCGCTGCCTGCGCAGCAATATTTTGGGCGAGAAACCGAAATGCTTTCGGCACAGCCGCTCCAGCGTGCGCTGGTTCAAATCGCAGCGCTCTGCCATCACCGACACATGCGGCAATTCAGGCTCCATCAGAGCTTGATGAATGATTTGTATCCGGGGGTCTTCCTTGCCAAACCGCGCACATCCTTCGCGAAAAAACTCCTCGATATGGGCTAGCTCTTGCTCTTCCGTTTGACCGGGCTCCAACAATTTGTCTGCCAGCGCCACAAAATGATGAAACGCCGGTTCCTTGCGCGCATCGAAAACTGTATTTGCATACTTGTCTGCTGGCTGGCCAAAGAATGTTGCCCAACCCAGAGGCAGGAAGCCGACACCCCACATGCGGGTGGAACGGTTCGAAAAATACAGCGGAAGGCTGCTGGGGCCAGTGACCATCACATCTGCGTTGGACACCGGCTCACTATCACCAATCCGGCAATGCGGGCGCGCGCCTGCCATTATCCGCAAACCGGCCCATTCAGGGTGCAATGCGTCTTCGACAATTTCGTCATTTTCGGTTTTGAAATCTACACAATAGAACGTGGTAAAAAACCGCCCCAGATCAATGGATGGTTCGTGAAACCTAACGTTGACCAAGCCATCTTCTGGCACCTTCGCCCCTCAAAGTGTCGATTCTGTCCAAGTGGTTTCTAAGGGCGCACTCACAAAAGGAAAGCCAATTATCCACTCTCGCCTGGATCATGTAGGCCCTGCATGGTCTGACCAGCCGCCTCGGCGCGCGCCCGCACTGCGGCCATCAAAATAGGATGTGGCAACTCGCGATACTGGTTGGGCGTCATCGACATGAAGCGTTTGAAGTCGCGCACAAAATGCGCCTGGTCATGATATTGGTAATCGAGCGTACTGAGCCAGCTCAGCGAAGGGTCCAGCATGAATCGCGAAAGGCTCCGCAGGAACCGCTGTCTGCGCAGAAGCAATTTGGGCGTGAAGCCAAACGCTTTGTGAGAGAACCGCTCCAACGTTCGCGCAGACATACCCGACAGCTCGGCCAGCTTCGCAACAGTCGATACGGACGCATCGACCAGTGCCGAGTGCACTCTGGTAACTTCGTCCTCGTCGTCCAATGGCTTGTCGGCCAATTGCAGCATATGGGCATTTATCCGTGCTACTTCTGCATCAATGTCCGGCGTTGCGGCAAACAAGGTTTCCGCCAGTGGCACAAAATTCCCAAAGGCTGGATCGGAGAAGGTCTCTGTAATGGTATCGGCAAATTGTTTTGCCGGTGCATCAATGAATTTCAGCCAGCCGAGGGGCAGCAGGCCGATGCCCCAGATACGTCCCCGGCTGAGCGAAAATTGTGTGGCTACACTGGTCGGGCCGACGGCAATGCAATGCGGCATCGGGCGGAGCGGCGCGGCACCGATAGCGGCGTGCAAATCATCGTTCGAACCGAAACGTAAATTGCCCCATTCGGGATGCAGGTAATCGACCAGACGCTGGCCACCAGCAGGCGTCACCTCCATCAGATAATAGGTGGTGATGTATTGGCATAGCTCTGCGGAAGGTAGGAAAAACCGCAGGCGAACACCCGGTTCTCCTTCGCTTTCCGTGCCCATAGATAATGCGCTCCCCTCCACGTCGCGTTTTTACAACATGATCGACAGCGATTTGTTTACGCTACATTTTTCGCACCGCAAGAGTGTTCGCGCAAAATTCAATCTGTGTCTGTCGGAACCGCGACCCTCCGGCAGATATGACAAGGGCGCAGATGGCCAAGCCAGCTGCGCCCTTTTTCGTTGGCTGGAAGTGCCGTCCCGCTTATGCGGGGAGAGCTTTCTTCGCCTGTTCGATGATGCTCTTGAAAGCAGCGCCTTCATTCATCGCCAGATCGGCCATAACTTTACGGTCGAGCTCGATACCGGCGAGCTTAACGCCATGCATGAACTGCGAATATGTAAGGCCTTCGGCGCGAACTGCGGCGTTAATGCGCTGAATCCATAATGCGCGGAAATTGCGCTTCTTAACTTTACGGTCGCGGTATGCGTATTGGCCGGCCTTTTCAACGGCTTGGCGCGCGACGCGGATGGTGTTTTTACGACGACCGCGATAGCCCTTGGCTTGATCAAGTAGTCGCTTGTGCTTCTGGCGTGTGGTCACGCCGCGTTTAATGCGAGGCATATCTTAACTCCTGAATTGTGTGATGAGCTGCGGGGCTTAACTAAGCCCGTAAGGAGCCCATTTCTTGATCGTCTTCGCATCAGCGTCAGAGATCACAGAGGTGCCACGGTTCTGGCGGATATACTTCGCATTGTGATGCGTCAGGCGGTGACGTTTGCCAGCCACACCGTGCTTCACTTTGCCGTTTGCGGTGATTTTGAAGCGTTTCTTCACACCACTTTTGGTCTTCAGCTTGGGCATTTTCATCTCCTAAAAGGAATCGGTTCTGAGACACGTTCAACCAGCCCTGGCAGCCCTAACGGCCAGACCGGCAGATGAATCACGTGTCGGTGAAGGACGCGCAATTAGTCGATACGGATGGAATTGCAAGAAAAAAGGACTGTGAGCGGGACCGCAGGTAATGCGGCCCCACTCACAAAAGAAGCACATCAGGCGTTAGAAACGGACCCCGAGGCCGACGCCTGCATGGCGGCGTTGAAAGTTGAGACCAAAAATCTCGCCATTATCGGCATAGCCGAATTCAACACGGGCATAAGCATTTTCGCCGAGGCCATTCTCGTAGCCGACAGCGAACCCTACACCTGAACCGGATTCCGATGCTTGAAGGCCCAACACATCTGCTTCGAGTTTTAGGCGTGAATACCCGATTTTCCCGTAAAGCTGGCCACTGTCATTCAGCGCGTAGCCAATATGCAGACCAACTGTCCAGCTACCCCATCGCCTCCAACACATCGTCCAGCCGCGCGGGATCGCCGAGCGCCAGCACGTCAGCGCCATCTTTACCCGCGCTTTCGATGTCCAGCGGATTGCCTTGCCAGTCGGACATTGTGCCGCCAGCGCCCTCCACCACCGGGACAAGCGCAGCATAGTCGTAAATTTGCAGGCCGGATTCGCAAATTATGTCGAGATGGCCCGAAGCGAGCAGGCCGTAATTGTAGCAGTCGCCGCCATAGACAATCATGCCTTGGCGCTCATTGCCGCCCACGGCTCCGGCCACTTTCATATAGGCATCGGCTTGCTCCGCACCGAAATAATGCGGGCTGCTGGTTGCCAATTTGGCCTCGTCGAGCGCGCGGCACGAGGTGGTGCGAACGGGTAGGCCGTTGAGCGTGGTGCCGCCACCGATCTGGCCCACCCAGCGCTCGCCCGAAATTGGCTGATCGATCACGCCGAGCACTGGCCAGCCATCCTGCATCAGCGCAATCAGCGTTCCGAAAATCGGGCGTCCGGCCATAAAACTGATTGTGCCGTCGATCGGGTCGAGCACCCATTGCCGTCCGGCATGTTCATTGCGTGTACCATATTCCTCGCCGATGATCCCGTCATCGCTACGCTCTCTTTCAAGGATCGCACGCATGGCTGCCTCCGCAGCGCGATCCACTTCGGTTACGGGGCTGCGGTCTGCCTTGCGTTCCTGCGCAAATTCGCTGCGAAACGCGGGGCGAATGACCGCACCAGCCGCATCGGCCAACCGGCCTGCCAACATAAGGTCTTGTTTGATATCCATCGCAGTCTCTTCGCGGCGCGAACTGTGCCGGTCAAGTGTATCGAATTCAGGGGAAGGGGTTGCCAAACCCGTCAGGAATCATAAAGCAACGCGGCGGCAGTTGTATAAATGCGACATCATTGTGAAAGCGAGTATGTCGCTGATCATTCAGGGGCGAAATAATGGGCGACAAAGGCCCGGATGAGAAATCGAAATCCCAACTTATTCCAGAGACCGGCGCGACCAAGGATGGTGTCCCGCTATCGTTCAATCGCGCGCCCGCCCCTGATCTGGAACCGTGGCTGGGCCGGATCATGGTTGCGGTTGCGGCTGCCCCCGATGACAGTGTCGGCGATGGTTTGCTATGCAACGATGCCGGGTATGTGCGGACCGCTATCGGCGTTGACTGGACCGTCGAGACGGCGGACGGAACGCTTGAAATTCGTGATGAAACCTTTGTGTGCGGACAGCATTCCAAAGCTATGCCGCTGCGTTTCAAAGGCGGCATCAAGGTCGCAGGCTTTATGCTCCGTCCGGGCGCGATGCGGGCATTGTGGGGCGCAGATGACGGCAAACTGATCGACCGCATCAAACCGATGGAATTCGTCGGCCTGGCTGACGAAGAGATTACCAGCCTCCACATACCCGGAATTTCTCCCGAGGACTGGCTGCTCGCTATCGAGGATTGGCTGCGCCTGACAATCGCCCGCAAGGGCCTGGCCCCACCTGAGGACCTTTCGCAGCGGTTCGAAGTTGCCAGCTTTGCTGACCCCAATCAATCGATCACCGATTTCGCTGATGAGAACAATGTGACCGCACGCACTTTGCAGCGCGTTATCAAGCGTGATTTTGGCCTCACCCCCAAACAGGTGATGCGCCGGGCACGGACGCTGGATCTGGCGGCGCGTCTGTGTGGTGTGGCCGATGAGAACGAGGAGGAAGATATCTACCTCCGTTTCTTCGATCAATCGCATCAGATCCGCGAATTTATTGCGTTCTTCGGGATGACGCCGAAGCAGTTTATGAAAGACCGCCAAGGTTTGCTGACGCTGAGCCTTGAAATCCGTCAGGCGCGCCGGCTCGAACTGCTCAACCGCGTCGATCCAGACGCCGTCCGCCCATGGATGCACGATCCGCTACTTCCGGCAGCGGGCGAAATGCCGGTCAGCCACAGATAAAGCGTCAGTCGAACAAAGAACTGACCGAACTTTCATCGGCAATCCGGCTCACCGCTTCGCCGATCAGTGGTGCCATCGCGAGGATACGGATGCGCTTGGCGTCTTTGGCCGCGTCGGATGGCAGAATCGTGTCGGAGATCACCAGTTCGGTAAGCGCGGATTCCTCGACGCGGGCGACTGCCCCGCCGGATAAAACACCATGTGTGATATAGGCGGCCACGCTGCTCGCGCCCATGTCGAGCAGAGCCTGTGCTGCGTTGCATAGGGTGCCGCCCGAATCGACTATGTCGTCGATCAGGATGCAGTGCCGCCCTTTGACTTCACCGATAATGTTCATCACTTCGGACTCGCCCGGGCGATCGCGGCGTTTATCGACGATGGCCAGCGGCGCATTGTCGAGCCGTTTGGCGAGCGCCCGCGCGCGGACAACACCGCCAACATCGGGCGATACAACCATCAAATCTTGATCGCCATAGCGCGCCTGAATATCCGCAGCCATTACCGGCGCGGCGTAGAGATTGTCGGTCGGGATATCGAAGAAGCCCTGAATCTGGCCGGCATGCAGATCAACCGACAGCACGCGGTCTGCGCCCGCTTCGGTAATCAGATTGGCAACCAGTTTAGCTGAGATCGGAGTACGAGGCCCCGGCTTCCGGTCCTGACGCGCATATCCGAAATACGGTACAACCGCCGTGATCCGGCGCGCTGAAGCTCGGCGCAATGCGTCGATGCAGATCAGCAGTTCCATCAAATTGTCATTCGCCGGAAAGCTGGTCGATTGCAGAACGAATACATCCTCGCCGCGGACATTCTCGTGAATCTCGACGAAAATCTCTTCATCGGCAAACCGCCGCACACTGACATCGCAAAGCGGCATTTCGAGATAGGCAGCAACAGCCCGGGCCAGAGGGAGGTTGGAATTGGCGGCCATGATTTTCATGCGAAGAGTCCCCGATGCGAGAGCAATAGCGATTAGACTAGCTGTTTGGCGCGCGGCGATTCGCGCAGTGCAGACTTAGCCAGACCATTGGTCTTGCAACAGAGGCCATGCGGCCTTTTCCCAATCCTGAGTAACGCGGCCGGCTAACTAGCCAATACGGTGCTCGCGCCTGATCCAGCGCACGCTCTGATTTGCCGTGCGCTAAACCTTGTACGGGCGAATACGTAGGCACTTATTAGAAGTTAGCCAATACGGTGCTCGCCCCTGATCCAGCGCACTGTGCCGGAGCTGGCGCGCATGACTACGCTTTCGGTGGTCATGGTGCCATTGCGGCGGCGCTTAACGCCGTCGAGCAGCGAGCCGCTGGTCACGCCGGTTGCGGCGAAAATGCAGTCTCCGCTGGCAAGATCATCGAGCGTATAGATGCGGTCCAAATCCTCGATGCCCCATTTGCGTGCACGGGCCTTTTCGTCATCGTTGCGGAACACCAAGCGGCCGTTGAACTGACCGCCAACGCAGCGCAGCGCCGCTGCGGCCAGCACACCTTCCGGCGCGCCGCCCTGGCCCATATACAAGTCGATAGTGGTGTCCTCATCAGTCACTGCGATCACGCCGGCGACATCGCCATCGGGAATCAAATGGATGCCGCAGCCCAGTCCGCGCAGTTCCTCAATGATGGCGCTGTGGCGCGGGCGGTCGAGCACGCAGACGATAATGTCGCCCGGGGCCACGCCTTTGGCTTCGGCCACGGCCGTGACATTTTCGGTCACGCTTTTTTCCAGACTTATAATGCCTTCGGGATAGCCCGGGCCAACCGCGAGCTTGTCCATATACGTGTCGGGCGCGTTGAGCAGGCAGCCTGATTCGGCAGCCGCAAGAACCGCGAGCGAGTTCGGCCCGGCCTTGGCGGTAATGGTCGTGCCTTCCAGCGGATCGAGCGCAATGTCGATCTTTGGCCCCTTACCGGGCGCGCCGCCGACTTTCTCGCCGATATAGAGCATCGGCGCTTCGTCACGCTCACCTTCACCGATAACGACGGTACCATCCATATAGAGCTCGTCGAATGCGCGGCGCATGGCTTCCACTGCCGCAGCATCGGCTGCTTTTTCGTCACCGCGACCTATCAACTTCGAAGCAGCAATTGCAGCAGCTTCGGTCACCCGAACCATTTCGAGCACAAGAACCCGATCGAGGGTCCTGCTTGCCGACACTTTGGCCGAAACTTTGGGCGGTACTTCAGGCTTGTTCATGATGAATTCAGTCCATTTGGCGTGGTTGTGAAATGCGTGCTTGGCTTACGATTGAGCGCTTAGACAGGGAGTGTTGCATTGTCGAGAAGCGCGCTGCGAATGGGAGCGATGGGATTGGCTATGCTGTGGCTGGCGAGTTCTTTTCCCGCAACGGCGCAAAATGCACCTTCGCTAACTGCTGAAGAAGCGGCCGAGAATGCAAAAGCAGCCTATGGTCCCCCGCCGCCAAAGCCGAAATGCGACCCGCAGGAAGGCGATGAGATCGTGGTCTGTGCCGAAGAGCAGGACCAGTCGCAGTTTCGGGTAAAGTCGAGCAGCGAACTCGATCCGACATCCGAAGAAGCCATCAAGGACGGGCTGCCGCGTGCGCCCGATGTCGGCGGGCCGGGGATCTTCAAAGGGCCTGCAACGGTCGGCGGCCTGTGCTTAATCCCTCCCTGCCCGAAAGAAGCAGCGCTGATCATCGATGTCACGGCTCTGCCCGAAGCACCTCCGGGATCGGATGCGGATCGAATATCGCGCGGGCTGCCGCCGCTCGGACAAAACGAAGCGCCCGAGGGTAGCCTGGCCAATCCGGTTACGGAGAGTCCCGACAAGCCTGAAAAAGCCCTCGAGCCAACAGATGGCCAGCTGCGGCTTACTCTTCCAGAATCTTCATCACCAGCGGTGGAGCCGTCAGACTTGCCGAACCGCTGAGCAGCGCAACCGCGGCGTCAACGCAGCGCTCCGGCCCGTCGTGAGTCACCATAGCAACCAGTACTTCGCCGCCATCATTGGCCCGACCCTGTTGGATCAAGCTCTCGATCGAGACATTAGCATCGCGCATTGCAGCGGTGATTTCAGCCAGCACGCCAGGGCGGTCGGTCACGGTAAAGCGTAAATAGGTTTGGCCGGTGCGTTCGCCCGATTCGGCGGGTTCCATTGCGATGAGCTCGCTGGTCGGGACCGAGAACGGGTTCCCCGCCTCTCCGCGTGCAATATCGATAAGGTCCGCAACAACCGCGCTGGCAGTCGGACCATCGCCTGCGCCAGCACCCTGGAACAGCAGACGACCGGAGAAATTTCCTTCTGCAACAACCGCATTGGTGGCCCCGGTCACATGCGCCAAGGGATGGCCCTTGGGTACAAGACACGGCTTGACCTGCTGCAACAAGGCAGGCGCACCCGACTCGATTTCCGCCACATCGGCCCACCCGATCAAGCGGATGACATAACCCAGCACATCGGCCTGCGCGATATCGGCAGCACGAACGCGGGAGATCCCTTCGCAAGCCACCGCGTCAAAATCGACCTTCGCGCCAAAGCTGATTGCGGCAAGGATCGACAGCTTGTGCGCGGCGTCGACGCCTTCAATGTCGAAGGTCGGGTCAGCCTCGGCATAACCAAGGGCCTGCGCGTCCTTGAGCGTAGTCGCGAAATCCGCGCCGCTCGCTTCCATAGTCGAGAGGATGTAATTCGCAGTGCCGTTCAAAATACCATAGATCTGCTCGATCGCATTGGCTGCTGCACCCTCGCGAAGGCCCTTCACCACCGGAATACCGCCAGCGACGGCGGCCTCGAATTTCAGCGCAGTGCCATGTGCTTCGGATGCGTGGGCCAATGCCAGGCCATGATGCGCGATCATCGCCTTGTTTGCCGTCACAAAATGCTTGTTGGCAGCAATGGCATTGCGCGCCAGCGTCAATGCCGGACCATCCGACCCGCCCACCAGTTCTACCACCACATCCACATCATCGCGCGCGGCCATCGCGGTCATATCCTCTTCCCACGCATAGGGAGACAGATCGACGCCGCGATCCAAAGTCCGGTCGCGCGCGCTGACCGAAACGATTTCCAGCGGGCGCCCCGCTCTGGTGGTGACAAGATCCCGATTGGCCTGGAGCAAGCGGATTACGCCGATACCGACAGTGCCCAATCCGGCCAGTGCGATTCTCAGTGGTGCTGACAAAATTATCGTCCTTAGGCGTTTAGAAGAGCAGCGCGCGCGCTGTCAGGAATGGGTAAAGATTGGCCGGTTTCAAGCGCAACATGCACATTGACGAGCTCTATCTCGGCCCGCAAATCATCGCTGCCATCAGGCTGCACACCGTGCAGCTCAATGCGGGTAGTCATGCTGGAATTGCCGATTCTGGTCGTCCAGGCACGGCCTTCGATCTCTTCGTCGGCGCGGATCGGCTTGCGGAAATTGACGTCTGCATGGGCGACGTGAAATTCAAGCGCGTCTTCGCCAAACATCCGCAGCTGCCGGGCGCGCCAATATTCGGTAACAACCAGATCGGCATATTCGAGATAGCGTGCGTTGAAAACGACGCCTTGCGGGTCGAGTTCGGCATAGCGGACGCGGAAACGGTGGCGGAAGGGTTCGCTCATGGCCGCCCAATAGACCGGGCGGGCGGCAACATGGAACCACTTATTCTAGGCCGCGCCTTAGCTGCGCCTTAGTCAAGATTGCGCGGGCAAGGCCCCAATTGCTGCAAAACGAATCGATAATCCATATCGGCCTGACGGCGCGAGGCAGGATCGGCCGACAAATAGGATGCCGAAGGCAACCGGCCGGGCAAGAAGCACGCAAGACGGTACCAATCCAGCGTGTTCATTTGCGGGGGACGCGCTGCCTGATCGACAATGTCGGACCATGAGACACCCCAAACGGACTCCTGATCCGGGCGGCGAATCACCGTCACTGACACCGGACCATCATTGTCAGTCGACAGGAAAAGCTGCGTTTCCGATTCGCCGGCCAAATTGCCCGGTATCGACAGAACATCGCGGATCCCGGTGATCTCAGGTGCGGCATCCTGCGCTACCAGTTCCGCCAAAACGCTGCGCAGTCGGGTCTCGAGAGGCGCGCTCCACAGCAGCTGCGATGTTTCGGTGATAAGCTGGATTTCTCCCGGTCGGCCAGCTGCAGGGCGCGCAAATAGCAACACCGTCTGCTTCTTCAACTTCGGCGCTTTACCTTTCGAATCGCGCGGTACGTCGACCAGATAGCGTAGCGATTCGCCGACCGCTGCACGGCCGGTCAGCAAGCTGTCGGTCTGCGCCTCTATATAGAGTCTGGCGTACCCAGGGCGCAGGCCCGGGGCACGCTCCGGCTTGAGCTCTGCCTGCTTGCGAATCTGTGCCCGCAAAACGATTTCGGAGGCATCCGCAAGGTCAACAAGATCGGCATATGTGATTTGATCAGAAACAATATTATCCTGCGCCGCCAGCGCGGAAACAGGCAGTGCAACTGATATTGCCAAACCAAAGACGGAGAGCAGGCTTAAGATTTTATCGCTTTTCATCAATTGCTTACTCTGCAAAACATCTGAATCTGAACCAATGCGTGATCGGACAGTTAGTATCACAAGCTGTGAATCTGCGGTTAACCTATAAAGCGTTTGCTTGGTCTCCGCATCATAGCTAAGGGTCGAAACTAGTTGTGGTAACGATAACAAAAACAGCCGCAGCGGACCCGGACCGGGTCTTCGGGGATCCGGTGGTCAATAGCCATCTCTCCCGAAATCCGGGAAGGGTGGACAAGCAGGATAACACTCTGGCAGATAAGTGCGCTGTCAAAGGGATGAACTGCCGGATTAGCGTCCGGCGTTAGATGATGGAGTGATGCTACTGAATGGCCTACGCTGACCAACAGATGAGCAGTAATAGAATTATTGCCCTGATCATCGTGGCGTTGATTCATATCGGTGTCGGATATGTGCTCGTGACTGGACTCGCCTATGAGGCAATCCAGAAAGCGGTTGAGCGCGTAACGACCGTCGATGTTGAGGAGCCTGAAGAACCAGAACCTGAGGAAGAGCCACCACCGCCACCCGAAGAGGTGCCGGAAACCGTTCCTCCACCGTTTGTTCCGGAGCCACTGGTTCCGTTGAACCAGGACGCGCCCAAGCAGGAAACTCCAAAAGAGATTCCACCTGACACCGGTGTGTCGCGGCAGGCAAACAAAACATGCCCCGATGGAAGCGTTGTCGCTGAGACCGCAACCTGCGGACCAGCAACCAAGCGCTGTCCTGATGGCACGGTCGTACCGGTGAATGCGGGCTGCCCCGAACCGAAGGAGCGCTTCACACCGAAAGATCCGGCTCCCCGGAATAATCGTGGAAGCTGGGTTACGAACGACGACTACCGGAACAGCTGGATTAACCGTGACTATTCAGGGACAGTCTCGTTCCGTCTTACTGTGGGGACTAATGGTCGCGCCAGCTCTTGCTCGGTGACCGGCGGTACCGCGCCCCAGGCTCTGAAAGATGCGACATGTCGTCTTGTCGAGCGGCGGGCTCGGTTTAACCCGGCAACCAATGGTGATGGTAAAGAAGTAGCAGGCAGCTACACCAGCACCGTACGATGGCAGATTCCCGAATAACAGGATCGGCCGCCCGGATCGCGGGTGGCCAATTCTGAACTTGATTTAAATTATGCTTCTTCTGAGAGGAAACTCGCAATGATTACTCAACTACTTGCAGCTGCAGCCGAAGGGGCCGCACCTAAGAACCAGTTCGGCTTCTGGGAAGCCATGAACCAAGGCGGCGCAATCGCGTGGTCGATCTTTGGCGTTCTCGTCATCATGTCAGTCGGTTCATTCTACATCCTGATCACCAAGCTCCTCGAGCAGCAAAAGGTCATGAAGCAATATAACGATGTCCGGGCCAATTTCTGGCGCGCGGGTTCGCTGAAAGAAGGCGCTACCAAGCTGGAAAAGAACAGCGCATGGCGTCAGCTGGTTGACGATGCCCTTATGGCAGAAGACCAGCACGGCAAGATGACGGACAGCCTCGAAGCCCATGATTGGCTGCACGGCACTCTGGCCCGTTCGGAATCAGCTATCAATGCGAAGCTCGCGGGCGGGCTGCCGTTCCTGGCTTCGGTTGGCGCGACATCGCCCTTCGTCGGTCTGCTCGGTACGGTTATCGGTATTTACCGCGCGCTGATCAACATCGGTCTCGCTGGTTCGGCATCGATCGACAAAGTGGCCGGCCCGGTTGGTGAGGCTCTGATTATGACCGCGATTGGTCTTCTCGTGGCTGTTCCTGCTGTTCTGGCCTACAACTGGCTTTCGGCTCGTAACAAGCGGATCGCGGGTATGCTCAGCGGTTTCTCGACCGACATCCTCGCCAATATCAACTCGAATGGCGCAGTTAAGCCAACAGTCGTTCCGGCTAAAGCTCCTGCTAAGCCAGCAGCTCCAAAGCCGGCAACTACCGCTGGCGGCGTCAAGCCAAAAGCCTGATCGGGCGTATCTTGGGCGGGTCCGCTGTCATGGCGGCCCGCTCATCCCGAACCCGAATTGAAACTAAATCAGGATAGGAATTAGCAATGGCTATTTCGATGGGCGGCGATGAAGAGAAGCCGATGTCAGACATTAACACCACGCCGCTCGTCGACGTGATGTTGGTTCTTCTGATCATCTTTCTTATCGCAGTTCCCGTGGCGATCCAGACGATCGACAAGCTCGAGATTCCAATCATGGAAACTGTGGAGTCGAAAGACAAGGTTGAAAACCTTCTGCTGACTGTGAGTACTACAGACGCATCAGGCCGCAGTGCCGGTGATCCGGGCTTCGAAGGTGCTTCACGCGAAGGTGAATGCCGCGTCTATTTCAACAACACGACTCCGGTAGATTCGAAAGAGTTGTTCGACCAAGCATTTGAGCGTCTCGATACGATCGTCGAACGTGCTGGTGGCCCCGAAATGATCATGCAGGATCCTGAATTGATCCCGCAGGTTCACATTCGCGGCGATATCAATGCACCATGGCGCTGTGTTGCTGGAACAATCTACAACGTCCAAGTGGCGGGTTATCCCACCGTTGGCTTCATTTCCAATCCGGTTGATCCGAACGGCTAAGGCTGTCGGACCACCGGACGGAACGAAACGAATTCAGGAGTAAGACACCATGGGTATTTCAGCTGGAAGTGATGATGGCGAACCGATGATGGACATGAACACGACGCCGCTTATCGACGTCATGCTCGTGCTTCTCATCATGTTCATTATCACAATCCCGGTCGCGACCCACTCGGTCGATATCGATCTGCCGGTTCCGGACAACAGTCCGCCACCACCAGATCAGATTGATCCGATCAAGAACAAGATTGTTCTTTCGCAAACGGGCGACATCATTTGGAATGGCACAGTCATTAGCGAAGCAGAACTGGTTCGCAATCTGGAAATCACGAAGGGTATCACCCCGATTCCAGAGCTCCAGTTCGAGCCAGAGCCTTATGCGAGCTACGAACTGTCAGCCCGCACGTTGCAGCTGATCAAGTCGACAGAAGTGACCAAATTCGGCTTCGTCGGTAACGAAAAATACCGCGAATTCGGCAAGTAAATCGAGCTTTATGCGATACCCAAAAGGGGGCGAAGCAATTCGCCCCCTTTTTTGTGCGCGCTGTCATTTCAGAGCATGCGACCGCGGCATCGGAGGTCCTCCTCTCACCATAGATTTGCAATCCCTAGACATCTCGGTATGTTATGACATACCATAACGGGAGATACGACTATGGGACAAGCAACTGCACCCGCTGCCGGCCAGCCAATGGGCGATCTCAATACGACGCCGCTAATTGATGTGATGCTGGTCCTGCTGGTGATGTTCATCATCACTATCCCGGTCGCGACCCACTCCATCGAAGTCGATCTGCCACTACCATGCGGTACTGATTGCCCCGACCTTCCCACGCCTGACGCGGTCAAGAACAAGATCGTTCTCGACGACCAGAACCAAATCCTGTGGAATGGTACTGCCGTCACAGAACAGCAAATGGCCGCGCTGCTGATCCAGACGACTCAGATGGATGTCGAGCCTGAGCTGCAATTCGAACCAACCGCCAATGCTAGCTATGCCCTTGCCGCGCGGACACTGGACACGATCAAATCGGTCGGCGTCAGCAAGTTCGGCTTCGTGGGCAATGAGCGCTACCGCCAGTTTGCTTCGGCAGAAGAAGACAGCTGACGCGCCGCCAAGCTTCCCAATCTCGCCATAGACACGGCTGACTATTCCAGCGGTGTATCCACCCGCATCGCCGCGCCTGCCAAGCTCTCAGCCTCAAGCAATAGTTCGTCGTCGATCGCGCCTTGCGGCACGCTCTCTCGGCCGATCATCACCATCACCGGTACGGCCAGCGGGCTGACCCGGTCCAGCTCGACATGATTGACCTGCTCGGCCGAGCGTTCGAGCAAATCGGCTAGCCGCCCGATATCGGTCAAGCGCGCGCGTGCATCGGCCCACGCAGCCTCGAGCAGGACATGGTCCGGCTCGTGTTTGCGCAGCACATCATAGATAAGATCGGTCGAGAAAGTGACCTGCTTACCGCTCTTGCGCTTTCCCGGATGTTGCCGTTCGATGAGGCCGGAGATCACTGCAACCTCGCGGAAGGCCCGGCGCAGCAGATGCGAATCCTGCACCCAATCGACAAATTCATCCGCCAGAATATCGGGCGAAAGCAATGGCCGCGGATCGGTCACCGGCTGCAAACCCCACACCCCAAGCGAGTAATCATTGGCGACAAAGCCGCCCGGCTGAAGCCCGCGATCCTCCATCCGCCGTGTAATCAGCATCCCCAGCGACTGGTTCGCATTCCACCCCTCGAACGTGTAATAGACCGTGTAATGCCGCTTCGAATGCGGAAAGCTCTCGACCAGCAATTGCCCCGGCGCGGGCATCTGGCTGCGCCAGTCCTGCACTTCCAGCCACTCGCGAACATCATCAGGAAAACGCCCCCATCCCGCACGGTCATCCAGCAAGGCACGAACCCTGTCCGCCAGATGCGTACTAAGCGGCATTCTTGCGCCGCCATAGGACGGGATCATCGCCGATTTCTTGGAAGCGCGCACGAACACATCCATGTCCTTGATCTGCTCAACCTCCAGACTGGTGCCTGCGAAAGCAAACGTATCGCCGGGTGATAGGCTCGCCGCAAAGCGCTCCTCAACCCTGCCGAGTGAGCGGCCATTCTTGAAGCGCACATTCAGCATCTCGCTATCGATGATAATCCCGGCGTTGAGCCGGTGCCGTGCCGCATGTTCGGGGTGCGTCAGGCGCCAAGTGCCATTCTTGTCGCGCGTAATCCGCTTGAACCGGTCATAGGCCTTGAGCGAATATCCACCCGTTTCAACAAACCCCAGCACCCGCTCCCACAAGGGCTGGTCAATTCCGGCATAGGGAAGCGAAGACCGAATTTCAGCGAGCAAGGCTGCCTCATCAAATGGTGCAGCACAGGCGCAGGCCATCACATGCTGCGCAAGAACATCAAGGCCGCCATCGCGGAAGTCTTCTCCGTCGCGCTGCCCTTCCTCCACCGCATCCTTGGCCGCAATCGCCTCGAGAAACTCGAACCGGTTGCCAGGCACCAATAGCGCGCGGCTGCGCTGGTCGAGCGTATGATTGGCGCGGCCAATACGCTGCAGCAGGCGCGACGATCCTTTGGGCGCGCCCATTTGCACCACGCAGTCAATATCCCCCCAATCGACCCCCAGATCGAGACTCGCGGTGGCCACGAGGGCACGCAGTTCGCCTCGCGCCATCGCTCCTTCCACTTTGCGCCGCGCCTCGCGCGAGAGCGAGCCATGATGGATACCGATCGGCAATTGCTCGTCATTCGCCTCCCACAGGTTCTGGAAGATAAATTCGGCAAGGAAGCGCGTATTGGTGAAAATCAGCGTGGTCTTGTTAGTGCGGATCTGTTCGTAAAGCTGGGGGATCGCCCATGTCGCCGCATGGCCGCCCCAGGGCACCCGTTCCTCTTGCGGCAAAAGTATCTCGAGATCGGGTTCAGCCCCTTCCTCCCCGATCACCAGCGCGACCTGATCGACATCTCCCCATGGCGCGAGCCAGGCCTGAAAAGCTTCCGGATCAGCAACCGTGGCCGACAAGGCGGCGCGCTGCATATCGGGCGCAATGGATTGCAGGCGGGACAGGCACAGTGCCAGCAGGTCGCCGCGCTTGCCGGTCGCAAAAGCGTGCACCTCGTCGATCACGATGCGCTTAAGGCCGCGGAACAGGTCAAAACTGTCGGGATAGGACAGCAGCAGCGACAGCGATTCAGGCGTGGTCAGCAAAATATTAGGCGGCTTACTGCGCTGGCGTTTCTTCCGGTCCGACGGCGTATCACCGCTGCGCGTTTCGATCCTGAGCGGTAGCCCCATCTCCTCGACCGGCGTGACCAGATTGCGCTGCACATCATGCGCCAGCGCCTTGAGCGGCGAGACATACAGCGTATGCAATCCGTCTGGCGCGCCATCAGCGCCAAATTCAGACGGGCAGAAATCAGCCAACGTCGGCAGAAATCCGGCAAGCGTTTTACCTGCGCCTGTATCCGCTACCAACATCCCGTGCTTGCCCGCTTTTGCCGCCGCAAACATATCGCGCTGATGCCGACGGATCGTCCAGCCGCGACCGGCAAACCAGTCTTCGATTTCGTGCGGGATAACGGCCTTGCTCATTACGCCGATATGAGCAGCTTTAGCACCGCGATGAAAGCGTGCTCATCGCTTTACTGTAAACGCAGCAATTCGGCAGGCACTCTGCCGGGTTGCCGCAGGGCCGATTGCAGCAAGGCAATATGGACGTTGCAGGCACCATTTGCCTCGGCATCGCCCAGCGCCTCGTCAACCGCATCGCGTGACAGGCTGGTGCTGTCGATGATCTCACCCACGACCCAGCCGGGCACCGATGCCTGTGCCGCCCCCCCTGCATTCGCATCGCGATCAAGCAGTCCCTGCTGAAGCAGGTTCCACGCAAGGCTCCGTTCACGGTCACGCAGCTCTGTGCTCAGTTCAACCGCATCGTCCACTTTGCCGCTAGTCAGGAATGCCGCACAGGCCGCATCGCCCGCGCTTCTCGACTCGCGCAACAGGTCGAGCTGGAGTTGTTTTATCTTGAGCAGATCCTCGAACCCGGCTTTGACGACTGCCTGCATCGTCAGCGCCCGAACGGCGCTTTCTGCGCTCAAAGAACTATCCCGTGAGAACACCATGTCGCTGCTGTCGAGACGCGCGGCGCTACGTATCAAAGACCCTATTTCGCTGTTGAGTTTCTCAACGTTCTCATATGTAGCATCGGGACCAAAAAGCTCTATCGCAAAGATGTCTGCCTGCTGCTGCATCTCAGGAGAACCGTCGAAAGCCGTCTCAAAGATTGGGATCTGACTTATCTCGGGGCTCTCCGAATCTCCACAATAGCGCAGCGGGATCGAGATCAGGAACAAGACGAACAGCAATCGAATGGCCCCTGGCACAAAGCCCGTTACGCCTTCTTCCAGCGCCGCGACCTTGCGCGGTTCCAGATAGGACTCAAGCTCCGGATAATACTCGCGCACCCCCGCAATAAGCTTGTGCATTGCGGTCCCGTTGACCTTGGCCGCATGCCACCAGCGATACTCACCGGGTTCGCTCAAATACATCCATGCTTTGTGGTTCGGATGGTCTTGCTGGGTAACAGCCTCATGGTACCGCATCCCGCGCAGGCGCGCATTCAGCCACGACAAAGCAGGACGTTCGGTCAGCTTTCCTTCTTCGACTGTCCAGTTGAAGGCGTTGCTCGCCTGCTCAACCAGCGGAGCCGAGCGAGGCCACGCTTCGGCCAACATATCCGACAGCCAGTAATCAATCCCTTGCTCGGTCTGCAAGTCGGCCTTGCCAGCATAATCCAGGACATTATCGAGCGCAGCCTGCGCTTGCTCGAATTCCTCCCACTCCATGGCATCATCAGACCGCTCACCATCAGGGAACAGCAATCCGGATAGTTCCTTATATGCGAGACCAACGGGGTCGTGCCGGGGCGAGCCTGCGACGACATTAAGTTCCGGGCTTGCCTCAGGAACATGGCCTTGCCCGAAACTGTCCAGGCCAGGCGGACCGAACGGATCGACGCCAAAACCGATTAAGTCTGCCGCGCTGAACTCGACATCGAAATCGAATGAACCGTCATCGTCGTAAGTGTCTTCGCCGTAGCTCTCATCGTCTTCCGCCGTGTCATCACGGACATTGAAGCCGGCATTCGACAACGCATAGTCGCGCGCGGCGCGCAGGTCGGAAAAAGCGGCGATTTCTTTGTCGATATCGAGCGATTTCAGCTTTTCGGCATAGGCCTTGCGGATAGCGCCCTTGTCGTCGGTCGCCTCGATGCCCAACACATTCCACGGCCAGCCGGTCATAGTGGCGGATTGGCCTCGATCTCGTCCAGCGCAGCGAGCAACTGTTTGCGCGCATCGGCAATGATGCGCGGATCCTGCTTGTCGAGAGCGCCTTTGAAAGCAGTAATCCACCTGCCAATCGCATCGCGTACGTCGCCGGTGAACCCTTCGTAGCACCGCTCGGCGCGCGCCATCGCAGCGATATTTTCCGCCTCGTCGCGCGGGTGGGTTTTGAGTTTCTCTAGCGCTTTGCGGCTCGAAGCGATCTCGCTCTTGCTGCGTTTGTCTTCCTCGTCGACGATGACGAGATTTTTGGTCAGACCAGTCGACGGGACATGCACATCGACTTCCAGCAATCCGCTGGTGTCATAGGTAAAGCGCACCTCGACAATTTCCTCGCCGCGCGGTTTGGCGGGAACACGAACCGACATTCCGCCCAATTTGACGTTGTTCTTCACGTCGCGGGCTTCGCCTTGATAGACACCCATTTCAATCCGGGTCTGGTTCGCCTGCATGGTGCTGTATACTTGCATCCGGCTGACCGGGACGGGAGTATTCCGCTCGATAATCGGAGAGAATATCCCGCTATGAATCTGTCCGTGCGCATCTTCATCGCTGCTATCGATGCCCAGCGTGAAGGGCGCAACATCGGTGATGCGGATTTCTTCCAGCCCCTCGTCGTTGGAGAGCAAGCCCGCCTGAACCGCCGCGCCCAGCGCTACCGCATGATCGGGATGGACCGTGTGATTGGGGAAACGGCCAAACATCCGCGTCAGCGCTTTGCGCACCACCGGCATGCGGGTGGAGCCGCCGACCAGAACAACTTCGCTGAGGCTTTTCACATCGATCCCGGTATCGCGCAGAGAGCGTAGCACCGGATCGCGCAAGCGGCGGATCAGCGGCTCGACAGTTTCTTCAAATTCTTCGGTAGTGATCCGGGTGGTGTAGGCTTGGTCATTGATCGTGATCGAGAAATCTGCCTCATGCGCGGTAGTCAGCGCGCGGCGGCATTGTTCAGCCGCCTGAGTCAGCAGCGCGTTCTTTCTGTCGGCAGGCATGACCGCAAGCTGATCGTCCGCGTCCAAGCGCGGCTGCGCCAAAGCCACCAGTGCAGCATTGAAATCATCGCCGCCCAAACGATTGTCACCAGCAGAGGCGCGCACCTCCACAATGCCTTCGAACATCTCGACGATGGAGACATCGAATGTCCCCCCGCCCAGATCGAACACCAGAAACGGCTCCTGGTCGCCGCGATCGGTCAAGCCGAACGCCAGCGCGGCGGCGGTCGGTTCATTGATCAGGCGTTTGACATCCAGCCCGGCGATCTCGCCAGCCCGCCGTGTTGCGCGCCGCTGCCGCTCGTTGAAATAGGCCGGAACGGTAATCACCGCCTCGGTCGGACGCTCGCCCAGCGCCGCCTCGACATCATCCATCAATGACACAAGCACCATCGCCGACAGTTCTTCGGCGCTGAAATCACGCTTGCCCAGCGTTGCCCGCGCCTCGGTGCCCATCATCCGCTTGAAACTGGTCACGGTTTCGCCCGGATGCGTTGCAAAGCGATCCAGCGCGGATGCGCCGATCCACGTCTGTCCGCTTTTATCAACGGACACGGCCGATGGCGTCAGCACGTCACCCAGCGCATTGGGCACCAGTTCAGCCTCGCTATCGCGCCAAATCGCAACGGCACTGTTGGTGGTGCCCAAATCAATTCCAACGAGCATCAAATGTCCTGTCTAATAGTCCGGTCTCGTGCCGGAGGGACAAAGGCAGCTATGCCAGCATAGTCGAGGCGGCACTTTATTCCTCGATCAAGCCAGCATCGCCATCGAATGCTTCTTCCTCAGTTCCAAACGCATCGCCGGCTTTTGGAGAAATTACAGCCCCTTCTACTTCCTCTGCGGAAATACCGAGCAACTCTGCCAACCGGCGGCGCTCAGTACTCGACAAATCTTCATACCCTCGTTCCGCTGGTAGCTCAGCCATTGCCTGTTCGATGGCGCCTTCCATATTTGTGAAACTACCCATCATCTGCGGTAGCGCCTGCATAGTCGCTGACATGACCTGCGGATCGGCCATCAGCACCATCGATTCCCGCGCATAGACTTCCCCCGTCGGTGTTTGGAAAAAAGTCGATATGTCTGCCAATTGGCTCTCGTCGAAACGCACTGCGTAGGCTTTGGAGAGTCCCTCGCGCATGGGAGGCTCCATCGCGACAAACAGATCGCCCATATTGCCCAGCACTACGCCAAGTATTGCATCAGTACGGCGGTCCCAAGCGGGATCGAGCATCGACAGAACTTCAGCTTGCTCGTCTTCGCCCAACGCACCGACCGTTTCCTCGTCAACCGCCAGACGCGTCGATAGAATGAAGCTTGGCTCAGAGAACATCGCCATCATCGGGCGCATCATCTTGTCCATCATGCCGCCCATCATTTCGCCGTAGAAACCTTCGGGCATCATAGTGCTCACAACCGCCGTAGCTGCGGGAAGGCGCGCTTCCTGTTCTTCAGTAAGCGGCTCCGATTGAAACAAGCCGCCCAACATCGCAGCGATCGCGTCCATGCTCTCATCGCCCACTTCTTCCGATGCTGCGCCAGCTTCCTGCGCTGCCAAAGGAGTCGATAACGCCAATGCACCTAGTGCGATGCCAGTGGTGAGTTTCTTCAACATTTTCAAACCTTCCTATGAATTCTCCGTGGCGTATTAGTGCCCGACGCTTTCGCCGCGTTCAAGGCCAGATAGCGCAAGCTGCTCGTCGATCTGCGCCATCAGACGTTCGAGACCCGCTTCGCTTTCGCTTTCTGCGCGTGCAACCAGCACATCCTGCGTGTTCGAAGCGCGCAGCAGCCACCAGCCATCATCGGTGGTCACGCGAACTCCGTCGGTCCCGTCAACTTGTGCCGGACTGTTGGCGAGCCGTTCTTTCACTTCATCGATCGCTGCAAATTTGCGGCTCTCATCGACTTGAAAACGCATTTCGGGCGTATTGATCATATTGGGCATCGCGCCGCGCAATTCAGTGACGGATTTACCCAGCCGCGCAGCCGCTGTAATCAGCCGCACACCGGCATAAAGCGCATCGTCATAGCCGTAATATTCATCGGCAAAGAACACATGGCCGCTCATTTCACCTGCCAGAGGCGAACCTGTTTCCTTCATTTTGGACTTAATCAGGCTGTGCCCGGTCTTCCACATTACCGGCTTGCCGCCATGCGCCGATACATGATCGAACAGCGCGCGCGATGCCTTCACATCGGCGATAATGGTGGAGCCGGGCATCCGCTGGAGCAGTTCTTCGGCATAGATCATCAGCAATTGATCGCCCCAGATCACCCGCCCTTCACCGTCTATCGCACCGATCCGGTCACCATCACCGTCGAATGCCACTCCGAAATCGAGGTTCTTCTCCGCGACCAGCGCGCGCAAATCCTCCAGATTCGCTTCAACAGTGGGGTCAGGATGATGGTTCGGAAAATTCCCGTCGACATCGGTGTAGAGAAGGTGGTGTTCGCCCGGCAAACGCGCGGCAAGCTTCTCCAGCGCGGGGCCAGCGGCGCCATTGCCATTGTCCCAGCCGACTTTCAGGCCGGCAAGCGCCGACTGGTCGATATCGCCAAAACCGGCGACCAGCCGGTCGATATATTCGTCCAGAATGTCACGGTCTTCCACGCCGCCGACACCGTCGATCCAATCGCCCGCTTCGGCCATGCGCCCGATAGTCAGGATGTCCTCGCCGAAGAACGGACGTCCCTGAAATACCATCTTGAAGCCGTTATAATTGGCGGGATTATGGCTGCCGGTTATCTGAATGCCGCCATCCACATCATTGGCTGACGCAGCCGCGTAATACAGCATCGGGGTTGGCCCCATACCCACCCGCACAACGTCACAGCCGCTGCCATTGAGTCCCTCGACCAGAGCGCTTTCCAGAATGGGCGAACTGACCCGCCCATCATAGCAGACAGCCACTTTCGACCCACCGGCCCGCTTTAGCAGTGTCGCGAAACTGCGCCCGATGGCGCGCGCATCATCCGGCCCCAGCGTCTCCCCAATAATGCCGCGAATATCATATTCGCGCAGGACGGTCGGGTCGAAATTATGGTTCATAGGGGTATCCTAAGGCTTGTCGTGTGATGGATAGGGAAGTTCATTGATGAGCAAATCGCGCGCGGCATTGGCTTCATGAACCTGCTCGCTTGTGCCGCCTTTATCCGGATGGACCATGGCGATGAGCTGCTTATGCGCGTGCAGCACTTCCTGCCGTGTCGCATTCTCGCGCACGCCGAGCAGCTTGCGCGCTTTGAACAATGCCTGCGCCCGGGTACTTTTACCCTGCGCGAATTGCCACGGCCATTTGCCGAAGACGAGCTTGCAAGCGAGGCTCGCGAGCAGCGCGATGAGGGCAAATTTCCACATAGGTTAGGCCAGCTCCAGCTTAGGCTCTGACTTGGCATGATCCGGCAGGTTCAAGCTGGCCAGCAGCGAACGCATTTCCTGCCGCGCGACCAAATGGCTTGTGCCAAGTTCGCCGAGATGCCCCTTGTCGAGCAGTGTAAAGCCTGATGGAAACAGCTCCCGATAGATCACCCGTTCGGAAAGGCCCTTCGCCACGCGAAAACCGGCGCGTTTTGACAGTTCACCCAGCGCGCGTTCGATGCGCTGCATATTGCGCGCTTCGGTATGGCCGCTGCGATTGCGCACCACGACCCAGTCTATTTCCTTGCGCTGTTGGATCGCCCGCATCTTGCGCGTTTCCCAGATCAGCTCGGCATAGAATGACAGGCGGCGGACTTTGAACGTCTCCGAATCCACCTGCCCGATCAGATCGAAATCGACGAAGCTGTCATTCATCGGCGTGACCAGCGTATCCGCTTCAGTTGCAGCGTGGCGCGCAAACAGATCGTCGCGTCCAGGCGTGTCGACGATCAGGAAATCCATGCCCTCGCCCATTTCCGCCGCCATGGCGTCAAATTCTTCAATCGTCTCGCCGTGAAATACAGCGCAGCGGGCGGTCGGCAGGTCGATCCCGCGTTTGGCGGTTGTCTCAGCGCGGTTCTCGAAATAGCGGTCCATGGTCCGTTGCCGCGGATCGAGATCGATCGCTGCCACGCGCGCGCCCTGATAGGCCAGCGCTACCGCGACATGCACCGCTGTGGTCGATTTACCCGTTCCGCCCTTTTCATTCGCGAAAGTGATCCGGTGCGGCGTGGTATCTGACAAAGCGCTCATCCTGTTTTAGGCCCGGAACTGCCCGAAACTGGGTGTTAGCCGGGTTGTTTTGGCATCCCTAGCACGGCTAGAGGGTATCGGCATTTTACTACCGGAGGGTTTCACCCCGTGCAAACGATCACACGGCGCGACATGTTGAGAAAAAGCGTTGCCGAATTGCGCGAAGACGGCGCGACAGTTGCGCTGGTGCCAACGATGGGGGCGCTGCATGACGGGCATCTCACATTGATGCGCGAGGCGGCGAAGCTGGCCGATCATGTGGTCGCGTCGATTTTCGTAAACCCCACGCAATTCGGCCCGAATGAGGATTTGGACGCCTATCCGCGTCAATTGGCCGAGGATTCGGCGATGCTCGAGGGCGAAGGCGTGGCGCTGCTGTGGGCACCAACCGTCGATGAAATGTATCCCGAAGGCTTCGCCAGCAACATCTCGGTCGAAGGTGTCAGCGCGAATTTTTGCGGTGCGGACAGGCCGGGGCATTTCGACGGGGTTGCCACGGTCGTGTGCAAGCTGTTCCATCAGGTCTTGCCCGATATTGCTTGCTTTGGAGAGAAGGATTGGCAGCAGCTGGCCGTCATCCGGCAAATGGCGCGCGATCTCGATCTGACCAGGCCCTTGGCCAGCGATATCATCGGCATTCCGACCGTGCGCGAGCCGGACGGCCTCGCGATGAGCAGCCGCAACCGCTATTTGAATGCCGAGGATCGCGCCGCCGCCGCTACGCTCCCGCGCGAAATGCGCGAAGCCATCGCCCGGATCGAAGATGGCCAACATGTCGGGCGGACTTTGGCTGCGCTGGAAGACGCGCTGCTCGGCGCAGGCTTCAGCTCCGTCGATTATGCAGATCTAGCCGACGCGGCGAGCCTCGCCAAACTGGATGAACTGGGGAACGGCCCCGCCCGCCTTCTGGTCGCCGCACGGATCGGGGGCACACGCCTGATCGACAATATGGGGGTTCTCAGCGGCGGCTAGAGCTCTGCTGCGTTTTTAATCAGCTTGCTTGGGTTTGCCTTTGGGATAACCCGATTTGCCTTTGAACTTTACCTTGCTCCGCTCAACGCGGGGACCGCGCTGTTTGACGGGCTCCTTCCCGCCAGGCTTGCCGGACTTGTCACGGTCCCATTTGCCCGCGCGAACCTTACCGTCATCACCATCACGTTTGGGGCCGCGATCGCTCTGTGGTCCGTCATAGCGCTTCTGTCCGTCACTCTCATGCTTGCCCTTGCGATAGGGTTTTTTGCCCTGACGGTTATTGGGTCCCGTTCTGGGGCCCCCTTTTTTGGGACGGGCATTATGGCGGGCCTGCTCGCGCGGGCCGCCTTCGGAGCGTTCGATATGCACCGGACGGTCCTTGTCGTCATTCTCCGCCGTGCGCTTCACAGCATCTTCGAACTTGTCGGCAATATTGGCCGGGACCTGGAAGAAGGTCTCGTCACCGCCAATGCGGATCGCGCCGACTTCGTTGCGCGTGATATGGCCCCGGCGGCAGAGCAGCGGCAGCACCCAGCGCGGATCGGCATTGTGACGGCGGCCGATATCCATGCGGAACCAGACCGTGTTTTCGAAACCGGGACGATGGCGCTCTTGTTGCGCTTCCTGCCGCGCTTCGGGGGTATTCGCGATCAGCTCTTCGGGCTGCGGCATCTTGGCGCGGTGCGATTGCACCAGAGCCGCTGCGATATCTTCCGCCGAACGCGTTTCCAGCAGCTTGCGGCCGAGTGCGAGATCTTCCTCATCCGCTTCAACCGGAGCCAGCAGCACTTCCATCAGACGCTCGCGGTCCTGCGCGCGAATGGCTTCGGGCGTCGGTGCGCCTACCCAATCGGCCTTGATCTTGGCATTGCGCAGCATCGATTCGACGCGGCGGCGGCGCGGATACGGCACGAGGATAACCGCCGTACCCTTTTTGCCCGCACGGCCGGTACGCCCCGAACGGTGCTGCAACGCCTCGGCATCGCGGGGCACTTCAACGTGAATCACCAGCGTGACACTCGGCAAGTCAATGCCGCGCGCAGCAACGTCGGTCGCCACGCAGACGCGCGCACGGCGATCGCGCAGAGCCTGCATCGCCTGGTTGCGCTCCTGCTGCGAGTGCTCGCCTGACAGAGCGACGACACCAAAGCCGCGCTCCTGCAAGGTCGCATGCAAACGCCGGACAGCGTCACGCGTGGCGCAGAACAGGATTGCTGTTTCCGCCTCATGGAAGCGCAGCAGATTGACGACGGTGCTTTCGATTTCGGACGGCGGGATCGTCACCGCTTGATAGGAAATATCGCCGTGCCCGCGATCATCGCCAACGGTCGATATCCGCAGCGCATTGTTCTGATAGCGCTTGGCCAGCGACACGATAGATTTGGGCATTGTCGCCGAGAATAACAGCGTGCGGCGGCCTTCGGGCGTGCCATCGAGTATCGCCTCAAGCTCCTCACGGAAGCCCATATCGAGCATCTCGTCGGCTTCATCGAGGACGACAGTTTTGAGGGCAGAAAGATCAAGCGCGCCGCGTTCCAGATGGTCGCGCAGACGGCCCGGCGTGCCGACCACAATCTGTGCGCCGCCGCGCAAGGAACGGCGTTCTTTCGAGGCATCCATCCCGCCGACACAGGTCGCAATCCGCGCGCCTGCTTTGGAATAGAGCCAACCGAGCTCGCGGCTCACCTGCAACGCCAATTCGCGCGTTGGCGCAATCACCATTGCGAGCGGCTGAATGCCGTATGGCACAGCCCCGCTATCGCCGAGCATCTGCTCAGCCATGGCGAGACCGAAGGCCACGGTCTTGCCTGATCCGGTTTGCGCCGAAACGATCAGATCGCGGCCAGCCGCTTCCTGTTCGATAACGGCGGCCTGTACGGCGGTAGGCTTCTCATAACCGCGTTCGGTCAATGCATCGCCAAGGATTGGCGGAAGGTCGGTAAAACTCATGGGACTCGCAATATTGATGGCACGCCAGATGGCGGCGGAGGGCCGCCGGGCGCACTAAACCAGCGCGCATCAAACGGTCAAAAAAGCGCCCCTACACGCTTTATCCCGGTTTGGCTCCTCATTTTTGTGCAAGTGCGAAATGGAGGGGGATGTCATTGTATTAGCACCCTCGAAAAACCGATATTTTCCTACAAGGCATCACTCTGGTAGCCCCTCGCCAGCTCTTTCCCATCGTCGATCCCAAAACCCATAGCGCGTTCGCGGCTTCATTCGCGCGAACTCGCCAGAGTGGCGGGGGCTGCCCTTGGTGTCGCTTTCCGAAATAGAGCCGTAAACAGTTGAATTGAATGCCGAATAAGTACGAGACCAAAAGCGACACACTGTCGCCTTTGTCGCCCATCTGTCGCTTTGGCACTCTCAGACACGCCCCCACAATGCGGTCGCTGCACAGTGGTCACCCTACAAGGTCTGGCGCCGCTTCTGACGTGCGACGATGGGCATTATGGGAATACCGGCGGGCGCGCAGGTTCCCATGCCAAAAAAGAAGTTGCTGGAGGTCTGGAGCGGGTAAGGGGAATCGAACCCCTCTAGCTAGCTTGGAAGGCTAGAGCATTACCACTATGCTATACCCGCCCGCTGTGGGGAGGCGCTTTCGACCACAAATGCGGATTCGTCAACGCCCTTTCCCGTTCGCAAGCAAATCTAACTTGTTCGTATGGCGATATTGACTAGCTGCCACTTGTCCCGGAACACGTACCCGAACAAGAAAGCTCGCCACCACATGCGCCGCCTGACTCATCTCGAACGGCTCGAAGCCGAAAGCATCCACATTATGCGCGAAGTTGCCGCAGAGGCGGCCAAGCCGGTAATGCTCTATTCAGTCGGCAAAGACAGCGCAGTCATGCTCCATCTGGCGAAGAAAGCCTTCTATCCCTCGCCGCCGCCCTTCCCGCTGCTGCATGTCGATACAACGTGGAAATTCAAGGACATGTATGCGCTGCGCGAAAAATCCGCAGCTGATGCCGGGATGGACCTGCTGGTCTGGCAAAACCCCGAAGCCAAAGAGCGCGGGATCAACCCGTTCGATCACGGCGCGCTGCATACCGATATGTGGAAGACGCAGGGGCTGAAGCAGGCGCTTGACCATTATGGTTTCGATGCTGCGTTCGGCGGCGCGCGGCGCGACGAGGAAAAGAGCCGTGCCAAAGAGCGGATTTTCAGCTTCCGCACCACCAATCATGGGTGGGACCCGAAGCAGCAGCGCCCCGAATTGTGGAATCTCTACAACGCCAAGAAAGCCAAAGGCGAGAGCATCCGCGTTTTCCCGCTGAGCAATTGGACCGAACTCGACATCTGGCAATATATTATGGCCGAAAATATCGAGATCGTGCCGCTCTATTTCGCCGCACCGCGACCGACTTTCGAATATGAAGGCGGTCTGTTTATGGCGGATGATCTGGACCGGCTTGAAGCAGTGATGGGGCACCGGCCCGCAATCACCGAACGCTCTGTTCGCTTCCGCACGCTCGGCTGTTTTCCACTGACCGGTGCGGTAGAGAGCGAAGCATCCACCCTCGCCGAAGTCGTGCAGGAAATGCTTCTCACGACCACCAGCGAACGTCAGGGCCGGGTCATCGACCAGGATGAAGGCGGTGCCGGGATGGAGAAGAAGAAGCAGGAGGGGTACTTCTGATGACTACCCCCGTTTACGAAACCGACGCGCTGATCGCGGACGATATCGATGCCTATCTCGATCAGCATCAGAACAAATCGCTGCTGCGTTTCATCACCTGCGGCAGTGTGGATGATGGCAAGAGCACGCTGATCGGCCGATTGCTCTACGATTCCAAAATGATCTTTGAGGACCAGCTCGCCGCGCTCGAAAGCGACAGCAAAAAGGTCGGTACACAGGGGCAAGAGATCGACTTTGCCTTGCTGGTGGATGGTCTCGCGGCGGAACGTGAGCAGGGCATTACCATCGATGTCGCGTACCGCTTTTTTGCAACCGAGAAACGCAAGTTCATCGTCGCCGATACGCCGGGCCACGAACAATATACGCGCAATATGGTCACCGGCGCATCGACCGCCGATTGCGCGGTGATCCTAGTCGATGCCCGCAAAGGTATGCTCGTCCAGACGCGGCGGCATAGCTATCTCGCGCATTTGCTCGGCATCAAGCATCTGGTGCTGGCGGTGAACAAGATGGATCTGGTCGGCTACGATCAGGCCACATTCGACCAGATCGTCGCCGATTATTCGGCCTTTGCCAAAGAGATCGGGATCGAAAGCTTCACGGCCATTCCGATCTCCGGCTTCAAAGGCGACAACATCACCGCCGCGCCTTCGGACAACACGAGTTGGTATGACGGGCCATCGCTCATCAGCCATCTCGAGAATATCGAGATTGCCAATGTCGCAGCGCAGGAAAAATCGTTCCGGATGCCGGTACAGTGGGTTAACCGGCCCAATCTCGACTTTCGCGGTTTTTCCGGCCTGATTGGCAGCGGCTCGATCAAGCCCGGCGATACGGTTCGTGTGGTCCCGTCAGGCACAACCAGCACCGTCAAATCAATCGTTACCTTCGATGGCGAGCTGGATGAAGCGGTTGCCGGGCAATCGGTGACTATCACGCTTGCCGACGAGGTTGATTGCAGCCGCGGCGATGTGATCGCCGCCGCCGACAATCCGCCTGAGGCATCCGACCAGTTCGAAGCAACATTGGTGTGGATGGACGAGGAAGCGCTCAAGCCAGGGCGCGGCTATTGGCTGAAGCTGGCGAGCCAATTGGTCACCGCGACAATCCAGGAACCGAAATACGAGATCAACGTCAATAATGTTGGAGGTTCTGGGGAGAAGCTCGCAACAAAAACGCTTGAGCTCAACTCCATCGGTGTTGCCGAAGTTCACACCGAACGCCCGATTACCTTCGAGCCTTATGACAATAATCGCGCGCTCGGCGGCTTTATTCTGGTCGACAAGATCACCAACGCCACCGTTGGCGCGGGCATGCTGCATTTTAGCTTGCGCCGGGCATCGAATGTCCATTGGCAGGCAACAACGATCACGCGCGATCATCATGCCGATCTGAAGAACCAGAAACCGCGCGTATTGTGGTTCACCGGTCTCTCCGGCTCGGGTAAATCGACAATTGCCAATGCGGTCGAACAGCGCCTCAATGTGATGAACCGCCATACCTTTCTGCTCGATGGCGACAATGTTCGCCACGGGCTGAACAAGGACTTGGGCTTTACCGAGGCCGACCGGATCGAGAATATCCGCCGCGTGGGCGAAGTCGCCAAGCTGATGACCGATGCCGGTCTGATCGTGCTAACCGCCTTTATCAGCCCGTTTCGTGCCGAACGTGATCTGGTGCGCGGGATGATGGAAGAGTGCGAGTTTATCGAAATCTTCGTCGATACGCCGCTGGACGTGGCCGAGCAACGCGATGTGAAAGGTCTCTACAAGAAGGCGCGTAGCGGCGAGCTCAAGAACTTCACCGGTATCGACAGCCCCTATGAGGCACCCGATGAACCCGAGATCCGTGTAAACACTGTGGAGATGACCGTCGAAGAAGCTGCGGATCATATCATCAGCCAGATCATGCCTCTCAAATGAGTCAGGCTGTGAGCGCTGATCCATCAACCATGAATGACGCCGAACTGGCAGCGCATCTGGCTGTTGAAGCTGGCACGGTTCTGCTCGATGTCCGTGCGAGCGGCCAGTTCGAGGGCAAGGCTCTGGGTGACGCAGGTGACGAAACCGCCAATCGTTACCTTGTGGATGCTCTGCGTACATTGCGGCCCGATGACGGGCTATTGTCGGAAGAAAGCAAAGATACCGACGAACGTCTGTCCAAGTCGCGCGTCTGGATCGTCGATCCGGTCGACGGTACGCGCGAATATGGCGAAGGCCGCAGCGATTGGGCGGTCCATGTGGGACTTGCTATTGACGGCGTAGCCGTAACTGGCGCAGTCGCTTTGCCGGGTCTGGATGATGGGATCGTGCTGCGCAGCGACTTGCCCTTACAGAACATGGAATTCTCCGACACACCGCGCTTGGTCGTTAGCCGCACGCGTCCGGCCCAGGAAGCTGTCGCGGTTGCCAAATCCATCGGCGGTGAACTTGTGCCCATGGGGTCTGCCGGCGCCAAAGCCATGGCCGTGGTGCGCGGTGAAGCGGAAATCTACCTGCATTCAGGCGGGCAGTATGAGTGGGATAGCTGCGCTCCGGTGGCGGTTGCGCTGGCCAATGGCTTGCATTGCTCGCGGATTGACGGATCGCCGATGCTGTACAACCAGCGCGATACCTATTTGCCCGATCTACTGATTTGCCAACCGGAATGGGCGGACAGGGTTCTCAAACTGGTGCGCGAAGGCGCGGGTGCGGGCACCGATTAGTCTTCGGCAGAGACCTGCTCGACCAGCGTAGGTGTTTCATCCTCAGGATCAGGCAGAGCCAATTCGGCAGGCACTGCAATGGCCACATCGACACGGCGGTTGAACGCGCGGCCTTCCTCATCGGGTGAGCCATCGGGTTTGGCATTGGGGCGCGCCGGGTTCTGTTCACCGATAGCGATGACAGTAATGCGGCTTTGCGGCACGTTCCTTTCAACCAGCCAATCACGCACGGCTTCAGCGCGGTTCCGCGCCGCACGCATATTGGCAGCGTCTGTGCCTTTGGAATCGGTATGCCCGCTCAGGACAATCGGGCCGCCTGCCTCAAACTGGCGGGTTTCGAGCACCGCCTCAAGTTCGGCAATGGCTGTATCGCTCAGATCGGACCCGCCTTCGTCGAAAGATATGCGGGCGTTCAAAGGCTGCAATTTGATAACTTCCTGAGCCACATCCGAATCCTCGCGGATGATCGATACCCCTTCCGATTGCTCCGGGTCAGGCGCTTCGCCAAGCGTTGCGGTTGGTGACGGTTCAGGTTCGGGCTCGGCGCGCTCACTGGTGCAGGCCGCCATTGCAAGCGCAAGCATAATCGCCAGCGGTGCGCGGTAAGTCATAGTGATAGTCCTCATGTCGTTTGCACCTTGCCGGTGGCACGCTCTGCCTTGCGAGCGGCCACTTCCTCAGGTGATTTCGCCTTGGGAGGCGAGAAAGTAATAATCGTATCGCCTGCACGCGGTTCCGGCTTCACCGCGTGAGTGAAGAACCGCATCCGGCCATTATCGCGCAGCAGGAGCAGCATATGTGCCGCCTCCGGCAGCTTGGCTTGCGCGTCTTCAAAGTCGAACTCGTCGGACAGTGTGGTCTTGCGGAAAATCCAACCTTGCTGGCTGCGCTCGATCACGTCGGACATGCCGAAACCGGCTTCAAACAAAGCGCGGCCGCGAAGCGACGGCGGAATAGCATGCTTGTCATCCTCGGCCGTCGAAGCACCTAACTGATAAACCGAATCCCGCCCGATCTCGTGCGCGAATTCGTTGCAGACTAAGGTGTTGTACGCTTCATTATCGGTCGCCGCGACAAGCACCTGATACGGCGCGAGATCCAGATTATGCTCGGTCGCTTCGTTCAAAATTTCACCGTGATAGAATGGCAGTCCGGCTTTACGAGCTGCACCCAGCCGCTGCCAACTGGGGTCAACGATCATCACCGGCGTCTTCAGAGCGCGCATCTCTTCGGCCAGCGTGATTGTCCACGGCGTGCTGCCGACAATGAGCAGGCCAGGCCGCGTATTGCCTTTTACGTTCAGCCAACGCGCAACAATGTTAATGGTGAAACCATGTGCGATGATTGTCGTAACTACCACTGCGAAGCTTAGGCCAATCAGAATGTTGCCATCGGCGTAACCCAGCTCGGTAAGGCGCAGGGCAAACAGGCCGCAGATCGCGACCAGAACGATCCCCCGGGGCGCGATCCATGCGAGAAACAGGCGCTCGTTCCATGGCACTGAGCTAAACGCGAGGCTAAGCAAGATCGTGGCGGGCCTGACGACGAACAGCAGACCAAGCAGGAACAGAATAAAGCCCGGATTGATCCGCGGATCGATATAAGCGAGATCGTCAATCGAGAGCGATGACGACAGCAGGATGAAGATGCCGGACACCAGCAATACCGCGATGTTCTGCTTGAACGGGTGAATGCTGCGCAGGCTCGATACGTGCATATTCGCGAGTGCTATGCCCATGACGGTCACAGCAACCAGGCCGGCCTCGTGCTCGATCTTGTTTGAAACAACAAACACGGCAACCACCGTAGTCAGCAGGACTGGCACTTTAAGATATTCGGGGATCGCGCCGCGCGGGAACGCCCACGCAATAGCCTTGGCCGCCGCATAGCCGAGCAGGCCGGCGATAATGGCCGCAAAGATCATTGGCGGAACGACTTCGAACAAGGTGGCGCCTGGGCGCTCGCTGATCATGCGGAAATATTCAAACGCGATTACCGCGCACAGGGCTCCGATCGGATCATTAACAATGGCTTCCCATTTCAGGATCGCCGAGGGGCGCGTCTGGACCGAGGATTGTCTGAGCAATGGCATCACCACGGTCGGGCCGGTCACCACCAGAATGCCGCCGAACAGAATCGCGACGGGCCAGACCAGACCGGCAAGCCACCCAGCCACACTGCCCAGCACCCAACCGATGGGTACTCCGAAGATAACCAACCGCCAGACACCATCACCGGCATGGCGGAGCTCGCGAAAGTCGAGACTCAATCCGCCCTCAAACAGAATGATCGCCACACCAATGGCCACCATCGGTTCAAGCAAATCGCCAAATGCGCGCTCCGGATTGAAGATGCCAAAAACGGGTCCGGCAAGAAAACCTGCCGCCAGCATCAGCACAATCGCAGGCCACCCTGTCCGCCACGCAAGCCATTGCGCACCAATTCCCAAGACGCCTACCAGCGCAATGACTAACGCCTGTTCTTCCATTACATGCTGGTCCCCGCCAAAGTCTCATCCACTCGATTAATGCCTATGCGGCCATTTCTGCCTTGAAAGCGAGTCAATTCTTTATAGAAATCAATCACCTTCAAATTGCATCAATGCCGACACCGTGACCCCAGCGTCATGCAGTGCTCTCGCACCGCCCAGATCGGGAAGGTCGATCACGAACAATGCATCATCGACTGTGCCGCCCGCCATGCGGAGCAATTGCACCGCCGCTTGCGCTGTCCCACCTGTAGCAATCAGGTCATCAACAATCACGACCCTCTGATCATCCGTGATGGAAGTAGGATCAATTTCCAGCCTGTCTGTACCATATTCGAGCGCATAATCGACGCCGATCGTCGCCACCGGCAGCTTGCCAGGCTTACGCACCGGAATAAACGGTAGTTCGAGCTCAACCGCCGCCGCTGCACCAAAGATGAAGCCCCGCGCTTCCATTCCGGCAATCGCTTCCGCTCCGGCATCTCGCGCCATACGCGCCAAATGATTGACCGTTGCGGCCAGCCCGGGTCCATTGCCGACGAGCGTGGTGATATCGCGGAACTGGATTCCGGGCTCCGGGAAGTCCGGCACGGTGCGGACCAGATCTTTCAATGTATCGGGTGTCATGCGTGCGCCTCAAACAAAACGCCCCGCGCATCGGATGGATGCGCGGGGCGGATGGTGTCCGTTATCGAACGATATGAATAATTATTTGGCTTTCTTTGGTTTAACCGCAGACCAGATTTGCTTCTTGGAGAAGTAAGCCAAAATCGTCGCAAACAGCAGGAACCCGAGAACCGGCCAGCCGGTTTGTTTGCGATCGACCAACGATGGTTCAGCCGTCCAGGTCAGGAATGCGGTGACGTCTTTCGCCATCTGATCTACCGTTGCCGAAGTACCATCGGCATATGATACCTGATCATCGATCACGATTGGCTGCGCCATCGCGAGATTGAGGTTGGGGAAATACTCGTTGAAGCTCAGGCCTGGTGGCGTCGAGAAATCAGGGTATTTCGCTTTCAACTCCTCTGATGGCTCGCCATAGCCTGTCAGCAGCGAATAGAGATAAGCAGTACCGTTCGGACGTGCCTTGGTCATCAAAGAGAGGTCCGGCGGAATCGCATTGTTGTTGCCAGCCGCTGCGGCGATGTCATTCGGATATGGCGATGGGAAGTAATCGATCGGAGTACCCGGACGCGTAATTGCCTCACCAGTATCCTGATCGATACCCGGCACAGTCCATTCTGCTGCCAGCGCTTTTACTTCGTCTTCATTGTAACCGAGATCGGCAAGATCGCGGAACGCGACGAATTTCAGCGAGTGACAAGCGGCGCAAACCTCTTTGTACACCTGATAACCGCGCTGCAATTGCGCCTTATCCCATTTACCAAAAGCACCGTCATGCGCGAAAGAAACGTCTTTCGGCTCTTTATGAAATTCATACTCGGCTGCGCCAACCTTCTCTTCAGTCGCGAAATTATACGCGCCAACAGCGAAGGACCAGAGGACGACGACAGTGAAGCCGATGCCGATTAGGAAACCACCAATACGGATCATGATCTGTTCTCTCTCTCGTCCTCAGGCCTTGACCGCATCAGATGCGGGCAGCTTGGCATCATCATCGGTGCCAAGCACTGCTTCTGTGATCGAATACGGAAGCGGTTCAGGCTTCTCGATCGAAGAAATCAGCGGCAGGAACACCAGGAAGTGCAGGAAGTAATATGCGGTCGCGATCTGGCTGAGCATCACATAGGGTTCTTCAGCTGGCGCACCGCCACATATGAACAGCACAACCATGCACGGGATCAGACCGAACCAGAAGAACTTGCGGAACAGCGGGCGGTAATGGCCCGAGCGCACCGGCGACTTGTCGAGCCATGGCAGGAAGAACCATACCAGAATCGATGAGAACATCGCGAGGACGCCCCACAGCTTGGCCGACAGAATGAAGTCCACAGTGAACGCCCGCAAGATCGCGTAGAACGGGAAGAAGTACCATTCAGGCAGAATATGCGCCGGCGTCGCAAGTGGGTTCGCCTCGATATAATTATCCGCATGTCCAAGAATATTCGGCACGAAGAATACCAGACTGAGATACAGGATCAGCGCAACGCCCAGTCCGAAGCCATCTTTCGCGGTGTAATATGGGTGGAACGGAAGCGTATCGCTTTCCTTCTTTACCTCCACACCGGTCGGGTTTGAAGAGCCTGGGATGTGCAGCGCCCAAACGTGCAGGATCACAACACCCAAGATCACGAATGGCAGCAAGAAGTGCAGGCTGAAGAAGCGGTTGAGAGCGGCATTATCAGGCGCATAACCACCGACCAGCCACACCTGCAGCGGCTCACCGACCAGCGGGATAGCTCCGAATAGTCCGGTAATAACCTTCGCACCCCAGAAGCTCATTTGCCCCCAAGGAAGCACGTAACCCAGAAACGCCGTCGCCATCATCAGCAGGAAGATAACCACGCCGAGAAGCCAGATCATCTCGCGCGGCGCCTTGTACGAACTGTAGAACAATCCGCGGAAGATATGGAAATAGACCACGATGAAGAAGAAGTGCGCGCCGTTCATATGCGCATAGCGCATCAACCAGCCCCAGTTTACATCGCGCATGATATGCTCGACCTGGAAGAATGCGACTTGCGCATTGGCCGCATAATGCATCGCCAGCACAACGCCGGTGACGATCTGCACCATCAGGAAGAAACCGGCGAGAACACCGAAATTCCAGAAATAGCTGAGATTGCGCGGAACCGGATAACCGGCGCCAACTGCGTTATAGACCAGACGCGGAAGCGGCAGCTTCTCGTCCAGGAATTTGGTCAAACCGTTTGCCGGTTGATATTCGCGGGCCCAGGGAAAACTCATATCGTTTCTCTTCTCACTTACCCGACTTGAATGACGGTTTCAGAGGTGAATGCATATTCCGGCACTACAAGATTAGTCGGTGCAGGTCCTTTGCGGATCCGTCCAGCCGTGTCGTAATGCGAACCATGGCATGGACAGAAATAGCCGCCATATTCACCCTTAACTTCACCTTCAGCAGCGCCAAGAGGCACACAGCCAAGGTGAGTACAGACGCCCATGGTCACCAAAATATCGCGGTTACCCTCGAGCGTGCGATCGTTGAGAGATTCTGCATCGCGGAGACTGCCAACATCAACCGCGTTAGCAGCTTCAATTTCCGCATCGGTCAAGCGCTTCACGAACAATGGCTGTTTCCGGAAGATTGCCTTGATCGCTTGGCCGGGCTCGATGGCGCTCACGTCCACTTCGGTGCTGCTTTCAGCGAGCACATCTTCCGACGGAGCCATCTGGCTGATCAAGGGAATCAAGATCGAAGCACCACCAACGCCAGCGGCGCTGACCGCCGCAATATTGATAAAGTCACGCCGCCGAACACCGTCTTCGCCATGATCCATGGCGGTATCGGGAGTTGCTGTGCCAGTCGTATCAGCCATTCGCTTACCTTGCCCTGCAACTGCGCCGCTTACAATGCTGCGCAAATACTGTTTTACCAGCCCGTTCCACGAAAATAGCCCCGCTTAACGGTCAGATAGCGGATGCACCAAAGGAATCCGCCAATGCCGGTTTGGGCGCGCTGATAGCGGTGATTGGCCGTGCTGCCAACTGCCTTTTTGGCACTATCCATTCAGTTTCGTGCAATGGATGTGACACGCGCGTTACGCAGGCAAGCCAATCAGGCTGAACTGGCGGCCATAGTTTGGCTCACCATGATGCGTGGCGCGGCGGTAGGAATAATAGCTCGCCGCATTCGAATATGTGTCCAACCCGAGCGGTTCAATAGTTCCCAAGCCCGCTTCGGCGAGGCGGGCGGCTACATACGCTTCCAGATCGAATTGGTGATGTCCGGCTTTGCCCGCTTCGAAAAATTGTTCATCTTCTGTGGCGAATTGTGAACGAAACCCGTCATCGACTTCATAGCTCGCCTGCGCAATGCACGGGCCGATTGCCGCGCAAATCCGACCGGCCACGGCACCCAGACGGGTCATAGCCTCGACCGTTGCTTCGATTACACCTCTATGCGCACCGCGCCAACCGGCATGCGCTGCGCCGACAATTCCCGCTTCGCGATCAGCGAAGAGAACCGGCGCACAATCCGCGGTAACGATACCGAGTAGCAATCCCGGAGTCTTGGTAACCAGTGCATCGGCTTTCGGACGATCGTCCAAAGCCCAAGGCTCCTCGACAATGACGGCTCTTGGGGAGTGGACCTGGTAAAGTGATACCAATTGGGCGTCAGCAAGAACCGCATCCGCAGCGCGCATTCGGTTTTCAGCTACCGCTGCATCGTCATCCTCCGCACCGAACCCCACATTCAAGCCTGCAATCACCCCCGTTGAGACGCCGCCTTGGCGCCCGAGAAAGCCATGTGCGATGCCATCGAGGCAGGCCGCACGAACGAGTGCAATATTAGCCAAGGGACCGGGTTACCTGCTCGAACGTATCGCGGGAAAGATTCTCCGCAGCTTTAATCCTTTCGAGCTCTGCGCGCATCAAATCTGCGCGTCCGGGTTCGATTCTGCGCCAGCGGCCGAGCGGTGATACGAAGCGCGCCGCCGTTTGTGGATTGATCGGATCGAGTTCGAGAATCAGGTCTGCAATCAGGCGATAACCCTCACCATCAACGGCGTGGAAAGCATGCGGGTTGCCCGCAAACGCCATATAGAGCGACCGCACCCGGTTCGGGTTGCGGATGGTAAAGTCCTTATGCTGCGCGAGCGCCTTAACATGCTCGATCGCGTTCGGATGAAGCGAGGATGCCTGCAGCGCAAACCATTTATCGACCACCAACTCATTGCCGGCATAACGCCGGTGGAAGTCGATCAATGTGTCCGTCCGCGCGGCGGTGCCAAGACCGGTCAGGACCATCAGCGCGCCTTGGCGGTCGGTCATATTATCCGCCGCATGATATTGTGCCGCAGCGATTTGCGAAGCTCGCTCCGAGTTACCAGCTGCAAGATACACCAGCGCCTGGGTTTTTACTTTGCGCGCACCGCGTGAGGTAGCCTCTTGATCATAAGGCACGGCAGAAACGCGCTGGTGCAAGGTGACAAGTGTATCCTCGAACCGCGCCCCAAGCCACGCTTTGAGGCCTTCGCGCTCTTCGTGAATGCGCGACGGGTCGGCAACCAATTGCTGCTCCATCAGAAAGGTCAGTCCGGGAAGCATCATCAGCTCGCCGCGCATCGAATCGTCGAGCATATCATCGCTCAAGACCGCCTCAAACGCCTGCGCGATAGCCAAGCGACCCGTGCCGCGCGCCGAGTCATCCAGACCATTGCCCGATGCAGCAGTTAAATGCCCGACAACAAGATCCTGCATCGCTTCGTAGCGTGCGAACGGATCGTCATCCCTGGCCGCCAAGAACACCAGATCCTCGTCAGCAATGTCGCGCTCGATTGTCACCGGCGCAGAGAAACCACGATTGATCGACAAGATCGGTTTCTCTGCAAAACCCTCAAAGTTGAAACTTTGCTCATCAGTTTTCAGGACGATCAATTGCTCGCCGGAATGCTGGCCACTTACCCGATCAAACATCGCGATCTTGAGCGGGATCGGCATCGGTTTCTTGCCCGGCTGGTCCGCTGTCGCAGGAACAGTTTGGCGCAGAGTCAGCGTCGCCGTATCGCCCGCATGCGTCAGATCGACCGCGACCTTGGGGGTACCTGCCTGCGAGTACCATAGGCGGAATTGCGTCAGGTCGAGCCCGGCACCATCCTCCATCGCGGTGATGAAATCTTCGCACGTCGCGGCTTCGCCATCATGCCGATCGAAATAAAGATCCGTACCTTTGCGGAACGCTTCGGGTCCGCACATTGTGCGCATCATCCGGATGACTTCCGCGCCCTTATTATACACGGTCGCGGTGTAAAAATTGGAGATTTCGCGGAAGCTGTCGGGCCGGATCGGGTGGGCCAGCGGGCCACTATCTTCAGGGAATTGAACCGATCGCAAAATCCGCACGTCCTCGATCCGCTTCACCGCCTCGCCCTGCATATCCTGACTGAACAGTTGATCTCGCAGAACGGTGAAGCCTTCTTTCAGGCTCAGTTGGAACCAGTCCTGACAGGTGATCCGGTTGCCCGACCAATTGTGAAAATATTCATGCGCGATCACCCCCTCGACACCGTCGAAATCCCCGTCGGTCGCTGTTTCCGGATCAGCCAGCACATATTTGGTATTGAAGACGTTGAGGCCTTTATTCTCCATCGCGCCCATATTGAAATCGCTGACCGCTACGATGTTGAACACATCGAGATCATATTCGCGGCCGAACACCTCTTCGTCCCATTTCATAGATTTAACGAGAGAGCGCATGGCGTGGCCAGTCCGGTCCAGATCGCCCCCGTCATTTTGGGCTCGAACATAAATCGCGAGATCGACTTCACGGCCCGACACGGTGGTGAAGCTGTCTGTATTGGCGACCAGATCACCTGCAACCAAGGCAAACAAATAGGATGGCTTGGGCCATGGATCATGCCACTCAGCCCAATGTGTGCCGTCACCATTATCGCCCTCGGCAGCTTTGTTCCCGTTCGACAGAAGCACGGGAAAATCAGCCTTAGGGCCAGTCATCTTGACAGTATACGTCGACAGAACATCAGGCCGGTCAGGGAAGAAAGTGATCCGGCGGAACCCCTCGGCCTCGCATTGGGTACAGAGCATCCCGTTGGAGGCATAAAGACCCATTAGCTGGGTATTCGCCGACGGTTCGATTTCGGTGGTGATGGAAATTTCATGTGCATCGCCGGACAAATTCAACCGCAGATTGTCGCCTTCCATTTCCCAATCGCTGGTTTCTTGGCCATCCACGCGGACAGAAACCGCCGTCAATCCGTCGCCGTTGAGCAAGATGTGCGCAGAGGCGGCCGCTGCCGGATTGCGCTCTATCTGCAAAGTCGAAACCACGCGGGTGTGTTCGACCCCTAATGCAAACTCCAAATGTGTCGCAGGAAGCAACCAAGGGAAAGGAGCATAATCCTTACGGTGAATTACTGGCGGCTGCGCGGGCTCAAACGCTGCGTCGGCCATTTCCGGATTGCCATCCGGCGTGGTGGGGGTGCGTGCAATATCCATGTTGAGTGATCTAGGGCCTTTCCTTTGCGCGTCCAGTGCCTAGAACGCACTCATGGCACATATGTTCATCTTTGGTCTGGGCTATACGGCTGCGCGCATTGCCGAGGCGCTGCGGTTTAAAGGCTGGGTCGTTGAAGCAACGGGCAGCGCGGGCGATGTCGACTTTGCCGATGGGGCCGCGGTCCGCGATGCTTTGACGCGGGCAAGCCATGTTTTATCATCGGTGCCGCCATCGGAAGGCGGCGATCCGGTGCTTGGCCGGTATGGCACTGACATTACGCAGGAATGGGTCGGCTATCTGTCATCGACCGGGGTCTATGGCGACGCACAAGGCGCATGGGTCGATGAAGGCTCTCCAACGGGCGGAGGGCGCCGCACCGCACGGGCAGAATGCGATCAGCGTTGGCTGGATACAGGCGCCCGCGTGTTCCGCTTGCCCGGAATCTATGGTCCCAGTCGCAGCGCATTTGACCGGGTACGCGAAGGCAAAGCCAACCGCATCGACCTGCCCGGACAAATATTCAGCCGCGTCCATGTCGATGATATCGTGTCGGGAGTGCTGGCGGGGCTTAATGGACCGGCCGGCGCCTACAACCTTTCTGACAATCTGCCTGCTCCGCAAAATGCTGTGATTGAAGAGGCATGCCAGTTGATGGGTGTCGAGCCGCCGCCGCTGCAAACATTGGAGGAAGCCAATCTCTCCGAAATGGCGCTGGGATTTTATTCGGAGAACCGCCGCGTGGCGAACGGCAAAGCCAAGCGCGTGCTTGGCTGGGAACCGCAATATCCCGACTATCGCTCGGGGCTGCGCAGCTTGCTCTAGGTCTTGCGCGCACGCAGTGCCAGTACCATACCCGCAAGCGCCAACGCTGCGCCACCGCCCGCCAGCCATGACCACTCATAGCCTTCGATGAAAGTCGAGATCAGCATCGCCACAGTAATCACCAGGATACTGTTATAGGCGGCGCGGCCCGGACCGATCTGCCGAACGATGGTGTAATAAAGCGGAAAAGTTACGACAGAACCAGCGAGGCCGAGCCACGCTATCCCCGCCCAATATTGCCAGCGGTCCGGGAAAACCGGCGGTCCCGCAGTAAACCACGCCAGCGCGAAGTCGATGATGGTTCCGTAGAGCAGCGACCACGAAAGCAAACTAACCATCGGTAGCTTCGCGCCCGTTTCGTTGGCCTGAATCACATTGGCCACCGATGCCGCCAGAATCCCGCCAATGGCCAGCAACACGCCCAGCCCGACATCTCCGCCAAGCGGCGATAGGCGCGCCTCGTGCAAGAGCAGCATACTGATCCCAATAAGCGCAACCAAGCTTCCCGCAATGAAGCGTCCGGTCACGCGCTGCCCCAGAAAGATGCGGCCAAAGAACACATTCGGGACCATCAGCAAGCCGAACATCACAGCGACCACACCCGAGGTCAGATGCAATTCGGCGCGATAGACGAAATTGAAATTGAGGCAGAACTGGAACAGGCCGATCATCAGCGCAAGCATATGCCCCGCTTTTCCGATCTTCAGGCTTTTGCCCATCGCCAGCGCGATAATAAACATCGCGGGGGTCGCCAAAGCAAAGCGCCACGCAATCGACCAGCTCGCAGGAACGTCGCCGATCTGGCCGGTAATGACATACCAGGTCGATCCCCAGATCAGCGCGACCAGAATAAATGGCAGCGCGATCTGCGGCCGCAGCAGAGTGTGCGGGGTATCTCCAGCTTCAGCTTGTGTCATAATGCCGCGATGGCTTGCGCAAGTTTCATTGCGTGTTCCTGCGGGGTGTTCCACGCTGCTACCAGCCGCGCTGCATCATCGCCCCAATCGTAGAAATCGAAATTCTGGCTGCGGAGTGTTTCCCGCTCTGCTGGAGTGCAACGAAGGAATATCTCGTTCGCCTCCACGGGATGCATCAGGCGCTCTCCGGCGACGCTGGCAATCTCCAGCGCCGCGCTGTTCGCCGTCCGGGCATTATGCAGCCACACATCGCCATCCAGCATCGCCAGCAATTGGGCTGCCAGATAGCGGCCTTTCGATTGCAAATGTCCCGCTCTTTTGCGGCGATAGCGCGCGACATCTGCCAGCTCAGTGTCGAAAAACACAATTGCCTCGGCGCTCATTCCGCCATTTTTCACAAATCCGAAGCTTAACGCATCAACCGGACCAGCCGCATCCGCCGCCGAGCCCCCAAGAAACGCGCATGCATTCGCAAAACGCGCGCCGTCCATATGCAGGCCAAGCCCGCGTTCTTTCGCCAGCTCCGCAATCGCAGCGACTTCGTCGGGACGGTAAGAACAGCCATATTCGCTCGCCTGCGTGATCGAGATCGCATGCGGCTGCACTTGGTGCACATCGTCGCGGATCGGATCAATCACGGCGCGGATATCACTGGGCGCCAACTTGGCACTCGCACCCCCCGCGAGCAGCAACTTCGCGCCATGCAGATAGAATCCGGGCGCGCCGCCTTCATCCATTTCGATATGCGCTTCGCGGTGGCAGACGACTCCGCCATGCGGTTGTACCATCGCCGAGAGCGCAAGGCAGTTAGCAGCAGTCCCTGTCGCCACCCATAGCACTGCGCACTCTCTTCCAAAAACCGCGCTGAAAGCTTCGTCCAGTCGCTGCGAAACGGCGTCGCCATCATAGGGCGAATCCGGCGCATCTGCTGCTTTCATTGCGGCCCAAATCACGGGATGGACCGAAGCGGCATTGTCAGACAGAAATTGCATCGTGGCGCTCATAGTGGAACGCCCTTACGCCACCGGGCGTTGAGTGCAAGACTATCCAAACTGTTCACCAATCTATCCAGAGGCAAAAGCATGGCAATCGAAGGACTGACAATTACCCGCCACAAAGATGGCGATGAAGGCGAGTATCACGCGCACATCGAAGGGACCGAGGCAATTGGCCGCCTGACGTGGGTGACGCGCTCCCAAAACGGACACACCGCGCGCGTGGCAGAGCATACGCTGGTCCCACGCGAAATTGGCGGCCGAGGCGTTGCTTCTGCTCTAGTCGACGCGCTGGTTGCTGACGCGCGCGAACACGGTTTCAAAATCGTCCCGCAATGCTCCTATGTTGCGAAGAAGTTCGGGCAAAATCCCACATGGGCAGACCTTCGCGTCTAACCCGCAAGCTCGGAAAAGTCGGTCTTGGCGATACTGCTCAGGATCGCAGACCTAAGTTCGTGCGCCCTTGCGACCGGCAACCCTTCGACTTCAAGCGTCCCGCCAGCCAAGCCCAGCTTCAACGTGGCATAGCCGCGCCTACTCGATATCGGGCCTTGCGCGATCTCCACTGATTGCAGTTTAACCCGCGAGGCGACATCCAGCTTGGGGGCGAGCCACCCCTGCTTCACGAAGAAATACCGCGCGCCGAGCGCGTTAAAGTCGAACCGCCACAGGAACATCTGGCGCACAGCAAACAGGCACCCGGCGGCAAGAGCAATCAAAGCAAATGCAGGCGATGCCGCACCGCTGATGGTCAAGCCAGTGGCAACGCCTGACGCGATCAGCACAAACACCGCAAACTCGATAATTGCACTATCGAAGCGGTACTTCTTGCTGCCGCGATGCCATTGGCTACCCGCGGATGGATCAAGCGCGAAACCCGCTGCTTTGGCAATCGGGCGCAGCTCGTCTACTTTGGCGAACGGTGCGACATCATGGCTGGCGGCGCCGCTATCCTGCGCCAGACTGACCACTTTCAGCCCATGCCATCCGAAACGGCGGCGGATAAACCCTGTGGTCATCTTGAGCGCTTGCACGCGGTGGACCGGCATCACCACATCGGTCTTGGTCAGCAGGCCGCGGCGACGACGAAAACCCTTCTCGGTCCGCTCCAGCCGGAAGCCCCAATCGCGCAGGAATGTCCGCACAAGGCCTGTAACCGATCCCAGAATTACAAATGTAATGAGCCCTGCAATCGCACCGATGATCTGTCCCACCAACCCCAGACCCGACACCCAGCTGCCCGGACCGGCTAACGAATCTGACCAGAAATCCGCATTCCACAACTCGATGGACGCGAATGTCTCTACATATTGGAAAAGACCCGCAAGGACCGCGAATACCGCCAGCGAGAATTCAAATACGCCGAATGTGAATAGCCGCTTCTCATCCATCACAAACAGCGTTTCGGCAGGCGCCTCAAGCGGTGTGTCCGCACCGCCCTCGAAAGAACTTTCGCTAACACCATCTTTACGCGCCTTGACCACTTCCCGCAGCCGTTCGCCTTCTGCTTCGGCGAGGTAGTTGAGAGCGAGTTCGTCCTTCCCACCAGCCCCAGTTTCGAACCGGACCTGCACGAGGCCGAGCAGGCGGGGAATCAGCGCTTGCTCAAGGCTGACATCCTGGATCCGCTCGAACGGTACCGACCGGGCTGCCCGCGATAGGATCCCGCTTTCGACACGGATATCGGTCGCATCGACGGTGTAGGTGAAGCGCCGCCATGAAAAATAAGACAGGCCAGCTGTGATCGCGGCAATCGCCAAGCCAATGCCGATCGCGCCAAAAATGGCCCATGACTGATCGCGCAAGGCAAAAAACCCCGCGACCATCGGGAAGATCGCATTTTGCAGCCCGTCGACGGCCTTGACCACAAAGCTAAGCGGATGGGTTCGCTTGGCTTCAGGTGGTTCGGATTCTGGCAAAATCTCCACGATATCGTTCAATCCAGCTCGCGCTTGATATGACTGCGGATGTCTTCTCGCATAGCCAGCGCGTCTTCATTGGCCAGACCTGGCAAATGCACCGAGGCATTGTGCGACCCGGCTGTGTGCAGCGTCAGCGTGGCAATACCGTAGGTGCGCTGAAGCGGCCCTTGATCGACATCGATATGTTGGACGCGCCCGAACGGAACGACCGTGTCCGAGCGAAAGAGAATGCCTTTCACCACGCGAAGCCGGTCCTCGCCCATATCGTAGCCGCGTGCATGATAACGGCGCAGCGGCACGCGCAGGACCAGAAACACAGCGACCAGAAATACCGGGACCACAAACACCCCGAGCGGGAGGATTTGCAGCACTTCCAGCACAATCGAGCCGATTACAAAAGGCACTGCGAACAGACACGCGACGATGCGCGTGACCTTCACGTGATTGGGGTGCAGAGGAGTAAGCGTGTCGTCGGTTTCGTCCATGGTGCTTTAGATGGCTAACACGGCCGAGCTTGGCAAGGTCAAAGGCGCTCTATTTGGCACGCTGATTAAATCGCCTACCGATCATCGCGGCGGTGATGTTGCTCTTCTGGACATCGGTTGTGCCGCCAGCGATCCCCCAGGCAAAACCGTCGCGCAGGCGCTGCTCCATCGGATATTCCTTGGAATATCCATACCCGCCCATCACTTGCACACCCAGCTGAGTCACATCGCGGACCATTTCATTGGAGAAACATTTCGCAAGCGAGCTTTCATAGACCGTCGGCAAGCCGCCATTGTCTTGGGCACCCGCATTCGCCGCTGCGCGCCAGATCAGCAACCGCGCGGCATCGACCTGCATCGCCATTTCAGCGAGCTTCATTTGGACGGCCTGAAAATCGACAATCGGTTTGCCAAAGGCCTCGCGTTCTTGCGTGTAGGCGAGCGCATCTTCGAGCGCTCCCGCTGCAACGCCTAACCCCATAGTCGCGTTGCCGCAGCGCTCCAAACCGAAGGCAGTCATGAGCTTCCCGAAACCGCCTGCGCCAATAATCAGATTGCGTGCCGGCACACGCACATCGTCGAGGAAAATATCGGCCGAAGGAACGCCGCGAAAGCCCATCAATTCTTCGGGTTTGCCGAAAGAAAGGCCATCAGCGCCCTTCTCGACCACCACTGCGCCAATGCCCTTGGCACCTTCGATTCCATCGAAGCGGCAATAAGTTATGTAGTAATGCGAGTGCCCTGCCCCTGAACTCCAGCGCTTCTGGCCGTTGAGGACGATGGTATCACCGTCGATTGTCGCGGTGGTCGTCAAATCGGTCAGCGCTGTACCGGCATTGGGTTCCGACATAGCAACCGCGACGATTTTTTCGCCACGTATCACTTCAGGCAGGATCTTGGCTTTCAGAGCATCCGACCCGAATTGCGCAATCGTCCGGACCGGCCCGGTTAGTGCTTCGAAAACCGGGAACGCCACCGCTACCGAAACTTGCGCAAATTCTTCCAGCACCAGCAAGGCATCGAAATGGCTCAGTCCCATCCCGCCATATTGCTCTGGCAGATTGATACCGAGAAAGCCCAGCTCACCATAGCGGCGCAGCATATCGTCCGGCACCGGCTTATCATCCCGCTCCAGTTCCCGCGCTAGATCGGGCAGCTCGGCACGCACAAATTTGCGCGCCGCTTCCTGCAATCCGCGTTGCTGATCATTCAATCCGAAATGCATAGTATTAATCCCTGATCATCTTTCATTTCTGAGCTAGTCCGATTTGCATGCCAAGGGAATGCGCAGCACGACGGTTTCTTGACGCGTCTGACGATAGGTTTGCGTTGACACGCCAACACATTATGCGAATTGTCTGAGGCGGGCGGCACGGGGGACCCTATTTGGACGATACAGCTTATATACCTGTGAAGCCTGGCTCTGACCGTGCATTTGCGATTCTGTTTGCTCTGATTTTCCTGGCAATTGCGCTTTACCCATGGGCGGTATCCACCGGCGGTGTTCGACTATGGTCCTTAGCCATTGCCGGAGTGCTGGGCATTACAGGCCTCGTGATCCCGAAGATTTTCCACTACCCCAATCGATACTGGATCAAATTGGGGATGGTGGTCGGGCGAGCCATGTCTCCAATTATCCTAGGGCTGGTTTTCTATGTGGTTGTGACGCCAATTGCGTTTTTGGCACGACTGTTTGGCAGCGACCCATTGCGGATGAAGCAATCCGTGAAAGAAGGCGAAACCTATTGGCTAGAGCGCCTGCCCGAGGAAAACGCATCGGACACAATGGCGCGGCAATATTGATGGTGTTGTTATGAAGACATTGGTGGAATTTTGGCGGTTCCTGCTGCTGCGCAAGAAATATTGGCTGCTGCCCGTGTTTCTGGTGCTGGCGCTATTCGGGGCGCTGATTGTGATGACACAAGGCACCGCCATTTCGCCATTCGTTTACACACTGTGGTAAGATAGCGGCGTGACCGCAATCCTCGGAATATCGGCATTCTATCACGATTCCAGCGCCGCATTGCTGGTCGACGGACAGATTGTTGCGGCCGTTCAGGAAGAACGGTTTTCTCGCCTCAAGAACGATGCCGGTTACCCGGTCCAATCGATCAATTATTGCCTGTCTGCGGCAGGTTTAAAGCTGTCCGAAATCGATCACATTGTCTTCTACGAAAAGCCGTTTCTGAAATTTGAACGGCTGCTCGACACCTATCTGGCATTTGCCCCGAGCGGAGTCCGATCTTTCGGGCGCGCTATACCGGTGTGGATCAAGGAAAAGCTTTTCCAGAAAAGCGTATTGTTGAAGCAGTTCGTCCAGCATGATCCCGACTGGCAAGATAAAGGCCAGTTGAAGTTCAGCGAACATCACATGAGCCACTGTGCGAGCGCCTTCTTCCCGTCTCCCTATGAAGAGGCAATTGTGCTGAGCATCGATGGCGTGGGCGAGCGGACAACAACATCCGTTGCGATTGGGCGCGGCAACTCGCTGGAAATCAAAAAGGAAATCCAATTCCCCCATTCACTCGGGCTGCTCTATTCGGCTTTCACCGAATATATCGGCTTCCGGGTCAATTATGACGAATATAAAGTCATGGGATTGGCCCCCTATGGATCGCCAATTTTCCGTGACACAATCCTGGATTATCTGATCGATGTTAAAGACGATGGCAGTTTCTGGATGGACCAGAGCTATTTCAATTATGCGACCGGTTTCACCTCGATCAATGGCAAATTCGGCGACCTTTTCGGTGAGCCGCGCCGTGCCGCGCACGAACCGATAACCCAGTTCCATATGGACATCGCCCGCTCCGTACAGGCGGTGACTGAAGACATCGTGTTGCGGATGGCGGCAAGTTTGAGCAAAGAATTCGGGCGACGGAACTTGTGTCTTGCTGGCGGTGTTGCGCAGAACAGCGTCATCAACGGCATGCTCGCGCGCAGCGGCAATTTCGACCATGTTTGGATACAGCCTGCAGCCGGAGACTCTGGCGGATCGCTGGGGGCGGCGCTGGCATATTGGCATCTCGCGCTCGGTCAGCCGCGCACCCAGCCTGACAAAAGCGATGATATGCAAGGCGCCTGCCTCGGCCCGGCTTACACGCAATCGGAAATCGAAGCTGCACTTTCTGTGCTGGGCGCAGATTTCGAAGCCCTGCCCGATGAAGACCTGTTCCAGACCGTGGCCAAAGACATATCTACGGGCAAAGTGGCGGGATGGTTTGATGGCCGGATGGAGTTTGGCGCGCGCGCTTTGGGTAGCCGCTCCATACTGGGTGATCCGCGGTCGGAAACAATGCAGTCCAAGATAAATCTGCAAGTCAAAGGGCGCGAGAGCTTCCGTCCCTTTGCCCCCGCAGTCTTGGCCGAGCATTCCGGCGACTGGTTCGCGCTGGGGCAAGACAGCCCCTATATGGCGATGGTCGCACCAGTTGCCCAGAGCAAGCTTGAGCCAGTTGCGGCGGAGGCCCAACCAGTTACGGGTTTTGACAAATTGAAACTTCGCCGGTCAGTGATTCCCGCCGTCACTCATGTAGATTGCTCTGCACGCATTCAAACCGTCACCGCCAACATGCACCCGCGCTTTCACGCATTAATCAGTGCTTTTTTTGACGAAACGGGCTGTCCGATGCTGCTGAACACGAGCTTCAACGGACGCGACGAGCCGATCGTGTGTACCCCCGAAGATGCATATCGATGCTTCTCGCAGTCGGGATTGGATTTGCTGGTGTGTGGCAATTGTATTGTCCGCAAAGACACATAGGCATCGTTTGTGATGGACTATGCGCGGTCGGATGGGATAATGGCGCCGGTTGTATCGGAGGAAATATGGATAGAGCGCTGTTGATATCGACCGGCATCGGGTGCGGCGTTCTGTGCTCATACTGTCCGCAAGTCACTATCGGCAGAGCCTATAAGCAATTCACCGGTCCATCGAGCCTGAGCTTTGAAACATACAAGGCCTGCGTCGACAAATTACCCAAAGACGTAACGGTCAATTTCACCGGATTTTACGAGCCATTTCTCAATCAGGCCTGCACTGATATGATCCTATATGCGGTCGAAGCTGGCCACGAGGTTCGGCTATCAACCACAGTGATGGGTTTGACCGCAGAACAGGTTGACCGCTTCAAACATGTCGATTTCGTCAAGTTCGCGGTCCATCTACCCGACACCAAAGGTCTGACGCGAATAATTGTAGATGATACCTATATGGCCGCGCTGACCCGGCTGATCGAAAGCGACATCTCAAACATCGGCTTCCATGTCCATGAAGGAACAGAAGGGCCAGAGGCCGTGCACGAGCGGGTGGACGCACTGCTGTCGGCCCATGGCGTCGAGCCGGAGAACCGGTGGATCCTGACGCGAGCCGGCAATATCGACATTGCCGGCGTGGCCCCACCCGAGCGATTGACAGGCGAATTGGCACTATGCCCGCGCGTGTATCAGAATGTGCTGCTGCCCAGCGGCGATGTCGCCCTGTGCTGCATGGATTGGGATTTGAAGCACGTGATCGGGAACCTGCTGGAAACCGATTACGATGCGCTGCTCTCCGGCGCAGAATTTCAAAAAGTGCTGCGTGCGCAAGTGGACGACAACATCGATATATTGTGCCGCACTTGCGAAGTTGCGCGGACGAAAAAGGACGTCCGCACGCAGGAATTTTACGCAAATCTGGAAGCACAGAACGCCGATATGGCAACTGCTGGCAGCGCGCAGACGTCATGAAGCCGGCTGGTGTTGTTAAGCGGGTGTCCCAAGTCTGATGTCTTTGGTCGGGAAGCTTACCGGCGCTTACCGGTCCATTGCCTTTGTCGTGTTCAACACGCTGGTTTTTCTGGTCCTCATCAATTTGGCTCTGTGGGCTGCATTTGCCGTCCATGACCACGAACCCAGCATGATCGACGAAAGCTCCCCGCCTTCACCTGAAGGGTATTTTCGCGAAAACGGCACTGCCATCGACAATGGCAAACGGATGCCCACCAATCTGACGATTTTTGATTACAAAGCCTTTGAAAATATTATGTCCGAGCGTGAAATTGGCGCGATGCTCGATGAGTATTACGACCACTTCCACGATGGCCTCAAATATCAGGCATTCACCCAATATGCGCCGCGTGTGTTTGCGGGTGAATATCTAAATGTCACACGAGAGGCCAATGGGCTCACAGTCCGGCGAACGATCAATCCGCCAGCTGATGCAGCCGCTAAACGAACTATCCGGATTTTCACTTTCGGCGGTAGCACCACATTTGGGCAAGGGGTGGCCGACCAGCACACATGGCCCACGCGTTTGAGCGAAATCCTCAATGCCCGAGCAAAGGCGGATGGATTGGATGTCCATGTCGAAGTGACCAATTACGGCCGTGTAGGCTTCTATCCCACGCAGGAATTGCACCTTCTGATGGAAGTGCTGCGAAGTGGGGAACGGCCCGACATGGCCATCTTCCTCGATGGTCTGAATCTGGGCGAGGACAACGACACCTCTGGCTTAACCAAGCATTTTTCGAAAGCAGTCAACGAGACCCAGCGTCCAACCGGCGCGCGGTGGGACTGGATTCCGATGATCCGCGCGGCCAATGCTGTGAACGCACGGTTGAACCCCAATGCACGCACTAAGACGCATTCGCCTTCAAAAGACGAGCGGCTGGCGCACACTCTGGAGAGGTTCACCCAGTTCCGCACAAATGTGCAGGCAGTGTCCGACCTCTATGGTGTAAAGCCTGTCTTCTTTCTTCAACCCGATGCGCATTATAACTATCCGGTTGAATTATATGGCCGCGGTGAATTGCTAATCAATCCGCCACGCCGCGCATTCAAAGAGCGTTTCTACGCCCAGATTAGGAAGGATGGCGGTTTTATTGACCTAACGGAACTGTTCAGCGATTGGGGAAACCGAAAAGCGGTCGTGGACTCAGCGCATTTCTCGCCCAATTTTTCGCAATTTGTCGCTGAAAATATCGCGAACAATATCGATCTGACAGATATCGGCGATGTAACCCGCGAAGAAAGCATCCCAACCGGCATTCCCAAGTTGTGAAAAACCGCTTGAAGCATCCGGGCCTGAGGGAAGCATTCTAACGCTTAGCGCCAAAGCTAAGGGAAGTGGTGGTCCTGCTAGGGAGAATTGAACTCTCGGCCTCGTCATAACCAAAGCAAGGGATGGTCCATGGACAGACGAATTTTATGATGAGGATTGGCTAGCTGTAAGCCCTAGATTAGCCAACAATCCGCCCGGCTCCCAAACTGTGCTGAGTTCCGGCTTCTGACTTTTCCCAGCGAATGTCTTTTAAGGAAAATTCAAACCTCGACCTGCGCTTTACTTGGAGTAGCAACTGGACGCTCACATCAGTCAACGCGAGCAAACCGTCAAATTCATGCCAATTCAAAAATCCGCAATTAGGGTAGAAAGCTGACCTTCGTCACGACGGACCACTAATCCAGACCATAATCAGCCATGATCAAGTTCGCCTCTTCAGCAAATTTTTCTTTGCGAGATGCTCTGAGCAGTTGAACAGTCGCTAGCTCCCTGTTGCCCAATTTCAAGGCGACCTTGCTCGATAGGATCAGCGCAGGCGTGTAGTCCTCTACGCGCATCACCATCCGGTCGAGTGTCCGAGCAGCTTCTTCATACTCGCCTTTCTTGAATTCCAAACGGGCTTTTTGATAGTTTAAAAGATCGAATCCCGGATGCACAGTTAGACCGCTTTTCAGGGTTGCCTCGGCTTCCCTCGTCCTGCCCAGATCGAGCTGGAGTCCGGCGACGTTTACAACCGGGATTGCGTGGCCGGGATATTTTTCAGCAATTGATTGATACCGCGTCAACGCTGCCTCAAGATCACCCCGCCGGATAGCGAGTTCCGCATCGAGCAATTGCGCTTCATAGTGATCTGGATCGTTGCTCAATGCGCGCCGGACACCTTCTTCTGCAAACTCCCATTCTCCAGTCGATTGGTAATAACGTCCAGCTAGCGCGTGCAGGTCTGGGCTGCCGGGATAGGCTTGCAGCGCCTCCACCAACACCGCTGTATCTTTTGCCAAGTCCCCGGTTTCGCGAAGCGCCCATATCCTCATCTGGTAGAGACCCGCTGATGTAAGTGCGGGACTGACTTCGCTCTCCAAAAACTTGAGCGCCAGCCTTGGCTTTCCTTTCACTATCAAACTGTGCGCTTTGAGTTCGGCACGGTCTGCATCGCTCAAATCGGTTTCGGTTAGCTGATCGATATACCGCTCTGCGGCATAGCCATCACCCAACTGTAGCATAGTGCGCGCGAGCAAGAGCTTTGCCGCACCGCTTTCGTCACCAGCATCAATGCGGTTCATAAGTATGATGCGCGCGTCGTAATATGCGTGTTCATCGAACGCCGATTGCGCATCGCCAAAGGGCGGCGGCGGTGCTTTGCCACAGCCCACCAGCACCAACGCAATCGCTGCAGTTACGAGAAAGTGCGACGATGGTCTCATGCGCATATCATAGCCAGCGGAGCTTGAGTATCCGTTACCAGAATCAAGAACGACCGAAACCGTGGTCGCCCAAGGTTCCGGTCGTCTAAGATCAATGAGACGCGCTCACGAGATTACTTTTCTCCGTCGTCACCCTCACCCTTTCTATTTTTGAGCTTCTTGGCGAGTTTGCGTCCACCAACTGCGCCTGCTGCACCAAGTCCGAACAGAAGAAGTCCGCCCGGTGCCGGTACCGGCGTGCCGCCTGACGATGTAGACGTCGAGCCACCCGTAGAAGTTCCGCCGGTCGTGGAGCCACCTGTTGTCGAACCGCCACTGGTCGATGAAGTTGAACCGCCTGTAGTGGTCGAGCCACCGGTCGAGGTCGAACTCGTTGAACCACCCGTAGAGGTTGATGTGGTCGAACCGCCCGTCGATGTGTAACCCCCGCTGGTGCTCGTCGTCGTTGAGCCCTTCTTGGAAGAACCTTTCTTCGATCCTTTTTTCGAGCCCTTCTTGGCACCGCCACTGGTTGTTGTGGTTCCGTAGCCACCGCTTGTACTGGTGGTCGTCGCGCCCTTCTTAGAACCCTTCTTAGAGCCCTTTTTGGAACCTTTCTTAGCGGTTCCGCCAGTGGTGGTGCCGTAATAACCACCGCTCGTACTGGTGCCCACCGAGCCCTTCTTGGAGCCCTTCTTGGAGCCTTTCTTCGACTTCTTTTTCTGCGCAACCTGATCTTTCAGGCCACTATATTCACTCAGAGCCGAATAGCCCTCGAGCTTCTCCAACGCACCAAAACCAAGTGTCGACTGTGGTTCCACCTCGATGGCAGAGACCGAGGTCCCCGAGCCGATGAAGCTCACGGCGACAGCCGCTTGCAAAAATGCATTCTGGTTTAATTTCTGGCGTTTCATTAGTTTGCCCCCAATTCGTCTGTGGTCGCCCTTTCGGGTCCGGTCTCCACAAACGTCGATGCCGATTGAACCGCAGTCTCTCAACGCTGGCTTCAACGGTGTCTCAAAGCGGCACAGCGCGGCGCCAAATGGTAAATCGCACGCGCTAGGCTGCGATCCGCTTGGCGAATTTGAAGAGATCTCGATGCTGCTCGGGTATGTTCATCCGCTCATAGTCAGTCAGACCCAGCGCAGCGTGCGATTCAAACGCAAGTGTGTCAGTAAACCACGGCAAGGCGTAGGTGTAGTAGAGCATCGGTCGCCCGTTATCGGAGGTGCAGGGCATGCCCCCGTGGTAAGTCCGGTAGTCGAGCACAAGAGAACTGCCAGCTTTGGTATATGCCACCAGCGGATCACCTTCGTAAGAAGCGTCTTTCGATAGTCGATGTGTACCTTCCCAAAACTGGGTGCCTCCCGTTTCTTCGTCGAGATCGATTAACGGAACCAGTATGGTCACGGCGTAGGTGAGCATATTATCGTTCGACTTATCGTCATTGAATAGCAACGGGTGCTCGCGGTGTACGTGCTGCATTCGCGCACCAGCGTGAGTCACGACCCCCCCGAAAGCATGCAAGACGGGGCGTTCGCCCATCGCTTCGGTCAGCAAGTCCATTAAGACCGGGTTGGCGTAGACTGCTGGATCGTCGAAGGGAGCCTGAATACGAATTGGCACTGTGAAACGCTTGTCGCCGACGTTATTTGGCTTGCCCAGTCCAGTGCTTTGCCAATCTTTGACCCGTTGATCAAAAGCCCGACGCAAATCCTGAACCAACGGCTTGCTGATGATTTGGTCGATCAAAACAGCGCCTGCTTGGTCGAAAACCTTGCCTGCTTTTTCGGTCACTTTCGGATCGGTGAAATCCACCTGCAAATGCTGATACGGAACTGAAATCGCATCTGTCGCCTTCGGTTTGGGTGTGAACTTTTCAGCGATCAGTCTGAGTGCAGGCCCGTAATTTGGGTCGAGTGCCAGCGATTGTTTTGCCAGCTCATGTGCCTCATCACTTTTGCCGAGCCGCAGCATTACGAGCGCGTGGACGAATAGACGCTGCGCACTTGGGCCGAACTCTTGGGTGGACTGCTTGATCAGTTGCAGCGCGTGAGCGTTGTAACCGATCGCAAGACAGAGTTCCGCGACACCGCAATCAAAAGATACTGGTGATCCGTCAGGGAAGAATGACCGGTAGGACTCCATGAACATTTCATAGAGTTGAATCTCGTCAATATAGTCTTCGCCCTGCTCGATTTGATAGAATACAAATTTCAAGCAGGCCTCTGCCACGGCAGGATCGAATTTCGAAAACCGCATCCACGCCTGAACCTGCCGAATGGACGCTTCGTCAATCGACTCTTCGATCATCTCGCTCAGTTCATGCGCGTCGTACGGGCAAAATTCCTTGAGCATTCGCGCTGCGTCGCGCCGTGTTTCCTTCAATCCGATTTCGGACCATTTTCCTTTACCCGGCAGGGTAAAGGCGCCGCAACTGAAATTGGTATCGCCGTGCCGTTGGAATTGGGTCTGGCCGCCATTCAAACGGAACAATTCTGCAAACACATGGAAGTTTGAATAATGCGCGAAATAGCTGTCGAAAATGAACGGGCTCTCCAACTCGAACTCGTCAGGATGCGAGAATCCCAGTCCCCCGCACAAAAGCATCAGCGGCGTGTCGCGATCAAGAAAACTCTCTAGAAAGCGAAAGCCGATCTCTGGCACCACGACATGAAAATCTTCCTCATGTACGGTGTAGCTTTGCAATATCTCGTCCAAGACAGGGTGCCCGGTAGGCGGACCTTCAAGAGGATGCGACTCAAACTGCTCGGTAACGGTCGCAAATGATGTAATCGGTTCATTGAGAAAGTTTGGATTGGACGATGTCAGAGACATCGAGACCTGCTCGATTTTGTGATCTCTAATCCGGACGAGATTGGAAGGGATCGAGTCAAACAGATAATTGGCGATAATGATCACCGGACGCTCCTTGAGGTCGCCTGGCTTTTTGTCACCTTCCGTTGTTTTGATCACCGGATCAGGTTCGACCCACAATTCCGCAAACTCTAGGACGCCGCTTTCGATAAGCGGTTGGAAGCGCTCTTTCTGCGACCAGTTTTCGATGTTGCGCTGTGCCGCATCGGTTAGCAGATATGTGAATTCGGGGCACTCTTCGCCGTCGATGAAGTGATAATTGAACAAGCGGTTGAGGAACTGCCACGCAAAACGACCGCTGCCGCCGCCAAGCTCGATGACAATCGGGGGTTCGCTGTTTCCTTCATCGATCAAATCCCGGAAGAACGCTGCCACAATCCCGGCGTAAGTGTCGGCTGTGTAGCAATTGGCTGTACTGCCCTGCGGAACAATCTTTTGCTTCCACGCATCCGGCCCCTGATCTTCATAGAACCGATGCAATAACGTCCACGCCAAAGAATCCTTGACCGGAGTCATTTTCTCAACATTTGCGGGTTTGCTAACCACTGCCCAATTACCTCTTCTGCGTCAGTTGCCGCATCCGCCGGACAATCGATGTCAACGGAATTGGTTACCGGAACATTCGGAAATAGGACCGAGGGGTAAAAAAACAGTGACGCATCTCTTTTTTGATTTTTCCATCCGGGCGCCGGAGCAGATTCGGCAGTTGCAAATCGCTGACTATGTTCGACTGGCTGCCACAAAATCACGAGTTGAGACCCGTCAACAAGTTGTAAATTCTTGCCCACTAGCACACTCAGAATGTAAGAATATTCCTTGAGGTGATTATGTCGGGCGGTCGATTGCGAGAAAGAGCGCCACGGCAATTCAGCTCATCACGCGCCAAGCTGGCCGTCGGGACCGACTGGATGGATGTTACCATCGGGAACATCTCTTAGACCGGCTTCATGGTAAAGGCTCAAGTGAAACCGCAGGCCGGCGACCACATACATGTTCGACATCGAGGCGTTGCTCTGAAAGGCGAAGTTGTCCGCATAATCCGCACGCGCCTCGGCGTTCCGAGTTTCGATGCAATAGATGTTGGAACGTTGTTGGCCAGTAGCGGATTACAGGCGGCTTACGCTGGGCCGTTTGTGCCTGCAAAGCCGCAATGGTGGCCGTGGCAGAAGCGCTAGCGCATGCATTACTTGTACTGCCCGTGAGCAGAATAGAAGCGCGGACTGAGCTTAGTCGGTTTTGCAGTTAGCAAACGTCCGCTAATGGGTGGTAGATAAAGCCTCCGCTGACGAAGTTCCAATAACGGTCCTTCAGCATAGCGCCTTTCAAACCCTAGGCCTGAAGTGGGTTTAAATGGGCTGAGTAGCTATTTAGTCGCCAAAACGCCCCTCTCGCAGCCAGCCGAACGGCCTTTGCGCTTAGAAGCTCGCAAATTATTACTGGAAGTGATGGTGCTGCTAGGGAGAATTGAACTCCCGGCCTCGTCATTACCAATGACGCGCTCTACCACTGAGCTACAGCAGCGCTCCAATCAAGGCGCGCCCTATTGTCGCCGCGCCCTCCAAAGTCAAGCCGGATGTATAGTCAGGCTTGAGCATTGGGCCAATAGCGGCAATAGGTTTTGGTAATGTCAAACAGCGAACAGAAACTGACCCGTGAAGAGCGCCTTGCAGCCAAGCTCCGCGAAAATTTGCGCCGACGGAAGACGCAAGCGCGTGAAATAGGCACGCAGGGCGAAGAATCGCTTCCCAAAATGGACGGCAAAAGCTAACACCAACTGCTCCCAAACGCACTTTTATCCGCTCAGGAGCAACTTCCTTGCCTACACTCATTCTTGTACGACACGGCCAAAGCCAGTGGAATCTCGAAAACCGTTTCACCGGATGGTGGGATGTCGGCCTGACCGACAAAGGCGTGGCCGAAGCGAAAGCAGCTGGGCGGTTGATGGCTGAGAAAAATGTCCTGCCGACCACATGCTTCACTTCGTTCCAGACCCGCGCGATTAAGACGCTCAATCTCGCTCTTGAGGAAATGAACCGCCTATGGTTGCCCGTGACCAAAGACTGGCGGCTGAATGAGCGTCACTATGGCGGGTTGACTGGCCTCAACAAGCAGGAAACGCGCGCCAAACATGGCGACGAGCAGGTGCATATCTGGCGCCGGAGCTTTGACGTGCCGCCCCCGCCGATGGAAAGCGGCGGCGAATATGATCTCAGCGCCGACCCGCGCTATGCCGGGATCGATATTCCCAATACCGAGAGTCTGAAGCTGACTATCGAGCGCGTGCTGCCCTATTGGGAAAGCGATATTCTGCCGGTGCTGGCGAGCGGTGAGACAGTGATCATTTCGGCGCATGGCAATTCGCTGCGCGCTTTGGTCAAACATCTTTCAGGCATTTCCGACGATGACATCACCGGACTCGAAATTCCAACCGGTGCGCCGATCATTTACGAATTTGACGACACTATGCAGCCGGGCGAGCGGCGCTATCTGAAGGATATGTAAGCGGTATGGGGGCAAAAGTTGCTATCGTAATGGGTAGCCAGTCCGACTGGCCGACCATGCAATGCGCATCGGGCGTGTTGGAAGAATTGGGCGTCGAAGTGGATGTCCGGATCGTATCCGCGCACCGCACGCCTGACCGGATGAATGCCTTTGCGAAAGGCGCGGCTGATGAAGGCATTACGGTTATTATCGCGGGTGCCGGCGGTGCAGCGCATTTGCCCGGCATGATCGCTGCGATGACGCATTTACCGGTGCTCGGTGTGCCCGTTCAGTCGAAAGCACTGTCCGGCATGGATAGCCTGCTGTCGATCGTGCAAATGCCGGCAGGTGTGCCGACCGGAACGCTCGCCATCGGTGAGGCTGGTGCAACCAATGCAGGATTGCTTGCCGCTTCAATCTTGGCCACGAATGACGAGGCTTTAACCGATCGCCTCAAGGCATGGCGCGCGGCACGGAGCGAGGCGGTAGCGGAGCGGCCGGTCGACTGATGATCAAGCCTGGAGGGACAATCGGGATTTTGGGCGGCGGCCAGCTTGGCCGGATGATGGCGATGTCTGCCGCGCAGCTCGGCTATCATTGCATCACCTATTCGCCCGAGCGGGACAGCGTTGCTGCCGAAGTGTGCAGCGATTTCTTCTGCAACAAATGGGATGACCGTGCCGCGCTCGCCGCGTTTGCCCAGAAATGCGATGTGATCACTTGGGAATTCGAGAATGTTCCGGTCGCGCCGCTTCAGCCCATAAAAGACCAGATATTCCCACACCCGCGCGCGCTTGAAACGGCGCAGGACAGGCTGGCCGAGAAACGCTTTGTCGAGAAACTTGGCGGCACACCCGCAGCCTTTGCCACTATCGACTCTCATGCCGATTTAATCACCGCAGTCGACCGGATCGGCGCACCGGGTATCCTCAAGACGCGGCGCGACGGATATGATGGCAAAGGCCAGTGGCGAGTTGATTCCAGCCGCGATGCCGAGGGGCTGCGCCTGCCCGATACCGCGACAATCTACGAAGGCTTCGTCGAATTCTTCGCCGAGTTCTCCGTCATCTTGGTACGCGGACAAGACGGCGAAGTGCGGTTTTGGGATAGTGCGGAGAATCTCCATGAGGATGGCGTTCTTGCGGCCTCAACCCTGCCCGCCAGCACCCGCATCCAGGAGCAGGTCGAGCCAGCCCGCAAACTCGCCGCATCCGTTGCGCAGGCGCTCAATTACGTTGGAGTACTGACCTGCGAGTTCTTCGCTACGCACGAAGGCCCGATCTTCAACGAGATGGCACCGCGCGTGCATAATTCGGGCCATTGGAGCATCGAAGGTGCAGCAACGAGCCAATTCGAAAATCACATCCGCGCAATTTGCGGCCTGCCGCTTGGCGACACAGCTACCATTGCGCCACATGTTGCGATGCGCAACATCATCGGCAAAGAAGCAAAGACGGCGCAGGACATGCTCGCCGAGCCGAACATGCACCTGCATCTTTATGGCAAGAGGCATGCCCGCGATGGCCGCAAGATGGGCCATGCGACGAAGCTCGTTTGGGATGCCGAGTGAGCACGCAACGTAGTCCGTTTATGATCTATGCACGCGCCAGCAATGGCGTGATCGGTAAAGATGGCACCATGCCTTGGCATATTCCCGCTGACCTCAAGCGGTTCAAAAGACTGACCATGGGTCACGCGATGATTATGGGCCGCAAGACATTCGAGAGCTTTCCGTCGCCTTTGCCCGGACGCCGCCATATCGTTCTTACTCGCGACACAGAATGGAAGGCAGAAGGTGCCGAGCCAGCGCATTCGCAGGCCGAAGCCAGAATGCTCGCAGGCAGCGAACCTGTCGCCATTGTCGGCGGCGCAGAGATTTACCGCCTGTTCGCTAAGGATGCCGAGCGAATTGAAATGACCCAAATCCATGTCGAATATGCAGGCGATACCGTTATGGATGCACCTGAGGCGCCGTGGTTCGCAGCCGAACGCGAGGATCATCCGGCTCAGAATGGCTGTCCCGCATTCTCGTTTCTGACTTTTCTGCGAGAACCCGCATGAGGAAGATCCTGCTCATAATCTTAATGTTGACCGTCATCGCGGCGATCGCATTTTTCGCATTTGCCCCGCGCTATTTCGACAGCACCAACAACATACTGGATGGCAAGCTGCTGGAGCCAGTGAGCGAGGAGGCAACAGCACTCCACAAAACGCTGACTATTGTCGATCTGCATTCAGATAGCCTGCTGTGGCAGCGCGATGTGCTGGGCGACAACAACTATGGCCACATGGACCTGCCGCGCTTGCAGCAGGGCAATGTTGCTCTGCAAGTGTTCTCCAGCGTCACCAAGACGCCGACCGGCCAGAATTACGATAACAACAACTCTGATGGCGACAATGTGACGCTGCTCGTGATCGGGCAATTGCAGCCTGTCCGCACTTGGACATCTCTGCTCGAGCGGTCGCTTTGGCATGCCACAAAGCGCGACCGGACTGTGGAAGAATCGGGCGGTGTGTTTGCAGCGGTGAACAACGGCACTGATGTGACATCGCTATTAGCGGACCGCAGCGCGGGGTCCACTGATCGCACAGGCGCATTGCTCAGCATTGAGGGCCTCCATAATCTTGAGGGCAAAACCGAAAGCCTCGACGTTCTCTACGATGCGGGTTTCCGGATGGCGGGCCTCACACACTTCTTTGACAATGAGCTCGCAGGCTCGATGCATGGCGAAGAAAAAGGCGGGCTGACACCGTTCGGGCGCGACATTGTTCGGCGGATGGAAGAGAAGGGCATGATCGTCGACATCGCGCATCTCAGCAAGAAAGCCACCGCCGAAGTCCTGGCAATGGCGACGCGCCCACTGGTATCCAGCCATGGCGGGGTGCAGGCGACCTGCGATGTGAACCGCAATCTGACCGATGATGAAATTGCCGGCTTGGCCAAAACCGGCGGGGTGATCGGCGTCGGCTATTGGGAAGGCGCGATATGCGACACCTCACCCAAGGCGATCGTTGCCGCCATGAAGCATATTCGCGATCTGGTCGGCATCGAGCATGTCGCGCTGGGCAGCGACTATGATGGAACGATCACCGCGCGGTTCGACACATCCGGGTTGGTCCACATAACCAACGCGCTGCTGGAAGAGGGTTTCACCGAGGAAGAAATCCGCGCGATCATGGGCGAGAATGCCATCCGCGTGATAAGCGAAGGTCTGAAGCCAGCTTCGGAACTCGCCAACGCGCAATCTATAGAGGATATTGCTGAATAATGCGCTGGCTTGACCACCGCGAAACAGTGCCAGACAGCTTGCGCGGCGCAATTGTCGCGCTGGGCAATTTTGATGGCTTCCATAAGGGGCATCAAGCCGTTGCGGGCGAAGCCATCAAGTGGGCGCGTGATGAAGGTCGGCCATCGATTGTCGCTACGTTCGATCCGCATCCGGTGCGATTCTTTAAACCCGAGGCGGAGCCGTTCCGCCTGACCACGCTGGAGCAACGTCAGGAGCTCTATCTGGAAGCGGGCGCCACCGCGATGTTGGTGCTCCATTTCGATGGCGTATTGGCATCAACCACTGCCGAGGATTTTGTCGGCGATCTGCTGGCGAAACATCTTGGCGTGGCTGGCGTTGTGACCGGCGAAGATTTCACCTTTGGCAAAGGCCGCGGCGGCAATGCCCAAGTGTTGACGAAGGTGGGTGCGCAGCATGACATTCGCACCCGCACCATCGGTCCCGTAGGCGACTCGACCGAAGTGATCTCCTCCAGCCGCATTCGCACGGCATTGCGCGACGGCGACCCGCAGGAAGCCGCACGCTTGCTGACCCGCCCCTTTGCGATCCGGGGAATTGTCGAGCACGGCGATAAGCGCGGGCGTGAGATCGGCTATCCGACTGCGAACCTTTCCGTCGAGAGCTATCTGCGGCCTAAATTCGGGATATATGCCGTCACCGGCCGTGTATTGGCCACGGGTCAAGAACTGAAAGGTGCGGCGAATATCGGCATCCGCCCGCAATTCGAGCCTCCCAAAGAGCTGCTCGAGCCCTATTTCTTTGATTTCTCCGGCGATCTTTACGGACAGGAAATTGAAGTCAGCTTTCACCATTTCCTGCGGCCAGAGGCCAAATTCGACTCGCTTGACGATTTGATGGAACAGATGCAGCGGGACTGCGACAAAGCCCGGGAATTACTCACATGAAAATCTGGCTAACACGATTGGGGTTCGTCGCTGCGCTCGCATTCGTTGTGCTGACCGTGGTCAATGCCAGCTGGCTCGCAGACGCTCCGCGCGGCAAGGCGAAACTGATTGCCCATCGCGGGGTCGCACAGCATTTTGACCGTGCGGGAGTCGAGCGCGACACCTGCACTGCCGAACTGATCGAAGAACCCGTGCATGACTATCTCGAAAACACCGGCCGGGGGGCGCAGCGCGCGACGGAGATCGGCGCGGCGATGATAGAGGTCGATATTGCACCAACATCCGATGGCAAGCTGATCGCTTTCCACGACTGGACGCTTGATTGCCGCACCGACGGCACTGGCCCGGTGCGAGAGGCTTCGCTGGAAGAGATCATGCAGCTTGACGCGGGCTATGGCTACACCGCGGATGGCGGTAAAACTTTCCCGCTCCGCGGCACTGCTGTGAAAGGGATCCAGCCTCTATCGACATGGATTCTTTATGTCCGCGAATCGAAGCAGATCATGTTCAATTTCAAATCGGCCGATCCCAAAGAAGCCGATATGCTCGCCGCGGTTCTGAAAGAGACGAACCGCGATCCGGTGAGGCTGAAATATGCATTTTATGGCGATCCCAAGCCGGTCGCGCGGATCAAGAAGCTCTACCCTGATGTCTGGGCATGGAGCCCCGCGGCGGCGAAGCAGTGCACCACCGACTATTTGCTTTATGGCTGGACCAGCATCATTCCCGAAAGCTGCAATGATGGCACGCTGATTATTCCGCTTAACCGCCAATGGATGTTCTGGGGCTGGCCCAACCGCCTTGCCAGCCGGATGGAGGAAGTTGGCGCAAGAATTATCGTAACTGGCCCGCACAATTTGGATGAACCCAATACCGGCCTGTCGCTGCCCGAACAGCTCGGCGATGTGCCGCGCAGCTTCAACGGCTATGTCTGGGTCGATGATATCTGGACGGTCGGTCCGGCGCTCTATCCCGACCGGGACAATCGCAATGATGCGCAGCGCGAAGCCGCCTATGCCGGCCTCGAAGCGCGGCGCGAACGGCAGTAAAACGCCCTGCAATCACAGATGCAGATGCAAACCCGCTTCCCCCGCGCGGCGGTTTCCTTTAACGGCGCTCCATCATGACTGAAGCCAAGAGCCCTGAGCGCGATTATAGACCAACGGTTTTCCTGCCGAAAACCGACTTCCCGATGAAAGCCGGCCTTCCGCAGAAGGAACCGGGCATTCAAGCGCGTTGGGAAGAGATTGGCCTGTATGAAAAGCTGCGTGAGGCGCGTGCGGGACGCGAGAAGTTCATTCTGCATGACGGTCCGCCCTATGCCAATGGCGATATGCATATCGGCCATGCGCTCAACCACGTCCTGAAAGACACAGTGGTGCGCACGCAAAGCCTGCTCGGCAAAGACGCGCCCTATGTGCCCGGCTGGGATTGCCACGGCCTGCCGATCGAGTGGAAGATCGAGGAGCTCTACCGCAAGAAGAAGAAGAACAAGAACGAGGTCGAACCCAAGGAATTCCGCGCCGAATGCCGCGAATACGCCCAGAAATGGGTCGATGTTCAGCGCGAGCAGCTTAAGCGGCTCGGCATCAATGGACGCTGGGACAAGCCCTATCTGACCATGCGCCCCGAAGCCGAAGGCGCGATTGTCAAAGAACTGCACAAATTTGCCGAAACCGGCCAACTCTATCGCGGCGCAAAGCCGGTGATGTGGTCGCCCGTTGAAGAGACCGCTTTGGCCGATGCCGAGGTTGAGTACCAAGACCTAACCGACAGCCCACAGATTGATGTGGCGTTCGAGATTGTTGAGTCGCCGATTGAGGAACTGGTCGGTGCGCATGCGGTTATCTGGACCACAACGCCTTGGACGATACCGGTGAACCAGGCGCTCGCCTATGGGCCGGATGTTGAGTATGTTCTGCTGGATCTGACGGGTTGGAATTCGCCCGCAGAACATAACGAAAAACCTCTACAGAATCTGCAGAAACTTTTGGATCGAAGCACTGCCAAGAAGCTGCGCTTCGTAGTTGCCAAATCGCTGGTCGATGCATTCGCTGAACGACTTGGTGGACCAGAAACTGAAGCGCGACTCGTTGAAGCTCGCGCATTTCAAGGCTCCGGCCTAGCCGGAACCATCGCCCGCCACCCGATGCACAAGCTTGGTGGGTTCTACGCCAAGCCGCGCCCGATGCTTGCGGGCGACTTCGTCACCACCGATAGCGGTACCGGCATCGTCCATATGGCGCCCGATCATGGCGAGGACGATTTCGACCTGTGCAAAGCCAACGGCATCGATCCTGTCTTCGCGGTTATGGGCGACGGGCGCTATCGCGATGACTTGCTGTGGCTCGGCGCGGATGATCTCGACAATGACGGCAAACCCCGCCGCCGCAGTGTGATCAACAAGCCGTTCAATTCGCCCGAAGGCCCGATCTGTTCCGATCTGCGCGCAGCGGGTGCGCTGCTTTCGGCCAGTGCCAACTACGCGCACAGTTACCCGCATTCATGGCGCTCCAAAGCCAAGGTCGTGTATCGCTGCACCCCGCAATGGTTCATCGCGATTGATGAAGACCTCGAGCATATCTCGCCCAAGACTCCGCAAGAAAAGGGCTGGGAAGGCGAAGGCGGCGCAATCGATCCATCCGACGAAACCATCTGCGCCGCGCCGACCTTGCGCGAACGCGCGATGGAAGAAATCGAGGCAACGCGCTTCATTCCCGAAAAAGGCCGCAACCGCTTGCGCTCGATGGTCGAGGGTCGTCCAGACTGGCTGATCAGCCGGCAACGTGCTTGGGGCGTTCCGCTGGCGCTGTTCGTTCACCGCGAGTCGGGCGAATTGCTGGTCGATCCGGAAGTAAACCTCCGTATCCAGCAAGCTATCGCGGCGGAAACCGTCGATGCGTGGGAGGAAAGCCGCGCGGCTGAGTTCCTCGGCCCGGAGCGCAATCCTGACGATTACGAGATGGTCACCGACATTCTCGACGTGTGGTTCGACAGCGGCTCCACACACGCCTTCGTGCTTGAATCGGATGAATGGCCCGAGCTGCAATCGCCCGCCGATCTCTATCTGGAAGGCAGCGACCAGCATCGCGGCTGGTTCCAATCGAGCCTGCTCGAAAGCTGCGGTACCAGAGGCCGCGCGCCGTACAAGGCAGTGCTAACCCACGGCTTCACTATGGATGCCAAAGGCTTCAAACAGTCCAAATCACTGGGCAACACCACCGACCCGAACAAGGTGATGGAGCAATATGGTGCGGATATCATCCGGCTATGGGCGCTGAGCGTCGACTTCACCGAGGATCACCGAATCGGCGATGAAATCCTCAAAGGTGTGGGCGATACCTATCGCAAGCTGCGCAATACTTTCCGCTATCTTCTGGGCGCGCTTGCCGACTTCGATCAGGCTGAACGCGTTGATGTTGCCGATATGCCCGAACTTGAGCGCTATATGCTCAGCCTGCTCGGCGAATTGGATGGCAGACTGAAGCAGGCGGTGAATGATTTCGATTTCAACGCTTACACCCGCGCGCTGACCGATTTCTCGAACGAAGACCTCTCGGCATTCTTCTTCGATATCCGCAAGGACCGGCTCTATTGCGATGCCCCGGAAGGGTTGGAGCGCCGCGCCTACCGGACTGTGCTCGACACGCTGTTTCAGGCGTTAATCCGCTACTCTGCGCCAGTGCTGGTCTATACCGCTGAGGAAGTGTGGCAGACCCGCTATCCCGACAGCGATTCGGTGCATCTGCTCGAATGGCCGGAAATTCCCGCCGCAGATGCAAATGCAGAGCGCTGGAGCAAACTGCGTAAACTCCGCGAAGCAGTGATGGAGGCGATCGAGCCACTCCGCCGCGAGAAAACGATTCGTTCAGGCCTCGAGGCCGATGTAACCGTGCCCGAAGGTGCAGTACCAGAAGGCTTCACCGACGCCGATCTGGCCGATCTGTTCATCACCGCGTCAGTCTCACGCGGCCAAGGGGATGGCGTGACAGTTACGCGCACATCCGATCACAAATGCGGCCGCTGCTGGCGTTTGCTGCCCGAAGTCACCGAAGACGGTGCGCTTTGCGGGCGCTGCGATTCTGTGGTTGCAGAATGGGATGCGGCACAATGAGCATTCTCACCAAACCGCGCCTGATCGGCCTTGCGATTGCGGCGATAATCTTTGCCGCTGACCAATGGATCAAGGACTATGTGACTGGTCCTTTGGAAATTAATCAACGTGGCGATTTCATGGAAATCCTGCCTTTTTTTGATCTGCGTTTCACCCAGAATTTCGGCATCTCGCTGGGCCTGTTTGAAGCAACCTCGCCGGAGATGCGCTGGGCGCTTGTCTTGGTAACCGCCTTGATCGCCTTCGTGGTGTTCATCTGGATGCTGCGCGAGAAGGCGTTCGGTGACATTCTGGGCCTGTCGATGATCCTGGGCGGCGCGCTCGGCAATATCGTTGACCGGTATACGCTGGGCTATGTCGTCGACTATGCCGATCTGCATTTCGGCGACTTTCGACCCTTCCTCATTTTCAACGTTGCCGATGCGGCTATCACCATCGGCGTTGTAATCATCCTTGCCCGATCCTTTTTCGTCCGCGATAAGGAAGAGGATCACGATATCGAACCGGCCCAGACCTAAGGTCGGGCCCGTGGAGAGAATACTATGCGTATGACGACCAAAATCATTTTCCTCGGCGCTACCAGCGCGATGCTCGCAGCCTGCGGAAGCGGTGGCGGCATCTTGGGCCGTGAGCGTCCCGATGAATTCGCTGTGCAGCGTCAGGCCCCACTGGTTGTTCCACCTGATTTCAACCTGGTCCCGCCAGCTCCGGGCGCTCCGCGTCCCGCCGAAGGCACCGCGGCAGAGCAGGCGCTTGAAGTATTGTTCGGCGGCCCCGCCCCGCGCAGCTCGGTCGAAACCAGCGCGCTGGACCGGGCAGGTGCAGCAGCACCAGGTATCCGTTCGTCAGTCGGCGATCCGGAAACCAACACGGTTGCAAAGGGCCGCGTGACGCGCGACATAATCGCCGCACCAGAAGGTGACGGTCAAAATAGCCAGGCGATTATACCCTCTTGATTTAGCCTCAAGCGCCGGCGCTCACATCCGTTCGCTTATGCTTCCGCGCTAACCGCACGTCGGCCGGTCGCCCTCTGGCTGCCGCGACCAAGAACAGGCGCGAGATAGATGGCTTGGAATGGCCCGGTCCGAGACTAGCTGATCGCAAGCGCGACCGCGCGCTGGCGTTAGGCGTAGCCTAAGAATGCGGATGCATTCCGCTCGGCGACCGAGGGACGAAAACAAAAACTCCGCCCTTATCCCTCGTCCGTTTCCTCAGCGACCTTCGTCACCAACAGCTTGTCGATCTTGCGCCCATCCATATCGATGACCTCGAAGCTCCAACCTTGTTCGACAAAGCTCTCGCCTTCTAGCGGCAGCTTCTTGATCACGGACAGCACGAAGCCCGCGACTGTCGCGAACTCGCGACTATCACCATAATCCAGCCCCAGCCGGTCGGCGAGATCGTCAGCAGACATCCCGCCAGATATGAGCAGCGAACCATCGGCCCGCTCGGTAATGGCGGGTGCATCGCCCTCATCCTGATCGCTCACAAACTGGCCGACCAAAGCTGTCAGCAGGTCAACCGGCGTTACAATCCCGTCCAGATGGCCATATTCGTCGTGAACCATCGCCATCGCGATCTCGGCCTGCTGCAATGCACGCAACGCGTCCATCGCGTCGAGTTGGTCAGGCACGATTTCGGCCTTTTTCATCAGGCGCTTTAGATTGACCGGCTTACCCGCCACCATAAGCGCCAGAACCTCGCGCACTTTCACGACCCCCAGCATGGAATCAGGCGACCCCTCGGCAACAGGAAGCAGAGAATGCGGACTGTCTTCGATGGCCTGTTTGATTTCATCCTCACTTGAAGACACATCAACCCAGTCTATTTCTGTCCGCGGGGTCATCACTTCGCGAACGGGGCGCTCCGCTAGCCGGACAGCACCGGAGAGAATCTGGTGCTGGTCCGCCTCAATCGCTCCTGCTTGCGTCGCATCGGCGAAAATCATGTGAAGTTCTTCGGCGGTCACGCTGGACTGGCCGCCTGGCCGCACACCGAATAGACGGATTAGCAGTCCCGATGACGTATCGAGGATCCACACCAGCGGCGCGGCAATCTTGGCGAGCAACGCCATCGGGCCTGCCATGACAATTGAAATCGGTACTGCCGCTCGGAGCGCCAACTGCTTGGGCACCAATTCGCCAATGACCAGACTCAAATAGGTAGTCAGCGCAATCACCAGTGCAAACCCGATCGTATCGGCAAATTCTTCCGGCACACCCAGACTAGGCAACCGTTCACCAATCGGACCACCTAGGCTAGCGCCCGAATATGCACCGTTGATAATCCCGATCAGGGTAATCCCTATCTGCACTGTGGAGAGAAACTTGCCAGGGTCAGCCGCCAGCGACATCGCCAGCTCTGCGGACTTACTGCCTTTGTCTGCTGCGCCTTGTAACTGCGTAGTGCGCGCGGAAACGATTGCGAGTTCTGACATCGCGAACACGCCGTTGATCACAATCAAGCAGCCAATGATGATCAGGTCGGGCCAAGGAAATGGAGTCACACCGGACTTGCTAGCACAAAAGACGCTGTGCGCCATATAGCTATCCGCGCCCGAACCAGCGCAATGACATGTATTTTTTGTCTCGTGCCGTTGCGGGAACAGCTTTGTTCGTGAACGGTTAAGGTGTGAGGGACGCTTATGCGTCTGCTTAGCCCGTCTACGGGCAAGAACCACGAACTGAGGAGGGGAATTCCCCATGCAAAAATCAAAAGCTTTTATCTCGAGCCTCGCTGCCCTGTCACTGGTTACGGTATCAGGCTGTGTCACTGACCCGAATACAGGCGAGCGTAAAGTCTCGCGCACCGCGATCGGCGGTGTAGGCGGTGCTGTGCTCGGCGGACTGCTTGGCGGCGTCATCGGCGGCAAAACCGGACGCATTATCGGTGCAGGTGTTGGCGGCGTCGCCGGCGGCGTGGTCGGATACAAGATGGACCAGCAGATCAAGGAGCTGAAAGAGCAGACTGCAGGATCGGGCGTAGATGTCACCGAAGTCGATGGCGGAGACGCAATTTTGGTCAACCTGCCAGATGGCGTGACGTTCGACGTGAACAGTTACACCATCAAGCCGACTTTCCGAAACACGCTGGACACGGTTTCAGCCAGTCTTCAACAATATCCCGATAGCCTTGTTGACGTTTACGGCCATACCGATTCAAGCGGTTCGGATTCCTATAACCAGCGATTGTCGGAGCAGCGCGCCGAAGCCGTGGCGAATTATATGTCATCACGCGGCGTTAGTTCGGCCCGTATCCGCTGGCAGGGCTTTGGCGAAACCGCACCGATCGCGGACAACACCACAGCAGAAGGTCGGGCGCGTAACCGCCGGGTCGAAATCAAGATCATTCCGATCACACAAGAAGATGTCGAAGCGGCGCGACAAACGCAGTAAACCTCTCGGCACACTGTTGATGATTGAGGGGGTGGACATTGGTCTGCCCCCTTTTTCTATGAGCTGGTTAAGGCCGCTGCACGCTCTGCCAGATGAGTGACGGCGTCTTTATGGATCGCAGGCGCGCTCACCATCATGCCAAAGGCGCGCGGATCGGGCTTGTTATACGCAAATGGTTTGCCGAACGCGTCGGTGACCGTAGCGCCGGCCTCTCGCGCAATCAGCGTCGCTGCGCCGATGTCCCACTCGAACCCCCACCTTAGCGTGGCGACCAGGTCAGCTTCGTCAGCGCCAACCATTGCGACCCTAAGCGCAATCGAATTGGGTTGATCTACTGTCGTCAAAATTTGATCGACTTTCTGTAGAGAAGCAGCCGGAACCCGCGCACCCACAAACTCCTGCCGTGTTGATGCCGCAAGCTTTTGGCCATTCCGCCATGCGCCCTGTCCCGCAACCCCGACCCACTTTTGGCCCCGAGCGGGAGCATCCAGAACCCCGATCAGCGGCCTACCTTCGCTAATCAACGCTACAGACACACACCAACCCATGCGCCCACGCAGAAAGTCGCGGGTGCCATCGATCGGATCGACCAACCAGATCAGGCCCTTACTGAGCCGAGCGGGATCATCGACGGTTTCCTCCGATAGCCATCCGGCGGAAGGTAATAGCTGTCCCAGATGGCGGCGCAGATAGCCGTCGACTTCGATATCGGCGGCACATACCGGGCTACCGGGTTCTTTCTCCCAGCTTTCTACCTCATGCCCGTCACCGGGCCATAGCCCGAGCGCAATGCGCCCTGCTTCATCGACAATTTCTTCGAGGCGCGCGCGATCAATCATTTGGAGATATGCTGTTGCGCTGCAACGCAGCACTTTTCAAGCGCGCTGATCCATGCTTATGCGCGCACAACACATTTTCAGATTCCCATCTCTTTTAAAAAAGACGGATACCCAATGAATATTCACGAATATCAGGCCAAGGAACTCCTCGCGAAATATGGCATCGGCATCCCAGCCGGCCACGCTGCATTGACGGTGGAAGAAGCCGTCGAAGGCGCGAAGAAACTTCCTGGACCACTTTATGTTGTGAAGGCGCAAATCCACGCAGGCGGGCGCGGCAAAGGTAAATTCAAAGAGCTCGGCCCCGATGCGAAAGGTGGGGTACGCCTCGCCAAAAGCATCGACGACGTTAAAGCAGACGCGGAAGATATGCTCGGCAACACGCTGGTGACTATCCAGACGGGCGACGAAGGCAAGCAGGTCAACCGGCTCTACGTTACCGATGGTGTTGATATCGAGCAGGAATACTATCTCGCAATGCTCGTTGACCGCGCAACTGGCCAAGTTGCGATGGTTGCCTCGACCGAGGGCGGCATGGACATTGAAGATGTTGCGCATGAGACACCCGAGAAAATCACCACGATCACAATTGACCCGGCGCAAGGCTTTATGCCGCATCACGGCCGTGCAGTGGCCTTTGCGCTGAACCTGTCCGGCGACCTGAACAAGCAATGTCAGAAACTGGCGGCGAAGCTCTACACAGCGTTCATGGACCTCGACACCGAAATGCTCGAGATCAACCCGCTGGTTGAGACCAAGGACGGCCAATTGCTGGTGCTCGACACCAAAATGAGCTTTGACGGCAACGCCCTGTATCGGCACAAAGATGTTGAAGAGATGCGCGACGAGACCGAAGAAGATCCGGCGGAAGTCGAAGCAAGCGAATATGACCTGGCTTACATCAAGCTGGACGGCAATATCGGTTGCATGGTCAACGGCGCGGGCCTCGCCATGGCGACAATGGATATCATCAAGCTAAATGGCGCATTTCCTGCAAACTTCCTCGACGTAGGCGGCGGCGCGACGACCGAGAAAGTCACTGCTGCGTTCAAGATCATTCTGAAAGATCCGGCGGTCGAGGGCATTCTGGTCAACATCTTCGGCGGCATCATGAAATGCGACATTATCGCCGACGGTATTGTAACAGCCGCAAAAGAAGTGAACCTCTCTGTCCCACTGGTGGTTCGCCTTGAAGGCACCAACGTGGCGAAGGGTAAGGAAATTCTCGAGAATTCCGGCCTGCCTATCGTGAGCGCCGACGACCTCGGCGATGCCGCCAAGAAGATCGTGGCCGAGGTGAAGAACGCCGCCTGATCGGCTACGCCTGACAAAAGATTGAGCCGCGCCGGTGTGAACGGGCGCGGCTCTTCTTTTGGCTATTGTGTGGGGGCCGGTTCAGGCAAAACAGGCGGAGTGCTATCCATATAGGTAAGCCAGTTTTCCCATATATCATGCGCGCGCTTGTCCGCGAGGCCGATAGAGCACTTCAGTGACATCATTGTACGGATCGTGCCTTCTTTCCAATCTTCCCACACCGCACCGCACTCTGCACTGCTATAGGCGTCAAAGGCCGCATCGCTTGCGCGGATCATGCCGGCAATGTCGGGCCTGTCGGCATAGCGTTCCAACGCTGCATCGAGATACTCCGTCTGCCGCGCTTTTGCTTTTGCTAAAATCGCCGCCATGCACTGGTTCATTTCGATCGTCGTTCCGTCGCAGTCATAGCTAACCGTTTCAGGCTGCATCCGGGTAAAGCGAAAGATCAATTCCTGCGGTTCTGGCTTGTCGCTTTGCATTCTAACCGCTGCAACCAGACCGTTGTCGCCGTCGCAGCGCAGAGTGAGCCCATTAAAAAAAACAGCGCAGGGTTCGATATCGACCAACTGGAAAGACAACATCCCATCCTTCTCTTCCCACCCCGTTAGATCGGCGTTGAAGTGCTTCAGCTTTAGCACCAACGACCCGTTTTCCTCCATCAGATACAGATGCTCGGTAAAATGGATCGCTCCATCCGCTGTTTCCTGCACAAAGGTTCCAACCATCGTCGTGCCACTTGGCGGGAGCCAGCTTTCCATCGCGCGTGCGCCGCCAATACCCTCGCCCTGCCACTGACCGATGAGCCATTGCAGCTCATACATGCTGGCGTCCGGAGCTTCGCGCCCCTCTTTACCCACACGCGTTTCCTGCGCCGCGATCGCGTTGCCGCAGCACAACGCCGCGCTAGCCAAGATAATTTTCCAGAACCGGCCCATCATATCCTACCCTCCTGCGCAAAAGACTACAGCGCGCTCACCCTTCGGTAAAGCGCGTGAATGGGCTTGACCTTGCGCCATTCCGGCGCGAAGCGAGCGGCACAAGGCATCCGAATATGGAAACAGTTTGGTTGCCGCGCGTTATATCTTCGAACGCGCGATGCCGCCCGATAAGGACGTGCCTGGCTTGACGTTTACGTAAACGCAAGGTAGGCGTCGCGCAGAAATTCCACGAGAGGAAAGGTATCTCATGAAAATCCTCGTACCCGTCAAAAGGGTGATTGATTACAACGTCAAACCGCGGGTCAAAGCCGATGGTAGCGGCGTTGATCTGGCGAACGTCAAAATGAGCATGAATCCGTTCGACGAAATCGCTGTTGAAGAAGCGATCCGCCTGAAAGAAGCGGGCAAAGCCGAAGAGATCATAGCCGTATCAGTCGGTCCAGCGAAAGCACAGGAAACGCTCCGCACCGCGCTCGCTATGGGCGCAGACCGTGCGATCCTCGTCGAGACGGACGAAGAAGTTGAGCCGCTAGCTGTTGCGAAGATCCTCAAAGCCATCGCGGCAGAGGAAAATCCCGGCCTCGTGATGCTCGGCAAACAATCCATTTCTGACGACAGCAACCAGACGGGCCAGATGCTCGCTGCATTGATGGAGCGCCCGCAAGGTACTTTCGCCAACACCGTCGAAGTCGATGGTGACAGCGTCACTGTTAAGCGTGAGATCGACGGCGGCCTAGAAACTGTCAAGCTGACTATGCCCGCCATCGTCACAACCGACCTTCGTTTGAACGAGCCGCGCTATGCGTCGCTACCGAACATTATGAAGGCCAAGAAGAAACCGCTCGACACCAAGACGCCTGCAGATTTCGGTGTCGACATCGCGCCGCGCCTCACCACCACTAATGTCAGTGAGCCGCCGGTTCGCCAAGCCGGTGAAAAGGTTGAAGATGTTGATGCGCTGGTCGCCAAGCTTAAAGCACTGGGAGTTGCATAATGAAAACTCTAGTCCTCGTTGAACATGATAATGCGTCGGTCAAAGACGCCACGCTCGCCGTCGTAACCGCAGCTTCCAAACTGGGCGAAGTGCATTTGCTGGTTGCCGGCTCGGGCTGCGCCTCGGTTGCTGATGACGCTGCGAAAATCGCTGGTGTGGGCAAAGTCCACCTCGCGGACGATGCCGCTTACGAACATCAGCTTGCCGAGAACGTGGCACCGCTGGCCGCTGGCCTGATGGCCGACCATGACGCATTCCTCGCGCCTGCCACAACCACCGGCAAGAACATTGCGCCACGGGTTGCTGCACTGCTCGACGTCATGCAGATTTCGGACATTATTTCGGTCGAAGGCGGCAAGGCTTTCACCCGTCCGATATATGCCGGCAACGCAATCGCCACTGTTGAAAGCAGCGATGCCAAGCTGGTTATTACTGTACGGGGCACCGCCTTCGACAAGGCTTCGCCCGAAGGCGGTTCAGGCACCGTCGAAGCCGTTTCCGGCCCCGGCGATGCGGGTATTTCAAGCTTCGTCAGCGCAGAAATCGCTAAGAGCGAGCGCCCGGAGCTGACCAGCGCAAAGATCATCGTCTCTGGTGGCCGCGCACTGAAAGACTCGGCGACATTCGAGGAGTACATCACACCCCTCGCCGACAAGCTGGGCGCCGGTATCGGTGCTTCGCGTGCGGCAGTTGATGCGGGCTATGTCCCGAATGATTATCAGGTCGGTCAAACTGGCAAGATCGTCGCTCCGGAAGTCTATATCGCGATCGGTATTTCAGGCGCAATCCAGCACTTGGCCGGTATGAAAGATTCCAAAGTGATCATAGCGATTAATAAGGATGAAGACGCTCCGATCTTCCAAGTTGCAGACATCGGCCTGGTTGCGGACCTGTTTAATGCGGTGCCGGAACTGACCAGCAAGCTCTGACACCTTGCGGGATTGCATCCGCTTGCTTAGGCTAGCGGTATGAAAGTTCACACTATTCTCAAGTCCGGCCTCTGCCTTCTGGCGGGTGCCGGACTTTCCATTTCTGCGCCCGCGATTGCCCAAGACGGACCCACTACATTCGCGCCAACGACTGATTGGAAAGTCAGCAAGAAGCCGGATCGCTGCCGCCTGACAAGGGCGTTCGGCAGCGGGGAAGACCTTACTCGGATCACTTTCGAAAAGGGCGGCAACGAACCGACTTTCAATCTGACTATATCGGGGCAGGCCGTCGCAAGTCCGATAGGTGATCTGATCAGCCTGCGTTTCGGGCCGGATGAAAAGCCGATTGGCCGAAGCTACATCACCGCGAAGACCAACACAGGGCGGCCGGTCGTGGTCATGTATGGCGCTGATTTTGCCCCGGCGGTTACCGTAGATGAAGGAAAATACGCCAAAGATAACGTCGGCGAGGCACGCCTTTCGTCAATGGAGTACCTAGAAGTCGAACGCGCCGGGCTGAAGCGATTTCGCGTTGCGCTTGGAAGCATGCTTGAGCCGATGAAGCTACTTTCTGAGTGCGGCGCAAAACTAACTGAAGAATTAGTACCGTCACGGCTTAGGCTATCGAGGCCTCCGGAAGTCATATCCGAGGGAAAGGCTTGGCTTACACCTAAAGATTACCCCGCTTTAATGCTCAATAGGCAACAGGGCGGCCTAATCCAGTTCAGACTAACCGTCGGTGAAAACGGCAAGCCAAGCTTCTGTGTGATCGAACAGGCATCCGTGCCGCAAATGTTCGACGATTCGGTGTGTCTTGCTATGCGCAAAAATGCCCGCTTTAAGCCAGCATTGGACTGGGATGGTAAGCCCACGCGATCCTATTATACCAGTATAGTCCGTTTCGAGATGCGATAGGTCATGCATATCAAGCTCGAATAAATTGAACTTGTTTGTACCAATCCTGAGTGATAGATTAATATTGTGTATTTTAGAGTATTCCCTTTGTGGGCAGCATGTGTTCTAGCTGCGCTCTCGGCTTCACCTGCGGTGGCGCAGCTTCAACTAAAAACATTGGAGCCATCGACTGATTGGCAGCTCGAAGCAGAGCCCGACCGATGCCGTATCCAGCGCACATTCGGCACAGGGGAAGACGTTACCGCGCTCTCTTTGGAGCAAGGCCTAGGCCACACCAATTTCAATCTGACAATATCCGGTGCGCTGGTTGACCAGCCCATGGGCAGATGGATCAGGTTTGCTTTCGGTCCGAGTGAGGCAAACAACTACCGCGAATTTACGCTGGGCAAATCGGCAAGCGGGCAGCCCGAAGTCAAAGTTTACGGGACAACCCTTGCTCCGCATATCAATGAAGGGAACGGCACATTCATCCCCGACCCCCTCGATCCAAGCCGCTTGGGTGCAATACGATACATGACCATCAAACTGGTGCCCGCAACACCATTTGCACTGGTGGTCGGCCCGATGGATAAAGCTGTGGTATCACTAAACAAGTGCATCAAAGATAAGTTCGCGAAATTTACTCCGGCGCATAATGAATATTCGGTCCACGCCGAACCGACGATAAGCCCAGGTAAATGGTTCAAAAAGGGGGATTTCCCCGGGGAATTGTTTTTCAAGGGCGAGAACGCACTGGTCGAATTTTCGTTGATTGTCGACGACACGGGCACGCCGAATTTCTGCGAGATTACCAATTCAACGCGCCCCCAGAAATTCGACGAGTCGGTCTGTTTGAAATTGCTGAGAACGGCGCGTTTCACACCAGCGCGTAACAAGGATGGCCAGCCGGTTCCCGACCCTTGGTCGAGTAGGATACTTTTCCAGATACCGGATTAGAAACGATCCCGTTCAAAAGATTGCCAACATTGTGCCCGGCTACCGCTCAAGGTAGCATCGCTCTCCTGCCTGCCGCAGCGTCAACCAGACAAGAGTAATAAACCTCTCGTTCTGAGCCCTCTTCGCGTTGGAACAAGGGTTGTGCCGATGATTGTTGCCGTATCATGCAGGTGATGGGTTACAGGCGAGCCGAGCGTAGCTTCTATATCGAGCGCACGACACACAAAGATAGTCCTTCAATAGTGGCAGATAGCAGCCCTGAGTTTTCAGCACCCTCGGCTAGAGGCTCTTGCTGCAGCGCTAGCCGTAAAACAGTCCATCCAGAAAATGGATGGTCATTCCAACTAGCCCGCCTACGAAGGTACCGTTGATACGGATGAATTGCAGGTCGCGCCCCACGGCATTCTCGATCCGGTCAGTCAGCGTGCGAGCATCCCAGCGGCGCACTGTTTCTGACACCAGCTGGACGATCTGATCGCCGTAACGCGTCGCAACGCCCACAGCTGTACGGCGAGCAAAGCGGTTCACTTGCGTTTGCAGCTGGGTGTCTTCCCGCAGAGCATCGCCCAACTCACCAAGGCTACTACCGAGTTGGCCGCCGAGGACGGTATCGGGGTTGCGCGCCATTCGGATCATCCCCGCGCGCATCCGTTCCCACACGCCTTCCCACCAACGCGCAACGGCCTCATTCTCCAGCACATCATCTTTCATACGCTCGACACGAGCACGCATCTTCGGATCATGCACCAGATCGTGCGCCAATTGGTCGAGACCCTCTTGGATCTTGTCACGCAGAGGGTGCTCTGGATCGACCAGCACCTCAGCCAAAAGTTTGTAGAGACCGTCGAGAACCGATGCCGACAACCGTCCGTCGAGACCGGTCCAGCGGATGATACCGTTAGCCCGCTCGCTGATCATCTGGCGAACCATCTCCTCATTGTCTTCGAGCGTCAGACCCGACCAGCGGATGATCGCATCGATCAAGGGAAGATGCCGTTTATCGGCGATCGCAGTGGAGAGCATCTGCCCCAGCAGCGGCGAAATCTCGATCTTCTTGGCTTGCGACTTCAGGCCAGCTTTGACTTGCCCGCCCAGCTTGTCGGGATCGAGCGACTCCAGCACGCCTGCGAGCAGCTCCGCCGCCCCCGACCCGATCCGCGATTGCGAGCCTTGGGTCGGCTCCGCCAGAAAGCCGCCGACCGCGCGTGCCATATTCATATTCTGCATCCGCCGCGCAACGACCGAGGGTATCAGGAAGTTCGTCCGCAGAAATTGCGCCATTGTGTCGGCGATACGGTCCTTATTCTCCGGAATAATCGCCGTGTGCGGTATCGGGATGCCCATCGGATGGCGGAACAGGGCCGTCACCGCGAACCAGTCTGCCAGTCCGCCAACCATCGCTGCCTCCGCAAAGGCATGGAGATAACCCCAAGCCGGATGCAGATCGAGATATTGCCGCGAAAGGATGAACAATCCCGCCATCAGCACCAGCATCAGCGTTGCGGTAATCCGCATGCGTTTTGCTGTATCCGGCGGCAGTGGTGCCAATGAGGAAGAGGGCGCGAGGTTGCTCATAGCAGGCCGCCTTAGCGCAGCACGGCCGTCCTTCACAGTCTCTGCAGCGGTGGGATCCTTATTCGGCAGGAACAGTCTCTGGCGCAGGGTCGGCACCTTTGCCTTCGTCACCGGGCCGGTAAGTCAGGAAACGCTGGCGCATCCAAGGACCCATCCGCTTTTCGATGCCATCGGCAAGGCTGAAGCCCGCGGGCACGATAAGCAGCGTGAGCACGGTCGACATGATCAGTCCGCCTATCACCATCGTTCCCATTGGCGCGCGCCATGCGCCATCGCCAGAACCAAGCAGGCCGGAGAACGCAATCGGCACCATGCCTGCGGTCATCGCCACGGTTGTCATGACAATCGGTTGCGCACGTTTATGACCAGCATCGATAATGGCGCTGAGCTTCTCTTCACCCGCTGCCATCGCTTCAATTGCGAAATCGATCAGCAGAATCGAGTTCTTCGAGACAATACCAAGCAGTAGCAGAATACCGATATAGACCGGCATCGATTGCGCTTGCCCGACTATCCAGATCAGGAATATCCCGCCCAGCGGAGCCAGCAGCAGCGACGTCATGTTCACCAAAGGCGACATCAAACGCTTATAGAGCAGCACAAGTACCGCAAACACCAACAGAAAGCCTGCTATGATCGCCACGAACAGGCTGTCCTGCAACTCCTGCTGCCAAGCCTGGTCGCCAACCGCATCACGGATTACGCCCTGCGGTAGATCTTGCAGAACCGGCAATTCATCGACTTGTGCCTGCGCAGTGCCTGCGACGACCCCTTGGGCAAAGTCGGCACCGACCAGAATGCGGCGGTTCTGATTATAGCGCTGGATCACTGTCGGGCCGGAGCCGAAACTGATTTCAGCCACACGCTCAAGCGGCACCGAACCACCATTGGCCGTCTGAACTGGCAAATTGGCAATCGTGTTCAGATCGCTGCGCGAGTCGGTGGGCAGCTTTACGCGGATCGGAATCTGCCGGTCAGACAGCGAGAAGCGCGCCGCGTTCTGCTCGATCTCACCCATAGTCGCGATCCGGATAGTCTGGCTGAGCGCGGCAGTTGTCACACCCAGCTCTGCCGCCAGATCGGGACGCGGAGTAATGATCAGTTCGGGCCGGTTCATATCCGCATTGATCCGCGGCGCGACGAGATCATCAATGCCCTTCATCTGCTCGACCAGCGTCGCGGCCGTGCTTTCCAGCAGTTCGGGATCGGAGCCGGCGAGCATTACTGTCAGATCGCGGCCGCTGCCGAAACCGCCAGATTGCGACTGGAAGCGAATACGGGCGTCCGGAATGGTCGCGAGCTGCGGCGCAAGGTCACGCTCGAACTCGACCGACGTCTTTTCGCGGTCATCGCTGAGAGTGATGTAAATTCTAACGTCACCTTCTCTCACGCGTTCAAGCGCACGCTCGACTTCGGGCTGCTCATACAGGATATCAGCAACCTGACGCGAGACACGCTCGGTCGCGGCCAACGTAGTGCCCGGAACCATCTCGATGGTGATCTGGCTGTTATCGCTATCGGTCGTTGGCTGGAACTGCGCCGGGACCAGACCAAACAGCAATACAGTGAACAAGAGCGAGAAGTAGCCGATGCCGACCATCCACACGCGGTGGTCGTGGAAACGCGCTCTCAAATACTGCCACGATTGACCGGCGACGCGGCCAAACATCCGCGTCAGCAGCCCGAAAAAGCCGAGAACCGCGAGGACCGATAGGAAACCCAACCCGAATACGAGTGCGAATTGGAGAATTTCAAGCGGCCGATCAATCAGTAGCCATAGCGTACTGGCTTTATCGTCGGTAACCGCAGTCGCAAGCACGTCGGGCACACCAATTTCCGACAGAGCGCCATGCGTGATAAACACCAAGGCCCCGGGCACGATCATCAGAATGAGCAAAGTCAAAAAGGCTGAAACAATGTAGAAAAACCGGTCGCTTGCAACGATTCGCAGCAATAAGAACAGCAAGCTTAGTACCAGTATCCCGGCGGCTACCGCCACAAACGGGATCAGCACCTCAACGCCGCCGCCGAGCACAGCCAAAACTCCGCCCACAAGAAGAGCGAGGACAGCGCAGACTCCCAATATGATCAACGTAATCAAGAAAAAGCCGGTCCGCTCTTCCAGGTTTAGGCCGTCACGAATGCGGTGCATTCCTGAACGATCCAGCGACCAGCGCAGCACACGCATATAGCGGTCCATCCACGGGCCTTCACCGTGATTGGCATGACCTTTCGCTTTCAGGAAATAGGCAGCGAGCATCGGCGTGATCATCCGCGCGACCGCAAGGCTCATCAGCACGGCTATCACCACGGTAATCCCGAAGTTCTTGAAGAACTGGCCGGAAATTCCCGGCATCAAACCAACGGGCAGGAATACCGCGACAATACAGAACGATGTCGCCACAACCGGCAGACCGATCTCGTCAGCAGCATCGATAGAGGCTTGATAAGCGGATTTTCCCATTCGCATATGCCGGACGATGTTCTCGATTTCCACAATCGCATCGTCCACCAGCACCCCGGCCACAAGACCCAGCGCCAGCAAGGATAGCTGGTTCAGATTGAACCCGAGCAAGTCCATGAACCAGAAGGTAGGTATCGCGGATAGCGGGATCGCAACCGCCGAAATGATCGTCGCGCGCCAATCGCGCAGGAAGAAGAAGACCACCACCACGGCAAGGAGCGCACCCTCGACCATGGCCGCCATCGAACTGGAATATTGTTCTTCAGTATATTTGACCGTGTTGAACAGCGGGATGAAAGTCACACCTTCATTTTCCGCCTCGATCTCGGCAATGATTTCTTTCGCTTGATCGAACGTTGTCACGTCCGATGCGCCTTTTGCGCGGGACATGAAGAAGTTTACAACTTCCTTGTCGCGCACTTTGCTGATCGATGTGCGTTCGCTGTAGCCATCGCGCACTGTCGCAACATCGCTCAACTTTACCGTGCGCCCTGCACCAAGGCGGATTTGCTTTTGCGACAGGTCGAACGCGCTATCCGTATTACCAAGCACGCGTACCGATTGGCGAGTGCCGCCTACTTCGGTCATGCCGCCCGCCGCATCGAGATTATCTACCCGCAGCAATTGGTTGATCTGGCTGGCAGTTACACCGAGTGCCTGCATTTTTGCGGGGTCGAGGATGACCTCGATCTCGCGGTTCACACCGCCGAAGCGGCCGGCCTCGGCCATTCCTTCAATCGACAGCAAACGCTTGGCGATCGAATCGTCGATGAACCAGCTTAGCTGCTCGATTGTCATATCATCGGCTTCAACCGCATAAATGCCAAGAAAGCCGCCAGCAATTTCTTCCTTGCTCACGCGCGGCTCGAGAATCCCGTCTGGCAGACTGCCGCGGATCGTATCGACAGCGTTTTTGACTTCGGCCACTGCATCATTGGGATCAGTGCCGATCTCGAACTCGATGAATGTGTTGGAACTGCCTTCACGCGCGCTGGAGTTGAGATTTTTCACCCCGTTGATCGACCGCACTGCTGATTCGACGCGCTGGGTAATCTGGTTCTCGATCTCGGTAGGTGCAGCGCCGGGCTGCGAAATCGAAACATTAACCGCAGGAAATTCGATATCCGGATTGTTGACCACATCCATATTGTAGAAGCTGAGGATGCCAGCAAAAGTGATCGCAACGAAGAAGACCAGCGGAATAACCGGGTTTCTGATCGACCATGCGGATATGTTCTGGAAGTTCATAAAGCTCAGCCTTCGCCTTGGTCGGCTCTTTTAGGCCTGACTGTTTCGCCAGGCGTCAGGAAGCCGCCAGCTCTTTCGACGATAGCTTCGGTTCCATCGAGGCCTTCGGTCACCGCAATACCATTGTTCGTAACAAGGCCGGTTTTAACGGGCTGCCTGCGCGCCTTGTTATCCGAATCGATGACGTAAACGTACGAGCCATCGCTATCAGAAAGGATCGCGGATTCGGGGAGCACAGTGGCGACGACGGTACCACTGGAAATCGTCGCGCTGGCGAAGCCGCCGGGGCGAAGTTCGGGCGCGTAAGGCAAAGCGATGCGGGCGATCCCCTGCCGATCTTGCGGATTGATCGTAGGAGAGACTTGCCACACTTGCCCCGCGAAGGTTTTCTCGCTGCCGACTGGGACAATTCGCGCCTCCACGCCGACCGAAAGCTTGGCTAGATCGGTTTCGCTAACCCGTGCCATCAATTCCATTTCGCCGCCTTTGGCGATCCGGAACAACGCGCCCGATCCGGCGCTAACCACTTGCCCCGGCTCGGTATTGCGTTCGAGGACGAGGCCTGACGCAGGAGCGGTTATCGTCAATCTGCTATTGCTTGCGCGAATTTGATTAAGCTGCGCCTGAGCTACTTTGACTTGCGCAACAGCGCGGTCGCGGGTTGCAGTCAAGCGGTCTACATCCGCCTTGCTGATAAAGCCGCGCTCGACGAGCTGGAGAGCGCGGTCCAAATTGGCCTGCGCCAGCCGAGCATCAGAGTCAGCCACTTCGACCGAAGCGGCCGCACTCGCTGCCTGCTGATTTTGAACCGAACGGTCGATCGCTGCGAGAGGCTGTCCCTGCCGCACCCACGAACCTGCATCGACATAAACCGCGACAACCTTACCGCCCGCACCATCGACACCGACGGGCAGCTCCCGCCGCGCAGCCAGAGTGCCGGTCGCGACAATCTCACCAGCGATAGTGGCCTGTCCCGGAGACACAACGGTGATCGAGGCCCCTTGCTCCTCACGGTCATCGGCAACTTCTGTTGTGCCGCCGGTCACCAGAAAATAGGCCAGCGCAGCCGCAGCGACCGCAGCGATCAGAATGCCAATCACGGTCCAGAGCTTGCGACGCCCCTGCGTAGTCGGAACATCAACATCAAGCTTATTGCTGGAGTATTCGCCACCATCGGCCTGCACGGTAGTTTCGTAATTCATTATCTATCCCGATCGCCCATACCGCTTTGAATTGCAGGTGTGTTACACGCATATATCACCACATGCAATATCTTGCGTGATCTTGCGTGTTAAAACCTTAGACCTGCCGTGCAACGCAGGGCAATGAAACGCTCGACGGGTGACGTCTCGGGCCGACGAACTGTCGGATTCGGGGTATAGCACTTTCCCCAGATGCAAAAAGGGCGGGGAAACCGAAGCTCCCCGCCCTTTCAAACTCGTTTGACGCCAGACCTTAGCGAACGCGTCCACGCTGGACGAGATTTACAATGCCTAGCAACACGATTGCGCCGACCACAGCTACGACCAAGCCTGTAAGTGAGAATTCTTTCACGCTTCCGACGATGCCGAATTGGTTCGCGATCAGATTACCAATCACCGAACCTACGCAACCAACGACGATGTTCCAAAAAATGCCCATCGATGCGTCACGGTTCATAACCATGCTTGCGAGCCAGCCGGCCACACCACCAACGATCAGTGCAATAATCCAACCTATCATAACGAATTCCTCCTGTTTATTCTGCTTTGCTTACAACCGCTAACGGATGACATGGCAAAGCGGTTCCCTAGCATTTTTGCGGGGAACGGAGATCTTGATAGGGATTTTGTCTGGTTTAGCCAATCGGTCGGATGTGATTGGCCAAATTCTGGCCCGCGGAATACGGATCAATATTTCAACTGGCGCTCGTAAAGATCGCGGTAGTGCTGGATACGCGTAACGCGCAGGCCCTGCATACCCGAACGATCCACTGCACGCTGCCAAGAAGCGAATTCTTCGAGCGTGAGAGTATAGCGCTCGAGCACTTCGTCGATCGTAAGTAGGCCGCCATTAACGGCCGCAACCACTTCCGCCTTGCGGCGCACGACCCAGCGTTTCGTCTCCGGAGGAGGCAGATCGTCGATCGAGAGCGGCTCCCCGAGGGGGCCGATAACCTTGTCTGGACGGATTTTCTGGTTCTCGATCATTACAACTCTCTGTCGCCTGTTTCCGCATCCTGTGCGGCTGGAGACATCTTTGCCTCGTGGGTTTTGCAATCGGCTAAAGTATCAGGGTTAATGCCAAAGCCGATTTCATTAAGGTTTGCCGATTGCTCGGTCGAAAAGCTCGCGAAGTTTCCTCCGCCGGACATCTTGCGCCGCGCAAAGACGCCGCGCAGGTCGCGCGCTGCCGCCAAACGAGCGACCAGCACCGGCCACTCAAGCGGCTGTAATACTGGGCTTTCTGCAGCCTTGGTAAAGCCGGTATCGGTTAAGTTTCCTTCGAACATCACTCCCCTCTAGGGCGCTATAGTCAAGAACAGGTAAAGTCCGGCTTTACCGCTGGTTAGGATTACCGAAGACAAAGTAAATGCGCCGCTTCCAGGCGCTCGCAACTGGCTCTAGTAGGCAGCGCATCTCCAGTGTATGGGGCCGCACATGGATGCGACTACCCTCTTTGACCCCGCCTTGGATACCGCAGGATTATTCGATCTGACTCGCCCGGCAAAGGACAGCCGGATCGTTGTCGCGATGTCGGGCGGCGTCGATTCGTCCGTCGTCGCCGCGCTCGCCGCCTCGACCGGCGCGGAAGTGATCGGCATCACGTTGCAGCTTTATGATTATGGCGCTGCGACAGGCCGCAAAGGCGCTTGCTGCGCGGGCGACGATATCAGCGATGCACGCGCGGTTTCCGACCGGCTCGGGATTGCGCATTATGTGTTCGATCACGAAAGCGCGTTTCGGGAAGATGTAGTCGAGCAGTTTGCCGATGACTATCTGGCAGGTCGCACCCCTGTCCCGTGCATACGCTGCAATATGGGGCCGAAATTCACCGACCTGCTGCGCATGGCGAAAGAGCTGGGCGCAGACTGCCTTGCGACCGGTCATTATGTCCGGCGGATTACGGGTCCGGCTGGTCCAGAGCTGCATCGCGCTATCGATCCTGCACGCGACCAATCCTACTTCCTATATGCCACTACTGAAGAGCAGCTCGACTATATCCGCTATCCATTGGGCGGACTGCCCAAGACTGTCGTGCGCGAACTGGCCGAGCAAGCGGGATTACGTAACGCAGCGAAACCCGACAGTCAGGATATCTGCTTCGTCCCCGATGGCGACTACGCCAAAATCGTTCGCTCTTTGCGCCCCGAAGGCGGCAAACCGGGCGCGATTGTTCACGCGCAGACGGGTGAGGAGCTGGGCCGCCACAAGGGTGTCATCCACTACACGGTCGGTCAGCGACGCGGTCTGGAAATCGGCGGGTTGCCTGAGCCGCTTTATGTGGTGGGCCTCGACGCCGAAAAGGCTGAAGTCCATGTCGGGCCCAAAATCATGCTCGCGGTCCATGCCGCACAGATTATCGAAACGAATCGCATTGGTCCGCTCCCTGACACGCCGCTTACCGCAAAGGTGCGGTCTCTCTCAAAGCCGGTACCGATCACTTTGGAGGGACCACTAGGCGGCGGAGCCGCGACCACAATCCGCTTCGAGCAGCCTGAATTTGGTGTGGCTCCGGGGCAGGCCGCAGTAATTTACGCCGGCGAACGAGTTGTCGGCGGCGGCTGGATTGATGGAACCGGCTGAGTCCGATCAGTCGCGCCATTTCTCCATCACGCAGCCATAACCCTCACGGTAGGTTGCGGTCTCTGAAACGATAAGCGGAAACCGCGCGGTGACGCTCTTGGCATCGACATCTTCTTTGAGCGTAACGAATTCCATGCCCGGCAATTGGTCTTTCTTGCAATCATCCAGACTGCGGCCCGCGACGAAGCGGCAAGAACACGCCACCCGCGCTGAATAGGCGGCACCCGCCCCGGCATAACCTGTAATCGGTGTGCGGTAGAACCAGGCAACTCCCGCCAATAGGATTGCGAGAAACACCAGCATCCACGGCCAACGGCGCGATTTCCTCGTCGATCGTGCCGTTGATTTTGCCATTGCCAAGTGATTTCCCGTGCGCGAGTGATGCGCCCATGACTGAACGCACAATGTTTCGAACCATAGCCCTTATCGCGAGCATTGGCCTGATGCCAAGCCTTACCGCATGTTCGGATGCACCACCTGTTGAACGGCCGCTATCGGAAGACGCCTTAAACGCCGTCGCAGACAACGCTGGTGCGCCGAAGGATCAACTCGTGCGCGCGATCGATGACCTGTTTGTCAAAGAAGAATTGGGCGATACCCGCGCGTTGCTTGTCATGCATGGCGGCATGATCGTGGCAGAGCGTTATGCCGATGGCTATAATGCGGATACCCGCTTCGTCAGCTGGTCGATGGCCAAGACCGTCACCGCTGTGATGATCGGAATGCTGGTTGCCGATGGCCGCCTCCGGCTCGACGAATCGGTTCCCGAACCACGCTGGAGCCAGACCGGTGATCCACGCGGAGAGATCACTTTGCGACAATTGCTCCAGATGCGCTCTGGCCTGCGCCATACCGAAGCAGGCGATCCGCCATATGATTCGGCCGAAGTGCAGATGCTATTCCGCGAGGGGCGCGATGATATGGCTGATTGGGCCACCTCGCAGCCGCTCGAGGCAGAGCCGGGCGCGAAGTTCGAATATTCAAGCAATACAACCGTGATCTTGGCAGACATCGCCGCGCGCGTGCTCACCAAAAGTACCGACCCGGACACACGCCGCGAAGCGGTCGATACGTTTCTGCGCACACGCCTGTTCGGTCCGCTTGATATGGATTCGATGGTTCCCGAATATGATGCGAACGGGACATTGATCGGTGGCAGTCTGATGCATGCGACAGCCCGCGATTGGGGAAAGTTCGGGGAGTTTCTGCGCAACAAAGGATCTTACCGTGGATCACAACTGATCCCGCGCAAATGGATCACTTTCATGACGACGCCCAGTCCGCGCTCGGGCTTCTATGGCGCGCAAACATGGCTCAATAAGGAATCGGGTCTGGATCGTGACGAGAAATTGCAGGATCGCGGCCCAGATACGATGTTTGCTGCGATCGGCCATATGGGGCAGTATGTCCTGGTCTCCCCGGAGCAGAAGCTGACGGTGGTCAGGCTCGGCCATTCAAGCGCCGAGGACCGCAAGCGGATGCTGCAAGACCTGCTCGATGTGGTCGAACTTTATCCCGAAACATAAAACGTCCCTTCGACCACCGTGGTGCATTTGCCGCCCAGCCAGACCCGGTCTCCATCGAGTCGGCAATTGAGATAGCCGCCGCGCCGGGAGGCTTGATAGGCGGAAAAGCTATTGCGCCCCAACCGCTCCGCCCAGAATGGCGTCAGCGCGGCATGCGCAGAGCCGGTTACGCTATCTTCATCGACGCCAGCGCCCGGCACGAATACACGGCTGATGACATCGGTATCCCCGCCCGGTGCGGTGCAGGCGAACTGTTCGACACCGAATTCGCCGAGTGCGCGAAGATCGGGATCGAGCGCCCGGACCTGCTCTGCATTTTCGAACAGGAAGATATTGTAAAGCGTATCATTGCGGTGGACCAAGACTGGCTCTGCACCAAGCAATGCGACCGCTTCGGGATAGGGTTCCGGCGCGGTCTCGATTGCGGGCAGCCCGACTTCGTAATCCTCGCCCTCTCTTCGAACCTCAAGAATGCCTGCTTTTCTGGTACGGAAAGTAATGTGGTCTCCGCCATCCCGACTGAGCAACACATGGCCGCTGGCAAGCGTGGCGTGGCCGCAAAGGGCTATCTCATATGTCGGCGTGCACCAGCGCAATTCCCAGTCTGCCTCTCCGGTTTCGTCTTTCACCACGAAGGCTGTCTCGGCGAACATATTCTCGCCGCCGATTTCAACAAGCACATCATCGGGCAGCCACTCGTCGAGAATCATCACCGCCGCCTGATTTCCGACAAACGGGCGATCAGCGAAAGCATCGACATGGTAATAAGGTACGGCTGTTGCTGGTGGGGAGACCATCAGTCTTTCTCCAGTTTCTCGAACTCGTCCTTTTCGACAAGCGAATTGCCCGGCTCATCGACATGACCCTCGGGATCGATATGGATCAATAGCTCCATATTCGGGAAATGGCTGCCAAGATCCTCTTCCACGCGTTCAATAATGTCATGCGCTTCTTCGACGGTCATCGAGCCAGGGAGATCGACATGGAACTGCACGAAATCTCGCGTCCCACTGGCTCGTGTGCGCAAATCGTGGAGATTGCTGAGCTCGGGATGTTTCGCCGCGAGCTCCACAAAGCGCAATCGCTTTTCCTCCGGCCATTCACGGTCCATCAGATTGTCGACCGCTTCGCTCGCCGCGCGCCATGCCCCCCATAAAAGCCAGGCGGCGATGGCTAGGCCGAACACCGGATCCGCCTCCGCAAAACCCGCGAATTGATCCAGCACCAGTGCCGCGATGACCGCCAGATTGAGCAACAAATCCGATTGGTAGTGCATATGATCGGCGCCGATCGCGACCGAACCAGTGCGTTCGATAACATAGCGCTGCCACGCAAGCAGGGCGAGTGTCGCAATTATTGCGATCACCGAGACGCCGATACCTTCGGCAGCCGCACTGGTTCGCCCGCCCTCAGCAAGGCGCACGGCCGCGCGAAACGCAATCGCGGCTGCAGACAGAGCGATCAGCATCACTTGAAACATGGCGGACAACGACTCGGCTTTGCCGTGCCCGAAGCGGTGATTCTCATCGGCAGGTTGGGCCGCAATCCAGACGCCGATCAGCGTCGCCAAGCTGGCCACCATATCGAGCGCACTATCAGCAAGGCTGCCCAGCATCGCGGTCGAACCCGTCTCGATACTGGCCCATAGCTTCAATCCGACCAGAAAAATCGCGACGGCTATGGAAGCGAAAGCCGCACTCTTGGTCAGATAAGTGCGTCGGGCGGCCGTTTCACTCATGGGTAAAGCAATGTATCGCGCCAGCCGTCTCCGTCGCGCTCGAACCGGCGGCGATCATGCAGGCGATTTGGGCGATCAAGCCAGAACTCGAAGGCCACCGGCTTCACAGTAAAGCCCGTCCAGTGCGGTGGCCGTTCGACCTGACCGCCAGCGAAGCGTTCCTCAGCTTCTTTGAAGCGCTCGACAAAGGTTGCGCGCCCGGGCAGCGGGCGTGATTGATCGGATGCGACCGCACCCAATTGCGAATCGCGTGACCGGCTGTGGAAATAAGCGTCGGCGACCTCTGCGCTCACTTCTTCCAACGGCCCTTCGATGCGGATTTGGCGCCGGAGCGATTTCCAATGGAATAGCAACGCCGCCTGCGCATTGGCGCGAATCTCACCGCCCTTGCGGCTGTGGGCATTTGTGTAAAATGTGAAGCCTCCAGGGCCGTGCCCTTTGAGAAGCACCATCCGCACTGACGGTGCAGCATCGGATGTCGCCGTGGCCAGCGCCATGGCGTTCGAATCATTGGGTTCGCTTGTACGTGCCTCACTGAACCATATGTCAAAAAGAGCAAACGGATCGGATTGCGGGATCGCACTTTGTTCAGCTTTCATGGTGTTTTCCTGAGGATATGGAACACATGGAACAGGGTCCTAATCAATAGTTTCCGGCCCGACGAGAGGATCGGCCCGCAGATTGGAGCGGTATGGAAGTGGTGCGCGGCGATTGGTCACGTCCGCGCTTTACGCCGCTTGGCAAAAGTAGGAAAGCCAATCCGCTTGCACCAAGTGACTGTAGCACCTAGCTAACACGCATGGCCGATCCATATACAACTCTGGGTATTTCGCGCAGTGCGTCCGAGAAGGATATCAAGAGCGCCTATCGCAAGCTCGCCAAAGAGCTGCACCCGGACAAGAACAAAGATAATCCCAAAGCGACCGAGCGCTTTTCGGCCGCGACACAGGCCTATGATCTGCTGTCCGACAAAGACAAGCGCGCGCAGTTCGACCGGGGCGAGATTGATGCCGATGGCAATCCGACGAATCCCTTCGGAGGTATGGGCGGCGGGTTCGGTGGGGGCGGTAGGTCTCACCAAGGAGGTTTCAGCGCGCGAGATTTCGAAAACATGCAACCCGAAGGTGTTGATCTGGGTGATATATTCGAAGGGCTGTTCGGCGGCGGCATGGGCGGATCGCGCGGCGGCCCGACAAGTGCCGGGCGCGGACCCTCCGGCTTCGGACGCGGCCCGTCTCCACCGCCACGTAAAGGTGCAGACATCCCTTACCGCTTGCGCGTGCCGTTCGCCGAAGCTGCCAGTCGCGCCGATCAGCGCATTACGCTAGCCGATGGCAAGACCATCGACTTGAAATTGCCTGCCGGTGTCGAAGATGGCACGCAGATGCGGCTCAAAGGCAAGGGCGAGAAAGGCCCAGGGGGCCCTGGTGATGGTCTCGTCACGATCTCTATCGACAAGCATGCTTATTTCCGGCGCGATGGCGATGATGTGCGGATGGATCTGCCCATCACGCTTAACGAGGCGGTCGATGGCGCGAAAGTGAAGGTTCCGACCGTCGACGGCCCGGTCATGATGACATTGAAGCCAGGCACCAATGGCGGCTCCGTACTGCGGCTGAAAGGCAAAGGCTTCTCTAAAAAGAACGGCCAGCGCGGCGATCAACTTGTTACGCTGGCGATCATTTTGCCGAAAGATTTGCCGGCACTGGCCAAGCGCCTCGATGGTTGGCAAGATGACAGTAATCCGCGCGGCAAAATGGGCATTTGACCCAGCCGTGGCTTTCGAGGGGTCTTGGCATCAGCGAATTTCCGCATGCTGACGAACGTATTAAATCGTCTCTGACGCCCGAGGCGCGGCGGCGAAAGCGTGATGTGTTGCGCGATGGGCTTCAGCAAACCGTTGGCCCGGGCACGCGAGCATTTGAAGTCGTCAAGCGCACCGCTTCGGGCGCGTGGAATGACGGGTTCATCCACGCCGGCAATCTTGCGTATATGGCCATGCTTGCACTCTTCCCCTTCTTCATTCTGGGCGCGGCAATTTTCTCCGCCATTGGGGAGGAAAGCGAGCGAGCCGCCACTGTCGAAGCGATCCTGTTTGCGCTCCCGCCAGTGGTAGGCAATGTGATCGAACCCGTAGCGCGCGATGTAGTGAATGCGCGCAGCGGCTGGCTGTTGTGGATTGGCGGTGCGGTTGGCTTGTGGACGGTTTCCAGCCTGGTCGAAACAATTCGCGATATATTGCGGCGCGCCTACGGTACGGAGGCAACTTTGGCCTTCTGGCGCTACCGGCTGTTGTCCTTCGGCATCATCATGGCTGCCGTAGTTTTGCTGATGCTGTCACTGATTGCGCAGTTTCTGATTGGTACTGCGCAGCAGGTCATTTCTGCCTATTTGCCTTTGCTCAACGACGCCGTTGATCAATTGTCGATATCGCGCATTATCCCCGCACTGGGTTTGTACGGCTCGATCTTCCTGTTGTTCATCACATTGACGCCCGAAGCGTATCGCGGACGGCGTTATCCCAAATGGCCCGGAGCGGTAGTGGTCACACTATGGTGGGTCGGGGTTACGATCGCGCTGCCACCAGTGCTGAAGCAGTTTTTTGCGTATGATCTGACCTATGGCAGCTTGGCCGGGATCATGATCGCGCTTTTCTTCTTTTGGCTTGTCGGTCTCGGGATGGTCGTGGGCGCAGAGCTCAATGCGGCATTGGCGGAACCTTCTGAAGACGATACAGCGGTCGATGCCGTTACGGAAACAAAAGAAGGTGATACGGAATGAGCGGATTGATGGCGGGAAAGCGCGGCCTGATTATGGGGCTTGCCAATGACAAATCGCTCGCTTGGGGAATCGCCAAACAGCTCCGCGAACAAGGTGCGGAACTGGCCTTTACCTATCAAGGCGACGCCCTTGCCAAGCGTGTGAAGCCGCTCGCAGAGAAGCTGGATTCGGACTTCACCTTCGAATGCGATGTATCGGAAATGGACGCACTGGATGCAGCGTTCGACACGCTCAAGAGCCGCTGGGACACGATCGACTTCGTGGTCCACGCCATCGGCTTTTCCGACAAAAATGAACTGCGCGGCAAGTATGTCGACACCAGCCTCGACAATTTCCTGATGACAATGAATATTTCTGCCTACAGCCTGGTGGCCGTGGCCAAGCGTGCAGCGGAAATGATGCCCAATGGCGGCTCGATCGTGACGCTCACCTATTACGGCGCAGAGAAAGTGATCCCGCATTACAATGTTATGGGCGTGGCGAAAGCTGCGCTTGAAACCAGCGTGCAATATCTCGCCAATGATCTCGGACCGCAGAATATCCGCGTGAATGCGATTTCAGCCGGACCGATCAAGACGCTTGCAGCCAGCGGAATTGGCGATTTCCGCTATATTCTAAAATGGAACGAGCTCAATTCACCGCTGCGCCGCAATGTGACAATTGACGATGTCGGTGGGTCCGGACTGTATTTCCTGTCGGACCTCTCATCCGGCGTAACCGGCGAAACCCATCACGTAGATGCCGGCTATCATATCGTCGGGATGAAACAGGAAGACGCTCCGGATATAGCGTTGGACTAATTAGTTCGGCCCGATCGCAAGTCGACTGAGCGTTCCGCGGATTGCCGAGCGCCCCGTCCAAGCCCGCGCGTGGATAGTCAGCGTCACGAAATCACACCGGGCAGGGACATTGGAAATCCGAAAACTGTGACGGCGAATCCGGAACGGCTCATCATAGAACGGCTCTTCATCTCCAAAACAGCGCACTTGCAAGCGGACATCCTTTACCTGTTCTGGCGGGCCCAATTGGTGCTCAACCGTCACCGTGAAACCGCTCAATGGCACCGCGATAAGACGCTCCGCAATAGGGCCGCCCTGTCCACCACGCACAAATAATTCCAGATCGGTTTGGTTTTTCGCCAATTGCGCGCGGAAACCGGCTTCGTCGGCCAGTTTCCAGTCAAATGGCGGAAAATCCTTCCGCCAATCTATCGGTGAGGGTGTTCGCGCATTTGTTTCGGCAGTGTTGCTTGCAGCAACATAAATATTGCGCGCTTTCCCGACGTCCCCCGCAGCCAATAGCCCCTCTATCAGGCGCCGGTCGATATCAGGATCCACAGCCCCGCGCGAAAGACGCAATGTGGCAAGATTGGCCGTGACCGCAGGATTGCGCGCGGCCGATCCGAGAAAGTCGTCATGCCATTCTTCGCTACGGTCCAAGATACCCGCGAGAGCCGGCAATGCGGCATCATCAGCCAGAGCTTGCATGAGCACAGGAAAGAAATTCGTTTTCTGTTCGGGATGGACTCGTAGAATGCTGCTGAGCGTTGCCAGCGTGCCTTCGTAGTCCTTGCGCGCGACTTCGCCTTCGAGAACCAAGCCCTGCAAGAGTAGATCGCGGCGGTTGATTTCCAGCGCCGCGCCCAGTACTTCCTGCCGTGTTTCTCCCGCACCTTCGGCAAAAGCCAAGACCGCGAAGGCTTTGGGAGCCAGCGGATCAAGGGCGAAGGCTCTGCGCGCTGTATCGGCCGCGCTCTGGGCCGATGGCACGATGTCCGCCTCTTCAGTGACGCCACTCATAAATTCGCGCGAGGCCATCTGCTCCCACGCCAACCCGTTGAGCGGAAAAAGTTGCGTGGCAAGTGCTGGCTGCTTGCGCGTCAGAACGCTGCTGCTTGCCTGCAAAAACGCGAGTGCAGCGAGCACCAACGCAATCACGGACACTAGGATCAAGCGACCCGGCCGCAGTACCATCTTAGCTGGTTAGACGGTCGCGCTCTTCCGCGCCGTCGCCATAACCGTAGCCGTAGCCATAACCGTAGCCATAACCATAAGCCGAGTTGCGCTCATCCAGCTTTGTAACGAGCGCACCGAAGATCCGGGCATTGGCCGATTTCAAGCGGCTGAGCGCGCTTTCGACAGCGCGGATATTCACGCCGTTCGATTCGATCACATAGACGACGCCTTCAACCGATTTCGATACTTCGAGCGCATCGGCGAGACCGAGAACAGGTGCGCCGTCGACAATCACCTGATCATAGGTTTGCAAGGCAGTCTCGACCACATTTTTGAGGCCAGGACCTGCCAGAAGTTCAACCGGGTTCGGCGGGCGGTGGCCCGTAGGCAGAATATCGAAGCCATGCGCGCCGACCGGTACAATCGCTGCAGAAAGCTGTCCGTTGCCGCTGAGCATCGAGCTCAAGCCGGCGTCCTGATTGGCATCGCCGCCAATAAAATCGCTGAGGCCTGAATGCCGCAAATCGGCGTCGATCAGCAGCACTTTTTTGCCGAGCTGCACGAAGCTACGCGCCAGCGCAACCGACGAGATACTCTTACCTTCGTTGGGGCGCGTGCTGGTCAACATCATAGAACGCGGCGCGCCGTCGCTAGTCAGGAATGCCATATTGGTGCGCGCGGCGGCATAGGCTTCACTGATTTCCGAGCTGCGCCGTTCAAGTTCGTCGACAATGTCCGCAGCGACAACACGCGGAATAAGCCCAAGCGGAGACAGTCCAAGGCGGCGACTGACATCGGATGGATCGCGGACTGTCTGGTCCATTGTCTCGCGAAGATAGACGAGCGCCGCAGCTACGATCAGTGCGGCCACAAGACCGATCAGCAGATTGCGCAAAAGCGACGGCGAGAAAGGGCCGCCCGGCGGTGTCGCCGAGTCGATCAGATTCATGTTGTTTTTACCGGCGCCAGCGGCTTCGAGCTCTTTATAGCGCTGCAGCAGCCCGTCATAGAGTTCGCGGTTGGTATCAACCTCGCGCTTCAAAATGCCGTATTGAATGCCCTGACCTTGCTGGCCAAGGAACGAGTTCTTCGATTCCTGCAATTTCGCGCGCAGCGAATCTTCTTGGAGCTGCGCCTTGCGGAATGCCGCTTGCAGATCACGATTGTCGACTACGCTTTCGCCTTCAAGCGCTTGCCTGAGCGATGCGACTTCGGCCTCTTTGGCCTTAATCTCGGGATAGCCTGGGCCAAACTTGGAACGCAGTTCGGCAAGCTGCGACTGCGCTTCCGCCAAGCGATTGCGCAATGTGGCGGCGGCGGCTGCACCGGTCTCGTTCCGCGCGCCAGCCCGCAAAGCACTCTGTGCCTGAATGCGTTCGGTGGTGGCTTGGGCCAGCGCTTCGTTCAAGGCGCTCAGCTCCGCCCCCACCAGCGTTTGCGTTGCGGTTTCGGAGCCTTCGCTGTCGCCGCGAGGTGCCAGAATAACGATGCCATTGGCATTGGCATAATCAATCAATTCGCGCTCGGACAAAGCCAAGCGTTCGCGCAATTCTTCGATCTGTTCTTCCAGAAACTCTCGCGCTTCGATATTTTTGCCGAAGAGCTTCTCGTAATTGGCGTCAAGAAACTCCTTGGCCCACAGATTGGCGATCCGCGCAGAAACTTCACGGTCCGGGCTCGAAAAGCTGATATCAACTAGGCTTGAGCCTTGAACCGGAGTGACGCTGACATTGCTCCGCAAAATCGATTGCAGCCGCCTTGGAGACAGGTTGCCGCTCTCTTTTAAATCGAATGCTTCGATGAATTGCTCGTCGCGGGTCAGGTTGCCGGCTTCGACCACGCGTTCTGCAAGAAAACGTGATTCTAGCAGCTCATACTGCGTCGCGAGATACTGTAATGTTCCTCCGCGGCTTTCAATCTCGATCGGCTCGGCATCGGTGACATTCTGTTGGGCGAGCGCAATTTCGATCCGCGCGGTAGCGCGATATTGAGGTGTCGCCAGCAATGTTGCAGCAAGCCCGGCAAGCAAGCCCAGCGCGATTATACCCAAAAGCCAAAATTTCAGATTGAGCGCTTGAATCCAGAACCGCTCGAGGTCGATCCGAAAGGAATCGGATGCACCGGCTTCATCTACCGGCCCGGTTGGATATCCATTATCGACGGAATTGCTATTGGTCATCTGAACTCGCGATCAGTTAAAGGTGCGATCAATCAAGATCGCGCTCGTCGATAGCAGCGGAATAAACTGCAGGATGTTTTCCAGATTACGACGCCCTACCGAGTCACCCACGGTCACAACATCGCCGGGAAAAATAATCGGGTCTTCATAGTTCCCGCGCTGAATCGCTTCAATGTTGTACACGCCAATATAGCGCTTATTATCGACAGTTCGGATTAGAAGCACATCATCAACCTTGGCATATTCGGCCAGTCCGCCTGCATTATTGACCGCGCGAAGCAGGGTCTGCGAGGTTGCAGCCGGATAGGTGCCAGGATTTGTCACCTCTCCACCAATCGAAATCGACGGTGCAATCATACTGGTCGGGCGCACGCGCACCTGCGGATTGACGATATATTCGCCGCGCAAACGGTCTGCGATCATTTTGGCAGTTTGATTGGGCGTTTTGCCTGCAACGAACAGGTCACCGACCAGCGGAAAGGAAATATATCCTTCGGAATCTGTCAGATATGTACCGCTCATCGATTCCGCATCGGCGACGGTGATCTCGAGCTGTTCCTGCTTGCCGACCGTGTACGGCGTTACGCCAGACGGTGCCGGCAGCTGCGATAGCGCCGCGACCTCGATATTGGGCGCGAGGCCAACCGAGCGATCTCTGGATGCACAACCCGCAAGGGTGGCCGCCATTATTATCGATACCAGTATAGTCTTGGTAAAACCTGCCATGGTGTCCTTCATGTCCCGAGCGCCGCCGCCTTAACCCTAGGACCATCATAAGCAAAGAGATTTTTCCCGGCAATCACCCTGTTTACAAATGCCTTGTCACGCGCATTTCTTTGATACTCTGAATAATTCTGCAGGCAAAAGTTCAATCCGGAGATATCAACCTGGCGCGCTCTACCGCCAGTATCGCCACCAGCCAAACCGCAATCGCTTGAAATAGGGGTGTGCGCAGCGGGTAATCGAACAGGCTGGCAAACATTATTATCGTGAAAGTGGTCAGCCAAAAGGCCAGCTTTGCCAAACGGTCTGAACCCATCCGCATGATGTCGCGCAGTGAACGCACCAGCCATACGAGAAAAGCACAGAGAATTACGAGCGCGGGCAACCCGCCCTCGATAATGAGTTGCGCCAGATCATTATGCGCCTGGTTTACGTAAGACGGAACCATCAGGCTCGCGGGTTCATGAATATGATAAACCTCTTCAAAAGAGCCGAAGCCTGCGCCCAACAGGCCATATGTTATCACCATTTCGCGCAATGTCGGGAGTAGACTCCAGCGCAAATCTTCAAACGTCCCTGCCTCGGTCACGCGTGCCAATGCGGGTATCCGATCGAAAGCAGCGAATATTGCAACAATTGCGACCAGCCCTGCGGCCGCAATGCCAATCAGCCAAATGGGACTGATCGCTAGTGCGGCGCGCTCCCACTTGGGTTCAGACCACCGGCTTCGCCACGCATTCCAGAACAGGAAAGCGCTCGCGCCTATGGCGAGGATGGTCGTTAGCAAGCCAGCACGCGAGCCGCCGATCAATGCTGCCAGTAATACCAGCAGATATAGCGAGCCCAGCAACAAACGTTGCCACGGCCGGGTAATCGCAAGTGCCGCGCTGGTCATTACATAAGCGATCATCAGCAAAGTCATAGCGGCGAAGACAGCACTGTGATTGTGATTGGCGAAGAAGCCGACTGCAGAGCCATAATTGGTGATCTCATAGAAGAATAGCGGGCTTCCTCTGCCTGCCACCACCTGCAAGATGCCAAGCAGCGCGTTGGCCGCACCCAGCCCGATCAGAATCAGGAACGGAACCATTCGGCGCACGCCCATCGCCGCAAACAGGAGCAAGGCTCCGATCGGCACGAGCAGGCTCAACAGCGCATTATATCCACGAGTGGGCACCATCGATATCGGCCGCCAGAGGTCGCCCATCCCGAGCTGAGCGCCCGCTGCTTCTACGGGGCCGCGTCCCGGCAATGCCTGCCATATCCCGGCAGGAAACGGGATCAGTTGGATCGCCATGCAAATCGCGAGTGCGCCAAGCAGCATAGCGGGAGTTCTGACGGGTGCCAGCCTGTCCTTGGTAAGGAAATAGAGCGCAGGGATCAGAAACAGCGCAGCCATAGGCCGGAGCACCGTGATCTGCACCGCATCGGCGCGCGAACTCCCCCCAAGCAAGGCCACCATGATGGCAAAAAGGGCGAGCGCGATCCATCCGTAGGAGCGGGAGGATTCATGCCTGTCGCGGGTGATTTTCATGGAACTAATGTTTCTCGCGCTACCCAGATGGCTGGTCTTTGTTGACGCGTCCTCCCTCTTAGCAGACGCTGTGACTGTCAAGCCAACCGAGCACAAGGCCATCTTGCAATATCCTGCAATAGCCACTGCGACCTTGACTGTCCGTCACGTATCCGTAACGCAGCTCCCGCAATTACGAGCACGCTCACCGCCACCCAACACGGTTTATAGCGAGGCTTCTTTAGGAACTGTCGCAATGTATCTCTCAGACGCAAAAATTGCCGTTATCGGACTCGGCTATGTCGGCTTGCCTGTCGCGGTAGAGTTCGGAAAAACGCGCCCGGTTTTGGGCTTCGATATTCGCGAAGGCCGCGTGGCCGAGCTGCGCGAAGGACATGACGAAACGCTCGAGGTGGACTCCGACGAACTGGCGGAAGCGCGATATATAAAGTTCAGCGCCGATCCCGCTGATCTGGATGATTGCGGTGTCTTTATCGTCACGGTGCCGACTCCGATCGATGATGCAAACAGGCCTGATCTGACCCCACTGCTGAAATCCTCAGAAACAGTCGGTAAAGCGCTTAAGAAAGGCTCTGTCGTGATCTACGAATCGACGGTCTACCCCGGCTGTACACAAGGCTATTGCGTGCCAGTGCTGGAGAGGGTGTCAGGCCTCACACACAACGTCGATTTCTTCACGGGTTACAGCCCGGAGCGGATCAATCCTGGCGACAAAGAGCGGCGTCTATCACTTATCACCAAAATCACCAGCGGCTCGACCCCGGAGGTCGCCGACGCGATCGATGCGCTTTATAGCGAAATCATCACCGCCGGAACGCACAAAGCCGCTTCCATCGAAGTCGCCGAAGCGGCCAAAGTCATCGAAAACACCCAGCGCGACGTCAATATCGCGCTGATCAACGAGCTGGCGATCCTTTTCGAAAAGCTTGGTCTTGATACCCGCGAAGTCCTCGCCGCGGCAGGGACAAAATGGAACTTCCTGCCCTTCACGCCCGGTCTGGTTGGCGGGCATTGCATCGGGGTCGACCCCTATTATCTGACGCACCGCGCGGCGCAGGTCGGCTATCACCCTGAGATGATCTTGGCCGGACGGCGGGTGAATGACGGGATGAGCGCTTACGTCGCCGACCGCGTTGTGCATCTTATGCTCAAAAACCGTGTGCCGGTTGCCGACGCCAAGGTTTTGGTGCTGGGCCTGACATTCAAGGAAAACTGCCCTGATTTGCGCAATTCGAAAGTCGCGGGCGTGATCGAGCGGATGCAGGAGTTCAACGCCGATGTTGATGTCTATGATCCGTGGATCAATCATGACGAGGCAGAGCATGAGTTTGGCATCCGGCCCCTGAAAGAGTCGCCGGAAAAAGACACGTATGATGCTGTTATTCTCGCCGTCGGCCATCACCAATTTGCCGATATGGGCGCCGACGAAATCCGCGCACTGGGGAATGACAAAGCGGTATTCTTCGATGCCAAGGGGCTGTTCCCGAAAGATCAGAGCGACGGCCGTCTGTGACAAACGTAACCGCTCCAGCAATTTCAACTGCCGATGACGGTGGCAAAACAGTCGATACTGTTTTGCTGAATGATACACGCATAGACCTGCATCACGGATGCACGACTGTTATTGAAACAATCGGCACGCTGTCTGAAGCCAACAATATGCGCATCATTGCCAAGAGCCCTGCCCATACCGACTGGCGTGCGAATGCGGAGATCACGTCGGCGATTGAGCGCGCCGATCTGGTTATCGTCAATGGTGAGGGTACAATCCATCATGACCGGCCTGCGGGCAAAAAACTGCTCGAGGTGGGTGCCTATGCCAAAAGCAAAAATACCAAAGCGGCACTGATCAATTCAACCTGGCAAGCAAACGACGCGGAAAGCCTGCACGCGCTCGAGAATTTCGACATTATCACTGTCCGGGAAAGAGCCAGTCACGCGGAGCTCACCGGACACGGCATCGACGCACGGCGAATTCCCGATCTTGCTTTGTATCACAAGCCTGCCGCATCTGCTCAGCGGAGCGGGGTCGGCTATTGCGATAACGTGCAAGGGCAGAAGGCCCTAGAGCTTTATAATCGGATGTGGGCGCTGGGCGGGGAGCCTCTGCCGATTGTGCAATTGCCGTTCGAACCGATGACTACGCTGCGTTGGTTGCTGCGCTTTGGTGCAAGCAAGAGCGCCATCTTCAACCCGTTTCATGCAGTTCCGGCATTGCGCGCAACATTGCAGGACTACCGCGAGCAGGAACCTAACCGCGATGTCACAACCGCGCAGGTGGCGGCGAAAAACCTGGTCCTGACCGGGCGCTTTCACATGCTGATCTTCTGCCTCGCTGCACGAACGCCGATGCTCGCGCTGTCGTCAAACACGCATAAGAACGAAGCGACGCTCGCAGATGCAGGTCTGGAGCCGTGGCGTCTGCTCGAAAATCTGGACACTCTCGACACGGCCATGCTTGAAAAAGCAGCACAGTGGCATGGCAATGAGGCTGCAAATCTAGACAGCTTCCTCCAAGCGGGCCGCAGCGCGATGGAGATGTTGTTCACAGATCTAGCCGCGCTAGCGCGGGGTTAAGCCAGCCATGCAAAGGATCGAGGATACAACATCCCTGATCAGTGAAGCCGTAAGCGACATCGATGACCCTATTTGGCAATTCGAATTGGCAGCTCTGACCGAGGCATCGGGGCTAGCGCCATCGAAGCCAGCCAATTTTGCCATCAATGCGATTGCTCAAATCATCGCGTTCAAAATTGCCATTGCGATGCTCGGCCTATTGATTCTGCGATATGGCGGTACGGCAACACGCAGAGCACGCGCCACTCTCGCCAGCACCTCAACAGTGTTGGCACTCAATGGTGAAGACACCACACGTACCCGCCCCTTACGACGGGCACTGGTAGCCTATCATAGAGAAAACCCCGACGAGCGTAGTGCAATATTATTGATGGGCCGCCCATTGTCATCGGTGTCGGAAGCGTTCGCCGCGCTTGATCCAAATGCCGAGCTGAGCGATCACTCGGTCATACGGCCGCTTTACCTAGGCAGCTATTTGCGTGCCGTTCCGCTGATCATTCGCCAGATGTTCGCAAGTATCGAGCAGACTACACGATATCGCCGCCATATCCCGTTCAAAATCCGCATCGCAATCGCTTACCGAATGGCCCAAGGCGCAGCCTATGTCAGATGGTGGGAGCGCGCTTCCGACGGTGCTGCGATCAGTACCGCATTGTTCGGACACACCGGCAATGCGGATACCTCGCAGCTTGAACAGCGCATGCAGTTGCAGGGCGTAACGACCGTTCATGCCGTGCATGGCACCAATATTGGCTGGCCGTTTACCGGCTTATCCGATGTCGCGATCTTCCCCAGCGGGGCCGACGCCAAACTCGGTCGATCATTGCCTGCATACGGGAAATGCACGCATGTGCCACTTGAGCCACCCGTCGTTTCGCAGGGTAACGGAACATGGGCTGTGCTGACGTCCTATACCCATCTGCAACATGCAGCGTACCGAACGAGCGGAGCAGGCGCGGACATTGCCATGGTGCAATTGGTTGCCGAGGCGGCACTGCAAAAGGGGCAAAAACCGGCGGACATGTTGTGGAGGCCGCACCCGCAGATAAACTTGGTCGACCCGAACGAGAAGGCCCGGCTGGAGAGTGCCATTGCCGAAGCAGGCTTTGCCCGTTGGCCCGATGATCTTCCCTATGAGGCGCTTGGCAATTTTTCTGCCGTGGTCACCACACCGTCGACCGTGCTTACCGACGCTTTGCGGCTCGGACAGCCAGCAATTGTCGCCCAGACGGCCCCAATGCAAAGTGATTTGCTTTATTCACGCCATCCGCTTCTGGTTCAGAATTCAGAGGAACTTCAGCACGCACTCGGCCGCGTACTCGACCCTGCCAAACGCAGCGCTGCATTCAAAGACGCTTGGCAGGCTATCCAACCGGGCGCGGCCTATACGATTGAAGGGTTGATAGCCGCGCTTGACGATTAGGGAACCAGCGAAGGTTCCCGCGGCTTGCTCGCATAGGCGTTAAGCGGTTTTTCAAACCAATGCCATGAAATCAGGCCCGCGACATATGTCAGCGCCGAAGCGATCAGGAATGCCGACCAAAAACCAAGCTCTAACGCAAATTGTGCGTCGACGATCATCAAGGCTTGGATAAAGAACAAGTGGAACAGGTACATAAAGTACGAAACTAGCCCGACACTCGCCGTCGCTGCCACGAACCATCCGCTTGGTCCGTCTACTCTCGCCAGCGCCCCAACCCACAAAGCTGCCGCCAATCCGAAGATTAAATACCCGACAGTGCCGATGAAAGGCGGGTACCAGGTGGCAAAGCGAAACAGGATTATGATCGCGATAGTCGCAGCGCCATAGATCAATGCCGCACGCTTGATTTTCAGAAGTCGGTCGAATGTTCCCAGCGCCGCCAATGCCCCAAGCGCTATCGCGTCAAACCGGGCCGGCGGAAACAGCCCGATCATATGATCTTCCCATCCAAGACCAAGGGAAAGCCATATCCGCAGCGGTAGTGACAATAGCACGACCAAGATCAGAACTTGCTTGAAGCGGTCCCATGATTTCCACGCCAAAAGGCCAAGCAGGATGTAGGCTGATACTTCGACAGAAAGCGACCATGTGATCGTGTAAGGCACCAAGGCTTCGCCTTGGAACGGCGTCATATAGCCCGTCAGAAACAGAAAGGGTTTCCAGATATTCGCCAGATTCTGGCCATCGACAAGCAGCCAATCACCTACGCCGAAAGTTATCACCGCGACCACAAAGATCGGCACAATCCGGAAGAACCGCTTGCGGAAAAACAGCGCAATATCGCGCCGATTCTTTTCCATTGCCAGGATCATTCCGATCAAAAATCCGCTCAGCGCAAAGAACAGATCGACACCCATCCAGCCAATCACGCGCAATACGCGCCCGATCAGGTCCAACTGTGGTGGCTCGAAGCGATATGAAGTGTGATAAGCCACGACCAGCAGCACGCCCAGCGCGCGGATAGAATCGAGCCGTGCAAGGCGATTGGCAGTCATCAAGGCAGAACCAAAATCTCTAACAGCCATGCGTCCACGAACAGCGCGTTCAAATAGGGAATATGCCCTACGGCAGAGTTGGCAAACATAAGCCAACCGAACATAAGCGACACCATAGCGCCGGATATAAGAAACCGAACCAGTTTGCGGAGTTTGGGGTCAACCGCAGAAGGTATTGCTGCAATCACCCACATTGCGACCGGAAACCAATAGAAAGAGATGCGGCCAGCCGCCGCAGAAGCAAATGGTATTATGAGCAGTGTTAATGCCGCGGCAATCGACATATTGCGTAGCAAGCTTGGAGGAAAAGCAGTCGGTGCGAATTTACCAAAAATGAGATAAAGCAACGCGGGAAGGGCTGTCATTGCCACATGAAAAATCGCGCCGCTTGATTGTACTTCTTCGGATTGTCCGCGCCCGTATGCCTGATCGTAATAGGCCGCAAAACCGGAGGTCTGCAGGACATAGATTGCGGCCAGCGCAAATATTGCCATGCCTGCTACCTTCAGGGCTTTTGGAAGCCGGAGATCAACGACAATAAAAGCCAGAAAAATCAGCGCACTGGCATGAAATCCGGCGCAAATAAATACGGCCAGAACGCGCATCGGAACGTTCAGTCTATGCCAGTAAGCCAAGAAAAGCATCAGTACACCAACAGCCGTCGATTGTCGGTTTGCTGTCATTGAAATCACGGTAATCAGAAATGGCAACGCAGCTACCAGAGCCAACCATGGCTCATGTGTTCGTTTTGCAAAGGCAAAGATGCCCGCCATAGTTATGAAGGCAGCGATCAGGTTGGTGAGATAAATACCCCAGCCGCTTTCCGCACCGATCCACAGCAGGATTGCATAGAATGGCTCGGCATATCTGAAGATATCGAAGAATGTTGGCGCAGTATTAACCGCATAGATCATCCGCAGATAATTGTTCCAATCCATACCCACATGGTGGCGCAAACCGACAAAGAACACGGTGATCAGAAACAGGCCGACCCACAAAACCCGTGACGGATTGCCCGGGCGGCCCAACGTGCCGCCAATGGCGTAGAGTCCGCCGAATGCCAAAAATGGCCACATGCTGCGTTTGCTCCGGTGTTCGTTTGCTGCGTGGTTGTGTCGCGATGTCAGATGCCGTATCAGCCCTCTTCCAGCAAGGGCGAATGTACCTTGGACCTTATCAGTGGTTTGAATACCGCAATATTTGGCACTTAACGGGGACAACCAGTATCATGAAACTGCGCTTGATTATTGCGTTGCTGATCGTTCCGTTTCCCAGTTTTTTGAAAGTTTGGATTTACCGGCTGGGCTTTGGCTATAAAATTGGCAAGCGCGTTAAAATCGGGCTCAGCGCCATTGTCGCCGAGAACTGCGTAATCGGTGATCGTACCCGGATCGGTCATTTCAACCTCTTCTACCGAAACCAGAATCTGTTGATCGGTGCCGATGTCATTATCGGTTTTGCGAACCGTATTTTCGGGGGTTCGGAAATCAAGATTGGCGACAAATGCCACATCTTCCGTTTCAACGAGATCAACTCGATACTCGACCCCTTGGTCCTAGGTGAATTTGATCCAAGGCTGGAACTCGGTGAGGGGGCTGTCATTACTGTGAACCACAAGATCGACTTTACCGACAAAGTCACATTTGGTGAGTCAGTGGTTTTTGCAGGGCGCAACTCGAATATCTGGACACACAACCGGCAGAAAAGCGCGCCAGTATCGATCGGCCGCAATTGTTACGTTGGGTCAAATGTGCAGTTCGTTGCCGGATCTTCAATTGGTGAATATTGTGTGCTTGCCCTTGGATCGGTGGTCAGCAAGAATATCGAAGGCACGTGGAAAGTAATCGGCGGAATGCCAGCCAAGGTGCTGAAAGATTTGGACGAAGACTCGAAAGTGTTGGTGACCTACCCAACGCGGCCTGATCTGATCGATGAAGAGTCAGCCGAAAACGGCTCACCCCTCTCCCCCGGAGGCTAATCAGCCATGCGCCTTCTCTTTGCCATTAAAGGGCTAGTCATTGCCGGCGGCGGAGCTGAGCGTGTGTTTGTCGAACTCATCAACGAGCTGTCGCAGCGCGGACACTCAATTGATGTGGTGACATTCGATCAACCCGGACAAGAATTGTTTTACGATATCGCTCCCAATATCACAGTGCATCTGCTGGGTGCAGGCGAGCCGGGCATATCCACACCGCGCAGCAATATGCCAAAAATCATGCGCGGTGTGCGCAGTCTAGCCCGCACATTGAAGCCAGATGCAGCAGTTGCCTTTATGCATTCCACCTATGTTCCGGTGGCGTTCGGCTTGTTCGGTACCGGTGTGCCGGTCATCCTCAGCGAGCATACTGCCGGAGCGCATTTTGTCGGGCGCGGATTTGAGAAGGCGCTGACCAGACTGGTGCAAAAATTTTCATTCGCCAAGACTGTCGTCTCGCCGATCATCCGCGCAGAGCATGGCGAGTCATTCCGCAACAACCTTGTCGTGATGCCTAACCCGGTTGACCTTGAGACGTTCGGACGCGCGCAGCACTTGACCCCGAAGAAGCAAGTTCTGTGCGTTGGTGGGTTGCGCGTGGAGAAGGATCAAGCCACGCTTATTGCCGCCTTCGAGCAGATCGCTGACGAGTTTCCCGAGTGGACATTACGCCTCGCTGGTGAAGGTGTTACTCGGCCCGGTCTGGAGGCCCAGATCGCGCGTTCACCAGTAGCCAAACGCATCGAATTGCCCGGAATCGTCAGAGATGTGGCACGCGAATATGCCCAAGCAGCGATAGTCGCCATGCCGTCTCGCTATGAAGCGTTGCCGATGGTCGCCATCGAAGGAATGGCGAGCGGTCGCCCGGTCATAGGCTTCTCGGATTGTGCGGGGGCTGCAGCGCTAATCGAAAACGGAGTTAACGGCCTATTGATTTCGCCCGAACCAGACCGGGTCAAAAATCTGGCAGGTGCTCTGCGCAGATTAGTGGCAAATGATGCAGAGCGCCTTGAGCTAGCCGCCTCTGCACCCGCGACAATCCAGCAATATTCACTTGATGCGGTGGTCTCTCGTTGGGAAGCATTGCTGGAGGCGGCGAAAACGGCAGACAGCGCGTCATTGCGGGCACTCGTTACATCATGACTGTTCGTGCAATTCAGCCCACTGACTGGCGACCTTGGTCGGCTGGCAACCCCCGAAGAGATGTCGTGGAAAGCAACCTATGTGCGGCCTGACTGGTATTTTCGGCGCAATCGAACAGCTCGGCGGTGGTAGCTATGCTTCGCTGACCAAAGCGATGTCGGATGCAATCACGCATCGCGGCCCCGACGCTGAAGGTCTGTGGGCCGATAACGACGCACAAGTCGCCTTGGGGCATCGGCGTTTATCGATCCTTGATCTGTCGCCCGCAGGTGCGCAGCCGATGCATTCCAAGGATGACCGGCTGGCGCTCGCTTTCAATGGCGAGATTTATAATTTTGCCGAGCTCCGCTCTCAATTGGAGGCACGCCACGGCGCGATTGCGTGGCGCGGTCATTCCGATACGGAGATCCTGCTCGAGTGCTTTGCTCGCGACGGAATTCAGCCAACACTCGATCTGATCGACGGCATGTTCGGTATGGCAGTGTTCGACAAGCAAACGCGTGAGCTTACGCTGATCCGCGATGCATTTGGCGAGAAGCCGCTATATTACGGTCTTTGGAAAGGCTGCTTGCTCTTCGGATCCGAATTGAAAGCGCTAGAGGCTGTCCCCGGCTTCGCCCCTGAACTGGATCTCGATGCTCTCGGTGACTTTTTCAAATATTCCTATGTTCCTGGAGTGGCCTCGATTTGGGAAGGGGTCTCCAAGCTCCCGCCTGCCCACCGAGTAACCATCGGCAAGAAAGACATCCAGTCAGGTGTGCTGCCCGATCCGCAAGCCTGGTGGGACATGACCGGCGATGCACTGATCGCACGCGCGGCAGAATTTGATGGCACGCTCGATCAGGCAGTTGACCACGCAGAGACGCTTATGCGCGAAGGAACCGCGCGGCGGACAATCTCCGACGTTCCTTTGGGCGCATTTCTGTCAGGCGGCATCGATTCCTCACTGACTGTTGCCATGATGCAGGCGAATGCGAGTCAACCGGTCCGGACATTCTCAATCGGAATGGCAGAGGAAGGCTTTGATGAATCCCCCGCAGCCAAAGCTGTCGCCGACCATCTGGGCACCGATCACACCGAATTAGTCCTGACACCCGAGCAAGTTCAAGCTGCCGTCCCGACTATTTCGGGCATTCACGACGAACCGTTCGCAGACTCGAGCCAGGTGCCGACATATCTCGTCGCGCAGATGGCTCGGCGCGAGGTAACGGTTGCTTTATCGGGTGATGGCGGTGACGAGATTTTTGGCGGCTATAATCGCTACTTCCAAGGGTCACGCGTTTGGAATTCCGCATCGCGGCTACCGGGCCCGTTGCGGCGTCTGGCGGGTGGCGCGCTGGCCAGCATCCCGGCGGGGATGGTCAATTCCGCTGTTCGCCTCGCCGGCCCGCTCGCACCCAAGGAACTGACGGCAGGACGGCCGGCCGAAAAACTGCAAAAGCTCGCGCGCGTCATGGCTATGCCCGATGAAGACGCTTTTCATGACCGGTTACTTGCCACGTCCGACGATCCGCTAGCGATTCTGTCACGAGATGTTGCATTCACATCCCTGCCCAACCGCCTGGACCAGCGCGCGCGCACTTTGTCTTTTGCCGAGAGAGCAATGCTAGTCGATACAGCGACATATATGGCTGACGATGTGCTGGTTAAGGTTGACCGCGCGGCAATGGCAGTCGCGCTCGAGACCCGCACTCCCTATCTCGATAGGGATCTCTTCCGTTTCGCATGGAGCCTGCCCACTGCAATGCGGTATGGCAGCGGAGAGGGCAAAACCATTCTGAGAGAGCTGCTCTATCGTCACGTCCCGCAGGAACTGGTTGATCGCCCGAAAGCAGGTTTTGCGATACCTGTCGGGCGCTGGCTACGCACAGGATTGCGCGATTGGGCGGAGAGCGAACTGTCCGACAGCGCACTTGGTCAAAGCGGCTTGCTCCATATCGCAACCGTCCGCCAGCGGTGGGACGAGCATGTGTCTGGCAAACGCGACCACGAGACAATGCTCTGGAATGTGTTGATGTTCCAAAGTTGGTACCGGAACCAAACTTCATAATGCTCCGCAAACTGATCACGCAGGCAGCATCCGTGGCTGGTATCAGGGTGGCCGGAACCGGGTTGTCGATCCTGGTTTCGATCGTGATCGCACAATTTTTCGGTGCAGAGTCGCTCGGTGTGTATGGTTACTGCGTCGCGCTGATGGCGATTGCCGCCGTGCCAATATCGAATGGCCAGTCGACTTTATTGCTGCGCACCGTTGCCCATGACGGTGCACTAAGCGGCACATCGAAAGCGATGGCCGCAATGGGTGCGCGCGCGGCCGTGATCTTTGCTGCTACTGCCGGATTTCTAGCATGGGTCGCTATTGGTTTTGCTAGCACTGATATTGCACAGCTGCTAAAGCCATTTGCCTATTTGACGGTCGGATTTTTGGCACTCGCACTGCTCTGCGACCAAATATCAGCAATGCGCATGGCAGCGATCCGCGGAATCGACAGGCCCGCTCTGGCTCAATTGCCTGAGACGCTCATCAGACCACTCATGCTATTGGCAGGCTTGGTGTTCGTTTGGGCTCGTTACGGTTCAGCCGACCCGGTTACTGATCTTCCCGCGATCTTCGCGGCACTTGCTGTCGCTGCTTTTGTGTCGGCATGCATCGGGCAATTTATCCTGGGGGCAATCACCGCGCGGGAGAAGCCAACCCAATTGGTTGCACCTGACCGCAAAGCGTGGGTGTGGAGCGCCGCGGCGCTGGCCGGCAGCGCAGGACTGGTCCAGCTAAATGGCTATATCGACTTGCTGCTTCTCGGTAGCTTCACGTCAGCTGCCGATGTCGGATACTACCGCGCAGCGCTTCAAATCGCGATGCTCGCGAATTTCGGATATATCGCGCTCAATATGCTTGCCGGCCAACGTTTCGCGCGGATCCGGGCCGAGAATGATATTGCCGGGATGGCAAAAACCGCCACAACCCTTTCCCGACTGGCGTTACTGACGGCCATACCTCTCCCTCTAGCAATCTGGATGTTTGGCGAGCCGTTGCTGGTTTGGCTTTTCGGGGACGGCTTCACCGCATCCGTTTTGCCAGCGCTGATCATCTCGCTTGGATTATGTTTCAGCGCCTCAATCGGGATGGCGCATTCTATGCTCGTGATGAGCCATCAGGAGAAGCTGGCCCTGCTGCTGACCGGCATTGCGCTGGCGATCAATGTGGCGCTTTGCCTGCTCTTGATACCAAGTTTCGGTTTGATCGGCGCAGCACTTGCAAATGCGGCAGCTGCCATCTGCTGGAATGGATTATTGTGGTACTTCGCTCGCTTAAAAACAGGGTTCGATACCAGCATAATCGGACTGTCACCGAGAGCCGTTAGCTAAGCGCCCGCTGACTGCCGGGTGACTGTGCGAGTCAGCCGCGCACTTCCTTCGCATAGACATAGTCACGGACCCACGGGCGCGGATCACCAAGTCGCTGCTCTATCTTCAATCCCATATCGCCGAAATGCTTTAACACTTCTTCTCGAGTGCGCAGTTCATCGGTTCCATCGCGGTCAGCCACAAAGTCGTGGCAGGAGATAGCATAGTGACGAATCGAGTAATCGTCTTTCCTCATGCCCTTAATAGCGAGCCGCTCTGCGCCTTCTATGTTCATCTTTAGCATCGCAAGATCAGTAATCTTCTCGCGCTTCAGGATTGTATCGAGGCGGTGGGCAGGGACTTCTACGCCAGACGCAGAAGACTTCATTATCGAGTGGCTAATGTGGTTTTGGTCGGCACTGTCCTCGATAGTCAGCGTACCCTCTGCATCAGCGACGGCACAATGTATGGCGGTGACGTTTTTCAAGCCCGATTGAGCAATCGTCTTTTTCAAGCATCTGAAAGTATGCGGATGCGCTTCAATCGCGATGACCCGGCCAGTTGGGCCGACCATTTTCGAAAAAACTACAGCTTCGTCACCAATGCCTGCACCAACATCGACGATGACATCGCCCGCCTGCACATCATGTTGATAACACCACAGATCGCGAATCTCGGCTTGCTTATCAGACAACTTGGTGAACAAGATATCAGGACTCACGAAACTCGCGCCATCTTGTGCATTGACCCAATCGCCCTCGCTATCGACGGAAAATTTCTGATCGCGGCCAGCCACCTTGACAATGCCATTGGCCAAACCTGCCAGCACTGAGCGACCGCCGCGGCCATCCACTGTGTCGACTAAGGCGCGGAGGGTGCTCTTGATCATATCTCTATTCCGTCAGGTGCTGCGCGGTAAATACGCTGGGGCAATGCGCCGGAACGCCCATGCCCAATAGCTACTTATCCTCGTATCGCAAGGCGCTTTTCGCTGGCCCGCTGCGGCAAACCGGCATCCGCTATGCTTGCCAAGATCGTGCAAAAGACTATCAGAGCCGCCATTAGCCCCCAAGCCATATGTTGCACAGCCAATGACTGCCAATAATCATCAAGAAATCACTCGCCCGACTGCCGCCGAACATGGCGCACAGGTCATCCGGACCGAGACCGACGCGCTTACGCAGATGGCCGACAGCCTCGGCGATGATTTCGGCAAAGCGTGCGACCTAATGGTTGGCACCAATGGCCGTGTCATCATCTCCGGCATGGGTAAGTCGGGCCATATCGGCAACAAGATCGCTGCGACGCTCGCCTCGACCGGCACGCCATCCTTTTTCGTGCATCCGAGCGAAGCCAGCCACGGCGATTTGGGCATGATCACCAAGGATGATGTGTGCATTGTCATTTCAAACTCGGGTGAAACAGCCGAACTGCATGGCCTGCTGGCCTATCTGACCCGCTTTGCAATCCCGTTCATTGCTATGACCAAAAATTCGGACAGCACGTTAGCGCGGCAAAGCACTGTAGCGCTGCTGCTGCCCAATGCACCTGAGGCTTGCAGCGTGGGTATGGCCCCGACCACTTCGACCACATGCACTCTCGCCATGGGTGATGCGTTGGCCGTCGCAGTGATGCGGATGAAGGGTTTTGCCAAGGAAGATTTCCACACCTTCCACCCTGGCGGGAAACTGGGCGCACAATTCATGCGCGTGCGCGATGTGATGCACACCGGAGATGAATTGCCGAGCGTTCCCGCCGATATGGCAATGGGTGACGTACTTGTCGAAATGAGCGCGAAGGGTTTCGGTGTCGCCGGCGTAGTGGCGGATGGCACTCTTCAAGGCGTCATTACCGATGGCGATTTGCGCCGCAATCTCGATGGTCTGATGGAGCGAAACGCTGGCGAGACGGCCACCACATCACCACAAACTGTAGACCCAGATATGCTCCTGACCGAAGCAATGGCGCTGATGGATGCGCGCAACATCAGCGCGCTGCCCGTACTCGATGATGCCGGTGCTTTTGTCGGGCTGATCCATATTCACGACTGCCTGCGCGCAGGCGCAGCCTGAATCTCTCGAAGCGAGGCCGGTAGCCCATGCATATCGTGCTGACCGTCAATGCAGGCTGGAATATCTGGAATTTCCGAAAGCCGGTGGTGGAAGCGCTGCTGGCTGACGGCCACCAGGTTACAATCCTCGCGCCTAACGATGATACTGCCGCGCAGCTAGAAACTCTGGGAGCGCACTTCGTACATCTGGAAATGGATGTAGATGGGCTGAGCCCGGCATCAAGCATCGAGCTGATCGATACGTTCCGCAATCATTTTCATGCGCTGCGTCCAGACATTGTGCTCAGCTATACGGTCAAGAACAACATCTTCGGCGCCATGGCAGCACGGACCCTTGGCATTCCCTTCCTTCCTAATGTCACCGGCCTTGGTACGCTGTTCCTCGGCTCGAAGCCGCTCTTTGTCATTGGAAAGCTGCTGTACCGGTTGGGTATGGGAGCGCTGCCGATCATCTTTGTACAGAATGATGATGATCACGATTTCTTGGTCAGCAAGAAGCTCCTGAAGGCCGGGCAATTACGCATTCTGCCGGGGTCGGGGATTGATCTGGAGAGTTTCCCGGTCAGCACGCTTCCCGCCTCAAATGAAACTATCACATTCCTGATGATCTCGCGCTTAATTCGCGACAAGGGGACGATGGAATACCTCGAGGCAGCACGTATCGCTCGTACAGCCAACCCGAAATGCACTTTCCAGCTCCTCGGACCAATGGGGTCGGCGAACCGCACGGCGATTCCCGAAAGCGCACTCAAACCGTATTTTGAGGATGGCTCGGTCGACTATCTGGGCGCGACTAATGATGTGCGGCCCTTCGTAGAAGCAGCGCATTGCGTTGTTTTGCCCTCCTATCGCGAAGGTGCCCCGCGTTCACTGATCGAAGCCGCGGCGATGGGCCGCCCGCTTGTGACAACTGATGCGCCAGGCTGCCGCGCAGTGGTCGAAAACGGCAAATCAGGCCTGCTGTGCCAAGTCCGTGATGCCCAAAGCCTCGCTCAGGCCTGCCTTGACTTTGCAGAGCTTGATCCATGCACGCAACAAGCCATGGGCGACGCGGGACGCGATCTGATGGCGCGCGAATATGATGTCGGCATCGTGATCGACCGATATCGCACTGCGATTGCCGAACTGACAGTGTCCGCCTAAAGACGCAGCCCAATCTTACCCAACGAAAGTCCCCCATGTCCGGCGAAATTCTGATCGTCATTCCTGCCCGCCATGCCTCGCAGCGCTATCCCGGCAAGCCGCTCGCCACACTCCGCGGAGCCGGTGGCGCGGCGAAAACGCTGATTGAGCGAAGCTGGGACGCCGCCAAACGTGTGGCTTCGGGAACGCGCGTAGTCGTGGCGTCGGATAGCGATGAGATCTTGGACGCAGCGCGCGGTTTTGGCGCAGAGGCAATTTTTACGTCGTCTGCCTGCCGCAATGGTACCGAGCGATGCGCCGAACTGCTGGGAAGACTCGACAGTGAACCCGATATCGTGGTGAACTTGCAGGGCGACGCCCCCCTAATTCCGGACTATTTTGTTGAAAGCCTAATTGCCGCGATGCAAGCCGATGCGTCTGTCGAAGTGACAACGCCCGTCGTGCGCTGTACACGCACGCTTTTTGACAAGCTGGTCGCTGACGAGAAGAAGAACATCGTCGGAGGGACCTTCGGCGCGATCTCCACTGGCGGAAACGCGCATTATTTCTCCAAGCGGATCATTCCCCATTTTGACGCTGACAAAGCGGACGACAACAATCTGCCAGTCCTGTTGCATATCGGGCTCTACGCGTACCGGCCGGCTGCGCTGCGCAAATATGTCGCGAGCCAGCCTAGCGCCTTGGAGCAACTCGAAGGGTTGGAGCAGCTGCGCTTCCTCGATTTGGGCGTCGGTATCCGCACGATCGAGGTGCAATCGCCCGAATGGGAGATTTGGGAGCTCAACAACCCCAGCGATATCCCGCATATCGAGCAATCCCTGAAAATTATGGGCCTTGACTAGCCTCATTCCAGCCAGACTGCCTTCCCGGGCTGATCGAACTCATTTTCTTTTTCGGATGTTTCACCTAAAAGCGGCGCCACAACGACATTCACGGTAGTCATCGGATTGCCACCTGCATCCTTTAGGGCATGGCGGCGCACCGGATGCACCCCCGATTTATAGTAGAAAGACTGACATGAAACTCTGCGGTAAAAATATTGGCCTCGATCAACCATTTTTTCTGATTGCTGGCCCCTGCGTCATCGAGTCCGAAGATATGGCAATGCGCACATCAGAAGCGATTAAAAAAATCACTGACGATCTGGGAATCCACTTCATTTACAAAAGCTCTTTCGACAAAGCGAACCGCACATCGGGCACCAGCTTCCGCGGCCCGGGTCTTCATGAAGGTCTTGAAATTCTTGCCAAAGTTAAGCGCGAAATCGGCGTGCCGGTTCTGACCGATGTTCATGAAAAGGAGCAGGTCGCGCCTGTTTCGGAAGTGGTTGACATCATGCAGACCCCTGCATTCCTCGCGCGGCAAACGGACTTCATCACCACGGTCGCGGCAGCCGGCGTTCCGGTAAATATCAAGAAAGCGCAATTCATGGCGCCGGGCGATATGGTTAATGTCGTCGACAAGGCCGTAGCTGCTGCCAAAGCCGCAGGGCATGATGGTGATAACATCATGGTGTGCGAGCGCGGTGCATCCTTCGGCTACCAGAACCTCGTGTCAGACATGCGCAGCCTTGCGATAATGCGCGAAACCGGGCGTCCAGTCGTGTTCGACGCTACGCACTCGGTCCAACTGCCCGGCGGCCAAGGCAAGAGCTCAGGCGGGCAGCGTGAATTCGTACCGGTTCTGGCACGTGCAGCGGTAGCGGTTGGCGTTTCCGGTCTGTTCATGGAAACCCACCCCAATCCGAAAGAGGCCAAATCTGACGGCCCCAACGCAATGCCGCTTGGCCACCTTGCCGACCTGCTGCGAAGTCTGATGGCTATCGACCAGACCGTGAAAGGCAGCACGTTTCTGGAGGAAACGCTCGCCGATTTCGACGGTTGACGAAGTTACCACGCAAGGCTGTTTCTTGTGCGAATGTTTGAAATTGCTTAGGTGACAGGCAGCTTGCGATAGCTGGCTAACGGGGTTGATCGCCATCACCACGATCCGAAAGGACTTTCGATGCTGACGCAACAGGCGGAACCGAAGGCTGTCCAAGACAGCCATCCGCTGACCAGACAGGGCGTGCAGTTTACCTGCTATCTGCTGCTTGGCGTGGTTGCTCCGCTGCTGATCTGGTTTGCCGCGCGCGATCCCAGCCTGACTTCACCAATTGTCGAAAGTACAGTTCCGGCGGTCGTCATCGCATGTATCGCGAGTTGGTATATTCTGGCCAGGCTTCGGCTGTACGCGAAGGCCCGCAGGCTATCATACGTTCTGCCAGTCAATTTTCTTACATTCGCTGCAGCGGCATCGGGTATTTTCGTTATTCGGGCGCCTTACAGCATCTCGCTTATCGGCTCATGTTTCGTCGCGACGCTAGCGACGAGCTATACGCTGACCGCATTGACCCGATTGGGCAGCAAGCCGCAATTTATTGTCGATGGCGGGCGCGTTTCAGAGCTACCTAGCCGGCCAGGGCAGCATCGAGTCAATTCGCCAGCCGAGATAGAGGCGATGATCGACAATGGTACTCTACAAGCCTCGCTGGTTGGTGATCTACACTTCGATCACGACGACGACTGGGAAAGACTGTTCGCCAAGGCCGCGCTACGCGGCATCCCAGTCTATCACTACCGGCAAATTCTGGAACTCGAAACAGGCCAGGTGCGAATCGACCGGCTTAGCGAAAATGTCCTTGGTTCGCTCATCCCGAACCTGCCCTATATGGCGCTCAAGCGCACAATCGACGTGCTCGCGGTGATTGTTTTAAGCCCAGCGTTACTGACTCTGATGGCTGTCATCACGCTAGTCATCAAACTCGATTCCAAAGGCTCGGTCCTTTTCATCCAAGAGCGGACAGGTTTTCGCGGTGAAATCTTCCGAATGGTCAAATTCCGTACCATGCGCACACGCGAAGTGGGCGGCGATGCCCTCGCCAAGCGCGAAGATGCCATGACCAAGAGCGACGATGACCGCATCACTCGCGTCGGTCGCTTTCTGCGCAAAGTACGACTCGACGAACTTCCGCAGGCTTGGAACATCCTGAAAGGTGAGATGAGCTGGATTGGCCCGCGGCCCGAAGCGATCAGCCTTTCGGAATGGTATGAGAAGGAAATCCCATTCTATTCCTATCGCCATATCGTCCGGCCCGGATTGACCGGATGGGCGCAGGTCAATCAGGGCCACGTTACCGATCTTGGTGATGCGAATGCCAAACTCCGCTATGATTTTTATTATGTGAAGAATATTTCCCACTGGCTCGACATGCTGATCGCTCTCAAAACAATCCGCGTTGTGCTGGGCGGGCTCGGCGCGAAGTAACGCTCCACCAATTTCCGAAGGTACAGACACAATGCGCAAGGTTCTCGTTACCGGAACAGCCGGTTTTATCGGCTTCCACCTCGCCCAATTGCTATTGAAAGAGGGTTTTGCGGTCGTCGGCTTTGACGGGATGACCGACTATTACGACGTGCGGATCAAAGAGCGCCGTCATCAAATGCTACTCCAGAACGAGCATTTCAAAGCGCATATCGGCATGCTCGAAGATTTCGATGCGCTGCGCGATCTGATGCTGGAAGAAAAACCCGATGTGATCGTCCATTTGGCGGCTCAGGCTGGCGTTCGTTACAGCCTCGAAAATCCGCGTGCTTATCTCGATTCCAACATTACCGGCACATTCAATATTATGGAGTGCGCGCGCGAATTGGGTGTTGATCATTTGCTGATGGCCAGCACCAGCAGCGTCTATGGCGCGAATGAAGACATGCCGTTTGACGAGCTGGAGCGGGTCGAAACGCCGCTGACTTTCTACGCCGCGACCAAGAAAGCCAATGAGTCGATGGCACATTCCTATGCTCATCTGTGGAACCTACCAACGACCATGTTCCGCTTCTTCACCGTCTACGGTCCCTGGGGTCGGCCCGATATGGCGCTATTCAAATTTACCAAAGGTATTCTCGATGGAACACCCATCGACATTTACAATCACGGCGAGATGTATCGTGATTTCACGTTCGTTACGGATCTGGTGCGCGGCATACGGCTACTCATCGATGCGGTGCCCGAACGACCCGGAACCAAAGATGACATCGCAGAAGGGGACAGCCTTTCGCCAGCCGCTCCATTCCGCGTGGTCAATATCGGCAATAGCGACAAGGTCAAATTGACCGACTTTATCGACGCGATCGAGCAAGAATGCGGGGTGAAGGCCGAGCGCAATTACATGGAAATGCAGAAGGGTGACGTCCCAGCGACATGGGCCAATGCCGATTTGCTCAAGTCACTGACCGGATACCAGCCGCAAACCGATTTCCGCGAGGGAATCCGGCAATTCGTCGAATGGTATCGGTCTTATTACAGCGTGTGATTAGCTAGCGAGCCGCAAGCCCGGCTTGTTTGGCTTAATCTGCGCATCGGGCCAGATTCCGCGGGTGTCATAGACGACAGAATGCTGGCGTTCCTCTGCTGGAACGACTTTGAAGATGTCATGATCCACCAGAACAATCAGAATGCCGCAATTTTCGAGCGCAAAATCGAGATCGACGAGCTCAGCACCGGTCGATTCGAATTCGCGCGGAAGTTCAGCCGCATAAGGCTCAACAATCTTTACACGCTCACCAAATTGGCGGGCAATTTTCGCCGCAACAAAGCGTGCAGGGCTCTCGCGGAAATCATCGATATTGGCTTTGAAAGCAAGCCCGAGACACGCGACCGGCGCCCCAGGATTGGCTTCGATAAGCTGGATCGCTTGCTCGACCACATGGTGCATTTTCGCATCATTCACCTCGCGCCCGGTCCTGATCAGGGGAGATTGCGCAGGCGCGCCATGGATGATGAAATAGGGATCAACCGCAATACAGTGCCCGCCGACTCCCGGGCCGGGCTGCAGGATGTTTACACGCGGATGGCGATTGGCGAGCTTGATCACTTCCCAAACATCCAAGTCCATCTCGTCCGAGATCATCGAGAGCTCGTTGGCAAAGGCAATGTTCACATCGCGATAGGCGTTTTCGACCAGCTTGGTCATCTCCGCCGACCGCGCGTCAGTGGTCACACACGTTCCGCGCACAAACCGTTTGTAGAAAGCCAGCGCCTTACGGGCACAGCGCGGGGTGATTCCGCCAATGGAGCGGTCATTATGCGTGAGCTCTTCAAGAATTTTGCCGGGCAGCACGCGCTCGGGACAATAGGCAATGGCCACATCGGGCGTCTCGTCGGTTTTGCCGGGGAGCTTGAGATCCGGGCGCAGTCCAGAAATCAGATCGCGCATCGCTTCGGTCGTACCGACAGGCGATGTCGATTCAAGAATGATAATATCGCCCTTTTTGAGCACTCCGGCCACTTCAGTCGCGGCTGACATCACATAGGATGTGTCCGGCGTATGATGGCCGTCTTTCTCGAACGGTGTTGGGACAGCGATCACAAATACGTCGGCCGGCACAATCATTGTCGAGGCCTTCAGCATACCGCGCTGGACCACGCCGCGCACAAGCCCGTCAAGATCAACCTCTTCAATATGGATTTCGCCGCGGTTTATCGTTTCGACCACACTCTCTGTTACGTCGACACCGGTGACAGGGCAGTTTGCCCGAGCGATTATTGCTGCCGTCGGCAGGCCGATATAGCCGAGGCCGATAACACAGACTTGGGGTTTTTCTTCGCCGCGCATGATTGTCCCGCTGAATTTGTTTCAGCCTGACCGTTACGAGCAAAGGGTAAACATAGCGGTAACGATAGCAGCTTGTTCAGGCCCTCAAGCGCCGGGCGCTGACATCCGTCAGCTTGGCTGCCTCGCATAAGCTCGGGCGGCTGGTCGGCCTTGCGATTCGCTTCCGCGAACCGGATCAGTTCTTAGCCAGGGCCTCAACAATGCGGCCCACCGCCTGGCCATCACCAAACGGATTATGGGATTGCGCCATGGCATCATAGGCCGCTTGGTCGTCGAGCAAGCGATTGCACTCTGAGACAATCATGTCGGCGTCAGTACCGACCAGCTTGGCTGTTCCTGCTTCGACGCCCTCTGGGCGCTCGGTCGTTTCGCGCATCACCAGCACCGGCTTGCCCAACGCGGGCGCTTCCTCCTGCACACCGCCACTATCGGTCAGCATCAGCGTGCAAATGTCGAGCAACCGAGCGAAATGCGGGTAGTCGAGCGGTTCGATCAAAGCGACATTGTCTAATCCTTCGAGCTCCTCGGTCATCACTTTGCGGACATTGGGATTGAGATGGACGGGGAAGATCATCGCCACATCATCGCGCGCCGCAATTCGCCGGATCGCATCAGCAATGGCTTCCATCCCCCCACCAAAATTCTCGCGCCGATGGCTGGTCACACCAATGATGCGTTTTCCCGCGAAGCGCTGCTCCAGCTCGGCCAGATTAGTAGCGAGTTCCGGCTTCTGCTTGATCTGCTCCGTGATCCAATGGAGCGCATCGATGACCGTATTGCCCGTGACGTAAATGCTGGCCGGATCGACCGCTTCACGCTTCAAGGCCCCGGCCGCCGTCTGGGTCGGCGCGAAATGTAGAGCGGCAAAGCTGCCGACAATCTTGCGATTGACCTCTTCCGGCCATGGATGATGAATATTGCCGCTGCGCAGGCCCGCTTCGACATGCGCCACAGGGATCTTGCGGTAATACGCTGCAAGCGCACCGCTCATTGCGGTCGCTGTATCGCCCTGTACGATGACCCAATCGGGCTTTTCTTCGTCGAGAACCTTACCGATCCCTGTCAAAAGATTGGCGGTCAGCGCATCAAGCGTCTGGTCGGGCTGCATCAGATCAAGGTCATGATCGGGGGAAATGTCAGCTATCTCAAGAACTTGATCGAGCATCCCGCGATGCTGGCCGGACACACAGACCCGCTGGTCGAACCGCTCATCTCGCTCCAACGCATGGACGAGCGGGAAGAACTTGATGGCTTCGGGACGTGTGCCGAATACGCTGAGGATCTTGATTGGCGGGCTCATGCGCAGCGGCTTACGACAGGAAGGTTAATTCTGCCTATCTGTGGGTTAACTTCATGGCTCAGCCTTCTGGCGTAGCGTTCGGATCGGGCAGAGGCTCTGCCTCGGCTGCGTTGCCTTCATCACCCGGGAGCGGCGCATCGCGCTCTTTCTCCAGACGCTCGAGATATTCGCGTTCGATCGCCTCGACCCGCTCTTGTTCCTCGGCCGCATCTTCGTCGATCGTCGCCAAGCGTTCGGCGCGGGCTTCCTCGATGAGCTGGCCAAAGCGGATATTTTTGCTTTCACCTTTCTCGCCATAGGCAGCTTTGATCATCTGGTCCGTGCAGCCAGTAATGCCGCCAGCGCCAGTCGGTGAGCAAGACATGGTGCCAAACGATCCGACAGTTTCGAAACTCTCGACACGCTCCGCCCACGCTACATTCTCGCCGCTGTCACTCTCACGCAGATTCTCCGGGATACGATACCGTTCGCCTTCTGCTTTTCGCGCGCAAACATTAATGACGTCCTCTGTCGATTCGGGACACTCGTCATCGCCGTAGATAATGACCATATTGACCTTATCGCCCGCGTCGTCCTGCGCGGCAGCAGGCGTGGCCAGAATCACGGATGCAGTTATTAATGTGGCAGCGAGTAGGTTTTTCATCGGTCAAATCCCGTGACAAATAATCATAAGCGGCACTAAGCGCGCGATGCGCTGAACACTATATGAAGCGCACAAAAGGGTGAAGTGGTTCCCGCGCGACTCTGCTCTAGATACGCTCTGCCAGTTTGATGGCAACTTTGCAGCCAAGGCGAATCGCGCCCGATAACAGCGGATAGGCGGGCGCTTTCTCGGCGCCGGCAGCCAAAGCGGCGTCGCGATGCTCGCGCTCATCCTCGCGAAATTCCTCGATCATCTGCGCCAGCTCTGGATCTGCATCGTCTTCTCCCAGCGCATCAAGCTGGTCCGAGTAATGCTTATCGATCTCGGTCTCGACCGCCGCAGTACACGCCATGGCCGCTTCGGGACCCAGCAGAGCCGTTCCCGCACCCAGCGCATAGCCCGCTGCCGACCAGAATGGGTGCAGCACAGTCGGGCGCACGCCGCGCCGTGCCATCAGCTCATTGAATTTCTCGTGGTGGCGATCTTCTTCGGCTGCCATCGCGGAAATCTCCGCAGACATCGGATGGCGATCTCCCATTACGGCTAGCTGGCCGGCGTAGATACGCGTCGCACCAAATTCGCCCGCCTGATCTACCCGGATCATCCGGTCAATTTTCACTTTGCTCTTATTGATCGTACTCATGCGCGACCTTTGAACAGTAAAGCCATATTCGCGCAACCCGCGCCGCAAGAGATCAGAAAATTCCACCCGGCAAGGCTTATGCCGAACAAGTCCCATGGCGATTTGTCACAACGGACTATTGGAGCGGTCATTATGGCATCAACAGCGCTGACCCCCGCCACGGCCGCAGTGACCGCGCAGTCGGTGATCCCTTCCCACCAACCATATTCGACGCCCGCGTGAAAGCCGCCAATCAGCCCCGAAACGACCATTGCAAGTGCGGAGAGCGTAACGAGTACACGCTTGGGCGGCGCAACAATAGAGAGCGCAGCGAAACCCAGCGCAGCGAAATGCGGCCAACGCTGCCACCAGCACATTTCGCACGGGAACAGGCCGAAAACGTACTCAGATATATAAGCGCCGCCGAGCAGCAATGCCGGAATCGCTAACGCAAGCCTCTGCGCCATTCTGCCGTGGGGCGATTCGATCATTGCCTAGTCCCGGCGGGCTACGGTGGTGGTCTTGGTCCGGCGCAGCGTTTCCAGAGCATAATGGAGCTGGAAGTCGTCGACACCCTGCTCTTTCAGTTCATCCGCCGTCAGCTGGAAGCGCGGATCATCGAGCTTGTCCGTTTCCATATCCTTGTCTTCCAGCGCCAATTCATTGACCAAATGTCCGCGCAGATCGGATTCGCGCATCTGGAACTTGGCGCGCTTCGCGTAATCCGGGTCGGATAGTTGCGGAACTTTAATATCGGGCGTGATCCCGCCTTCCTGCACCGACTTCCCTGCCGGCGTGTAGTAGCGCGCGGTCGTCAGTTTCAGAGCGCTATCACGGCCCAGTGCTAACAATGTTTGCACACTGCCTTTGCCGAAGCTTTGCTGGCCCATAATCACCGCGCGGCGGTGATCCTGCAGCGCGCCTGCGACGATCTCCGAAGCGGAGGCTGAGCCCGCATCGATCAGAACCACAACTGGCAGATCGGATGCGATCGCACCGCGAAATACCGATTCGGAATCATAGTAGATAGTTTCACCACGAGCGCGCCCCCGCTGCGAGACGATCCGGCCCTCTTCAAGAAACAGGTCGGACAAAGCCACCGCCTCATCGAGCGAACCACCCGGGTTCGAGCGCAGATCGAGGACCAAGCCGCTCACGCGACCCGTAGCTTCCTTGCGAATCGCTTGCCACGCTTTGAAGACATCGGAACCAACATCGCGGGAGAATTCGTTGACCGCAATAACACCGATATTGCCATCAGCCAGCGAGTGCGTGACCGGCTCAAGCTCGATCACGCCGCGCGTAACCGTCACGTCAAATGGCTCGTCGCGGCCAGAGCGGAATACAGTCAGGCGAATGGAAGTACCTGCGGGCCCGCGCATGCGGCTGACGGCTTCATCAAGATCGCCGCCGTAAATCAACTCTCCATCGAGGTGGGTAATGTAATCGCCGGCCTTGATACCCGCTTTGTCAGCGGGACTGCCACGGAACGGTGAAATGATCTTTACCGCGCCGTCGTCCATTATGACCGAAAGGCCCAAACCTGAATAATTGCCATCGATCATCGTTTCGAGGCGTTGGAGGTCCGACCCATCGAGATAGCCCGAATGAGGGTCGAGCGATGAGAGCATTCCATCAATCGCACCGCGGATCAGCTTCTCGTCATCGACTTCCTCAACGTAATTGGCTTTAATCTGCTGATAGGTCGCAAACAGCTTGGCAAACTCCGGGCCAACGCGCCCGTCAACCTGTGCAAACCCGGCAGTGGTCGCCGGAATAAGCGCGACAGCGGTAACAAGCGCAGCGGAGCGAGCAAGTGAGGCAAATTTGATGCGAGCCAGTTTCATAGATCAAGCCTTTCGATTCCAGCAGACCCTATCGCGCAAGCTTGCTGAATACCAGATGAGGAATGTTGATCCTCGCGCAGCGTCCCACGCTGGGGCGAACGGTTTTGAAGCATTAACTGGTAAGCTCCAATGAATCGGCCGATGCAAGGCCGATAAATAGCCAGGGCTATTGCAGATATCGGAGCGGGTTTACCGGCGTCCCGTCGCGGCGCAGTTCGAATGTGACCACTGGCCGTTCGCCACCGGCAACCCCGAGCGGTGATCCGGATACAAGTTCCTGGCCGACGCTGATGTCGGTGCGCGCCAGACCCGTGACCAAGCTGGTCCAGCCACCTTCATGTTCGATAATAACAATCCGGTCATAGCCCCGATAGGGTCCAGCGAAAGCAACCCGTCCTTCGGCAGGCGCGACAATCTGGGCGCCTGCGCGCGGTGAGAGCGAGATGCCTGAGTTGCGCACTCCGCCGTCGCTTGCTTCTCCGAAGCCAGCAATTGTCCGGCCTGATACGGGTAGGCGAAACCCCGAGGAGGGAGCGGTTGTCGTTGGTATCGGTGACGGCGTACCGCTGGCGAGCGATGTTTGCGGGCTGCTGGGACGCATCGTTGGCCCCGGCAAAGCTGCCAATTCCTTGCGCAGGCTCCCCGCAGCGTCGAGTTGGTCGACGAGCGAGTCCAGATCGCGCGCCTCTTCCGCTAGGGCGAGTGCACGTTCCACTTCACGATCGGCATCTCCGCTCGCTTGGCGCGATGCCAAGCGCTGGCGCGTTTCAAGCGCCGCAAGGCTAGTGCGCCGTTCGCCGAGCTGTTCTTCGCTATCGCGCAATGCCGCAAGCGCCTGTTGCGCCTCATTTTCCAGAGCCAGGCCCTTTTCGATTTCGCCGCGGAGAGCCGCAGTGCGTTTGCGGACCTCAGGGATCGTGCTTTCGAGCATGGCGCGCAAATACACGGTTTCGCGCAAACTGCCCGGTTTTAAGACCGATAGCGCCAATGGCCGGCGCGCAAGCTTTTGTAGTGCGCCCGTCAGCCGCACAAGCGGGCCACGCCGCGCGGCCAGCCGCCGGTTTAATGTGTTTTGCTGATCACCAATCAGTGCGATGCGCGCTTCTGCAGCTGCTATGCCCGCTTCCGCCTGCTGTATCCGCGCGGCCAATGCGGCGGCTTCGGTGGCGGTCTTCTGCGCCGCTTCAGTGGCGGCGCGGGCTTCCGCCTCTAACCGCTTGCCGCGCTTTTCTGCCTCATCTGCTTCACTAAGCGCCCTGTTTAGCGCCTCACGCGTGGTCGCCGGATCGTCAAATACTGCGTCGCGCTGCGCAAACGCGACTGTTGCCACCGCCGCTGAAAGGACAAATCCAATGCCGAGAAATTTGGGCGTTAACCGCATTCACCTACCCTGCACGATGATAGGGATGGCCCGCAAGGATTGTCGTGGCGCGGTAGAGTTGCTCCATCAACATTGCCCGGGCCATCAAATGCGGCCAAGTGGCCTTACCAAATGCGATCAGCACGTCTGCGCTGTCCCGCTCTGCGCGCGTGTGACCATCCGCCGCCCCGATCACAAAGCGCGCTTCGCGCATGCCGTCGTCGCGCCAGCCGCCTAACAACTTGGCGAAACGTTCGGAATCGAATTGCTGCCCTCGCTCATCAAGCAACACGGTTTTGCAAGGCGTCTGAGGTTCGGGAATCTTGCCGCCAGTTTCAGGCAGTTCAGTGAGTTTCACCGGCCACGTCAGCCGCTTCTCGTAACGCGCAACCAGTTCGGCCTCTGGAGAGCGGGCGATCTTTCCGCGCGCAATGACATGAAGCTGCATGGATCAGTTCCGCGCAGCTAGTTCTTAGGCGTTGCCCGATGCCACCGGAGGCGCATCACCGAAAGCCCACATCCGCTCGAGATTGTAGAAGCTCCTGACTTCCGGACGGAACAGATGAACGACCACATCGCCGCCATCGACCAGCACCCAATCGGCGGCAGGCAGACCTTCCAAGCGGACCGGGCCATGCCCGTCTTTCTTAATCCGCTCGGCCAGCTTCTGCGCCATCGACGCGACCTGGCGTGTCGAGCGGCCCGACGCGATCACCATATGATCGGCGATGCTCGATTTACCTTCTAGCGGGATCGTCACGATATCTTGCGCCTGATCATCGTCGAGCTGTGACAGCACAGTGGCGAGCGGCGAGCCCGGTTCAGCCTTGACCTCAGTCATAGCGGAATCGGCATTAGTTGGTGGCGCCTCAGTCATAGGCGTTCTGGATACCTCGGTTATCATGAATGAACTTTGTATAATTGTGAAATGAGGATGGTGAGCAGCCTATCATGCTGCTCAAATCGCTTCATCTGTTGAAACTATGCGGTGAGTCACTTGGTCACGCAGCGAATAGGTCGACAATCGGGATGCCCAGTTCGGGTCGGCCTGCCGGATAGCGGTAGCCGAGCGGGAATCGGGGTCAAATCGTAATGTCACCAGTGCCGGTGCGCTCCTTATGGTCCCTTGTCTAAACTGCGCTGCAGACATCCGGTAACGCCTGAGCCACGCCATTGCGGGACTGGCAACAGCATCCGCCTCATAGCCGGGCCTCGCGATGACCGCAATCGGCATTGTTCTCGCGATATCGCGCCAGCGCCGCCAGCGGTGAAATTGCGCGAGATTGTCCGAGCCCATCAGCCATGTGAAATCGCGTTTGGGATAGCGCACGGTGATCTTCTTGAGCGTATCGACGGTATAGCGAGTCTGCATTTCCCGCTCAATCGCGGTGACCTTAATCGGCACTCGTCTGGCTTGCTCGATCGCGGACTGCATCCGCGCGGTAAGGGGTGCCATGCCCTGTTTCGGTTTCAACGGATTGCCAGGCGAAACCAGCCACCAAATCTCATCCAGCCCTAGCGCCTCCATCGCGAACAGCGAAACCCGGCGATGTCCGCCATGCGCAGGGTTGAAACTGCCGCCAAGAAGCCCTGTCCGGATCGTCATGCGGATCACCTAGCACCAGCCGCAAGTTCTGTCAGGCGGTCAGATCGTGTTGCGAATCGGATCTTTAAACCGCAAAGATTGAGCGATTCGCAAACTGAATCTCTACAAACTTGGGAACGTTCAAACGTTTCATCGCGGGATTCCGTCGATTCGGCTTCGAATGTCCTTACGCCAGGGTAAACCGATTCGACCCTCGACGATTCCCGTGCTAGCTGCGCCGCTCAATAAAGATAACGGGTCGTGGGGACTTTCCATTGGTTAAAAACATAACAGCAGACGGTTGGCGTAACCGTTTGGCTGACTGGTTCCCGGACCGCGAATTTTTCATGCGGTCGCAGGGTCAAGTTCGCTTCATCAAGGTATCGTCCAAAGTGCAGAAAATCGCAGCGCTTGTGGTGCTTGCGGCCCTGCTCGCTTGGGGTATCTCCATGGCGGTTATGGCTTGGGCTCAATATCAAGCCCAAGCGGAGCGCTCATCTCTTCTTGAGCGCGAGGCGCGCGTCGCGACGACACAAGAACGTATTGACGCATATTCAGGCGACATTGACAAAGTTGCAGCTGATCTGGCTGCACGACAGGATTTTGTCGAAGCGGCAGCAGCAGCGCTTCCGGAAGACATTACTGACCAATCTGAGGCAGACACGGTTAGCGATTCGGCAAGTGAAGCGACTGAAACTGTTTCCAAGATCAGTGCGTTGATTCCCGAAGCCGCAGCGCTCGCCGAATTGGAAGCGCGGCAGCTGGCATTTGTGGAGCGATTGACACGTTTCGCTGACCGCCGCGCAGCACGCGCTGCCAGCGCTATTCGTCAACTCGGCCTTGATCCGCGCGCAATAGAACAGTCTGCGAGTCAGGAAGCCATGGGCGGCCCTCTCAACACCCTGTCGACCAGCGCGGACGGCAATATCGATCCGCGCTTCGAACGGCTTGGCCTCAGCATGGCCCGCATGGCTGCGCTGGAACGCGGCTTACAAGGTATACCGCAAGTCGCCCCCGCTAATCCCGAGTCCATTTCGTCAGGCTTCGGTTATCGCCGCGATCCTTTCACTCGCCGGGGCGCAATGCATTCTGGCCTGGATTTCAAAGGCCCTCGCGGCGCGCCAATCTATTCTGCGGCCCAAGGCACTGTGTCATATGTCGGTTGGAAATCTGGCTACGGAAAAACGGTCGAAGTCAGCCATGGTAACGGATTGATGACACGCTACGCTCACATGTCCAGATTCGCAGCCGCTGTGGGGCAGGATGTCGCCGCCGGTGACGTCATTGGCGCGATTGGCAATACAGGCCGCTCAACCGGCCCGCACTTGCATTTCGAAGTGCGTATTAACGGCCGCGCGGTAAACCCGCGCCCTTTCTTGGAGAAAGCCCCCCATGTTCTCAAAAAAGCCCGAGCAGCAGACGCCCCGCGTCAGCCAGGCGAGTAATTTCATGTCCAGCAAGAACTCGACCTTTTCGGTGATAGGTTCGGATGTGACCATCAAAGGGGATGTGTCGGCATCAACCGAACTGCATGTTGACGGTGCCATTGAAGGTGACATCACCTGCGCCTCACTCGTTCAGGGTGAAGCGAGTAACATCAACGGCGCGATCAAAGCGGAATCCGCCCGCATGGCTGGTACGCTTACCGGCTCTATTACCGCACGCGAGTTGGTCATTCTAAAATCCGCCAAGATCCACGGCGATGTGCAGTATGACGCATTGACAATTGAGCAAGGCGCACAAGTTGAAGGACGTTTTGCACTTCAGGGATCGCAAAACACCGGTTCTACCAAGGGTAAATCAGCGGCCGGTAGCGACGAGGAGCCCAAGCTCATCGTCGCGAACTAAGCGCGCCCGTTCGAGCGGGCTCATATCAAATTATTTTTGAACTTCGGCTCGCAACGCTTTGCGGTCGAGCTTGCCGATCATTGTTTTCGGTAACTCGTCACGGACCACAACTTTCGACACGCGTTCGTGTTTGCCCACCCGCTCATTAAGCCATGTAGCCAGTTCCTCACCGCTGGCAGCAATCCCTTCGTTGAGAGTGATATACGCGTATGGTGTTTCGCCGAGATAATCATCCGGCATCCCGATCACCAGCGCTTCCTTAACTGCCTCATGCTCAACCAGCACCGCTTCGACTTGGCTTGGGAAGACTTTGAAGCCGCCCACAGCGATCATATCTTTGGTGCGGTCGACAATCTGGATGAACCCGTCATCATCGATCACGGCAACATCGCCGGTGCGCAGCCAAGGCTCACCTTCGATAATTACAAAAGCAGTGGCCGCAGCATCCGGCCGGTTCCAATACCCTTGCATGATCTGTGGCCCGCGAATGACTAACTCGCCAGGCTCACCTTCGGCAGCAGGTTTGGTAGCGTCTTCCTTATCGACGAAACGCACCAGAGTGCCTGGGACAACCTGCCCGATGGTCCCCGATTTGCGCACACCATCATAGGGATTGACCGACACTACGCCCGAACTCTCAGTCAGGCCGTAGCCTTCTACAACACGTACGCCGGTTGCGTTTTCGAAATTCTCGCGTGTTGGGGCTGAGATTGGCGCGCCGCCAGAGATACAGACCTTGAGCGATGAAAAATCGGTCTTCGCAAGCTTGGGATTATCGAGCAGGGCCTGAAACATGGTCGGCACGCCGGGGAAACCGGTCGCACCATGCTTGGCAATCGTATCCAGCACCTGCGCAACTTCGAAGCGCGGCACCATCGCTATCGATGCGCCGGTAACAACCGCATGATTGAGAAGCGCGGTGTTCGCAAATACATGGAACATGGGCAATGCGCCCATGAATACCTCGTCCTGCGCATTGTCGAACGGATTGATTGATGCGACTTGCTGCGCGTTTATCGACAGATTGGAGTGACTCAACATCGCCCCTTTGGGCGCACCGGTTGTGCCACCGGTATATTGCAGCAAAGCCAATGCATCGGTTGCGACTTCGGGTAAATCGGGGTGCTTTTGAAACAAGTACAGCGCCGAATTCGCACTCTGCAACAGCTGGTCCCACGCCAAGATCGCATCAGAATAGCTAATCCTGGCAATCTTACTGCGTGCGAAGAGCTTCATTGCAAGACCTTTGAGGCCCGGCAGCATTGCAGCTAATTTGCCGACCACGAGCGTTTCTAGCTCAGAGCAATCCAGCACCTTCTCAGCCGTATCGAAGAGCTCGGGTACGTCGATCGTCACCAAGGTCTTGGTGCCCGAATCGGCAACCTGCTGTGCAAGCTCCTCGACAGTGTATAGGGGCGAGAAGTTCACGACGACCGCGCCCGCCATCATCGCCCCATAATAGGCCGAGATGTAGAGCGGGACATTGGGCAGAAACAGACCGATCCTGTCGCCGGGCTCTACGCCTCGTTCTTTCAGCGCAAGTGCGAAACGCTGCGCATCGCTGAACAGCTCTTTGTAAGTGAAGCGCCGCCCCATGAAATACGCAAGCGGCGCATCGGGGAAGCACCGCGTGGTGGCCGCGAACATATCGGGCAACGCCATCGGCTCAAATGCAGTGTCCCACGGCGATGCGTGGTGATAGACGACTTCGGCGAACGGGTTACTGGCGCTACTGACACTCATGTAAGCGGGAATGGCAGCGCCCCGCGATCAGGGCAAGTCCCATTCCAGCCAACTCAGCGCCTTTTTGCCAAATGCGGCAAATTTACGCGCTGTCGCTGGTGCTTTCCACGGCGCTGTCTTCGACAGCTTCCTCATGCGGATTCTGCTCTGCCGCCGCAGCGCTGCCATCGGCTTCGCCCGCACGTTTGGCTTCAAGCCATGCAGCAGCTTCGGCTTCCTGTGCTGCTTCCGCAGCAGCCTTCTCTTCTGCGGCACGTTCTGCGTGGAGTTCAGCAATCAGCTTGTCTTTGTCGCTGACCTTCTCGACCGTGGGCGCTGCAACTTCAGCCTCTTCATCCACCTCGGGAACCGGAATATTTTTCGCCGCTTTGGCGACCACTGCGTCGAGCTCGCGCTGCGAACACAGACCCAGCGTTACCGGGTCTTTCGGTTGGATGTTCTGGATGTTCCAGTGCGTCCGGTCGCGGATCGCATTGATCGTATTGCGCGTTGTACCAATCAGCTTGGACACCTGTGCGTCGGAAATTTCGGGATGGTTGCGCAGCAGCCAAGCAATCCCATCGGGCTTGTCCTGGCGTTTCGACACGGGGGTATAACGCGGCCCCTTAGTGCGCGTAACTTCCACCGGAGCTTTCTGCATAACCAGGCTGTAGCTCGCGTCTGCCTCGCCTTTAGCAATCTCTTCCTGCGTCAATTCGCCAGAATGCAGCGGATCGCGGCCGGTATATTTGCTGCCCGCCAGATCATCCGCCATCGCTTGCACTTCGAGAATGTGCAGGCCGCAGAACTCGGCAATCTGCTCGAACGCAAGACCGCTATTATCGATTAGCCATGTGGCCGTTGCGTGCGGCATGAGAGGTTTGGCTTGGGGCTTAGATTGCGCCACGGGAAATCTCCGGAAAATACGGGCAGAAATAATAGGGCCGCCCCTTGCGGAGCGGCCGTTATGAAGATGATCTAGGGCATGCACCGCCTTTGGGCAAGCATTTACGCAGCGATCACATCATCATGCCCGGCCGGTACCAACCCGTCGAGAAATTGGCGGGTGGCAGCTTCCCAGCCGAATGTTGCACCATAAAGCGCGCAGTCCGCCCGGTTGCTGAACATTGCCGCCGCAACTGCACGCTCCAAAGCATCGGACAGCGCGCCAGTTGCATCTGTGACAATATCGACCGGACCCGGGACAGGAAACGCCGCGACTGGTGTGCCGCAAGCCAGCGCCTCGATCATCACTAGGCCAAAGGTATCGGTCTTGCTGGGGAAAACGAACACGTCGGCGCCAGCGTAACATCCGGCCAGATCGCGCCCGAACCGTTTTCCGAGGAAATGCACATGCGGGAACTTCCGCTCGAGCGCGGCTCTTGCTGGGCCGTCTCCGACAACAACTTTGCTGCCGGGGTAAGGGTTTGACAGAAACGCTTCGATATTCTTTTCGACCGACACACGCCCGACATAAAGCTGGATTGGACGCGGCAAATCAGCAAATTCAGCCGGGGCAGGAGCTTCGGGCGTAAAGCAATCGAGATCAACGCCCCGGCTCCATTGATGCAGATTGTTAAGGCCGCGGGCACGCAGTTCAGTGCGAATGCTCTCGGTCGCAACCATTATGCGTTGCGCAGGGCGATGGAACCACTCGATATAGCGCCAGAATGTATCCGCCGACACTGGCGTCCGGCTTGCCAAATAGTCTGGGAATTGCGTGTGATAAGCAGTGGTAAACGGCACATTACGCGTAACACAATATCGCCGCGCCGCGAAGCCTAGTGGCCCTTCAGTCGCAATATGCACAACCTCGGGAGCGAGCCCTGCAATACGTGCTGCTACCGCGCCCGGTCGGGCCAATGCCAGGCGAATTTCAGGATAAGTCGGACATGGGACAGAACGAAACTGATCGGGAGAGATGATCGTAACGTCACAGCCCCATTTGCGCAGAATTTCGCACGTGGTAGTGAGCGTGCGCACTACACCGTTCATTTGTGGCAACCACGCGTCGGTGATGATCACGATGCGCTGTGGCAATTTCCAAGCTGCATCTGCGTTGCGCGTGCAGTCGACAAACTGGTTCATGCCGCGACTTTTCCCGTTGATCGCTCAACCCCCTCGGTTCCAGTTGCGTGTTTGGCACCAGCGCGGTTTGCGATCTCCTCGGGCCAGTGGAGCAATTCCATGCGCCCATCGAAGTGCTCAACCAGAGCGTTGCAACCCTCGACCCAATCACCGTCATTGTAATATTGGACGCCTTCGAAATCGCGGATCTCTGCTGTGTGGATATGGCCACACACCACGCCATCGACCCCGCGCTCCTTGGCCGCGCGCGCGACAACTTCTTCGTAACGGGAAATGAACTCAACTGCGTTCTTCACGCGGTGTTTGGCGGTCTTAGAGAGCGACCAATAGGGCAAGCCAAACGCTCTTCGTGCGCGGTTGACCCATATGTTGAGGCCCATCGCCAAATGATAAAGCGCGTCACCTACGAAAGAGAGCCAGCGGTGAGCCAACATAATTGTGTCGAACTCATCACCATGTATGACCATCAGTTCGCGCCCATCGGCAGTAGTATGAAATGCGGCTCGCTTGATCTCGACACCGCCGAAACTCATCCCGGAGAATGGCCGAATCATCTCGTCGTGGTTTCCAGGAATATAAACGATCCGGGTGCCGCGCTTGGCCCGTTTGAGGACCCGCCAGACGATGTCATTATGCTCGGCAGGCCAGTAAAACTTCTTTTTCAGACGCCAGCCATCGATAATATCGCCTACCAGATACATCGTTTCGCTGTCGGTATGGTCGAGGAAGTCGATCAGCAATTCTGCATTACAGCCCTTTGTTCCGAGATGGATATCACTGATCCAGATCGTGCGGTATTTTTGCCGTTCGCCGCCGTCGGGTTCAGGAATGGCTGGCGGTTTAACCGGGAAATCGGCAATATTGCCCAAAGCGTTATAGTGCACCGCGGAATCTGCAGAGCTCTCGATATCCGGTAGAACAGCCATTCGTCCCTTGCTCCCGTCTGTTGGTGCAAGGGCTGTATTGGCAGCGTTCTATGACAGCAGAATCTCAGTTCAGTGACGGATTGGCGTAACAATTACACTTCCGCGTCAATCCATTGCGATAAAGTCCGGTAGCGCCTCTACGCGCTCGATCCATGAGCATATGTGCCTGTAGTCAGCGAGCTGGAAGCCTCCTGCATCGGCAACGTGAGTATAGGGATAGAGTACAATATCAGCGAGGCTCACAGCATCACCTGTCATCCATTTATGTGCGGCCAAATGGCTATCCATCAGCGACAGCGCTTCCGCACCCGCCGTGCGTTTGGCCATAATCTGCAAGCGTTGCTGATCTGACAGATTGGCCTCACCGACAAATTGCATCCAGAACCGCAAGGTCGCGACATTCGGTTCGTGACTATATTGTTCGAAGAACATCCAGCGGAGCATTTCCGCGCGGGCGAAGCGATCATCGGGAATAAGCGCCGATTTTTCGGCCAGGTACCAACACGCTGCATTACTTTCCGGAAGGAACTTATCGTCGATCTGCAACACGGGAATGCGGCCGCTCGGATTTACATTGGCCATAAAGTCGGGCGTTCGTGTTTCACCCTTGAGAATATTATACTGCTTGGTTTCAAGCGGGAGACCGAGCAGCGCAGCGGTCAGCTTGATCTTATAACAATTGCCGCTGCGCGGGTCTTCGTGAAGCGTGTAGTTCTCAGTCATTTCCGGTTCCCAGCACGATTTTGCCGATATGGCCGCCCGCCTCCATATGCGCATGCGCCGCAGCGGCCTCTTCCAGCGGGAAAGTCTGGTCCATTTCAGGCCTAAGCGAACCATCCTCGACATGCGGCCAGACAGTCTGGAATATCTCGTCGCAGAGCAGAGCTTTGAATGCGTCCGGACGGGCCCGCAATGTCGATCCCGTTAAAGTCAGCCGTTTCGCCATGATCTGCGCCATATTGAGTTCGGTTTTCATCCCGCCGAGCACAGCGATAGTCACGTGCCGACCATCCTCCGCAAGGCAGGCGAGGTTTCGCGGCACATAGTCGCCCGAGACCATGTCGAGCACCAATTGCGCTCCATTGCCATGGGTGACGCGCTTCACTTCCTCTACAAAGTCGGCTGACTTGTAATTGATCGCATGATCCGCGCCGATTTTGGTCGCAGCGGAACATTTTGCGTCGCTTCCGCACGTCACGATCACGGTCAGTCCGAACAGCTTGCCCAGCTTGATTGCCATAGTACCAATCCCGCTGGTGCCTCCATGAACGAGTAAAGTCTCACCCTCACACGCCCAACCGCGCTCGAACACATTATGCCACACGGTGAACAGTGTTTCGGGCAACGCGGCGGCTTCGGCAAGCGGCATTCCTTCGGGAACCGGCAGGCAATGCGCGATCTTAGCGATGCAATATTCCGCGTAACCACCACCGGTGACAAGAGCACAAACATTCTGCCCGACCCAATCCGGCGTCACGCTCTCGCCCTGGGCAACAATCTCGCCCGCAACTTCCAGCCCGGGGATCGGCGATGCATTTGGCGGTGCAGGATAGTGCCCCATCCGCTGGATCACATCGGGCCGATTGACGCCTGCATAGGCAACGCGAATCAGCACCTCGCCTTGCGCAGGGTGCGGAACAGGCAAAGTTTCCGCACGCAACACATCCGGTCCGCCGGGCTCGTCAAAACCCATCGCCTGCATAGTCGCTGGTATTTCAGTACCCATTCAAACCCCCTCGGGTCTCCGCCCGATTACGTCGTTTATTGTGTCATACCACGTCCGAACGACACCGATCTGTGGCTAAGTCGTAACAGATCACTTGTTTGTCGCCGAACTACCCCCACCTGACATTGACAGCAAGCACTCCCCCTTGCGAGTTTGTAAATTATGGAAAACGACGACCTCCCCCGCCGCACCGGCGACGCCGCGAGCAGGCTGGCAACCGAGGATCTCGGTCCCTATTCGCAAGAGGAGCTGGCGGAACGCATCATTCTGCTGGAAGCGGAAATCGTCCGGGTGAAGGCGCACCGCGACAAAGTATCGGCACATATGGCCGCTGCAGACGCCTTATTCGGGAAAAAGAGTTGATGGCGGCAAACGCTCGCAACTCCGCCCTCGACACCTATTTAGGTTTGGTTAACCATGCCTGCTCATACTCCCTCGCAAGAGGACTTAATCATCTAGCGCAGAAAGATAGCTGAATGCCCAGTTTCGCCCAGAACCTCGAAAAGACGCTCCATAACGCGCTTGCGAATGCCTCCGACCGGCGGCACGAATATGCCACGCTGGAGCATCTTCTTCTCGCGCTAATCGACGATGAAGATGCAGCGGCAGTGATGAAAAGCTGCGGTGTTGATCTGGGCGAATTGGGCGAGGTGGTGAAAACCTATCTCGATCAGGAATATCGGTCTCTCAAGACCGAAGAGGAATCGGACCCACAGCCCACCGCCGGTTTCCAGCGCGTGATCCAGCGCGCTATCCTGCACGTCCAGTCCTCTGGCAAAGACACTGTGACCGGCGCAAATGTGCTGGTCGCACTGTTTTCCGAGCGTGATTCTTATGCAGTTTACTTCCTGCAGCAGCAGGATATGAGCCGGCTCGATGCAGTGAGCTTTATCAGTCACGGCATCGGCAAGGGCGGCAAACAGCTAGATGTCGGCACCCCGCAAGGCTCCGAAGAAACCGCTGGCGACGAGAAGGCAGCCGAAGGCGGCAGCAAGAAAGAAACCGCGCTCGACCAGTTCACGGTCAATCTCAATAAGAAGGCTGAGAATGGCAAAATCGATCCGTTGATCGGCCGCGGTCCAGAAGTCGACCGGACAATCCAGATCCTGTGCCGCCGCAGCAAGAACAACCCTCTCTATGTTGGTGATCCTGGCGTGGGTAAAACCGCGATTGCCGAAGGCTTGGCGCGTAAAATCGTTGAAGGCGATGTGCCCGAAGTACTTTCCGATGCAGTGATCTACTCGCTCGATATGGGCGCTCTCCTGGCAGGTACACGCTACCGCGGCGATTTCGAAGAGCGGCTGAAGCAGGTTGTGAACGAATTGGAACAGATGCCCGAAGCGGTTCTGTTCATTGACGAGATTCATACGGTGATTGGCGCAGGTGCAACCAGCGGCGGGGCAATGGATGCCTCCAACCTGCTCAAGCCTGCGCTGAGCGGCGGCACAATCCGTTGCGTCGGCTCGACCACTTACAAAGAGTTCCGCAATCACTTCGAGAAGGATCGCGCGCTGCTGCGCCGTTTCCAGAAAATCGATGTGAACGAGCCGACAGTGGAAGATACAGTGAAAATCCTCAAAGGTCTGCGCAGCGCGTTCGAGGATCACCACAAAGTAAAATACACGCCCGATGCGCTAAAAACTGCCGTCGAACTCTCCGCCCGCTATATCAACGACCGCAAGCTTCCTGATAAGGCGATCGATGTGATTGACGAGGTCGGCGCCATGCAAATGCTGCTGCCGCCAAGCCGCCGCAAGAAGAAGATCACCGCGCGCGAGATCGAGCAGGTCATTGCAACCATGGCGCGTATCCCGCCCAAATCGGTATCAAAGGACGATAAGAAGGCGCTCGAAAATCTCGGCCGTGATCTGAAGCATGTGGTGTTCGGACAGGATGAAGCGATTACTCGGCTTTCCACCGCTATGAAGCTGAGCCGTGCAGGCCTGCGCGATCCAGACAAGCCGATCGGCTCGTTCCTGTTCTCCGGCCCCACCGGCGTCGGCAAGACCGAAGTCGCGCGCCAGCTTGCGAGCATCATGGGCATCGAGCTCAAACGCTTCGATATGTCCGAATATATGGAACGTCACAGCGTCAGCCGCCTGATCGGTGCTCCTCCGGGCTATGTCGGCTATGATCAGGGCGGTTTGCTGACCGATGCGATCGACCAAAACCCGCATTGCGTGCTGCTGCTCGACGAAATCGAAAAGGCGCATCCGGACCTCTTCAACATCCTGCTGCAGGTGATGGATAATGGCCGTCTGACCGACCATCACGGCAAGACGGTCGATTTCCGCAATGTCGTGCTGATCATGACCACCAATGCCGGTGCATCCGACATGGCCCGCAGCGGGATCGGATTTGGCGATGTGTCCAAGGAAGATGCGGGCACCGAAGCGGTGAAGAAGATGTTCACACCCGAATTCCGCAACCGCTTGGATGCAATCGTGCCGTTCGCCTATCTCGGCAAGAGCACTGTCAGCCGCGTGGTCGACAAGTTCATCCTGCAACTGGAGCTGCAACTGGCCGACCAGAATGTGCATATCCAGTTCGATTCGGATGCACGGGATTGGCTCGCAGCGAATGGCTATGACAAGCTCTACGGTGCACGGCCGATGGGCCGCCTGATCCAGGACAAAATCAAGCAGCCGCTCGCGGAGGAACTGCTGTTCGGCAAGCTCACCGGCGGGGGTGAAGTGCATGTGAGCGTGAAGGACGGCAAGCCAACATTCGAAGTGACCCCGGCACCGCCAAAAGCAGCAACCAAGAAAAAGCCCAAGAAGAAATCGGCGGCTAAAAAGACACCCCCCAAGAAGCCTGATGCGGATGCTGGCGAAGGGCCAGAGGATAGCGCCAAAGGCGAAGATAAGAGCTGATTCATTTTCGCTAGATGAGGTTACGGGGCGCCGGTCTTAACAGACTTGCGCCCCTCTTCAGTTGTAGCTTGCAACTTAGTGCCGTAGATCGTCGGGGAAGGAGACATCCACATGACCCTCTATGAACAATCTATTCCAGTATATCGCCAAGGCCTGACTATGCTTTCGGGTTTGCTGAACAAAGCTGAAGCGCATGCAAAAGGCGATACGCTACTTCAGGCCAAGCTTGCAGACGACATGCATCCGCTGGCGGTGCAAATTCGCTTTCTCTCGAACCAGCCCGGTGAAGCGGCAGAGCGATTGACCGGACGCGCGTTTACCTCGCGCGATGAGAATGATGCATCCTTTGCCGATGCCAAGGCAGCGCTTGCTAAAATGGACGAGTATCTTGGTTCGATCCAGAAAGGCGACATGAAAGACGGCGACAGTCAGACCGTATTGGATCTGCCCAATGGCATGCAGTTCACTATGACACTGTCTGAATACATTCGCGATTGGGCAATGCCGAATTTCTACTTCCACCTGACAACAGCCTACGCGATTCTCCGCGCAGAGGGGCTCGAGATCGGCAAGGCGGATTTCGTCCCGCATATGTTCAAATATGCGACCAAGATGCCTGAAAGCTAAGTGCGCGAATAACGACGCGGCCGGCCAGTTGCGCGGCGCAACATCTGGTGTCGTGACGCCTTAAGAAATATCGGCTGCGTCGACTGCAACGCTGTGATGTCTGGCGTTTTCTACATAATGCGCAACGCCCAGTCGCATCCCGGCAATCGCCGGTTCAGGCAAATCGCGCAGGAACTTGGCTGGGCGCCCCGCCCATAGCTGGCCCGGTTCCATAATCTTGTTCTCGGTTAACATCGCACCCGCCGCCAGCATTGCGTCGCTGCCAATCCGTGAATTGTTCATTGCAATCGCGCCGAGGCCGACAAAGCCGCGATCTTCTATAATGCATCCGTGGACCATCGCCATATGACCGATCAATACGTCATCGCCGATGATGCAGGGAGAGCCATCGGGCGAACCAGGACGCTCCGGATCACAGTGCACCACAGTGCCATCCTGAATATTGGATCGTTCTCCGATCACGATTCTGCTGACATCAGCACGCAGCACGCAATTATACCAGATCGAGGCTTCGGCGCCGATCTCGACATCGCCGACGAGCACGCTGCCTGGCGCGACAAACGCGCTTTCGTGGATCTGCGGACTCTTGCCGTGAATGGGAATGATGGTGACGCCGGGGCGGGAATTCTTCATACTCAGTTACCGAGCACATTTTCCCACTGGATGAAAGGGAGGATGGATGCGAAATCGTCAGTCCAGACCGTATCCACTCGTTGCGGCAGCTCTTGCCAACCGGCATCTTTTCCGGATCGCGCCAGTTCTTCAACCTTTGTTGGATTGGCCGACAGCGCAACCCACATCGACGATGTAATCCCTGAATCCTTGTCCGCGCCGTCGATCCGCACTCTGGTTGTGAGACCCTGCTCGTCGGCCAGTGCCGCAATCACCTGTTGCAGATCCATAAACCGGTTGGAAATATGGACCATGACCACACCGTCCGGGCCAACCATCCGGCGATAAAGGCCAAATGCTTCCGATGTCATGAGGTGGACCGGAATTGAATCGGAACTGAAAGCGTCGACGACCAAAATATCAAAGCGGCCGTTTTCCATGCGCTCCAACATGACTCTGGCATCACCAATGTGCATTTTCGAGTCCGGCGTGCATTCGCTGATGAAGCTGAACGACCCATCCCGGGAATATTCCACCACTTTCGGATCAATCTCGAAGAATTCCCAGCTTTGTCCCGGCTGTTGGTAGCAAGCAAGCGTACCAACACCGAGACCGACAACGCCAATGCTGGCTTCCGAACCTATCAGGCCCGGTGCGGCGGCCAGAGCCAGGCCGACACCAGATGTTTTGCCGTAATAGGTTGTAGGATCGAACTGCTGTGCCGGATTGGTATTCTGCGCACCGTGCACAGTCGTGCCGTGTATCAAATGGCGTCGCTCCGTTACCGGATCATCTGTTACCGTGTAGATTCCAAAATAGCTGCGATCCCGATCGCCTTTGAGGGAGGTTGCCAGCGTTTCATATCCGCCACGCGCAACCATCAACACCAGCAAAATAGCAACCATCGCCCAGCGATTGCCGAGCACAAGCACGCCGCACAATGTAACCGCCAGGACCATTGCATAGAGGCCCAGCGTGCTCTCGTTCGCAACAAAATAGTCAAGCAGGCTGGCCAGCAGAACCGCACCAAGCACAATCGCGAGCGTGGCAATTCGCTTGCTGCTTTCACTGAAATCAAGCCACTTCATCCAATCGATCAGCGGTGTGTTCGGCAGCAGAGCAGCTGCTGCAAGGACCAGAAGCGGGTGTTCCCACACCCAGTCGAACAGGGCGGGAGCCAGTAGAGCGGTAAACGCGCCACCCAGAACGCCGCCCGCGCTCATCACAAGATAGAAAAACGTCAGCCGCTCAACGCCGGGTCGATCCTGATAAAGGCGGCGGTGCAGCGCAACCGCAGCGACAAATAGCAAGCCGACCGACGCCAGAGCCGCGTTTAGGCCGCCCGAGCTGCCACTGACCATCGCCAAGCTGCCGAGCAATATCACGGTAACAGGTGCCACTTTGGCCAACACCCAACCAATTGTGCTGTTTTCATTGAATGCGAACACGAAGCTGAGCAAATACAGGCCCAGTGGAATGACCCACAGCAAGGGCATTGCCACGATGTCCGTGGTCAAATGGGTGGTAGTCGACAACATCAGACCTGACGGCACGGCGGCTAATGCCAGCCACAAACACATTCGCGCCGCACCGATGGGCTCTGCCAAGTCGCTATCGCCGTCATTTACCGATATATCCGCCACGTTCCAGCGAGAGGCAGCTGCAAACACGACAAGTGCCAGCAACAGACAATAGCCAATAGTCCACACGGTGCTTTGGTCGGCCACCGCGTAATTTGGCTCAAGTAGCAACGGATAAGCGAGCAACCCTGAAAAGCTGCCGATATTGGACGCTGCATAGAGCCAGTATGGATCACCAGCACCTTCATTCGCAGCATACCACCGCTGAATTAGCGGAGCCTGGGCCGAGACGACAAAAAACACCGGGCCAATCGTCACGAGAAATAGCAGCGGCACCCACACTATTTCCATACCTGCCGATGGTGGCGGCAGATCTGCCAGCGCAATCGGCAGAGTCAGGCCGGCGAGAACCAGAAGCGCGATATGGATGCTTGCTTGCCGTGCGATAGTGAAACGCGAGAGAGCGTGGGCATAAGCGTATCCGCCCAGCAACAACGCTTGATAGACCAGCATTGCGCTGTTCCACACTGCTGATGCTCCGCCCAGACGTGGTAGCGCCATGCGCGCAACCAGTGGCTGCACCAGAAACAGCAGAAAGCTGCCCGTCAGTATCGTGGCGACGAATAGCCAGCGGCGGGTTTGTGTCATCTAGTGTACTTTCCGCCAATCATGACGGTCGATCCGGTAAACAATAATTGTCGAATCTTCGTCACTGAAATCGTTGCTTTCGAAATCAAGATCGTTGCGGCGCTTCATGCCAAGGCGCTCCATCAGGCCCCAACTACCGGCGTTGCCATCAACCGTCAGCGCAATGATATGCGGCGCTTGAAAGCGCTCGAAGCCGACTTTCAGGCTCGCTTGCGCAGCTTCGAGAGCATAGCCTTTGCCCCAGGCATCTTCGCGCAAGCGCCAACCGATTTCGTGCTCGCCCATTGGGCCGCCGTCTTGGTTGGACATTTTTAACCCGCAAAAACCGATGATCTCGCCTGCTAAATGCCCGCCATCCTGTTTGCGTTCGAGTACCCAGAACGTGAAGGCATGATCCCGTCGATAGCCTTCGAGCCGTCTACGCATCCAGGCCTGCTTGTCCGCACCAAGCACCCCGCCGAGCCAGCGCATCACAGCCGGTGTATTGGTATGCTCCAGAAATGGCGGCCAGTCCTCTTCGCGCCAATCGCGTAGAATAAGACGCTCGGTTTCATAGCGAAAACCATCCATCATCGTGACGCCTGCCATTCCTCACGGTCTATGCTGTACTGGATCGTGGGGTTCTCGCCTGCCGGGAAGTTCGGGTCATTAAAATCCAGGTCCTTGCGCCGGCGCATCCCAAGTTTCTCCATAATCCGCCAACTGCCCACGTTTGCCGCCGATGTGAGCGCAACGAGAAGAGGAGTATCGTGACCAACAAAAGCCAGATCACGCACTGCCCTGGCAGCTTCCATCGCATAGCCGCGCCGCCAGCGATCTTCGCGCACCAGCCAACCGATCTCCATATCACCTTGATTGAGCGCAAGCGTGTGATCGACCCGCTTCAGCCCGGCATGGCCAACCATGTCGCCGGTCGCCTTCTCGATCATCATCATAAAACCGAAGCCTTCGCGTGCAAAGCTTGCCATAGTCTTGGCGTGCTTCGTCTCGATTTCGTGGAGTTCCTTCACTCCGCCAAGATGCTTCATGACGGCAGCTGTGTTGAGTATGCGGTGCTGCAATTCAGCGTCACCCTCATCCACCCGGCGGAGAACCAGCTGGGCAGTCTCCAAAACCAGATCACCCATTCAGCAGTTTGGCCGCATGGTCCGAATGATAAGTCAGCACACCGGAACAGCCTGCGCGTTTAAAGCTCATCAGCGTTTCGAGAACCAATGCGTCGCGGTCGCCTGCACCCGCCGCCGCCGCGGCTTCGATCATCGCATATTCGCCGCTCACCTGATAAGCGAACGTCGGCACCTCGAAACGTTCTTTCACCCGGCGCACGATATCGAGGTAAGGCAGGCCCGGTTTGACCATCACGCTGTCCGCGCCTTCGGAAATATCCAGCGCGACTTCGCGCAGCGCCTCTTCGCCATTGGCCGGATCCATCTGGTAGCTTTTCTTATCGCCTTTCAGCAGGCCGCCAGACCCCACAGCATCGCGGAACGGGCCGTAGAAGGCAGAGGCATATTTCGCCGCGTAAGCCATGATCTGCACATTGACGTGGCCTTCACCCTCCAGCGCCGAGCGGATCGCGCCGATCCGGCCATCCATCATGTCTGAGGGCGCTATGATATCCGCACCTGTCGCCGCCTGATTAAGTGCCTGACCAACGAGAACCTCGACGGTCGAGTCGTTGACCACATAACCCGCATCATCGAGCAGGCCGTCTTGTCCGTGCGCCGTGTATGGATCGAGCGCCACATCGGTCAGAATGCCGATATCCGACCCACAGGCATCGCGCACTGTTTTGATCGCACGGCACATCAAATTGTCCGGGTTGAGCGCCTCTCCACCATCGTCGGAGCGACGGTCAGGCTGCGTGTTCGGAAACAGAGCAATGCAAGGAATGCCAAGCCGAACCGCTTCTTTCGCGCGCGCTGCAATTCCATCAACCGACCAGCGCGACACGCCTGGCAGTGAGGCAATGGGTTCTTCGACACCGTTCCCCTTGGTCACGAAGAGAGGCCAGATCAGATCGGCTGGCGTCAAGACGGTTTCGCGGTGGAGCGCGCGGCTCCAGCCGGATGCGCGCGTGCGGCGCAGGCGAGTATGGGGAAATAATCCAGTCATTGCCGCATATGTGCCGCAATTGCCCGCTCGGTTCAATCGGCGCTTCGATTATCAGGGGCGGAAAGCGACATCAGCTGACTTTCTTGGATGCTTCCAGCTTGTCAATCTCTCGCTCGGGTTCGCCCATTTCAGACGGCTTCTGCTCCAGATCTGCAAGCGCTGCACCTTCCTCTACCGTTTTCAGCTTCGCGAGCGCCGCGCGGAATTTGCGCAAATCGTCGCCTGAAAGTTGCGCGCGCGTCACAAACCTAACGGAAGCAGGATTCACCGACCGACCACCACGATACATTTCATAATGAAGATGTGGCCCGGTCGAAAGACCGGTCGAGCCAACATAGCCGATAATCTGCCCGCGGCGGACCGATTGCCCGTTGCGCACTGCAATCCGGCTCATATGGCAATACCGTGTCGCAAGATTGCCTGCGTGATTGAGGCGGACCGCTTTGCCGCAGCCGCCCATCCGGCCGGCACCGACTACGCGCCCATCGGTCACCGCAACAATTGGCGTGCCGCTTCGCGCGCGAAAATCGAGGCCCGCATGCATCCGGCGATATCCGAGGATCGGGTGGCGGCGCATGCCATAACGCGAACTGATCGGGCCGGGCACAGGCGCAACAAGCCCGCTGCGTTGCTCGCCGACACCAGACGCTTCATAAAAACGGCCATCGTCACCCCAGCGCATCAACTGGGTTTTCGGCTTGCCGCTGCGATCAATGCCCGCATAGAGCAATTTGCCCGCCTGACGTTCGCCGGTGGCCGCGCGGCGGTGCGAGACGATGATGTCGAATGTGTCGGTCGAGCGGACTGCACGGTCGAGATCGATCTGATCGCCCAATGCCGAAAGATATTGCTGCACCGCGCTGGCCGGTGCGCCCGCAGCGCGCGCAGAACGGTACAGGCTGCCGCCTACAGTACCGCGAATCCTCAGCGGTGTGTCGTCAACGCGGATCGGAATGCGTTTCAGCGCCAGATTGCCGTCAACGCGTTCGATCTGCAACGCGAGATCAAAGCGTGCACGGAAACTCAAATTGTCGAGTGGCCGTGTTTCACCAGGCGCCGGACGGCGGCCAAGGGTGATATCGACCTGTGTGCCCGGCTCGATCTCGCCGAGCGGCATGGTCCGGCCAATCAACTCGCTGACCCGGTCGGCATCGCGCGATCCGACACCGGCACGCTGGAGCATCCGCCCGAAACTGTCGCCGCGGGCCAAAGTGGCGAGCATATCCAGTTGCGGACGTTCTGGCGCGCTTTCGAGCTCCACCACCGTAGGCGTAGCGCCCATATGCCGGCCACTATCCGCGCCCAGCGCCAGCGGCATAATCATCTGACTGCGAAACTCGTCGCGAACGCTGTCATCCACTTCCATTACGGGCGCAGCTTCGAGCGGCGAAAAGTCGGGCCACATCGCAAGAGCAATCGCAGATAGACCCAACAGCGTGCCAAGACCGCGAAACCATCGCTTGCTGCCGATCGATTCTGCGAGGTCGGGTGTCAGATCCACCCTCTCTAGCTTCTCGGAGGCAGAAAAACGCCATTCATCGAATTTTTCGGTCAGTCCACTTGCTCGTTGGAGCACTTGCGGGCGATCATCATCCACAATCTGGTCATGCGTAAGCGCGACGGAACGCCATGACGTCCCGCCGCTGACCTCGTCTATGGCCGCATCCCCTGCGGCATTGCTATTAGGCGGTGTATACACCCCGCTCTCCAATTGAAGTCGCGCGTGATCAATGTGCGACCTGACCCGTAAATCCGTCTATGCGGGGTTTCTTGCAGAATTAAAGTTAATTCCGCCCTAATCTGCGGCGGGCAGACTCGGCTTTGAGACGGGCTGTTGATCGCGCGCGACCGGCGGTTGTCGGGTGGCCAGCGAAGTGGCACATTGCTTTTTGAAGCACTTATGCGCGACCAATCCATCATCAGAGCGGTCCTGGGACCGACCAACACTGGTAAGACCCATCTCGCCATTGAGCGGATGTGCGCCCATTCAAGCGGTGTAATGGGCTTTCCGCTGCGTTTGCTCGCCCGCGAGGTCTATGACCGGGTAGTAGGGATTAAAGGCGAAGCCCAGGTGGCGCTGATCACCGGTGAGGAGCGGATCGAACCTCCCAACGCCCGCTATTTCCTGTGTACGGCCGAGGCGATGCCCAAGGATGGCGGCGATCATGCCTTTGTCGCGCTTGATGAAGCGCAGCTCGGCGGAAATCGCGAGCGCGGGCATATTTTCACCGACCATCTGCTCCATGCGCGAGGGCGCGAGGAAACCCTTTTGCTCGGCGCTGCGACGCTGGCGCCACTCGTGCGTTCGCTTATTCCCCGTGCAGAGATTTCGGACCGCCCACGCTTTTCCACCCTCACCCATATCGGGCCGCGCAAGCTCTCACGTTTGCCGCCGCGAAGCGCGATTGTCGCATTCTCGGCAGAGCAGGTTTACGCGGTCGCCGAAATGCTGCGCCGGTTCAGAGGGGGATCGGCGGTTGTGATGGGTGCGCTCAGCCCTGAAACGCGCAATCGCCAGGTCGAACTCTTCCAATCAGGCGAAGTCGATTACATCGTCGCCACCGACGCAATCGGGATGGGGCTCAATCTCGATATCAATCATGTTGCCTTTGCTGCGCTCAAGAAATTTGACGGTGTTCGCATGCGCCGATTGTTCCCCGCCGAAATGGCGCAAATCGCCGGGCGAGCGGGCCGTCACCAACGTGATGGAACTTTCGGGACCCTCTCCGGGGCTGGTGATAAGCACGCAGAACCCGCCGAGTTCACCGAAGAAGAAATCTACGCGATTGAGGAACACCGCTTCGCGCCGATGACCAAGCTGTTCTGGCGCGATTCAGAGCCGCGCTTCGATACGCTTGCTACTTTGATCGGCGATCTCGAGCGCGTTCCGCACGAGCCCGAATTGCAGATCATGCCGGAAACGATTGATCTAGCCGTGCTGAAACGTCTGGCAGATGACCCAATAGGTGAGGACGTCAAGGCGGCGTCGCAAGTGCGTAGATTCTGGGAAGTTTGCTCGCTGCCGGACTTTCGTCAGCAGGGCGCAGAGACGCATTCGCGCTTCGTTGCACGGCTTTGGCAGGACTTGCGGCACGACTATATCGGCGCGGATTACGTCGCCGCTCGGATCTCCGAACTCGACAATATGCAGGGGGACATTCATGCTCTGCAGGGCCGGATCGCTGCGATCCGCAGCTGGGCCTATATTTGCCAGCGGCCCGATTGGGTTCTAGCGCGCGATGAAATGGCCAGCCGCGCAAGGGGCGTGGAGGCCAAGCTGTCCGATGCGCTACACGGGCGGTTAACCGAACGTTTTGTGAATAGAAGGACCGCAATCCTGATGAAATCTTTAGGCCAGGATGCTTCACTGCTGGCTGTGAAGCTGTCTGATGATGGTGTATTATCGGTGGAGGATGAGCCGATTGGCGACGTTAAAGGCTTCCGCTTCATCGTCGATCCCAGCGCCAACCATACAGACCGCAAAATGCTGTTATCGGCAGGCGAGAAGGCTTTGCCGCGTATTCTGGGCGAGAAGGCGCGTAAACTGGCTGGCGAGGATTTAGATGCTCTCGAACTCAGAAAGGGCGCGGTCTGGTGGGAAGCCCAGCGGATTGCCAAGCTCGATCTCAGCACCAATCCTGCGCGTGCGAAGCTGGCACTAGAACGTGATCTGGATGTTCTCCAGGATGCTGATCAGGCAATATTGACCAAAGCGCTTGAAGGATGGCTGGCAAAACAAATCGAATCCATCGCTCCGCTCGGCAAAATGGAGGACGCGACACATGACTCCGATGCCGGATCTGAAGCGCGCGCCTTACTGCTTACCCTGATTGCCGGTCACGGCTTTGTCACTCGCGAGAAAGCTGGTCTGCAGCACTTACCCAAGGAAATGAGGCCCTTCTTACGCCGTCTTGGTGTCACATTTGGCGCGCTTGATATCTTTGCGCCTGCGCTGCTCAAGCCAGCACCGCGCAAAGTGCTCAGCGCGATGGGCGTTGATCGCAGGCCGCTCAATGATGCGATGATTCCGGTCATCGATGGCGCGGGCAAGCATCCGTCCGGCTATCGACCTGCCGGAAAACAGGCTGTCCGAATAGATATTGCCGAGAAGATCCTGCGCGCCACCCACGATGCGCGCGCCAAATCGGGCAAGAAGCGATTCTATGTCGATCCGGCACTGGCGATTTCGACCGGCCTTACCCCTGACAGTTACAAGAGACTGCTCGGCGCTGCTGGTTTCCGCATCCATCCTGCCAAGTCGCTTCCCGAGGGTGCGTTTGGCCCGCAAACACCCGATTCGTGCGAGTGGCGCCCTTCGCGGCGCAAACAGCAGCGGACCAAGCCAGCCAGACCGCGCGAGGGCAACGCTTTCGCCGCATTGGCTGATCTTGTCCGGTAGCTTGAGGCACGCATGAGAATTGACCGGCTGCTCTGCTATCTGCGATTCGTCAAAACCCGCAGTCAGGCTCATCAGCTGGTAGATGAGGGGCATATTCGCTGCAACTGGAACCGGATAGAGCGCGACAGCTATGCCGTTTCGGTGGGTGATATATTGGTTCTACCAATAGGAAACGGTGTGCGAATAATAGAAATTCTCTCCATTCCAGAGCGCCGTGGACCGCCGGCCTTGGCACAGTCATGCTATCGCGTTCTTGACCCGCAAGGCTAACGACCATAGCAGGCGATTTAGCGTTTCAGAATAAAGGGAATACGCCGCAATGACATATGTCGTCACCGATGCGTGCATCAAATGCAAATATACCGACTGCGTCGAAGTCTGCCCGGTGGACTGCTTCTACGAAGGCGAGAACATGCTGGTCATCAACCCCAGCGAATGCATCGATTGCGGCGTCTGTGAGCCCGAATGCCCCGCCGAAGCGATTCTGCCAGATACCGAAGACGGCCTTGAGAAAATCCTCGAGATGAACACCAAATACTCCGCAGAATGGCCGAACATCACCAGCCAGAAAGAGCCGCCCGCCGATGCAGACGACTATAAGGGCATGGAAGGTAAAATGGAGAAGTTCTTCTCCCCGGAACCAGGCGAAGGCGACTAAGTTACCCACCTATCCAGCGGTGCTTCAGGCTCTCGATCTATGGCGATCGGGGGCTAGCTCCATTGCGAATCGGTACTGACTCGCAATTTTGTGACAATCGTGCTATATAGAGCCACTGCCGCGCCGGTTGGTCCCGGCGGCAGGTGAATATTGGAAAGGTGCAGACCACTCAATACACACAAAACGCGCTACGACCGCATCGCCTGATGCGGCCGCCAGTCGATTTGACTGTTTTGACGTGATCGGCCCGCACGAAAGGACTTTTTATGGCAGCCAAAGGCCTTGCCTTCGATGTCGGCGACTATGTCGTCTACCCCAAACACGGTGTCGGCCGTGTCACAGAGATTCAGAATGAAGAAATCGCGGGCATGGACCTCGAGCTCTATGTTCTCCGCTTCGAAAAAGAACGGATGACGCTCCGCGTGCCCACGAACAAGGTTGAAGCGATCGGTATGCGCAAGCTGTCGAGCGACAAGACTTTGAAAGAGGCGATGGAAACGCTCAAAGGCAAACCCAAGGTCAAGCGGACCATGTGGAGCCGCCGTGCGCAGGAATATGAAGCGAAGATCAATTCGGGTGAGATTGTTCTCATTGCCGAGGTGACACGTGACCTGTTCCGCCCGGACGATCAGCCCGAGCAAAGCTATTCTGAGCGCCAGATCTTCGAAGCCGCCTCCAGCCGCCTCGCGCGTGAATTGGCAGCGATGGACAAGACCGACGAGCCCACCGCTCTCGAGAAAGTCCTCGAAATATTGCGCGAGCACGCGCCGCAATATTACGACAATGACGACGACGATAGCTGATCTATCAATCGTCCATATGAACCGAATAGGGCCGTCCGTGTGGGCGGCCCTTTTTCGTTGCGCGGTTGTATCTCGGCCCAAGCTGTATTATGTGAGCAATACAGTAATTGGAGGATCGAATGGTTAGCCAGAAATTCAAATGCGCAGCTCTGGCTGCAATAGTCGCTTTAGGCCTGGCTTTGGGCGGGTGCGAAATGGACATTCAGATGGGCGGCAGCGACGGCGTTCCGCTCGCGGAGTTGGACATGTCGGGCGACGCGCCCACCGCGCTGGCCATTGCCGGCCCGGACAGAGTCATCATAACAGAAGGCGATACGCTGAGCATCACCGTCGATGGTGACGCCGACGCCGCAGCCGAACTTCGCTTCGATATTGACGGCGACACTTTGGAAATCGGGCGCGAAAGCGGTAATTGGGGCGATAGCGGCTCGGTTACTGTGAACGTCACCATGCCAACGCCGAAATCCCTTTCGATCGGCGGATCAGGCACGGTCGAAGCGCCGTCGCTAGCCAAAGAGGCTGATGTGAATATCGGTGGTAGCGGTAACGTCGTGATCGCCGCTCTCGATGTGGACGATCTCGACATCAATGTCGGCGGATCAGGTGAAGTCACCGCTAGTGGCACAGTCAAAAAGCTTGATGTCACTATTGGCGGAAATGGCGACATTAAATTCGCCGACGTTCAAGTCGGCGATGCTGATATTACCATTGCCGGTTCAGGCGATGTCGCCTTTGCTTCGGATGGCACTGTTGAAGCTACAATCGGCGGGTCAGGTGACATCACAGTCGTGGGCGATGCAAAATGTGAATTGAATTCGTTCGGTTCGGGGAGTCTCAACTGTGCGCCAGCCGCAAATGCGCTTGCGACGACGGAAGAATCGGAATCGGTAACAAGTGACGACGCCACCGAATGACGCCAATAATCGACGATTTGCTCCAAAGGGGTTATGCATCCTGGGAAAGGAATTCGAATGTCCCTTCCCATTGGTTGCGCCAAACGCCGCATAGCCCCTTTTGTTGTCGTTGCCTTCGCGTTCATTTTGCAAGGCTGCCTTGCGAAAGCTGCGGTTGACGTAGTGACGGCCCCGGTTCGTGTGGCGGGCAAGGCGGTAGATCTAGCAACAACCAGTCAGTCCGAAGCTGACGAAAAGCGCGGGCGTGAAATCCGCAAGCGCGAGGAAGAGCTCGGCAAGCTCAAGCGCGATTACGAAAAGCAGCAACAAGATTGCGCAAACGGTGACCGGCGCGGCTGCGAGAAGGCGCAGAAGATCTACGCCGAAATGCAGGTTTTGATACCAAGCATTCCGGTCGAGCCAGAAGAGCGCTAATCAGGCCGCAGCCCTGCGGAGTCTGTCATTGACGGCCTTACCGACTCCCTCATCTGGGATCGGAGCAATTGCGATGTTGGGCTGCTCGGCTTCTGCTGCCTGATGAAGGCAGGCATAAAGTCTAGCCGCGGCCTCTCCCAGATCGCCCGATTCCGACAAGCTGCACTGTCCCGCAATTGCCCCAAAGCCGATAAGGAACTCTCCTGAGGCAGCTTCTCGCGCATTGAGTCGAACAGGCTTGCCGGGAGAATAATGCCGCTGCATCTGACCCGGTGCCTCTATGCCGTTTTTCGCTTTTGTGGGGCGGAGCGGACGATCAAAGAAATGCTGATGCAGAAGAGATACATCCACCGGCCCCGGTCGCAGCTCCTCCCAAGAGCCGTCATGACGGATGGCCAAGATGGTGGATTCCAAGCCTTTTTCCGCAGTCCCGCCGTCGAGAACCAGATCAACCCGCCCTTCGAGCGTGGCCAGCACATGTTCTGCGCTGGTAGGACTGATTGCATTGCTCCGGTTTGCTGACGGAGCTGCCAATGGAAAGCCGCTCGCTTCGATCAATGCGCGCATAGTGGGGTGTGCAGGCATCCGGATCGCAATCGTTGGCAGACCTGCCGATACAGCGCTGGCCAAACCCGCATCAGCCTTTCTCGGCAGCACTAGAGTGAGTGCTCCCGGCCAAGCAGCAGCCGCGACCTCTTCAGCATGGCCAACGAACTCCGCGAGAGACCTAGCCTGTTCCAAGGACGCGATATGAACAATCAGCGGATTGATCGAAGGCCGTCCTTTAGCGGCGTAAATCTTCGCCACAGCCTCCTCGCTGTCTGCGCGCGCGGCGAGGCCGTAAACCGTCTCCGTCGGCACGGCCACCAACCCTCCGGAACGAAGGATTTCGGCCGCGCGGGCTATCCCGGCAGCGTCTGCACCTGTCGTTTCCGTAGCGTCCTTGTCGCTCATGGCGTGGCGCTATAGGTGAGGGGCAGAAAAAGCCAAGGGAAACGCCTATTCGAAGGGCGGCAAAGGAAACACAATTGACCTCGTATACACCGCCAACCCAAGACCAATTGCTCGCCATCAAAGTCAATGCCGGGATCGGTGAGCTCGCTCAAAGCGAACGCTTTGCCGCTGCTGAAGAGGATATGATCGAGGCTATCGTCCAAGGAGTCGGCGATTTTGCTGCAGGCGAATTCGCTCCGCTCAACCGGATTGGCGATCTGGAAGGGGCTAAGCTGGAAAACGGCGTGGTGCGCCTCCCGGACGGCTATGAGGCAGCCTATCACAACTATGTCGAGCAAGGGTGGAACGCGATTGCATCGCCCGAAGAGTTTGGCGGCCAAGGCTTGCCGTTCACGCTCGCCTGCAATGTGATTGAGAATCTCGGCGCGGCAAATATGGCTTTTACGCTGCTGCCTATGTTGTCGGTTGGCGCGATCGAGGCGATCGAACATCACGGCAGCGATGCGCAAAAGGCTGCCTACATGCCCAAGCTGGTCAGCGGCGAATGGTCCGGCACGATGAACCTGACCGAACCGCAAGCGGGCAGCGATGTCGGTGCCTTGCGGTCGACCGCCACGCCCATCGACGATGGCGAACATGCGGGCCAATATCTGATCAAGGGTCAGAAGATCTACATTACCTGGGGTGAACATGAATTGGCGAAGAATATCGTGCATCTGGTGCTGGCGCGTCTTCCCGGCGCGCCGGAGGGAAGCCGCGGTATTTCCCTATTCCTCGTACCAAAATATCACCTGAAAGATGATGGATCGCTTGGCAATCGCAACGACCTGCGCTGCGTTAGCATTGAGCATAAGCTTGGCATCAATGCGTCACCCACTTGTGTGATGAGCTATGGCGATAATGACGAATGTATTGGCGAACTGATCGGTGCGGAAAATCGCGGGCTAGCAGCGATGTTCACGATGATGAACAATGCGCGGATCAATGTCGGCAGCCAAGGCGTACAAATTGCCGAGCGCGCGACCCAGCAAGCGGCGCATTACGCTAAAGAACGTGTGCAGTCTTCTCGAGCCGGATCGCCAGATCGCACACCCGTGGCGATTGCCGAGCATCCCGATGTTCGGCGGATGCTGCTGCGAATGAAATCGTTGACCGAAGCGATGCGCGCGCTGCTCTACTACACAACTGGCCAGACCGACCGGGGGACATTGGGCGATGAAGCCGCAAGCCAGCGCGGCGAAGTACTGGTGCCGATGATCAAGGCATGGGGTACGGATACGGGTATCGATGTGGCGAGCATCGGCGTGCAAATCCATGGCGGCATGGGCTTCGTCGAAGAGACAGGAGCCGCGCAGCATTACCGCGATGCGCGGATCGCGCCGATTTACGAAGGCACCAATGGCATTCAGGCTGCCGACCTTGTGACCCGCAAGCTCGGCTTTGAAAATGGCGAGGTCTATGCTGCACTGATGGCAGATATCATCCGCGATGCGGCGGACGAACAGGCACTGAAGGCCCTTGCAGAAGAGTGCGCAGAAATCGCCCTATGGATGCGCGACGACGCAACACTCGATGATAAACTGGCTGGCAGCGTACCGTTCTGCACAATGTCAGCGATCGCAGTCGCGGGCTGGCAGATGCTGCTGCAGAAGCGAGCGATTGAAAACGGTCAAGCGCCTGCTCTCGCCGCGACCAAGCCGGTCACAACGCGCTATTTCCTCGACCACGTCGTGCCTGAGGCAGCTGGCCTCAAGGCCGCCGCGACCAGCGGCGCAGAGCTGTTCTACTCGCTGACCGCCGAGCAGCTAACCGGCTGATCAATCAACCGGCATCTGGATTTCGCGGGCGAAGTCGTCTGTGAAGACAGCTCTCGGATCACCGATCAATTCGCGTTGTGGCGGCAGTGAGTCCGTTGTCAAACGCTTGATCGGCGCGCCGGGCTCTGCACTCGGGTTCAGTACCCGCCAGATAATGCCTGCCGTATCGTCACTGACCAGCAGCGAACCGTCCTGTGCCCATTCGACCCATGTCGGGCGGCCGCGCGTCGTGCCTTCGCCGGTTAGGAATTCGGTCAGCACCGGAACGGGTTTGCCCAGCGGATTGCCGCGCTCGTCGAATGGAACATACACAACATCATAGCCCGAAGCCGGTTTGCGATTCCACGAGCCGTGGCGAGCGATGAACGCACCCTGTCCGAAGGTTTCACCCATCCGGTGACCTTCTTTGGTGAACACTAGTCCAAGCGCCGCAACATGCGGCCCCAGCGCATATTCCGGACGACGGGCATATTCCTGCAGATAAGCCGGCATCGGCGCATCAACGCGGCGGTCGACATTGTCTTTGAAATACAGCCACGGCCATCCATAGCGCGCACCAAGCGGCACATTTGTAAGATAATCGGGCACCAGATCCGAACCAAGCATGTCGCGCTCGTTCACGGTCGTCCACAGCTCATCGCTCCACGGGCTCCAGTCGAGGCCATTGGGATTGCGCAATCCAGAAGCGAACAGGCGCGATTTTTCTTCTACAAGATCATATTCGTGGATCGCCGCGCGCCCCTTCTCGATCTCCATACCCTGCTCGCCAATATTGGAGGCCGAGCCGACAGCGACATAGATCTTATTCCCGTCCGGGCTGAGAATAATGTTGCGCATCCAGTGGCCCCCGCCTGGTGGCAGATCCATCAGTTTCTTGCCTTCGCCGGGAACGCTGGTGGCACCCAGCGTATATGGAAACGCCAGCAGCGCATCATGATTGGCAATGTAGAGCGTATCATCACCCCATGCGATGCCTGACGGCGAGTCGAGCGCATCGGTCAGCACCAACTTCTCGTCGGAGGTACCGTCGCCGTCAGTATCGCGCAGCAGCACCAGCTCATTGGCCGATTCGCCTTTCGCACCGGCACGGCTCATGAGCATATCCGCGATCCAACCGGTAATACCGCCGCCTTCTGATTTCGGAGAGCGTGTCAGAGTGACCAGAATATCGCCATTGGGCAGCGCATAGACGACACGCGGATGATCCAGCCCTTCGGCAAAGCGCGTGACTGTCAGGCCGTCCGCAGCAACAGGAAGCTCACCGTCTTTCCATCCGATGGGCTCGGCAATGTTGATTGTCGGAAAAGCTTCCGAGTTGGGTTCTTCCAGAACCGGATCACCGCCGGTGACCTCCTCTACAGAGAGGCCTGCGGTATCGCCGCGGCTAAGCCAGAAAAGTACCGCTGCCAAAACAACGATGATTGCGAGAATCCAGAGGAGGACTTTGCGTTTGGTGCTCATGTGCCTTTGAATAGGCACAGTCGAGGCTTGCGGCAATGGCGCATCGCACTAGATGGAGGGGATGTTCGATTTTGCACCCGATCCGGATTTGCCCAAGAAAGAGCGTTATCGCCAATTGGCCAATGCAGCGCAGGCTCTGATTGCCGACGAACCGGATCGGGTGGCCAATATGGCTAATGTCGCGGCGCTGATGTGGGAATTTATTCCTGATCTGAACTGGGCTGGCTTTTATCGCGTCATTGATGGCGAGTTGGTTCTGGGTCCATTCGTTGGGCGGCCGGCATGCATTCGTATTTCTATGGGCGCGGGTGTTTGCGGCGCTGCGGCATCCGAAGGCGCGACCCTGCTCGTAGAGGATGTTCACGCTTTCCCCGGACATATCGCCTGCGATTCGGCCAGTCAGTCAGAGTTGGTCGTCCCTGTCATGCGCGATGGCGCCGTCTGCGCGGTGATTGATCTCGACAGCCCCAACCTGTCGCGTTTTAATGCGGAAGATGCTGCAGGCGTGGAAGCGCTCGCGAAAATCCTCGAAGGCAGGATCTAGCGATCCCCAACCGCCCCGAAACGGGACAACGCGCCGCAAGCCGCTTGGGTCAGGCGAATGGAATGGTAAGTTTTATCTTAACGCCGAGATTCGTCCGGCTTCCATTTGCATGAATATTCAAGGGGAATAGCATGACCATCCGCCTTTTCATTTCGACAGGATCCGCTCTTGGCGCGCTTGTTATCGCTGCACCGTCCCTCGCCCAAGGCAACGGTCCGGAGATGACCTATGAAGATCGCCAGTATGAATATGCTCAGCCTGCCCCATCTCTGGTGCCGCAACCGGCCCCAATCACATATCGCCAGGAAGCTGTCGTCCAGCCTCTGCCCGAGCGTGCAACGTACGCGCCGCCTGTCCGCTACGTGAAGAAGCCGCGCTATGTGAAAGATCATGCAGGTGCCGATTACGACGTGGAATATGAATACGACACGGCCAAGCGCTCAGTACCTGCGCCACAATATCATGCGCCAAAGCATGCCGCACCAGCTTACCTGCCAACTCAGGCACCCGCTTATCCTCAGCATTACCAACCGCAGCAACCGCAGTTCGACCGCGCTGCGTGGATGGATGAATGCGTGGGCCGGATTAGTGGGCGTCAAGGTCGCAGAGACAGCAACGGTAATATCATCGGCGGCCTTGTCGGCGCAGCAGCAGGCGGGCTGATCGGAAATCGTGTCGCAGGGCGCGGTGATCGCCTCGCAGGTACGCTGATCGGCGCTGGTGTAGGCGGTCTAGCTGGCCTTGCGGTGGGTAGCGCGATCGACGGCAAGAACAGCCGTAAGAATGATGACGCCTATGCTTATTGTGAAGATTGGCTTGCCCGTTATTCTGGTGGTCACCACGGGTATGGCTATCAGCAGTACAGCTACGCCTATCATGCACAGCCGATGATGCTGGTCCCTGTCTGGGTTCAGGTCCCCCAGCGCGCCGTCACCAAGGAATATGTCACTTACGAGCATTACGAAGAAGAAGTCGTGACATATGAGGAAGTGCCAGCAAAGCGCCGCATGATTGAATCGCATCCGGCTCCAGCAACCAAGCCCGTAAAGCGCACCTATGTGAAGCAGGCCCAGCCGGTTAAGTACTCCAAGGGAAATTGATATATTTCAATGGTTTAGATAGTTTCTAAAAAGTTGCGCCGCGCGACTTTTTAGGGGCTGTCTCCTGCTGGTTGCGGGGTGGCAGTGGCAATGTCGAGTTCCATACAGTCCGCTCGTGCTTCGGGAATGTCGAAATTGTCATCACCCATTTCAGGCAGACGTATCGTGCACGAACCTCCGCCACGCTGTTGAAGTGTAAGACTCTCGTCGCCGGACAGAGCATTGAAGTCGATCAACCCATCGAAGGCAACGCTGTATGGCGTGCCCGAAGGCTCGGCCATTAGCTGTGAGCCGACCCGCAGTGGCCGCCCGCCAGGATCGACCAGCTTGATGAGCTGCGAGCGATAGGCATCCACATCGAGCTTTACCGAGGCGACAGCACCGCGCGACACGACGACACGGCGGTATGTCGACCGTGCGACAGCGTCGAACGGCAGCTTATCGGGGTCGAGATCGAACTGCACGGGCACCAGCGGGGTAAGGTCTTCTACCAGCAACCGGCCTTTGGAGTCGGTCACACCCGCCTCGCGATTCTCCCGCGTTACAGTGATGCCGCCAACTTTGCCCGTCTGGACCAGCGCATAGGACCCGCCTGTCTGGTTGCGCGCGTAGAGTGTGCTTCCCGCGAAGATCAGCGTCCCGCGCGCATTAGCCCGCGCCGCGAAAGTGCCTGCATTATACTCTGCCTGGCCTTCAAGGCGCGTATAACGACTGCGCCATGCCAGACGGCCCGCCACACGGGGCCGCTCAGCAGCCAGCCCTTCGATCATGTAGCCTACATCGCCCGCGACTACATCCGGACGGAAATAGGTAGCTTGAGCGCTGTTGAAACCTCCACTGCGGCTTATCGAGGCCTGTGCAGTCCGTTTCCGCCCTAATTGGATGTTCACCCCAAGCATTGCCGACAAATTGGACTGATCGCCAGTGCGATAGGACACGTCTGCATAGAGATCGATGCGTTCGGTCAGCTTGGCGCGACCACTTGCCCTGAAAATGTCAAGTTTTTGCACTTGGCGCGGGAATCGCGGGTCAAATTGGCGCCGTTGTCGGCTGGCAGTCAGTTGCAGTCGCAAATGATCGCGTAAATCGAAGTTGATTGAGGCGTTAAACTGCTTCGCGGGCAAGGGATCGCCCGCCTGGGACGCCAAATCGCGATAACCCGAGGACGGAACGATCGCTTCCGCCCTGACGGAGAACCCAGATCCGGCGGATTCCACCCCGCCGCGTATCAAAAACCCGCTATTTTCAGTGGTCTTGGAAAAACGCACTTCAGAAAAGGCCAAAGCGCGGTCAAATAAAGTCATTTCAGCTTGCGCACCAAAGTTTCGGATTCCAATTCCTACTTCCCCAGAAACGCCGAAGGAGAGACTTTTTGAAAAGCCTCTCCTCAGGAAGAACGTGCTGGTCAGGTCACGATAATCATTACTGACTTGTCCGAACCTTCGTCGGACATAGCCTATGTTGGCAGCCCCCTCCCATAATCCGGGGGCCAAGAGCTCTCTCGAGACATATATGCGCGCTGTCTGTATGACCTCCCGCCCTAATTCGTCTCTGACAATAACCGAAACCTCGCCCCTACCAGGACTGATCGGGATGTTCCGAACCTGAAACTTACCGGCCTCAATGTCGGCACCCGTAAAGCGGCGATCATTCACGATCAGGTCCAATCCGGTTGGAACCGCGACATTGCCCTCAAAGGCGGGCAACGGGCTGGTGACCAGATCCGGTCTGAGAGCAAAATCGGTGCCAACTTGCAAACCGCCAATTCTGAGCGGGCGCTGGCTTTGCGAGCCAGCCGTAATTGTATCGCCTGCGCGCACGATCAGCCCCTTTTCGGGCATAGCGAAAGTTACGCGTGTATCGAGCCGCCGTATCGCAGAGCGGCCAGGGGCGGGATTGGTGAGAAACTGTACCGCGCCTTCGGCCTGAAAATTACCGTAAACAAAGCGGGGCGAAACGACGCCTGCGCCATTCGCGCCGGAGCTTGATGCGGTGGCGGTAAGGTTATAATCGACCAACAACGCAGGCAGCGGGGCGCGCTCGCCGGTTCCGCCGGTATAGCGCGCGAAATTGACATCATTTGCGCCATCCCTGTCGCGAAGTTTCGTAATACTCAGCCGCTGGCTAAGCTTGTCGAATGACCAATCCGCAATATTGAGGTCTTTGATCTTGATATAGCCAGTCATACCCGGATCGAAAGGCAGGCTCGCCATTTTGGCAGATTCGGCATCAATCGCTAGCTCGCCGTCGATCCATGCGAGGTCAACCATCCGGACCAGCGAGCGCCCATCGACCCGAATCGCGCTCAGGCCCGGGCCGTCAGCTTCGCTTTCGCGGGCATCATCGATGGAAACATCTGTCGGAAGCGCGAACGGGTCCGACGCCTGCGCTAAGGCAGGGTTCTGCCCTGATATCAGCGCTGCAAACGCAAATGGCAGAGCGAGTAAGGTTTTACCCGCAGGTGTTTTGCGCCTGGACATCGACATTTTCGCCGTCGATCGATGCGCTGACGCGGATCGGGCCCGTCGGACAGCCTCCGGGCATTGCCCATTTGAGCGTGCTGCCACCTTGAACATAATTGAGACCGCCGGTTTCGACTTCGATCGGCTCTCCTTGAGCATTTCTTAGGCTCAAATTAACCATACGAGCCGTTTGCTCGCCGGAATTTGTCGCGGTCAAACCGTCACCCCCGATAGACCATGCCACATTGGCTGGTTTCGCAGTTGCGCGGTCAATAAACATCGGAATTGTGAAGCGGATACGGGCTTGCGCCTCCCCGCCGCGGAGCAATTCGGGATCCGGCAGCTGGTCAACGGCAACGCGGTAACGGCGTTCACCCTGGGCCGGCGTATCTCTGCGAAGTACCCGGAAGATCTGTGTATCGCCCGGTTCAATCGTGATGATCGACGGTGAAATCATAACATCGTTGGATGCGAAATAGACGTCTTTACCCGCCTCTTGCTTCCATCCGAATGCCCGGACCTGCACACCTATGGCGCGGCCCGATGGATTATAAACCCGCAGCGTTTCCGCACGCTGATTTCCATCCAATTCGATGCGAAGCGGTGCCAATGAAACATTTGCTCCACGCGCCAGAACGTCGTCTGGAACAGGGGCTTCGTCTTGCGCTATGGCCACACCGCTCGAGAGCAGCATTGTCAGCGGCAGAGCTACGCCTGCAAAAAGTTTCATGGCACCGTTCGTCATCTTTTCTACTCGATTAGAAAGTAACGGTGACCGTCACGCTGTCCGAGTAGCTGCCAGCGGTTACAGCTGAAGCGGATGCCGGGATACGGCCGTAAGCGGTCAGCGTAGCGACGCCGCCAGTTGCTGTGCCGGCAACAGTGTTACCTGTTCCAGTGCCCCATGAAGCGGTGCGTGCAGCATCTTGGTACACATCATATGGGATGCGCTGTGTAGTATCAGCGCCGTTCACGAGTTCGCGCTGTGTGCCTGCACCGGCATTCAGGCCAAGGTCGAGCGACACGTCATAGGCAGCATCTGGCGTACAAGCGAGAGCGATAGAAGCCGAAGAATCGATGTTTGCAGTGCCTAGTGTGGTCAGAGTACCGAACGCCATCGGCGAAGCAGTTACGGTGCAGCTGTCAACGACAGTTGCAGTGACCAGCATGTCATCGGTATCTTGAGCGAAAGCTGGTGACGCCGAAAGTGCCGCGGCACCGGCCGCCAGCATGATTAGTTTACGCATTATATAGTCTCCTAGCCCTGGTTAATTAGGCATCAGGAGCAATACGCAGGAGCCGTATAGAAACGGTTAATGCCGGTAAGATTTACGGGTTAATGCAAACTGCCGGTGCACTGAAAACCGCAAAGGTGCGTCACTTTTGGGGTTAATTTTGAATGATGCGCGAGGCGGAACTATTCGTGCGTCAGCAAAGACATAGCCCATAGCCGATACATTTCGGGCTAGAACTCGATGGTAACCGTCACAGTATCCGCGAACACACCGGCGCCCGCGTCGGCCGGAGCGAGATTACGGATTTGACCATAAGCGGTATGGTTCGCAACACCCGTAGCGCCGGAATTGCCCGACACTTTTCGGTTATTTCGCGTGTCCCATATACCGGTGAAGTTGGCGTTCCGATAGATGTTATACCGCATGTAGCGGTTCGTGCTCGGATTATACATGCGCCGATTGCGTGCGCCACTGGGGTACAATCCCGCGTCAATAGAAATCGCATAATCGGTATTCGGAGAGCATAACAGCGAGATTGTTGACGTGGTTGTCGGACGACCTGTCAGCCCGAACAGACTGCCAAAATTCATGGTAGTCGCCGAAATCTGACAGCCGGCCACGACCGTCGCCTCGATATCCATCGGCTCGGTAGCAGATTGCGCCCATGCGGGCGTCACAGCTGATAAGCTGGCAAAGCCGATTGTTATTAACCGGATAGAGGCGAATCGTGCGTGCATAGTAATACAGTCACTCTGCTCATTACGCCCATATTCGTTAATAAAGTTTGCTTAGGATACAGCTGTTCAGCCTGTCACTCAAAAGTCGATGGCGACGATAAGCTCGCGATTTCCGCCGCGCATATGTTGCGGCGTAAGTTTTTTCATACGGCTCGAAGCGACAAATTTTGCCACTTTCCCTGCCGTTGCCCGATACACACGTTTACCAAAGGCAACTTTGGGATCGACGCGAATCGATTGCTGCCCATTCTGAGCGCGCTGGCCAGTCCGGGTAATTTTGGACTTAGCCCCTACGATTGCACCGCGAAGCGAAATCGCAAATACAGTTGGCTTTCCGCACTGCATCTTCACCTTTGTTCGACCACGCAGCTTGTTAGCGGCCGTCTTAATGAATGGGGTAGCCGACACGCGGCAGCCCTCCGAAACCGTGGCGGATGCGAGCATGATGCCCCGCGCCTCTTTGGCTTTGGCTGGCGTAGATGCAAGAACGCCAAATAGAGCTATTGCCGCAGAGGTTAAATACGAAAGAAGATGCGTTGCCGTCGCCTTATCATATTCGGTGTCGTTGTGGATATTGTTATGACGGTCGGTGATTGTAGTCTCCTTACGCTACGCTTTCCGCAACGTTGATTTACAGGGTAAGATAGGAGGATAATGACCAACTGTCGGAACGGTTCCAAACTAAGTCACTTAAATCAATAGATTTTTTACGCGAAATTAACCATAGAGCGAATTTTCCCTCGTCAAGCGAAGGGTATTTTCTCCAACATCGGCAATTGTTTCGCCGTACTAAATGTCGCCGCCTGTCAGTCTCTGGCAAATAAGATCAAGTTGATCGAGCGTACGATATTTAATCGTCACGGCCCCGGAACGCGGATCGCTGTCAGTCTTGATTGTGACCGGCAATCCCAAGAACTCTTCAAGATGTCCCTGCACCGCAGCAATGTCCGCATCCTTGGCTGGATCACGCGATGGCCGGGCCTGGCGGCGGGTTTGTTCGCCCTCTGGCGCATTTGCGCTTTTGACCAGCTTTTCGACTTCGCGAACCGACAATTGCGCGGAGACCGCCTTCTTCGCAAGTTGTGCCGCATCATCATAACCGATCAAAGCCCGCGCATGGCCCATTGACAGATCGCCAGCCTCGACAAAGTCCAGAACATCGTCTGGAAGCCCCAAAAGACGCTGGATATTCGCCACGTGACTCCGAGACTTATCGACCAAGCGAGCAATCTCCGCCTGGGTCATATCTTCCTGCTGGGATAGGCGCTGGTATGCCCGCGCTTCCTCAACAGGGTTTAAATCTTCGCGCTGAAGATTCTCGATCAGCGCGAGCGCCATAACTTCGCGCTCATCCAATTCGCGAACAATTGCCGGAATCTGGTGCAATTGGGCCTTTTGCGCTGCACGCCAGCGGCGTTCGCCGGCAACGAGTTGGTATTTGCCCTTCCCACCAGGGCGAACAATGATCGGCTGGATCACCCCGCGTGCGGCAATCGATGCGGCCAGCTCATCCAGCGCTGATTCGTCGAACTTCGTTCGCGGCTGCCCAGGTAGCGGCTCAATCGAAGAAATTGCCAGCGAAGCCAGGCCAGAAGTGGAGGCGAATGCGGATGCTGGGTCGGCAGTCGGCGTTAAAGTTGAGGATGACGAGCCAACCTCGCTATTGCGGCGCACCAGCGGCTCTTCCTTGCGGGTTTCGCCCATCAAAGCGCCCAAGCCGCGCCCAAGTTTTTTCTTTTTGTCCGCAGCACGGGGAGGAACGGTCAGGCGGATAGGATCGCTGGGGTCACGTGTTTTGCTCATGCGGCTTTCCTTTTCTCGGGCAGACGGCTGATTAATTCGCGCGCCAGAGCGATATAGGCCCGACTCCCAGCGCAGGAATGATCATAAACGAGCGCAGGCAGGCCGTGGCTGGGTGCCTCCGACAGACGGACATTGCGCGGAATGACGGATTCAAACACCAAACCGCCCAGAACTTCGCGCACGTCATCGGCAACCTGGTCGGTCAGGCGGTTACGTCTGTCAAACATGGTCAGAACAACGCCAACAATACCAAGATCGGGATTAAAGCGCTGCTGGACCTGCTCGACGGTCTTGAGCAGCTGACTTAGCCCCTCCAATGCAAAGAATTCGCATTGTAGCGGCACCATCAGCGTATCGGCCGCGCCAAGAGCATTTAGGGTCAGCAGCCCCAGCGAGGGTGGGCAGTCGATGAAACAGATATCATGGCCGGAATGCGCGGCCAGCGCGGAACTCAAACGTCCAGTGCGATCTTCCACCGACACCAGCTCGACTTCAGCACCACTCAAATCGACAGTGGCGGGGACAATATCCAAACCGGGAATGTTAGTTGACGAAACACATCCAGCGAGCGGGGTCTGGTCGATCAACAGATCATAACTGGAATATTCGCGATTATCGCTACTGATGCCCATGCCCGTCGAGGCGTTTCCCTGAGGATCCAGGTCAATCAGAAGCGTTTTCCAGCCGGTTGCAGCCATCGCTGTCGCGATATTAATGGCAGTCGTGGTTTTCCCCACCCCACCCTTCTGATTGGCAATCGCGATCGTGATCATGTTTTTCCCCGCATCCCTTTCGCCAACTTACCGACCAATATTCCGGCGTCATCATCGGTCACAGACCGTTCCACGTGGAACATTTTCCGCACTTTTCGCGGCATCCCGTCCAATTCTTGCGCCGCCGAACGCCCTTTGGGCAACACGAACATAGTTTGCCCTGTGGAGAATCTTGCGGACAAGTCGAGGATAGATGGCAGCGGCGCAAAGGCTCTCGCCGAGATGACCGAAGCTGGGACAGTTTCCACAAGTTCCAGCCGTGATCCAGCAACTTCGCATTTCGGAATCGCCAACTCCATCCGCATCCGCTCCAGCCAGTCGATTCGCTTGCGCCGTGATTCAACCAGCATGACGGGGCGCTGCGGGCGCATGATCGCGATAATCAGGCCCGGAAGCCCTGCTCCAGTCCCCAAATCAAGCCATAGACCCGTCTCTGCTGCACGCGCTGATGTTCCACGTGAAACACATTCCAGAAGCTGGGCGCTGTCGGCAATATGGCGCTGCCACGCGATGTCGAGGGTGGGCTTGGCAACGAGATTCTGGCGCGAGTTCTCCTCGCGCAGGGCTGCCACAAATGTATCAAGCCGCTCCATTGCCTCTTTATCGCAGAGCTTATCGACGTATTCTCGGGCTTCAGTCTCGTCGCGAATCATGCCGCAACCTGCTCAAGGCGCCGCGCCTGTACAAGAAGCGCTGCGAGCGCCGCTGGGGTAATGCCGGGGATACGCCCAGCCGCCGCCAGAGATGTTGGCTTTGCCTTGGTCAAACGCTCGATCATCTCATTGGAAAGTCCTGGCACGCTCGCAAAGGGGAAATCTGCCGGGAGAGCAACCGCTTCACTGGCGCGCAGATCACGAAGTTCGGACTCCTGACGCGCCAAATAGGGAGCGTAGGCGGCATCTTCGGCTAGTTCGCTGGCTAACTCGCTATCAGGCTCGAAATCGTCTCCGAGCCACGGTGAAAGCGCTTGAAGATCGATCCCGCCGAACCGCAGCCACTCGCTAAGCGGCTTGCGTCCGCCATCTCGGCGCACCGGAAGATCGGCATCGTTCAATTCAGTCGCAACGACTTCTGTGTCCAGCCTTTGCGCCCAATCGGTCCGTTTCTCTTCGCGCGCCTCAAACCAGGTCGCACGCTCCGCTCCCACACAGCCCATCTCCACAGCGATAGACGTAAGCCGTGTTGTCGCATTGTTGGCGCGAAGGCGCAGGCGGTACTCTGCACGGGACGTAAGCATCCGATATGGCTCGGTCACACCGTGCAGCGTAAGATCGTCGACCATTACTGCAATATAGGAGTTTGCCCGATCAAGAGCCGGTGCCTGCCGCTCCATGATCTTTGCTGCAGCGCACATCCCCGCGACCAAGCCTTGCGCTGCCGCCTCTTCATAGCCGGTCGTGCCGTTAATTTGCCCGGCACAATACAGACCCGGCATATCACGCAGCTCCAACCCGCTATTGAGTGCGCGCGGATCGATATGATCATACTCCACGGCATATCCTGGTACGACCATTTCCACACGTGACAATCCATCCATCGCGCGCAGCATATCGCGCTGCACATCGACTGGTAGCGATGTGCTGATCCCGTTGGGATAGATCAGATGCGTGTCGAGACCTTCCGGCTCAAGGAAAATCTGGTGCCCGTCGCGATCACCGAAACGGTGAATCTTGTCCTCGATAGACGGGCAATAGCGCGGTCCCTCCGCATCAATCGCGCCGGAGAATAGCGGCGAGCGATCCAGATTGGCCCGAATAATATCGTGGCTCTGGGCATTGGTGCGCGTGATCCCGCAGAAAATCTGCTGGTTGATCCGCGCGCCCGTCATGGGTGACATTGTCCAGTGATCCGCGTCAGACGGCTGCTCCGCCAGACTCGCCCAATCAATCGTGCGCCCATCAAGGCGGGGCGGTGTACCGGTCTTTAGGCGCGCCATCGGCAGGTCCGCTTCGCGCATCTGCGCTGCCAGCTTCTGCGCAGAGCCTTCACCTATCCGTCCGCCGGTCAGGCGCTCTTCACCGCGAAACAATGTCCCGCCGAGGAAAGTACCGGTGCACAGGATGATAGCCTGCGCTGCGAGTTCGGTCCCGTCACCTAGCGTCAGACCGGATACGCGCTGACCATCGAACAGCAGTCCCGCCGCCTCACCCTCGATCAGCGCAAGATCGCCCTGCTCGCGAATGGACCGCTGGACATAGGCTTTGAACAACGTCCGATCGGCTTGGATGCGCGGCCCCCAGACTGCACTCCCCTTGGAGCGGTTGAGCATGCGGTAATGAATCGCGGCGGCATCCGCCGCGCGGCCAATAATCCCGTCAAACGCGTCCACTTCCCGAACAAGATGACCCTTGCCCAGCCCGCCAATAGCAGGATTGCAGCTCATCGCCCCGATTGCATCGAGCTCGAAATTCACCAACCCAACACGCGCGCCCATCCGCGCAGCCACCGCTGCCGCTTCTACGCCGGCATGGCCGCCGCCAACAACCAGGATGTCGAATGCATGCATAGCCGCCCGATAGTCGAGCAGCGTTGGGGCGTCAAAGGAGTATTCTCTTGCTAGTGGCTAGCACCGAATGTTCCACGTGAAACATCTACTTCCCGATACAGAACCGTCCAAACAATGCATCAAGCATATTCTCGGTCGATGTTCGTCCGAGCAAGCGGTCGAATGCCAGCCTGCACAGGCGGAGGCGTTCTCCAATCAATAGAGAGTCGAATTCCCCACCGATTCCGGACAGGGCATCACGAGCCTCTGCGATAATGGTGTATTGGCGGGCATTGAGCGCAACTGCCCCCGGCGCAGGCATTGCCCCCCTCGCCTGCTGTATCAGTTTGTCACGCAATAAATTGATGCCTTCACCCGTCAGTGCCGACACTCTGAGGGTTGGTGCTTTCTTCCTCGCAAGATCGGGAGTGTCGCTTTTTGCATCCACTTCCCATGCGCCATCAGGTCCGTGACCTTCTTCACCAAGCCACAGGACCAGATCGGCGAGATCGGCTTGTTTCCTTGCCCGCTCAATGCCGATGTTCTCGATCGCATCGCTGCTTTCATTACGCAGGCCGGCTGTATCAACGAATGAGAACGGCACGCCGCCAATCGATACCGAACGCTCGAGAACGTCGCGGGTCGTTCCTGCGGTTGGCGCCACAATCGCAGCTTCGTCGTCCAGTAATGCATTGAAAAGCATAGATTTACCGGCATTTGGCGGCCCAGCCAGCACAACTCGGTACCCCTCATGTAGCTTTTCGGCTCTCGGGCGCTGCAACCATTCACTCAGCTCTTCCGCCAACGCTTCCGCGCGGGTGGTGAAGGCCTCGGGCAGCGCGGCTACATCATCCTCATCGGAAAAATCGAGCGACGCCTCTACCTGAGCAGACAGTTGCAAGACCGTTTCGCGCCACTCCTCTGCCTTGCGCGACAACGCTCCGCCTGCCAGCGCCATCGCAGAGCGGCGTTGTAGCTCGGTCTCTGCCGTCAGCAGATCGCCGAGCCCCTCCGCCTCGGCCAGATCGATCCGGCCATTGGCAAAGGCGCGGCGGGTAAACTCTCCCGGGTTGGCCCGGCGTAGACCATCCTGCTCACCCAGTGCCGATTCCACGGCCGCCACTACCGCACGTCCCCCATGCAAATGAAGCTCGGCGATATCTTCGCCCGTTGCCGTGCCCGGACCCGGGAGCCACAACACCAGCGCATCGTCGAGGATATTACCCGCATTGTCTTTGAGTTTACGCGCACTTGCGCGCCGTGCGTCGGGCAAAGACCCTGCCAGCGCTGCCAGCGCATAACCAGCTGCTGGTCCGCTCACACGGACCACAGCGATACCCGCGGGCGGATTGCCGCTGGAAAGGGCGTAAATCGTATCCATAGCGCCCCGCTAATCTATCGGGTCAGTCCTTTTTGGAAGACTTAGAGCCGCCGGTAGCTGCGGAGCTCGCGCCTTCGACAAAATTCTGGAACAGTTTGAAGCCAATCTGGCCCATGGGCGCGAGCTGCTTGGCGAATTGCTGCAGCTGCTCTGGGTTGCTGACACCCTTCATCGCTTTCGACACCGTATCAACATAGATGTCGTTTGCCTTTGAAACATCAGGAAGACCCAGGAAGCTGCGCGCTTCTTCAGGAGTGCATTCGATTTCGATGTTAGCCTTCATGGTTGTTCCTCTCTTATGCCCCAAAGTTCTTTTGTGATTTGTCTTTTAACAATCTGGGTTTGGCAAAGCCGCTATGCAACAGCTAAGCCCTTTTCGATGAAATCCCAAGGATTAACCCCAAGGACACGCCGATGACTGCATTCGCGCCGCGCTATGCGATCCCGCTCGCATTGATCGCGATTACCACTTCGTTTGCTGCATTTTCCTTCTTGCGCATTGGGTTGGCGGTGGCGATCCCCTTGCTGCTGATTGCTCTGTGGGACTTTTTCCAGACCCAGCACACTTTGCGCAGAAACTACCCGCTCATTGCCCGCACACGCTGGGTGATGGAGGATCTGCGCCCCTTTGCGCAGTCCTATCTGGTCGAAAGTGACTTGGAGGGGCGGCCATTCAGCCATCAAGCGCGTGCACTTGTTTATGCGCGTGCCAAAGGCGACCTCGATTCGCATCCGATGGGCACGGAACTGGATGTCTATTCGGATGAATATGAGTGGCTCAGCCATTCGGTTGTACCCAATGACGCAGCCCCTCAAACATGGCGCGTCGATATCGGCGAATGCAGCAGTGCGAGGCCCTATTCCTCCGCGCTACTCAATATCTCGGCGATGAGCTTTGGATCATTATCCGCCCGCGCCATCGAAGCGCTGAATCTCGGCGCGAAACTGGGTGATTTCGCGCATAATACCGGCGAAGGCAGCATTAGCCGCTACCACCGGATGCATGGCGGTGATCTGATCTGGGAGATCGGCAGCGGCTATTTCGGGTGCCGCGGAAAGGATGGCGGGTTCGATTCAGGTTTGTTCGCAGAGACGGCAGACAACGAGCATGTGAAGATGATCGAGATCAAGTTCAGTCAAGGGGCAAAACCGGGCCATGGCGGTGTGCTTCCCGGCCGCAAGGTGACGGAGGAAATCGCCGAAGCGCGCGGAATTCCTGTGGGCGAGGATTGTATGTCGCCAGCCGCGCATTCAACTTTTTCAACACCTATTGAGATGCTCGAATGGGTCGCACAATTGCGTGAGCTGGGCGGAGGACGACCGGTCGGGATCAAGCTCTGCGTTGGTCAGCCGCACGAGGTCTTCGCGATGACCAAAGCGATGCTGGAAACGGGAATCGCACCGGATTTTATTACGGTAGATGGTGCGGAGGGGGGCACTGGGGCAGCGCCTCTCGAGCTATCCAACAGCGTTGGAATGCCGCTGCGCGAAGGTTTGATCTTTGTCCGCAACGCATTGGTCGGGACGGGGTTGAAAGACCGTGTCAAAATCGCAGCATCGGGTAAAATCCATTCGGGTGCGCAGATGGCCAAAGCTTTTGCGCTCGGAGCAGATTGGTGCAACGCAGCGCGGCCCTTCATGTTCTCGCTCGGCTGCGTGCAATCGATGCAATGTCATACCGGCCACTGCCCTAGCGGCGTGGCGACACAAGAAGCGTGGCGCCAAAGCGGATTGATCGTCGAGGATAAAGGACCGCGCGTAGCCCGGTTCCAGAAACAGACGCTGCACAGCCTGCGCGAGATTGTCGTCGCGATGGGGCTGGATTCTCCATGGGAAATCAAGCCGGAGGATATGCGCGAAAGGCTCAACGGCGCGCGGTCGAACGCGATCAGCGCGATCTATAATTTTGTCGAACCAAACCAGTTCGTTGATGGCAGTGTATCCGGTCAGCTCGCTGACCATTGGAAAGCAGCCCGCGCAGACAGTTTCAGGAGAGTACCGTGAACACAGCGACAGCGATTAAACCTTAACATCGCGGCACTCGTAAACCGATATAGCAACGGTCACCAAGATATCGCTTGGCGGCTCTTTCACCGGAAGATTCAGTTCAAAGCGGCAAAGTTCAGCACCGTTCGCCGAACGTTAGGTGCCAGGCTTGCCGGCAGAATGGCATCAAGGTTCGTTCTGCGTTCTTGAACAGGATCGATCAGGCGTAGCCGCGTCATTGCCCATTCCTCGCAGGTACGCGTTTCAATCGGAATATCTTCCAAGCGTACAATGCCGCTATGGCGGCTATCGCGCGCCAACTGGTTCATGAGCGAGAACAGAGCATCTTCCGGGCCCTCGACCAGTTGGAGGAAATTACGACCGTTGAAAATCAGAAAACCGGTAATTCCGCGATCGGGATTGTTGCGCCGCGAGGATTCGAGAATATTGACGACATCATCGTTCGACACTTCATGCGCAGCCGTACTAATATAAACGAATTGCCGCATATTATTACCCTCATTTCAATCACTTGCCGCGTCAAAAAGGCTCGCCACAATGCGCGCGATTTGTCAACAACAGTGAGCGTTATTCAGCTTCCCATAGGTGACATCGGTCGCCTCGATCTATTTGCTGTCAGGCAAAGGAGACGGACTTGTTGGTCCCTTTGATCGGCTGAAACCAGGTTACTGGTTCATATTGTCGAAGAAGTCCTCGTTGGTTTTCGAATCCTTCATCTTGTCGAGCAAGAATTCCATCGCGTCGATGGTGCCCATCTGCATAAGGATACGGCGCAGGACCCACATTTTCGAAAGCTTGTCCTTCTCGACCAGCAGCTCTTCCTTACGTGTGCCCGATTTACCGACATCAAGCGCAGGGAAGATACGTTTGTCAGAAACCTTGCGATCGAGCACTATTTCGGAGTTACCCGTGCCTTTGAATTCCTCGAAGATCACTTCGTCCATCCGGCTGCCGGTATCGATCAGCGCGGTTGCGATGATCGACAGTGAACCGCCCTCCTCGATATTACGTGCAGCACCGAAGAAGCGCTTCGGGCGCTGGAGTGCATTGGCATCTACGCCGCCGGTCAGGACTTTACCCGAGCTCGGGACGACAGTGTTGTAAGCACGGCCCAGACGCGTGATCGAGTCGAGCAGGATCACAACATCGCGCTTGTGTTCGACCAGACGCTTTGCCTTCTCGATCACCATTTCGGCAACTTGCACATGGCGCGTTGCAGGTTCGTCAAAGGTGGAGGAGATGACTTCGCCTTTCACGCTGCGCTGCATATCAGTAACTTCTTCCGGACGTTCGTCGACCAGCAGAACCAGCAGGAACACTTCCGGATGATTGTCGGTAATCGCCTTGGCGATGTTCTGCAGCAGAACGGTCTTACCCGTCCGTGGCGGCGCAACAATCAGAGCGCGCTGCCCCTTACCCTGCGGCGAGATAATGTCGATAACCCGCGCCGATTTGTCCTTAACAGTCGGATCAAGCGTATCGAGCGACAGTTTTTCTTCGGGATAGAGCGGCGTGAGATTGTCAAAATTGGTCCGCATCCGGACCTGTTCAGGATCCTCAAAATTGACGCTGGTAAGCTTGGTCAGCGCGAAATAGCGCTCGCCTTCCTGCGGTGCACGGATTTCACCCTCAACCGTATCGCCCGTACGCAGACCCCACTTGCGGATCTGGTTCGGTGAGAGATAAATATCGTCAGGCCCGGCGAGATAGTTAGCTTCGGGACTGCGGAGAAATCCGAAACCATCCTGCATCACTTCAATCGTGCCGATACCCATAATGTTTTCGGTGTATTCGTCATCCTCGGCCAGCTCGCGCAGAATGCAGAACATTAGATCCTGGCGGCGCATGGTCGACGCGCCTTCAACGCCCAACTCTTCAGCCATGCTGACAAGCTCGGCCGGTGCTTTGAGTTTCAAATCTTTAAGATGCATGTGTGGTGTCTTTCGCAGTAATATTCAGACGCCTTGGAAAAAGGCGGATATGGAATGGCCGGTAAGTCATTGAGGCAAGTCATGGGGCTTGGAGAAAGCAGACCCGGTTCGCAGCAGCGAAACCTTAGCCGGTGTGTGGCGATTGAATTAGGCGCACAGCAGTGCAGCGTCAATTCCGATTATTGCGGAACGGTGCCGATTCACGGCAAATAAAGTTTGCCGACGATTACCAAGACCACAATGAGCGCAGCGGATATACCCGGCACCTCATTCAGCAAACGCAGTTTTTTGCCTTCGAGTGGCCGCACACCCCGTGCCAGTTTTTTGGCATAGCCAGCCATGTAGCCATGATATCCGGACAGGAGCAGAACGACCAGAAATTTGATATGGAACCATGTTTGCGTGTGCGCAGCAGTGGCAGACATCAGGGCCAGGCCTAAAACCCAGACTACGATCAGCGACGGGGCAAGTATGATCTTGAGCAACTTGCGCTCGCGGTCGATCCAGACAGAATCCATTTCCGATCCCGGCGGACCGTCTTCCTGATGATAGACGAAGAACCGCGGCAGCATAAACAGACCCGCCATCCAGAAGATGACAAAAATAATATGGCCCGCTTTCAGCCATTCGTAAATAGGGATCAGTATTTCCTGCATCATGCTCACCTAGAGGCTGAACCGCTCCGCGTCATCCCCGCAAATCAGGCGCGCCAATTACGCACAGTCGCAACCAATTGCTCAACATGCGCAATCGGGGTGAATTGCCCGATACCGTGACCGAGATTGAACACATGCGGGCGATCTGCAAACGCCTCGAGAATCCTCTTTGCTGCAACATCAAGCGCCTCGCCGCCCGCGAGCAACAGCAATGGATCAAGATTGCCTTGAACCGGGAGATCATCTGGCAGAACGCTCGCTACCCATGCGGGGTCGACCGTCTCGTCAATCCCGGCTGCATCAACGCCCGTTTCACGGATGTAAGCGGGCAGTTTTTCACCTGCGCCCTTCGGAAAGCCGATTATGGGTGTGTCCGGGTGAATTTTGCGCAACTCGGAGACAATCTTTGCATTGGGTGCAATGACCCAGCGCTCGAACTCTGACGGCGCCAGCGTTCCAGACCAACTATCGAAAAGTTGCACGGCTTCCGCGCCCGCTTTGATCTGACCGCTCAAATATCCGACCGTCATTTCACCGATTGCATCAATGATTGCGCCAAAAGCCGCGGGATCACGATAGGCCATTGCGCGTGTTTCGTGCTGGTCGCGGCTGCCTTCGCCTGCGGTCATATAGGTCGCTACAGTCCATGGCGAGCCTGCAAAGCCCAGCATGGTGGTCTCAGGGCCCAATCCAGCGACCACCTTAGCCACGGTGTCATAGATCGGAGAAAGGCGCTCAGGCACCGCTTCAAGGCTACTCAGGGTATGATCTACGAGCTTGGGAGAGAGCTTGGGACCTTCACCTGCCAGAAATTCCAGCTTCTGACCCATCGCATAGGGAATGATCAGAATATCGGAAAACAGGATCGCGCCATCGAAACCGAACCGGCGGATCGGTTGCAGCGTAACCTCGGCGGCGCCATCGGTATCATACACCAGTTCGAGAAACCCGCCCTTGTCAGCGCGTAATTCGCGATATTCCGGGAGATAGCGGCCCGCCTGGCGCATCAACCACATCGGGGTTTGTTCAGCACGATTTCCGCGCAACGTTTCTAAGAGAATTCCTGGCATCGAAGGCCTTCTTACTAAATAATATATATTATAAATAGGATGATGGAGTCTGTTGGTCCTGTGGATTTCGGGGACAAGCCGGTTCTGCCTGACTTCTCCCGTATTGAACAGTGTTTTGCGTATCGCGACTCCGCAGAAATGCGAGTCCAGTGCTTGTTGTCCACACTATCCAGTGCCTGTCGAAAAGCTAACTTTTCTGTCCACAAAGTGACTCGGTTAGGACTCGCAGTGGGCATGGAATCGCGCCTCCGACTTGTCGCCAGCTTTATCCCGTGGTTTATGCCGGTCTCTATCCACAGCCCGGACACGACCTCCTTTCATGAGCCGCTTGCACCTTCATCTCGTATCGGATTCCACTGGCGAGACCTTGGAAATGATCGCCAAGGCAGCGCTGGCGCAATTCGAGGATGCTGACATTGTCCGGCACTTCTGGCCGATGGTTCGCTCCAAACAACATCTCGACCGGATCGTGCCCGAACTCGCCGCGAACCCCGGGTTAGTGCTGTTTACTCTGGTCAATCCCGATACGCGAGAACGGTTGGAGGATCACTGCCGACAATTGAGCTTGCCTGCTGTCCCGGCGATTGATGCGGTGACCGAGGCGCTGGAGGATCAGCTTGGGCAAGAGGCACATGGCCGTCCCGGGCGCCAGCATTTGATGGATGATGCTTATTTCAAGCGAGTCGATGCGATCCATTATACGATCGCGCATGACGACGGTATCGGATCGGATAATTGGGAGGAAGCCGATATTGTGCTTGCAGGCGTATCGCGTTCCTCCAAAACACCGACGAGCATCTATCTTGCTAATCGCGGGTATAAGACGGCGAATATTCCGTTGGTGATCGAGAGTCCGCCACCTGAGATTTTATACCGGCTGAAGAATCCGCTGGTTGTCGGTTTGACCACTGCGCCGGAGCGGTTGGTCCAGATCCGCCGTAACCGCCTGCTCAGCCTTAACGAGAATTCCGAAACATCCTATATTGATGACGAGCGTGTGCGTGAGGAAGTGAAGTTTGCGCGGCGCATGTTTGCCGATAATGGCTGGCCGGTAATCGATGTGACGCGCCGCTCAATCGAAGAAACAGCAGCGGCTGTGATCAATCTGGTTGGCGAACGCGACCGCCGCGAAATTCCGCCGCGCGTCGGGCCCAAGCCGATATGAGGCGTGCGATATGATTATCCTGGCCTCCAAAAGTGCATCACGGCGTGCGATGCTTGATGCGGCTGGTGTGGCTTATGAGAGCGTTCCCGCCTCGCTGGACGAACGAGCTGTCGAGGCTGGCATGGCTGATGCCGCGCCATCGGGAATTGCTCAAGGCTTGGCGGTTGCAAAGGCGCAGGCTGTTGCTTCGCTGGACTCTGACCAGATTATTCTTGGCAGTGATTCCCTTGTTGTTGTGGATGGAAAGAGGTTTGACAAACCCGCCGACCGTGATGCTGCCGCTGAGCATCTGCGGTTCTTTTCGGGCAAGGAAATGCATCTGCATAGCGGTGCGGCACTGGTGCGTGATGACGAAGTGCTATGGCAGGGTGGCGATTTGGCGAAACTCCATGTCCGCCAGCTGTCCGACAAATTTATCGATTCCTATCTCTCCACCGAATGGCCGGCTGTTGCTGGATGTGTCGGCGTTTTCCGCATCGAGGCGATGGGTGTGCAGTTGTTCGAGAGGATTGAAGGCGATCAATTCACCGTTCTGGGAATGCCGCTTCTCCCTGTACTTGGCGCACTCCGTGCTCTGGGCGAATTGCCATCATGAGCGGCAAGCTTCCGTTTGCGCAGGTCATTGGCGATCCGATCAAACAATCGAAATCGCCCGTCATTCACGGGTTCTGGCTTGAGAAACTCGGCCTCGCTGCGGAGTATGGCAAAGCCCATGTTCAGACACAGGACTTGGCCGATTATCTCACCACGTCGCGAACTGCACAAAATTGGCGCGGCTGCAATGTCACCATGCCCCATAAGCAGGCGATCCTGCCGCATCTCGATAGTCTGGATCTGTTGGCCGAACGCATTGGTGCAGTGAATACGGTGGTTAAGCAGGATGACGGCTCATTGCGCGGATTCAATACTGATGTGGCCGGTTTTTTGGAGCCTCTGTCGGAAGTGTTGGCAGAGAAACATCTCTTCCGCATGGCCCGCGTGTTGGGAACGGGCGGCGCGGCGCGGGCGATTGTTGCGGGACTGTCCGATCACGGGATGGTTCTGGTGCTTGCGGGCCGCAACCCTGATAAAGCGCGGTCGTTAATCAATGAACTGGCCAAACAGGGCGATCACCACGTTGCAACGCTCGATCATTTTGCCGAACCGACCGATTTTGAATTCGATGACCGCGAGGGGTGTTTCGACATCGTCGTCAATGCCAGTCCGCTGGGCATGCGCGGCCAACCGCCTTTGGCATTTGATTTCAGCCACGCGCCACCGGGCAGCATTGTCTATGATATTGTCATGGATCCGCTTGAGACCGACTTTCTACGCAACGCCAAAGATGCCGGGTTTCGCACGATCGACGGATATTCCATGCTCATCGGGCAGGCGGCTACAGCATTCGAGCTGTTCTTCGGGCAAGCCCCGCCGCGCGAGCACGATGACGAGTTGCGCGAAAGACTTACCGCATGAGCAAACCTCACATCATTGGTCTTACCGGCTCGATCGGGATGGGCAAATCCACCGTGGCAGCAATGTTCGAAGCGGCTGGCGTACCGGTGTTCGATGCCGATGCGGCTGTGCGGTCCATGCAGGGCCCCGAGGGCCAGCTTCTACCTGCCATCGAAGCAGAATTTCCTGGAAGCACCGGCCCCAATGGTGTGAACCGTGACGCTCTGGGCAAACATGTTTTCGCGGATCCGGAAGGGTTGGCGCGCCTCGAGGCAATCATTCACCCTGCGGTAGGCGCGAAACGTCAGGCGTTTCTGACCGAGAATGCCGAGGCTCCCATGCTTCTGTTCGATATCCCGCTTTTGTTTGAAAAAGGCGGCCACGAAGCCGTCGATACAGTGGTTGTCGTCTCGGCCCCTGCGGAAATTCAGCGCGAACGCGTGTTGGCGCGGCCCGAAATGACGCAGGAAAAGTTTGAGCATATCTTGTCTTTGCAAGTGCCCGATGCAGAAAAGCGCGAGCGTGCCGATCACATTATTGATACGGGATGCTCGCTCGCGGAAACCGAAGCGCAGGTCGCGCGTCTGATCGAACAGTTAATGGGCCGGACCGCGTAAAAAGTCAGCTGCTACCCTTGCCTAACGCGATTTGCAGGCCGATATCATGACCAATGCGTGAGATCGTCTTTGACACCGAGACAACCGGACTGGACCCCAAAAGCGGGGACCGCATGGTTGAAATGGGCTGTGTCGAAATGGTCAACCGGGTTGCTACGGGCAACACCTATCATGCCTATTACAACCCCGAGCGCGATATGCCTGCAGGCGCGGAAGCGGTGCATGGCTTGTCCAGCGCCTTCCTCTCAGACAAACCTCTGTTTCGCGATATCGCGCAGGAATTGCTCGATTTTATGGGCGATTCGCCGCTCGTCGCGCATAACGCAGGGTTCGATTTCGGCTTTCTCAATAATGAGCTTGCCTTGATCGACCGTGAGCCGATCAATCTCGACCGGATGGTCGACACCGTGGCAATTGCGCGCAAAAAGCACCCTGGCGCAAAGAATTCGCTCGATGCGCTCTGTTCGCGTTACGGCGTCGATCGCAGTCACCGGGTTAAGCACGGCGCGCTGCTTGATGCCGAGTTGCTCGCGCAAGTGTATGTCGAATTGCTCGGCGGCCGGCAGATCGGTTTGGAACTTGCGGCTGAATCAAAGGCTGTAACTGTTACGGGAGCTGCAGCCGCACGAACAGCATCCCGCGAATTTCGTGCGCCGCGTGCGCACACTCCATCAGCAAAAGAACTCGCCCGCCATCAAGCGTTTATAAAGACAATCGAGGCACCCCTGTGGAACAAGTAGCGTGAAACAAGTAGCCTTGGGGTGAATAATCCGGGACGCTTCCTGTCCCGATAAGAAGGAGAAGGTCGACTATGGATATTCGTGTTTCAGGCCATCAAGTGGAAACCGGTGCAGCGCTGCAGGAGCATGTGTCTGACCGCCTGAACGGGATAGTTGATAAATATTTCAGCCGAGCGATCTCCTCTAATGTCACACTCGGCAAAGCGCCTGCGGGCGCGTTTAGCTGTGATATCGTGACACATGTCATGCAGGGCACTGTACTAAAAAGTCATGCGGAGGCGCATGATGCACATCAGGCCTTCGATCAGGCGGCTACCAAGATCGAAACGCAGTGCCGCCGCTATAAGCGCCGCCTCAAAGACCGGCACGAACAAGCCGATCATGCCGCGCGCGAAGAGGAAGCGGCCTACACGATTTTCGCGGCCAAAGAGTCTGATGAACCGGAAGTGGAAGAAGTCGGCGATGACGCTCCGATGATCGTTGCGGAAACGAAAGTGGATATTCCAGAGGCCAGCGTTGCCGATGCTGTTATGATGCTCGATCTGCGCGACACAAACGCAATGTTCTTCAAAAATGCTGGAACTGGACGGCATAATATGGTTTATCGCCGACGAGATGGCTCGATCGGTTGGGTAGAACCAAGCTAGGGCCCAAAAACAAGGCACGACCGGCGCCCCTCACGCCGTATTGGGCCTCTCGACATAGGCTGCAACTGCGACACCGGGTTACCGGCGAGAACGCTTTGGTTTTCTGTGGCGTATCGACTTGATACCGGATTCAAATTTTCAAAGTACGTAACACATGAATGTGAATGTAAAAATTGTGCCCGAAGCGGTCGGCATTATCAGTGCCGATAGCAAAGAGGCTATTTTGACGGCGCTAGCACAGCAATTCGCTGAAGTTTATGGCGTGAACAGCGATAGTGTGCTCGAGTCCTTGGAAGAGCGTGAAGCGCTTGGCAGCACGGGGTTTGGCCGCGGGGTCGCAATCCCGCACGCCCGTGTGGATACTATTTCGATGCCTGTTGCGGTGCTGTTCCGGCTGGATGCCCCGGTGGATTTCGGTGCTGCTGACGGAATGCCGGTCGATCTGGTGTTCGGAATGCTATCGCCGACCAATGCCGGTGTCGGACATTTGCATGCACTCGCGGCAATTTCGCGTACTGTTCGCGACGATGCTATCCGGCAGGCGATGAGCGAAGCGCAAACACCCGAAGCACTCTACTCCATGCTGACCAATGTGTCGGATCGTGACGTCGCCTGATCCTATGAGCGATGGCGGTGCGACACCGGGCGCGGAGCTGCATTTTCGTGCGCTCGAGCGGCTATACCGGTCGGCTCCGGTCAATCACCTGTTCGATTCCATTCTGGAAATTACCGAACATGGCCGCTCGCGGCTTGTGTTCGATGTGACCGAGGCATCGTATCATGCGGCAGGCGCAGCGCATGGGACTATCTATTTCAAGATGCTGGACGATGCGGCATTTTACGCAGCGAACACTCTGGTGACCGACCGGTTTTTGCTGACGACATCGTTCAACCTGCACTTTACCAAGCCCGTGCGCGAAGGACGCGTCATTGCCGAGGGTCACTGGGTGAGCGGCAAACGGCGTGTCTTTGTGGCAGAGTCGCGCTTGATCGATGAAGAGGGTGACGAGATCGGCCGGGGAACCGGTACTTTCATGCGCTCTCACATCGCGCTTTCCGGCCTGGATGGATACAGCGCTGAATAGGCACACATGATGGACGCGCGCCTCCCCGCACACCTCGAAATATCCGGCATCATCCGTGCGGTTCAGGCTGAAGGCGGCTTTGCAACGGTGCTTTCCAAAGGCGAGCGTGATGCTGGCACAATCATGATCGTGACGCTGGATCGCGGCGGTCCAGCGCGCCTTTATGAGCGGATGCCGCAAATAGATGGATCGCGGCCGTTTGTTCTGTCGAGAGAGCAGGATGCCGATAACCCGATGGAATTTAATGAATTTTTAAGAAAGCGCGGCGCTCAGGACCCTGATTTATGGGTGTTAGAGCTGGATATCGCAGATCCAGAACGCTTTGCCGCACTGCAGCATAAATCGGGTTGACCTAATTTCATTTGAAACTAAATGCACTATCGAACTTCCGATGCGCAGGCGGCGGAATGGCATTCGGTCATTCGGTTAGCACGCAGACGGGGGACGGCCGGCAGGCCTTTTTCTGGACCCTAACAATTTGAATACCTCCCTCAAGGTCCCAGCCTGCGCCAGTGCTCGTCCACCGCTCAATGTAGTAGATTAATGGCTCGTAAGACCCACTTTGCAGGTGCCGTGACTTTTGTAACCGCACTTGGCTTCACTTTTGCAAGCGCTGAACTCTCGGGCGCGAACGCTCAGCAGGGCGTCGAAACAGAGGTAACAGCTTCCACACCGGTACCAGCTCTCACCGACGAGACTGTTCCCGTGTTCGTTTCGGAGCCAGTGGTCCAACCACTGCCCGAAGCTGAAGAAGCTGAAGAAACCGCCACTGACGCACCGCAAGCATCTTCACTGCGTGAGCTCGTGCGTATCACAGATACGAGCGCTGATCTTTCGCGCGAAATGGAATGTCTCGCTGGCACAGTATATTTTGAATCACGCGGCGAGCCGCTTGCTGGTCAGCTTGCGGTTGCACAGGTTGTAATCAACCGCGCCGAATCTTCTCGCTTTCCGTCAAGCTATTGCGGTGTTGTGTATCAGCGCTCGCAATTCAGTTTCGTGAAGGGCGGCAAGATGCCGCGCATCACGCGAAGTTCAACCGCCTGGAAGCGCGCCAAAGCTATCGCCCGGATCGCGCATGAGGGCCACTGGGACAGCGAAGCACGCGATTCGCTCTATTTCCACGCCACTTATGTGCGCCCAAGCTGGAGCTATCGCAAAGCCAAGCGTGCGGCGATCAGCACACACATATTCTATCGTTAAAGCGTCTAGAAAACTGAGTTAGGAAAACCCCCTTCGCAAAGTGCGGAGGGGGTTTTTCTATGGCGTAGCAATCTCCACCCAGACCGGAGTATGGTCGCTTGCCTTCTCCCGTCCGCGATACTCCTTATCAACCCCGACAGCCGTCATTCTGTCAGCCAGTTCGGGTGTCAGGAGCAGATGATCAATGCGGAAACCGTGATCGCGCTGCCAGGCACCGCGTTGATAATCCCAATAGGTCCATACGCCGCCACGCGGGTTGAGTGTGCGCACCGCGTCGGTCCATCCATCGGCAAGCAAGCGATTATACGCATTGCGGGACTCTGGCTGCATGAGCGCGTCCGACGCCATGGCTTTTACCGAGAATACATCATTATCTTCGGGAATGACATTGTAATCGCCGACGATGGCCGTGGGGATCTCTTGGCCCCACAATTCCTGCATGCGCGCGCGAAGCCGCTTCATCCACTCGATTTTATAGTCGAATTTCGGTCCCGGATGCGGGTTGCCATTGGGCAGATAGATGCAGGCGACACGCACGCCCTCTATATCGGCTTCTAGATAGCGGGCTTGCTCGCCCTCGCCTTCCTTGGGTCCATCGATACCAAGACCACGCTTGGTTTCGACCGGTTCAACTCCTTCAGCGAGTATTGCGACCCCGTTGAAGCTCTTCTGGCCATGCCAGATCGCCTTGTAGCCAATTTTCTCGAATTCTTCGGCCGGAAAGCCGTCATCCTGTGACTTGATCTCCTGCAAACACGCAACTTTCGGGCGTGTTTCGTCGAGCCATTCGAGCAAGCGTGGCAGGCGCGCCTTGATCCCGTTGATGTTGTAGGTGGCTATTCGCACTAGATGCCGAAGCTCGACCCGCAGCCGCAGCCTGCCGCCGCTTGCGGATTTTCGACTTTGAACGCGGCGCCGCCAAGTGACTCGACGAAGTCTACGACGCTACCGCTCACAAGGTCCAGGCTGATCGGATCAACCACCAGCTTCACACCATCGGTCTCGCTGACAGAATCATCGCCATCCGCGCTTTCAGCAAGATCAAACTTGTACTGGAAGCCCGAGCAACCGCCACCCTCGACCGACAGTCGCAAAATGGCCGGTTTTGCCTGTTTCTGTGCAATCCATGCAACGCGCTTGGCTGCAGATTCGGTAAGGGTGAGCGTTTCAGCCATGATTGCTATGTAGGCAGTGTCGCCGCGCGGCTCAAGCACTCCGGCCTAAGCGGTTTGAATATAGTTCCGCATTGCTTCGGCTTCATTGGCGATTTCGTCCATCCGCGATTTCACCAAATCGCCAATGGAAATGAACCCGCACATCGTGCCACTTTCGATCACAGGAAGGTGCCGAATACGCCTGCGCGTCATCATACCGAGCGCCTCAATCACTGTAGAAGTAGATTCGACAGTGATTGCAGGTGCAGTCATAACTTCGCCGACGGGTTTCTCAAGACAGGCAGCGCCCTCTTCTGCCATTCGGTAGATCAAATCCCGCTCGGAAAATATTCCGGCGAGCTGATCGCCTTGCATTACCGGCAACGCGCCGATCCGCTTTTCCGCCAACATCGCCACCACTTGCCGAACGCGATCATTCACATCGCAAGTATACACGTCGGCTGCCGCGCGGTCGGCAATCAGCTGGGAAATATCCATATAAACCACTCTCCTTGCGTACCGAGTGTGCCATGAAGCTCGGCAAAATGCGAATCCGTATGTTAACGAGCGTTGCAAGCGCGTGACCACAGGCGCATGAGGCACTCATGATTCCCAAGTCTCCCCTTGATGATCCTGAAACTGCAGCTTTTGCATGGGCACGGTACAAACGGCTGATGCGCTTCATGCTGTTCGTCACAATCGGCGTTGTGCTTATCGCGCTGGCACTGCTGTATGACGGAGAAAGCCCGGCCTCAGTGCATTTCTACATCGCGACAGCCTTGGGTATCGGATTTATGATGCTGCTGACATCGGCGCTGATGGGGCTGGTATTTCTATCAAGCGGGACCGGCCATGATGAATCAGTGACCGACATGGCTAAGGACGAGGATGATATTTGGGGGGATCAGGGTAAATCCTGACGACGATCGGCGTCACGTAAGCGGAATTCCTCGACCGGCTCGCCGCCAATCAAGTGCTGCTGGATAATCCGCTCGAGCACCTCCTCAGTGCAGGAATGATACCAGACGCGGTCCGGCCAAACGACGGCAATCGGTCCCGCTGCGCATATTTGCAAACAATCGGCCTTCGCGCGCTGAATGCCCCCCGATCCATCGGCCTGCTTCGGGCCGACGAGGCCAAGTTGCTTCAACCTCTTCTTCAGATAATTCCACGACCGCTTTCCCTCCTCCGCGCGGCAACATTTCTGCTTCTCGGACACCGCGCAAAGGAATATTTCACGATCAAGCGTTTCACCGCCGATCTTGCCGAGCGCGAGCTGCGCTTTGAGGAGGTCGGTATCGCTGCTCATGGACGAGTTACTGGGGCGCGATCGGCTCGGCATCGGGCGACGGTTCGACAGAATCATCATTGAGCCAGCGATCCAGCCAATCGAACACGGTATTGTGCCACTGTAGCGAGTTTTTGCGGCCCAAGACCCAGTGATTCTCATCGGGGAAGACCAACAATTGTGAAGGGATGCCGCGCTCTTGCAAGGCTGTGAAGCTCTGCAAGCCCTGCGAATAGGGTACGCGGTAATCCTTCTCACCCGTAATCACGAGCATCGGCGTTTTCCAATTATCGACATAGTTGACCGGGTTCCATTTCTCGTATTCCTCAGTTGCTTCGGCGTAGGAACCACCGAAATCCCAGCGTGGGAACCACAATTCCTCGGTCGAATAATAGAAGCTGCGCATGTCGAACAAACCGTCATGCTGGACCAGGCAATCGAACCGGTCCGGCCATTTGCCGGCGATCCAGTTGAGCATATAGCCGCCATAGGAAGCGCCCATCGCGCAGGCCTTGGTGCCATCGATCTGCGAGTCGCGCTCTAGCGCAGCGGCCAGGCCTTTCTGCAAGTCTTCGAGCGGCTTTCCGCCCCAACCCTTGTTGATCGCATCGGTGAAATCCTGACCGTATCCGGTGCTGCCGTGAAAATCGACCGAGATCACGGCATAGCCCTGGCTTGCGACGACTTTGGGATTCCAACGGCTGGACCAACTATCGTTGAATGACCCCTGAGGGCCGCCATGGACATAGAGGATCGCAGGCATCGTGCCCTCGTGATCCTTCAGCTTCGTAATCTGGCCCCACACCGTTTCGCCATTCGCGCCCGCAAAACTGAAGCGGGTCGTAGTAACTGGCGCGCGGGCGGCCATCAGCGAAGTGCCCACATCAGTAAGTTGCTCGGCCTGCTTCCAGTCCTCGGACAGATACATTTCAGAGGGCCCGGCAATCGAGTTGCGCGTAAATAGGAGGCGGTTCCCGGCAATTGGAGTGATGCCGCTGATCCGTGCTTCATTACCCTTGACCAAATCCAGCCGTTCGACTTCCCCGCTCTGCGGATTGATCTTGAAAGCGGGTGTGTCGAGGACATCCTGCGCGCCGCCGATGATCCACTTGGAATCGGGTGTCCATGCAATCGCGCCAAATGAGCGGTCAAAATTCTCAGTCAGCGCGCGCGTTTCACCGCTTGCGACATTGCGCAGATGGATGACGAGCCGGTCTGACTCGTAATTGGGGCGCTCCATTGCCGTGTAGGCAAGCCATTTCCCGTCAGGAGACGGCACCGGCTGATTGTCATACGCGGCGTTGGCCGCGGTCAGATTGATGGGCGCTGTTCCATTGAGCGCGGACCAGTAAATATCGACATTGGTCGACATTGGTTCTTGCCCGTCCGCCTGTCGCGCGGAGAAGTAGAGGCCGGAGCTATCGGCGGCCCAGGCAATTTCCTCGCCGCCGCCAAACGGTTTGGTTGGTGTGTCGCCAACGAGCGCGCCTTTTCCGTTGGGCCCATCAGCCGCAACACCGTCGCCAACTGCTTTCCCGTTTTCCAGATCGAAAGCGAAAAGACGGCTGAATGTGCCGGGGGTCTCCCATGTGTCCCAGTGGCGGTAGAAGCCATCTGCACCATCATAGAGGCGGCCTGTTCCGGGGCCGGGAAGATGGGTGGTTCCGTCATTCTCACAGCCGAAGGTCGGGCAATCGCGGCCGACATCGCCGAACACAGCAATGCGTTTCGCGTCGGGTGAGACGTGGAATCCATGTACATCGGTTGGTAGATCGGTGACCTGCATCGGGCCGGTGACGTTGCCGCTACCTTCGAGCGCTGCGCGCCAAACTTGAGTAGAGTTTTCTTTGTTTTCTTCGGCGTCAACACCGGGACGGTCTGACAGGAAATAGAGCCAGCTATCAGAGGCGAATGCCGGGCTGGAGGCAGAGCCCCCTAGATTCACCTCGACTGGATCGGCGTCGGTGTTGCGCAGGTCCTGAAGGTAAAATGTGGTAGCGCGCTCGAACGTGTCCTGATCGGTGGTGCGCACATAATACAGCGCGTAATTGCCATCAGGACTGACGGTAGGCGAACCGAGACCTGCCATAGTGACCAGATCCTTCGCGCTCATTGGCGGGGCTTCGGTGGATGTGTCGGTGTGATCGTCGGCGAATGCCGGTGCAGCGAAAGCCAGGGTCGCGAGTGCAGCGAATGAGGCGGTGAGCCTGATTGTGTTTTTCATGAAGTGGAGAACTAACCGTTCATCCGCCCTATGCAAGTGCTAAGCGCGCAAGCGCAAAGCAAACTTTCAGGAAAATCAGCCGCGTTTGCCAGCGATCCGCGAAATCTCTGCCTTGACCATCTTTTCGACCATGCCAGGCAGATTTTTATCGAGCCACTCGGCCAGCATCGGTCGAAGCATTTCGCGTACCATTCCTTCGAGCGAAGTCTCGCCCGTACGGACGATCTGGGGCGGTACGCCGGGCTCGGACAGCATGGCCAAGGCCGCGAGATTGTCGCGCATTGTTTCGCGCGTGCGTTCGGTAATCAGCGAAGCCTCATCGTCGGGTCGATCTGCTTCATCCTGCTCGATCAGCTCTGCCGTTCCGAGATCGAGAATATCCTCTTCATCAGGCTCGTTCGCTGCTTCGAGCGCTTCTTCCGACATGCCCTCTTCTTCCCGCTTGCGCCGGTCAATGACTGCACTGGCCCGATTATCGCGTGCGATGACTTTCTTGATCGATTCAAGAATCTCTTCAACAGACGCTTCGCCCTCTTGGCGCATTATACCCTAACCCCCGCCCAAACGGGCCTTGTTTATGCTGGCCTACTGGCCGCTGCCAGTTGATTCGGCAGGTGCCGATTCAACTGGGGGAATGTCAGCGTCTGGAGCGGGAATGTCAACGGTTCGTGTGGCGGTGGCCGCCGGTTCTGGATCGCGGTCCCAGTCCCAAACCCTACCTTTCACACGGTCGTAATTGAGTGTCGGGTCATACAGTAAACCTTCGTCACCAAGGCCAAGGTCGCGCGCTTCTGCACGGCCCATCGCCGCAAGCAAGCTGAAACCGGCGACATAGGCATTGCGGCGTGCGGTCACCAATTGAACGCGGGCAGAGAGCAATTCCTGTTCCGCGTTGAGAACGTCGAGAATAGTGCGGTTACCGATAGAGTTCTCCGCGCGTGTGCCCTCGAGACTGAGCTCGGCAGCGGAAACTGCGGTTATTGAACTCTCGATAATTGCGTTGGAGGCTTGCCAGCTCGAATAGGCCGCACGGACCTGAGCGATGGCATTGCGCTCAGCGGCGATCACCTGTTCAAAAGCAGCGGAAGCGCGCGCACCGGCCTGACGTTGAAGTGCGGCCGTGCGACCACCCTGAAAAATCGGGATCGACACTCGCACCCCGGCATTGGCGGTAAATTCGCTCGCGATCCGCACTGCTGGCGAGCCGTAAAAGTCCGAATAGTCGCGATTCGCGAAGAGTGATACTGTCGGCAATCGGCCGGCGCCGGCAACTTCGACATCGTACCCTGTTGCTTCTGCGTTCTCTTTGGCTGCGATCAGATCGGGATTGTTCTCCAGCGCAGTATAGACGGCGTCCTCGACTGTCTCAGGCAAGCCCGGCAGCGGCGGCGGCGGTTGCAGATCATCGGGACCGGAACCCACCAGCTGGATGTAGGTCTCGCGCGCATTGATCAGATTGGCCTGAGCGGTGCGCAGATCGCTCTGCGCTACCGCGAGCCGTGACTGCGATTGCGCAATATCGGTACGAGTAAGGTCGCCAATCTCGAACCGGTCCTCGGTTGCCTGAAGGTTGACCGAGAGCACTTCGACTTGATTGGTAGACAGCCCAACAATTGCCTCATTGCGGATCACATCCATATAGGCGGCAACCACTTGGCTGAATATTGACGATTCGGTTGCGCGTAAATTGGCTTGGCCAGCAGCGACGCGCTCTTTCGCGGCCTTGATGCCGTTCTTGACTGATCCGCCCGAATAGATCGGCACGCCTAAAGCGAGGTTCACGCCCAGATTGCGCTTCGGGGCAAGGAACGCGTTGTTGGATGGGTCTACAAATTCGGTGTGGGTTACAGTGGTGTTGACGCTGGGGAGGCCGCTTGATTTCTGGATAGGCACATTCTCATCGGTGGCGCGCTGGTCTGCCCGCGCGGCTTGCAAGGTCGGATTGGTTTGGTAAGCCTCGACCAGCGCCTCGCGCAGCGTATCTGCATGCGCGGGCACGGCGACTACCGCTGCACCGGCCAAAAGTGCCAATTTACCGATGCGGTGTGACATAGTGTTAGAAGCTCCAACCCTCGGGTGTATCAAATTCAGCAAGGCGCGGAATGCCCAGCTCTGCCAAAGGCAACAAAGCGACGTCGCTGGTGGATTTGCGGCCAACCGCGAGCTTGGTGACGCTTTTCGCTGCGAGTCCGGTAACGATTCGCCCACCATCAGCCATCCGTTTCGCAAGCGTCGCAGGGACTGATTCGACGGCACCGTCGATGACGATCAGTGAGTATGTTTTGCGTTTGCTTGTCGTAGCGACCGCTTCTTCCGGGGTAATCACATCGATGGCGCTTACGAGCGGCTTGAGGAGCGCGGGCAAATATCCGCTCCCCGCATCGACCACCAATACAGTGTCGTCGCTGCGTGGTTGGGCCTCAGCCAGCACCATTCCGTAAAACAGCGGCGCACCGATCCGGCGGCCATTATCGAGCGTAATCGCGCGGTCGATATAGGCAGTACCGCGCGCGCTTTCTGGCACATGGTCTTCACGGGGCACAGCCAGCATCCGCGCCAGCACAAATTCGTCGTTCACGCCGCTGGTGCGCAATTGGCTGTCCACCATGGCACGGCGGGCTGCCGCGTAAATATCAGAATCTGGTTTGGTCTTGGTCAGTGTCATAATTCTCTACTCTGCGCACTTGGCTATAACTGTATTACATCAATAACACAGCTCGTCAATCACCCTTCAACCGGCCGGTTCAAAAGGCACAGACCGCCATTAGGGACAAGCGCAGCACGGGCCAAGTGCTTTGACGCTAGCGGGTGCCCGCGCCTATGGGAGGCGCAATCGACCGGCAGGAGTATGGAATCGATGAGCGACATTGTTGCAATTGCAGAAGAAGACCTGATCGAGAGCGTCGCCGACGCCTTGCAATATATCTCTTACTATCACCCGATGGACTATATCCGCGCCTTGGGTGAGGCATATAAAGCCGAGCAGGGTCCCGCAGCCAAAGACGCGATCGCGCAAATTCTGACCAACAGCCGGATGTGTGCCGAGGGACACCGGCCGATCTGCCAAGACACTGGTATCGTCAATGTGTTCGTAAAATGGGGGCAGAACTGTCACCTGGATTCTAGCCGTAGCCTGCAGGACGTCGTCGACGAAGGGGTGCGCAAAGCGTATCTGCATTCGGAGAATAAGCTGCGCGCGTCGATTCTGGCTGATCCCGCGTTCACTCGCCGCAACACCCGAGACAATACGCCGTGTGTGCTGTCGGTAGAGATGGTTCCGGGCAACACAGTTGAAATTGATGTGGCGGCCAAGGGCGGTGGCAGCGAGAATAAGTCCAAGTTCAAAATGATGAACCCGAGCGACAATATCGTTGATTGGGTGATTGAACAGATTCCGTCGATGGGCGCGGGTTGGTGTCCGCCTGGCATGCTCGGCATCGGTATTGGCGGGACGGCGGAGCATTGTATGAAGCTCGCCAAACAAAGCCTGATGGATCCGATTGATATGGGCCAACTTAAAGCGCGCGGTGCGAAAACCGATATCGAGCAGCTGCGGATCGACATCTTTGATGCGGTGAATGCGCAGGGTGTCGGTGCGCAGGGGCTGGGCGGTTTGTCGACGGTGCTCGATGTGAAGATTTACGATGCGCCGTGCCATGCTGCGGGCAAGCCCGTTGCAATGATTCCTAATTGTGCGGCAACCCGCCACGCGCATTTCACTCTGGACGGAACCGGCCCGACTTATCTCGAGCAGCCCAATCTTGATGATTGGCCCGATGTGAACTGGCAGCCCGACAGCGAAGCGAAGCGCGTCAATCTCGATGCGCTCACACAAGACGAGGTTGAGAGCTGGGAGCATGGTGACCGGCTGCTGCTCTCCGGCAAAATGCTCACGGGGCGCGACGCCGCGCATAAGCGCATTCAGGATATGATCGCCAAGGGTGACGAGCTCCCCGTCAACTTCAAGGGCCGCGCGATTTATTACGTCGGCCCTGTCGATCCGGTCATGGGCGAAGCAGTGGGCCCGGCTGGCCCGACAACCGCCACGCGAATGGATAAGTTTACCGAGATGATGCTCGATCTGGGCCTGCTGGCGATGATCGGCAAAGCAGAACGTGGTGCAGACGCTGTCGATGTGATCAGCCGTTTCAAAGTCGCCTATCTGATGGCGACGGGCGGGGCAGCCTATCTCGTTTCGCGCGCTATCAAGGAGGCCAAAGTCGTCGGTTTCGAGGATCTGGGCATGGAAGCGATTTACGAGTTCACCGTCGAGAATATGCCGGTGACTGTTGCAGTTGATAGCGCAGGCAACAATGTGCACACGCTCGCGCCGGCCCGCTGGAGAGAGAAAATTGCTAAGGAAGGGTTGCTCGCCTGATCACTCATCTAGCCGCCAGAACGCCCATACACCTCGACGAAGGACAGAGTCATTTCGACGACTGTGCTGGTCAGTTCACCGCCTGGCACGCTAGGGCCGCATAGTGATTATAGATAGTGAGATTACTAACAGCGGCCCGGCGCGGGTCTCTTTCAAGACTGTCATCATTTCGATGGTGGCACTGTGGCTGTGCTATTTTCTGCTGACAACGCTGCGCGGTTCGATTGTCGGTCTGGAACTGCAGTATGAGCTGCTCTGGCGGCGCGGCGTCGTTACGCTTGCGGGTCTCGCGACCACGCTGGTGCTGTGGTCACTGCTTCGTCTGTTCGATACACGTGCTTTGTGGATGAAAGTGCTCGCAGCGCTGCTTCTTGCGCTGCCCGCTGCGATTCTGGTCGCGCAAGTAAATCAGGTCGTGTTTGCGCCGGTGCAGGGCAAAGTCGCCGAGAAGATGGCGAGCGAACGCGGTGTGCCAATCCGGCGCGATGCCGCCGGTAATATCTTCATCGAGCTTCCCCCAGAGCAAAATACTTCTGCCGACCCGATGGACGAAGATCTGCCTACGCGTGAAGTACTGATCTACAAATCCGCCCCCGACGGTCTCGATAGCTGGCGGATGATTGTCGACATTGCGATTGGTCGTTACTTCCTGCTGCTTGCATGGGCTTCGCTCTATTTTGCCTTGCTTGCTGTGGCGCAGGTCAAACTGGCCGAGCGCCGCGAAAGCCTGTTCCGACGGCAGGCTAAGGAGGCTGAGCTTCGCTCGCTTCGATATCAGGTGAACCCGCATTTCTTGTTTAATTCGCTTAATTCGCTAAGCGCGCTGGTGATGACCGGCAAGGCTGACCGGGCAGAGGAAATGATCCAGACCTTGTCGAGCTTTTACCGACACAGTCTGGCCGATGACACCACCTCGGACGTCGATCTGGCTGACGAGTTTGCCTTGCAGCAGCACTATCTTGAGATTGAAGCGATTCGCTTCCCCGACCGGCTGGTTTCTGAAGTTGATCTGCCGGAAAGTCTCAAGGATGCACGCATTCCCGGCATGATTTTGCAGCCGCTGATCGAAAACTCAGTCAAATATGCAGTTGCGCCGATGAAACGCCCGGTAACTATCCGGGTTGCGGCAGCTGAGGATTATGGAAGGCTCGTCATAACTGTCAGCGATGATGGCCCAGGGTCGAAAGATATCGCCGAACCGGGCTTCGGCATTGGCCTTGCGAATGTGCGCGACCGGCTGAAGGCTCGTTTCGGCAAGGACGCGACGATTGCCGCTGGCCCGACCGACACCGGTTACGCGACCGAAATTCGCATTCCGCTGAGAAAGCATGACTGATACTTATGGCTGAAACCGAAAAAGATGGTGCGCTGCGCACTTTGATTGTCGATGACGAGCCGCTCGCCGTGGAGCGGATGCAGGTCATCTGCGCCAAGTTGAAAGATTTGGCGGTTGTCGGCACGGCCAGCGATGGTTCGGCGGCTTTGCGATTGATCGACGCGCTGAAGCCCGATCTGGTGCTGCTGGATATGACCATGCCAGAGGTTGATGGCTTGTCGGTAGCGCGGGCTCTAACCGACGCCGATCATCGTCCGGCGATTATTTTTGTGACCGCGCATGACAATTTTGCAGTCGAGGCATTCGATCTCGATGCGGTCGATTATGTTTTGAAGCCAGTCGCAACCGACCGTTTGGAGCGCGCCATCGAACGCGCGATGGCGCGGCGCGGGGCGAGCGAAGCCAAGGCCAGCGAATGGCTTGCTGAACTATGGGTCCCGCACCGCAGCGAGCTCCTCCGAATTGAAGTCTCGCAAGTTAGCCGGATCGATGCGGAGCGCGACTATGTGCGCCTGTATGTTGGTATGCCGGGCGAAGCCGAACGGACCTATCTGCTATTGCAAACAATCGCTGGCTTGGAAAAGCGTCTGAATCCGGAGGAATTCATCCGCATTCACCGCTCCACCATCCTGCGCCGCGAAAACATCCGCGGCCTAAGGCATGATGGGTTGGGCGTATGGTCGGTCGAGCTCGAAGACGGCGACGCGTTGCGGATTGGCCGCACGTATCTGCCCAAAGTGAAAGCTATGGCGGGAAGATGATTCTTTGTTTTGGCCTCAAGCGCCGGTGGTCGCGTCTGCTCCCTTAGGCTTGGGCGCTAACCGCGCGTCGGGCGGTCGCCCTCTGGCTGCCGCGACCAAGGTTCAGTCTCAATATTGGTGGCTTGGAATGGCTCGGGACTTTGGTCCCGCGAGGCCGACTGGCCGCCCGAGCTTATGCGAGGACAGCCAAGGGACGCGGATGCGTCCGGCCCGGCGACTGAGCGCCAAAAACAGCAATCAAAAGTAGCCCGAACCGGGGGACTGGACCGGTTCGGGCTAGGGGTCTCTGCGTAATTAAGGGGTACGCAGAGAGTGGTTATGTGAGTGTGCTGGTGCTGGGGATTGATCAGCCGCCGAGACGCTCACTATCCACGATCGCTGCCATCTGTTGCGCGGCCTGCTTCTTCGCGGTCTTGTAACACTTTTCGATCTGGCGGCTTGCCAGACGCGAACCTGTACGGAGACGATTGTATTGGCACAGATCCTTCGCAGCCTTGTCGATGCGGCGTTCCAGCGCTTGCTGACCCTTTTCGGTCGTTAGGTTGAGATCGCTATAATCAATCGCAACGCCTCCGGCGAAGGCCGGCGCGGCAGTGAACAATGTGCCGATTGTAGCGAGGGCGATAAGGGACTTTTTCATAATGCTTCCTCCTGCGAGCCTTTCCGGTGAAGGGGGGTGTGAAAGGCAAATCGCAAGTATTGGAATAGGCGAGCCGTGTTAGGGTTGCATTACAGTGTCGATGGCGGTCGGCCAACGCTCGACAAAAACACCAGTGTACAGACCGATGGCACGAAACGCCCGACGAACCGCGCTTGCTAAGCGACGAGCGATTATGCACAACTGTAATATGGCAGTTGCGCTCATCTTCATGCTCGGAATCGGCAATTTCGCGTTGCACAAGGCGGTGATGGAGAGCGGTCACCCGCTACTTGGGCAAATCCCTTGGTTCGCCAATGGCAGAGGTAGGCGGATCGCATTCGGGCTGGAGTTTGCGGTTTTGTCAGCCGCTATGCTGCTTGCCGCGAATGGTTGGCCTCAGCTTGGCTGGGGCTATTTGATCTACACCGGCCTGAACGCGATCTCCGGCTGGCTCATCTTATCGGGCAAAGTGTGACACAGCCTATACACCTGTTCCATGTCAGTGATGTGCATTTCGGGGTCGAGCACTGCGAAGCGCTGCAATGGTTCGCGGATGCCGTGCGCGACGAGCGGCCGGATGCAGTCATTTGCACCGGTGATTTGACGCAGCGTGCGACACACGCTCAGTTTGATACCGCGCGCAGGTTTTTTGCGAGCCTCGACACGCCGGTCACTTTAGAGCCCGGCAATCACGATATGCCATATTACAATTTGTGGGAGCGCTTTACGCAGCCCTATAAGCGCTATGGTGCATTGGCTGACTCAGTCGGCGCATCGCTGTCATTTGAGCACTGCGTGATCGTGTCGCTCAAAACGACAGTGCGGATCCAGCCGCGTTTTCCGTGGTCAGATGGCTATGTGTACAAAGATGCGCTGGCCAAAACTCTACAGGAGATCGCGGAACTGCCTGATGATGGGCGCTATCTGATTATAAGCTGCCATCACCCTCTGCTTCCAGCAAAACCCGATGAGAAGAATCCCACCATTGGCGGCGATAAGGCGTTCGAGGCGCTCGCGGACGCTGGTGTCGACGCGATTTTGACCGGCCATGTCCATGTGCCATTCGATCTTACCAGGGCGTCGGGCAATCGATCGGTGCGCATGGTGGGGGCGGGGACGCTATCGACCAGGCTGCGCGGTGCAGAACCGGGGTACAATGTTGTGAGCTATGAGCCCGACGCCGGCCTCAGCGTAGAGCAGCGGGTTTTCGGTATAGACACCTGACCATCCAAACAAAAAAGGCGGCCCGTTTCCGGACCGCCCCTTTTTGCATTCCAAGATGGCGAAACTTAACGCCCCAAGATCAACGCTTGCTGAACTGGAAGCTACGGCGGGCTTTCGCTTTACCGTATTTCTTCCGCTCGACCACACGGCTGTCGCGGGTCAGGAAGCCAGCGGCTTTGACCGTGCTGCGAAGTGCGGGCTCGTATTTTGTGAGAGCCTGGCTGATGCCGTGCTTGACCGCACCGGCTTGGCCCGAAAGTCCGCCGCCGCGGACGGTGGCGATGATGTCATACTGGCCTTCACGCTCGGTGATGGTGAAAGGCTGATTCAGGACCAGACGCAGGGTCGGACGTGCGAAATACACTTCCTGGTCGCGGCCATTAACGGTGATCTTGCCGGTGCCGGGTTTCAGCCAAACACGGGCTTTCGCATCTTTACGGCGGCCGGTCGCATAAGCGCGGCCAAGATCGTCGATCTCTTGCTCACGCAAAGGCATGGTTTCGACCACCACGTTTTCGGCAGTTTCGGCATCCGCAGCAGGTGCGTCAGCGGCAATGTCTTTCAGATCGGCGAGATCAGAGACGGTATCTTTTGTATCGGCCATTATGCAGACGCCTTATTCTTACGGTTCATGGAGGCAACATCCATCACTTCGGGGTTGTTGCCGGCATGCGGATGCTCGGTGCCATTATAAAGGTGCAGCGCGCGCATCTGGTCACGGCCAAGCGGGCCGCGCGGGATCATCCGCTGGATGGCTTTTTCAAGCACACGCTCAGGGAATTTGCCTTCGAGGATCTTCTCTGGCGTGGTTTCCTTGATGCCGCCAGGGTGGCCGGTGTGCTTGTAGTAGATCTTGTTGGCAGCCTTGTTGCCGGTGAATTTCACCTTGTCGGCATTGATGATAATCACGTGGTCGCCGCAATCGACATGCGGGGTGTAGCTTGGCTTGTGTTTGCCGCGCAGCAGGTTTGCGACGATAGCAGCCAGACGTCCGGGGACTAGGCCGTCCGCGTCGATAAGGTGCCATTTCTTTTCGACATCAGCCGGCTTAACCGACTGAGTCATCTTGCTGAGAGCCTTCATGGGCTGTGTCCATTCCTAAAATCTGATGCAGCAAATGAATGCCGCGGGGTTCGCGAATCTAGTATCTAGGTCCGTGAAGAGCGCGCGAAATGATGGTTTAGGGTGCAGAAGTCAAGTAAATCCGCGCCTCACAAAGGAGGTAAAATAATACCGCCGCCCTCATTGAGGACACTCAACGTCAAATTACAACCAAAGACCAGTGCTCTGCGGATGTACGCTCGGACAGTGCGATTTTGGTAGTGACCGTGCGTGTGGCTGTGCGCATCAGCCCGGTCTCTGCGTCTGTCTTCGCAGTGAACTCGATTGCAACACTGCCCACCGCCCCGTCTGGCAAGGACAATGTGCGTTTTGCATTTGCAGCCATCCGCCGAGGCTGGAACAAATCGCGAGGGAGGTGGCTTGCGGCTTTCTCAGCCGAGGATTGCAGCGTTCTGAGAAATTCTCGGCTCGAACTTTGATCCGCCTCTGATACTCCGCGCGCGGCCAACTCTTGGCTCGCCAGCTCAATTGCCTGATCAATAACGGCCTTGGGCCGGGCAGAAACTTTGCGCACGATCATACCATCGCTCGCCAGCATAAGCGGGAACAGGCCGGATTCACGCTTGCGCCGCTCCAGATCTGCCAGAGCCTCCAGGCCCGGGGGCACTGAAACTTCGACAGATATTTGTTCGCCATCCAGCGAAAACCCCTGCCCGACAGGCGCGAACAGAACCTTCCATGCGCGCTCAACGACGATCTGCTTGCCGTCGCTGAGATTCCGCACAAGTTTGCGCGTGAAGCGCATAGGTGTTGATGGAGGGGTGAACTTCACAGTAAAGGACTGCGCGTTCACACCGCTAGTTGCCGCAAACACATTCAGTGCCCAAATGGCGCCAAGCGCCGCCAGCACATCACGTCGCGGAATCGCCTTCATGCCCGTCACCCCCCATTGCCACCGGGCTCAACCAATTCGCTGAGCCATGCATCGGTTGCGACCCCGACTTCGCTGCATTGCCAGCCGAGAATGGCGGGTGTTTCGTAAGGGTGCAAGCTTTCGAGACGTTCAATCGCATCTTTTAGAAGAGATTGATGTGTTTTTAACAGTACTCCGCATTCGTGCTGTTCATCAATATTGTCCCGCCATAGAAAAATTGACTGGATTTCCACTGAAAGATTAGCGCATGCGACCAGCTTTTCATGCAAGAGTATCGCGACGACTGGCCTTGCCTGTCCCTCATCTCGGAAAACTGTCCAGATCAGCGCGCTCATTGGGTTGAGGACTTGGTCCGGCCAATAAGGTGAATGCCCCAAGCGGTTGCGGCTACCAGCAGGGCGCCGACCGCTTGGTGCGCCGTGGCGACCCAGATGTTCACTCCGGTCCAAACGGTCACGATGCCCAAAATAATCTGCAGACCAAAAGCCGAATGGATGGCGATGGATGCCTGGCGATCAAATGCGCGTGTGCGTCTCGCGAGAACTACCAAAGCGATAACCGCAACCCATGCCCACCAGCGGTGGAGGAAGTGGAGCAAGTACGGATCATGTGTCAGCGCCCACCACAGGCCCTTGGTAGCATCAAACTCGGGCACCAAGCGGCCTTGCATCAATGGCCAGCTATCGGATGCCAGGCCAGCGTTGAGACCGGCGACCCACGCTCCGAGCAGAAGCTGGATGAATAACGCTATGCTCACTATCCAACCCAAGCCCGTGATTCGCGCGGGCCGGGCATTTGGAATCTGCCCAAGCCGCCTGAGGTCCAAAGCGGTCCAGATCAGGCCTGCCAGCGTGAAAAGCGCAGTGAGCAAGTGGATCGATAGCCAGAAGTGGCTGACATCGGTAACTTCGGTCGAAAGGCCCGACCGCACCATGTACCAGCCAAATGTGCCTTGCAGTCCGCCGAGAGCGAGCAAAGCGAGGAGACGTGGCTTGTATCCGGTGGGGATTGCACGCTTGATCCAGAACCACGCTAGCGGCAGCGCATAAATCAGCCCGATAAACCGGCCGAGCAATCGGTGAAACCACTCCCAAAAATAAATAAACTTGTAATCGGCCAGCGTCATGCCCGCAGGACCATTGATTTGCTGATATTCGCCAATTTGCTTGTAAGCCTCGAACTCCGCCTGCCATTGCGTCTCGTTCATTGGCGGCAATGTGCCGGTCACAGGCTTCCATTCCGTAATCGACAGGCCGGATTCGGTTAGACGAGTAATCCCGCCAACGACCACCATGATCACAATGACCCCCGCAACCGCCATCAGCCACCGCGCGAGTGCAGCCGGCCTACCGTGATGGCGCTGTGTAGCAACTTCATCTGCGCTCTGAGAATGTTCTAGTGAATCCATGGCCTCCCAATGCTGGTGAGCAGGGCGCTAAGCAAGACCAATTTGCGCAACGTCACTTGCAGAATGTTACACTATAACATACATAGCAGGCGCAATGCGTAGCGTTTTTCCCTCGATTCGTGCGAGCCTGGATCGCGCCGGTGTGGTCCTTTCGGGCCTGTGTGCCGCGCATTGTCTGCTCAGTATTCTCATCGTGTCCTCGCTTGGCATCGGCGGAGAATTGTTCTTCGCGCCCGAGCTTCACCGGGTGGGTTTGGCGATTGCTTTGGTGATTGCCGCTGTTGCTATCGGCTGGGGGGCAATCCAGCACCGGCGGGCTGCTCCTTTTGTTATCGCCATGATGGGCCTGACCTTTATGGGCGGCGCCTTAGCGGTTCCGCACGGCGTCCATGAAGTGGTTTTGACGGTGATCGGCGTAACGCTGGTTTCGGTTGGCCACATATTGAACTTACGTTCGCACTTGCCTGAGAAGCGTTGACCGCTATTTGGCTGGCATGAGCCAGTCCCTTTCCCTGACCGTCAACGGCGAAAGCCGAAAATCACACGCCGCGACTATTGCCGCTTTGGTAGCAGAACTCGGCCTGGATCCCGCTAAAGTCGCAGTGGAGCGCAATGGAGAGATCGTTCCGCGTTCTACCTTGGCCGAAGTCGCACTGGCCGACGGCGATACGCTGGAGATTGTGCACTTCGTTGGTGGCGGTGACCATTCGGATGACAGTTGGGAAGTTGCCGGTAAGCGCTTCAGCTCGCGTCTGATTGTCGGGACGGGCAAGTACAAAGACTTTGCGCAGAACGCAGCGGCTGTTGAGGCATCTGGCGCAGAGATCGTTACCGTGGCGGTGCGCCGCGTAAATGTATCCGATCCCAAAGCGCCAATGCTGACAGACTATATCGATCCCAAGAAGATAACCTACCTCCCCAATACGGCCGGTTGCTTCACCGCAGAAGACGCAATCCGTACCTTGCGTTTGGCGCGTGAAGCTGGAGGCTGGGATCTGGTGAAACTGGAAGTGCTGGGGGAGGCGCGTACGCTTTATCCCGATATGCGCGAGACTCTCAAGGCGACCGAAACGCTCGCCAATGAAGGCTTCAAGCCGATGGTCTATTGCGTCGATGATCCGATTGCGGCGAAACAGTTGGAACAAGCAGGTGCAGTAGCGGTGATGCCGCTCGGTGCACCGATCGGTTCGGGCCTTGGCATTCAGAACCGTGTCACCATTCGTCTGATTGTCGAAGGCGCGAATGTGCCCGTGCTCGTCGATGCAGGCGTTGGAACGGCGTCTGACGCCGCTGTGGGCATGGAACTGGGCTGCGACGGTATCCTGATGAACACTGCGATTGCCGAAGCAAAAGACCCGCTCCGGATGGCCCGCGCCATGAAGCTGGCGGTTGAGGCCGGGCGGCATGCCTATCTGTCGGGCCGGATGGGAACGCGCAAATATGCTGATCCGAGCAGTCCGCTGGCTGGGCTTATTTGAGTTCTTGTTTAAGCTCTCAGTCGCCGGGCGGGATGCATCCGCACCCCTGACTTCCCTCGCTTTCGCTCCCTGACGGTCGGTTGGCCTTCGACCATCTTCGCTTCGCTACGATTCCGTTGCGGGCGGGCCGCTTGGCCCTATGGCTGCCGCGACCAAGGTTCAGGGCCAACACTGATGGCTTGGACTGGCTCGGGACCTTTAGGTCCCGCAGGCGCGACTGCGCGTCCGAGCTCATGCGAGGCAGCCAAGCGAGCCGGATAGCTCGCGCCCGGCGACTGAGGGACTAAATCAAACAAGCTAACCCAAAATTAACCATGTTGCGCGAGTGTCTCCTCACAACAGAGGGAATTATCGCCATGGCGACTACCAGTACTGCATCGCTGACCATCGCCGAAATGCGCGAGTTTGCGAATTTCGAAGCGGCGGAGCAACGCTATATCAAACGCAGCCTCGATATCGGCCTCGGCCGCCAGGATGCGTTCAAACTGTGGGCGCGCGATGCGGCCGAGAATGCTGCGATCCGTAGCCAGTATGTTGCCTATCAGGAACTCAAAACCCTGCGTGATAGCATTCCGACTGCAACCGGCTTCGATTCCATCGAAAGCTTTATCGGGAAGCTGACCCGCGTGGCAGCCTTCGATTTGGCACAAGAACGCCTCGGTTGCTTTTCATCATTCCGTTTTCTTTATGAGCGATTGCTCGGTGCCGAAGCACGCCCATGGCTGCCAAGCGCCTTCTGTGCTGCTGCGGCATTGCCGCAAATCCGGCCCGAACGCCGCAAGATGCTTCTGCAAAGCCTGAGCGAAGCGGCGGCCACAGCGCCTGGTTGGTCCGATGCACGGCCGAGCTTCTTCCCGGAGTTCATCGAAAAAGAAGCGGCCTAACGTCTGTACAGTCCGTCGAGCCGCTCTTGATAGCGCTCACGGATCTTGTGACGCCGGATTTTCATGCTGGGCGTCATCTCTTCGTTCTCGATGGTGAATGCTTCATCGGCGAAGGCGAATTGGCGGACTTTTTCCACCACTGACAAGTCTTTGTTCACGCGCGCTACTGCATCGCTTATTGCGCTTCGGAAGACGGGAAGGTCTTGCAATTGCGCTATGTCAAACTTCTCGTCATTGGCCCGCGCCCAATCCACGGCCCATTCCGCATCGGGTACGATCAAGCCCACGATGTAAGGGCGCTGCTCTCCCGCCACCATCGCCTGGGCAATTTCGGGCTGTAACGTGAGCATGCCCTCAACCTTTTGCGGCGCGACATTGTCGCCTTTGTCGTTGACGATCATGTCTTTCTTGCGGTCGGTGATCTTGATCCGGCCTTTATCGTCGAGATGGCCAATATCGCCGGTGTGAAGCCAGCCATCCTGAACCGTCTTTTTGGTCTCGGACTCGTTCTGCCAATATCCGTGCATGACCAATTCGCCCCGCACGAGGATTTCACCATCATCAGCAATCTTGACTTCAACGCCTTTCATTGGCGGGCCGACCGTGTCCATTGCGATACCGGCGGCAGGGCGATTGCAGCTGATAACAGGCCCGGCTTCTGTCTGGCCGTAGCCTTGCAACATAGTAAGACCCATTGCTTCGAAGAAAATGCCGACTTCGGGATTGAGCGGCGCGCCGCCCGAAACCATCGCTTTGATCCGGCCACCGAATTTCTGGCGGATTTTGGGGCGTAGCGCCTTTTCCAAAACCAGATTCATCGGGCGATCACGCAGACGCATTCTGCCGTTGGCTTTATGCTCACCAATCGCAAGCGCACGCTCCATCATGTAATTGGCGGCCTTACCCTGCTGCCCGATCTGCTTCATGATGCGGGTGCGGAGGACTTCGAACAGGCGCGGGACCACGACCATGATAGTCGGGCGCGTTTCTTCGATATTGCTCGCCAGCTTATCCAGCCCTTGTGCGTAATAGATCTCAGCACCCGCGCCGATAGGCAGATATTGCCCGCCGGAATGCTCATAGGCATGGCTCAGAGGCAGGAAGCTGAGGAAGCGCTCGTCATCGTCCAGACCGAAATCATTAGCGAGAATTTCGGCTGCACCGGCAACATTGCATAGAATGGAGCCATGGTGCTGCATCACCCCGCGCGGCGCGCCGCCGGTTCCGCTGGTGTAAATGAGGCAGGCGGTTTCATCCCGGCCAATCTTGGCGACCCGTTCCTCGACAGCTCTGCGGGCTACAGCGGAATCGCCTTCTAGCAATGCATCCCACGAATCATAATCGAAGCTGCCCGATTGCTGCCGGTGCAGGTCCTCGATGCCGATAACATGCTCGGCAATTCCCGTTGCCAGCAGAGCCGGATGAAGCGGCTTGAGCAGCTTCTCGTTCGATACGATGACCGCCTTGGCACCCGAATTGTCGAGAATATGGACGTGATCGCGCTCGGTATTGGTGATGTAGGTCGGGACGGAGATGCAGCCTGCGGCCATGATAGCCAGATCTGCAATGCACCATTCGGGGCGGTTTTCGGATACCAGCATCACACGGTCACCATCGACCAAGCCGATCTTGCGCAGATTCTCGGCGAGCAGGCACACTCTATTGGCGGTTTCCTGCCACGAGATAGTTTGCCACTCGCCATCAATCTTGGCGCCAAGGAAAGGCGCATCGCCCTTTTGATCGGCGCGTTTGAGGAATAGTTCGACCAAATTATTGGCCGTATCGACGTCAGCTAGCTGCAAAAGGCGCTCCTGCTCCCAAAATTGTTTCGCGGAATTCTTTGTTCCGGATAACGATTGAGTGCGATTTAGGCTCCCCGGACGTGAGCGGCAAGCCGGATTCCGCTTACTCGGGCGTATATTCCAGCATTCCGTCAAGACGCGGATCGCGGGCCGATATCCATTCGGTGCCATTCCAATGCACCGCGCCGGCTTTCAGCGGCGGTTTGCGGGCAATTATCTGGTCATGGCCAAGGGATTTAAAGGTGTCCATCTGCTCTTCAAACCATGTGCCCTCTTCCACCAGCACACGCTCACCGAATGCCATCAACAGCGGCAGTCCCAGAGCTTCATCGACCGTCAGGCCGAAATCGATCAGTCCGATAATTCCACGCGCGGTTTGCACGGGAATCGTTGTGCCGCCCGCCGCGCCGATTGCGGCAAAAGGTTTCCCATTTGGGCTATAGATGATTGTGGGCGACATTGAGCTGCGTGGACGCTTGCCGCCTTCGACGCGATTGGCGACCAACCGTCCATCCACTTCAGGTGAACGGCTGAAATCGGTAAGTTCATTGTTGAGATAGAAACCGCCGAAAATTAGGCCTGACCCGAATGGCCCTTCGATAGTCGAGGTATAGCTGACCATCGTGCCATCTTTGTCCACTACGGCGAAATGCGATGTACCGTTTTCAGGCGGTTCGTCACCATCGGCCCATGCTATAGTCGGCGCGCCTGCGGGCGTACCGGGTGTCACTTTCTCTATCGCTTTATCTGGATCAATCAGCGCACTGCGCCGCGCGATATAGACGGGGTCGATCAAACCTTTGACTGGGACGTCTACAAAATCGCTATCTGCCAGATAGATTTCCCGGTCGGCATAAGCCAGTCGCTGCGATTCGAGAAACAGATGCCAGGTTACGGGATTATCTGCACCGAGCGCAGCCAGATCGAATCGTTCCAATTGCCCGAGAATTTGTACCACTGCGACTGCGCCCGACGATGGCGGCCCCATGCCGCACACTCTGTAACCGCGATATTGGCCGCACACCGGCTCGCGTTCTTTGGAGACGTAGCCCATTACATCTTCTGCTGTCATTCCGCCCGCTCGCGGGGTCTTTAACCGGACAATATTGGCAAGCTCGATCGCGTAGCCTGATTCATAGAAGGCAGCGGTTCCTTGCTCCGCCAGTGTTTCGAGAGTGAAAACAAGGTCGGGGTTGGTAATGGTCGTGCCGACAGGCTTAGGCTCGCCTTCGGCAGTGTAATAGGTTGTGCGGCCATATTCGGTTAGTCCCGCGCGGCCAATTTGCCCGTCAAGCGATTGGTGGAGCCTGCGATTGACTGCAAATCCGTCTTTGGCGAGCTTGATGGCCGGTTCGAACAGCTTGGCCCATGGCAGCTTGCCGTGTCGCTCATGAGCTTTGGCCACCATCGCGACATTGCCCGGTACGCCGACGCTAAGCCCGCTGAGTAAGGCTTCACGGTAGGGAAGCAGCTTGCCATCTTCGCCCATAAACCATTGCGGATCAGCGCCCGCCGGCGCGGTTTCGCGTCCGTCCAACGTTTCCACCCGCCCGTCGGCTGTACCGCGCACATAGAACCCACCTCCGCCAATGCCGGAGCTTTGCGGTTCGACGACAGTAAGCGCCAGCATTACAGCGATAGCTGCATCGGTCGCCGATCCGCCTGCTGCGAGCATTTCTTCGCCAGCCGCCTGCGCTCTCGGGTCCGCTGCGCTTACCGAACCGGCAACTGCCAATGTGGCCTCGGGAATGGAATTGACCGACAGATCCTCGGCCATGGGTGCGGCGCAACCCGCGATCAGAAGCGGTGCGGACAGGGCGGCGATCAAACGATATGTCATAGGTGGCGTGCTATTCGCTCCCGACCGCCTCTGCAATGGTGGAGAAGCCGTCGCGCTTCATCAATCGCTCCAGACCGCGCGTTATTGTCTTGGGCAGGCCGGGGCCTTCATAGACCATCGCGCTGTAAAGCTGGACGAGACTGGCGCCCGCGCGGATCCGCTCCCAAGCGTCTTCCGCATTGCCAATGCCGCCGACACCTATCAGTGGGACGCCCGCGCCCGTCGCCTTGCGGAAGTCGCGCAGCCGCTCCAGCGCCAGTGATTTGAGCGGTGCACCCGATAAGCCGCCCGTCTCCCCGATATGGCGTGATTGTAGCGACGCCGGACGGCTGATGGTGGTGTTGGAAACGATCAGCGCGCCCAAACCTTTGTCTTTCGCAATACGCGCTATTGAATCGATATCGGCCGCAGTCAGATCGGGCGCGACTTTCAAAAAGACTGGAGGGCCTTTGGGCTCGCGCGCTTCGAATACCGCATCGAGAAGCTCGATCAGCGCCCCTTCATCTTGCAGCGCCCTCAGACCAGGCGTGTTGGGGCTGGAGATATTGACCGCAAGATAGGTCGCCAGCGGCGCCATAATCCGTGTCATTTCGGCATAGTCTGCAATCCGGTCGATCGAGTCTTTGTTGGCGCCGATATTGATCCCGACGATTCCGCTTTTGCCTTTCCGGGCGGTTAACCGCCTTTTCGCGACCGCTGCGCCGCCATTGTTGAAGCCCATCCGGTTTATAACCGCTTTGTCCTCCACCAATCGGAAGAGCCGGGGTTTGGGGTTGCCCTCTTGCGGACGCGGTGTGATCGATCCGACTTCGGTAAATCCGAAGCCGAGACCCAACATAGCATCCGGCACCTCCGCGTCTTTGTCATACCCGGCGGCAACCCCCACAGGGTTGGGAAAGCGAATGCCCGCGACATGTGTGGCCAGCTTTCCAGCCTTCGGCGGCGTTCCGGCAGGAGCCATTCGCAGCCCTGCAATACTCAGCTGGTGGGCCCGTTCGGGATCAAGCGTGAAAATCGCTGGCTTGAGAAGTTTGAATATCATCGCGATTCGCTATGCCAACGGCCAAGAGCGCTGTCGATGCCGAGTTTGTCTGCCATAAAATTATCTAGTAATTACAATACTAGACGCCGATTTTTGTCGACCTGTCGTTTCCATACAATCGGTTCGGAGTGGTTTTGCCTATCCCCTTGGTGCGACCCGAAGGGCTCTAGCAATACGCAAAGAGTTCCTCGACTTCAGGGGCAGTTTCGGAAACGGAGCTGCCCCTTTTTTGCGCGTATTTTCGACAAGCGTTCTGGCCAAACCGCTATTTGCCCGATTAGGAGGGCAGTATAGGTTTTAGGAGAAGACGATGTCGCGCAAATCCCTGATGATTTCCTGTGCAGCCTTTGGTTTGATGATGGCCGGAGGCACTTCTGTCTACGCCCAGTCCGAAACGGTAGACGCGGCCGTTGTCGATGTTGAAGCGGTGGATATCAATGTGCTGTTCGAGGAGTATGACGCGGCTCAGCTCGAACTATCGCCCCTGTCAAAATCATATCGCGGGATTCGCGATGACGATTACGGCGAATGGGGCGACTTCAGTGATGCCGCTGCTGTGGCAAGCGAAGAATTGCTTCAGGCGACTGCCGAAAAGATGCGCGCTGCTTTCGATGTTGATCAGTTAAGCGATAGCGACGCACTGTCTTACCGGCTGTTCGACGCAATGGCGGAGCGTAGCGCCGAGCGATTCAAATTTCGCAACTACGATTATATCTTCGACCAGATGCGGGGTGCGCAAAGCCAGCTACCTGCATTTCTAATTAACATCCACCGCGTATCGACTGTGGACGATGCCGCAGCCTATGTCAGCCGGCTGGAAAAGCTTGGTCCTGCCATCGATCAGTTGATCGTTGCGACGCGCAATCAAGCTGATGACGGGGTTATGCCGCCTGATTGGGTCTTTCCCTATGTCGTTTCCGATATCGAAAATATTCTCGATCAAAGCAGCAATCCGGTGCTTGAAGACTTCGATAAGAAGATCGAAAGCCTATCGATCGAAGGGCCAGCCAAGAATGCGCTGAAACTGGATGCAGCCAGTGCGTGGAATAGCCATGCACGCCCCGCCTTTGCACGGCTGCTCGATGAAATTAAGCGACAACAAGCGATTGCGCCAACCGATGACGGTGTATGGCGTTTCCCCGAGGGTGAAGCATATTACAAAGCGCTACTCGCCAATTACACAACAACCGATCTGACCGCGAACGAGGTTCACAATATCGGCCTGCGCGAAGTCGAGCGGATCCATGGCGAAATGCGCGCAATAATGGCGAAGGTTGGCTTCAAAGGCACATTGCAGGATTTCTTCAAGTTTACCCGCAACGATGACCAGTTTTTCTACACCACGAGAGAAGACTATCTGCGCGATGCGCAGGCGAAGCTTGATGCGATGGAGGCCAAACTGCCCGAATATTTCGGGCGGCTCCCCAAAGCGCCCATGGTCATCAAGCCGGTTGAGGCATTTCGCGAAAAGAGCGCAGGTAAAGCCTTCTACCAAAGCCCTGCCCCCGACGGGTCGCGGCCTGGCACCTATTACGTGAACCTCTATAATCTGCGCGATATGTCGAAGAACGAGCTGGAAGCGCTCGCCTATCACGAGGGCTTCCCGGGGCACCATTTGCAGCGCGCTCTACAGACCGAGATGGGCGATCTTCCGCCCTTCCGGCGCTTCGGAGGCGTAACTGCTTACACTGAGGGCTGGGGCCTCTACACCGAAGAGCTGCCCAAAGAGATGGGCTTTTACCAAGATCCCTATTCGGACTTTGGCCGCTTAGGCATGGAGCTGTGGCGCGCGTGCCGGTTGGTGGTTGATACCGGCCTCCACCACAAACGCTGGAGCCGTGAAGAAGCGATCCAATATCTGACCGACAATACACCGAACCCTGATGGCGATATCCGCAAGGCCATTGAACGCTATGCGGTCTATCCAGGGCAAGCGACCGCCTATATGATCGGCAAGCTCAAGATTATGGAGCTGCGCGAGCGCGCCAAGACGGGGCTTGGTGATGCATTCGATATTCGCGGCTTCCACGACACAGTCCTGCTCAGCGGACCGGTGCCCCTGTCGATCTTGGAAGAGAATGTCGACGCTTGGATTGCTGCTGAGCAGGAGTAACCGCCGACAAAAATGCTAACGACTCGCAACAACGTCTTTGTGCTTGAACCGGCGGCGATGCGTCTCTAGCTGCAATTCGGAACGAATTAGTCCGAATTAGAGTTTAGGGTTTATGCGCCTTTCGAATCTTGCCGATTATGCTGTTGTCACAATGACCGCTGCCGCGCGTCATTGTGGTGGCGGGCGTGTGTCGGCGAGCGAGCTTGCAGCCGAAACCGGCCTGCCGGCGCCGACGGTTCAGAAGATGGTGAGTAAACTGACAGCGGCAGGCCTGCTGCGCTCCGTTCGCGGGGCGAAAGGCGGATTGCAATTGGCTCGCCCTGCGGCAGCGATTACGGTTGCCGACATTGTCGAGGCCATTGAAGGCCCTATCGCGCTGACAGCCTGCGCGGATGGCAGCACGCCCGATTGCGGTATCGAACAGAATTGCGCGGTCCGGCCTCATTGGCCGATCGTCAACAAAGCACTGCGCGGTGCACTGGCGGATATTCCGCTCACGCAGCTGACCCAAAACATTCCTTCTTTAGAGCGTATTTCGCGAGAATTGGCATGAACGAGCAAACAACACTTCCCGAAGAGGCAATCCAGGCCGAAGTCCAAGATCGGGCTGCACGTGATGCAGCGAAGAAGCTGGAAACTTACGAGCATGGCTTCTCGTCGGATATCGAGCAGACCTTCGCGCCGAAGGGTCTGAATGAAGACACTGTTCGCTTCATCAGCGAGAAGAAAGGCGAGCCGCAATGGATGCTCGACTGGCGGCTCAAGGCGTTTCGTCTGTGGCAGACCATGGAAGAGCCCGATTGGGCGAAACTCGGTTATCCGAAAATCGATTACCAAGACGCCTATTATTACGCTGAACCGACCAAGAAGCCGACTCTGGGGTCGCTTGATGAGCTCGATCCCGAAATCAAGCGAGTCTATGACAAGCTGGGCATCCCGATTGCAGAGCAGGAAGTGCTCGCAGGTGTCGAAGGGGCGCGCAAAGTCGCGGTGGACGCAGTGTTTGACAGCGTCTCGGTGGCCACCACCTTCCGCGATGAGCTTGAAAAGGCCGGTGTGATCTTCCGCAGCATTTCGGAAGCGATCAAAGAATATCCGGACATGGTCAAAAAGTGGCTCGGCAAAGTTGTGCCGCAGCATGACAATTACTTCGCCACACTCAATTGCGCAGTCTTCTCCGATGGAACCTTTGTTTACATTCCAGAGGGCGTGCGTTGCCCGATGGAACTCAGTACGTATTTCCGGATCAATGCCGAAAATACCGGCCAGTTCGAACGTACGCTGATTGTGGCGGAGAAGGGCAGCTACGTGTCCTATCTCGAAGGCTGCACTGCGCCAATGCGCGACGAGAACCAGCTCCACGCCGCGGTGGTTGAACTGGTCGCGATGGAAGATGCCGAGATCAAATATTCGACTGTCCAGAACTGGTATCCCGGTGATGCAGAAGGCAAAGGCGGGATCTACAATTTCGTGACCAAGCGCGGCCTGTGCCAGGGAGCGCGGTCGAAAATAAGCTGGACCCAGGTTGAGACGGGCAGCGCGGTGACATGGAAATATCCGTCCTGCGTGCTCAACGGCGAAAATAGCGTGGGCGAGTTCTACTCGGTAGCGGTGACCAACAATTATCAGCAGGCCGACACTGGTACGAAGATGATCCATAACGGCAAGGGCAGCCGGTCAACGATTATTTCCAAAGGCATCAGCGCCGGAAAATCTGATAACACCTATCGAGGATTGGTGCGTGTTGGCGCGAATGCGGACAATGTACGCAACTTTACGCAATGCGACTCGCTGCTGTTAGGCGACACCTGCGGCGCGCACACTGTGCCCTATATCGAGGTGAAAAACCCGACTGCGCAGATCGAACACGAGGCAACGACCAGCAAGATCAGTGATGACCAGCTATTCTATGCGATGCAGCGGGGACTGGGCGAAGAGGAGGCGGTCGCCCTGATCGTCAACGGATTTGCAAAAGAAGTTTTGAAGCAATTGCCGATGGAGTTCGCTGTCGAAGCGCAGAAACTCCTCGGCATCAGCTTGGAGGGAAGTGTAGGATGATAAATCGGCTACAGTCTGAGCAACACTTTTGCGATTTCGAGAACGGCCAATGCTAACCTTAGCATTCGCATCTGTCTTGCTCGCGCAGCAGGCGACACCCGCGGCTGCTCAACCTGTCAGCGTAGAAGCCGCGCCGGAACCAAGGCAACCGTTCGCGGCGCGAGTTTTCGTTATCGAATATCCGATCTACATTTCTCCTATGGTCGCTCAATACACAAATTGCCTCCGCTCGCGCGAAGTAGTGATTGGCGAAACCGTATCCTTTGAAGTTGAGCACCGTAAAGCTGTACCGTTGTGCGTGAAACAGGAAAAGAAGCTGAAGGAAGACGCCTTCGAAAGGCTCACATCGCGTCCTAAATATGCCATGACTATGGAGCAGCTTGGTGATTTGTTTGACAGCATTAAAATGACTCATATCGATCGCGGCCGTGTGATGGATGGTTATATGGATCGCGGCCTTGATCGTGACCCATACGCACCGCAAGTGGGGCAATCACCTGCGACGGATGTGGATATGGCAGGCACAGCTGCGGATACCACCACGCCATGACCGACCGTAAGACCCTTTCCCTCGGCTCGGGCGAGACGGCGAATGCGGACAAGACCGCTGGCTGGAACATATCCGAAGCCCGCAAGGACAAGCTGCATGAGCGTGCACGCTTCAACCGGAGGCATCCGTCCGAGGCGCATAAGCGGCTGTGGGATTTGCTGAAGGATAAAGGCGTCGGCAATTTTTCGTTCAACCGTGAAGTTGTGATGGGCTCCTCGGTTGTTGATTTTGCCTGCAAGACACGTTGGCTAGTGGTTGAAATCAGCGGCGATACCGACGCTGATGCGAAGATCGAAGAATTGTCCGATCGCAAGCTGACCGATGTCGGTGTGCGCGTGATGCGCTTCACCAAGGAACAAGTCATGGGTGATCTGGAGCCGATCAAAGACGCGATCCACGAAGAGCTGATGAAGCCTTTCGATAAGCCGCGCAGGGCAAAGCCCGAGCAAACCAATTTTGAAGACCGCGAGTTTAATCGGCGCGGCTCTACCCGATAATTTAAGAGACTGACCAAGCAATGTTGAAAATTACCAATCTCCACGCCAATGTCGGCGATACACAGATCCTCAAAGGACTGTCGCTCGAAGTGAATGCGGGCGAAATCCATGCGATCATGGGTCCCAATGGTGCGGGCAAATCGACCCTGTCCTATGTCCTGGGCGGGCGTCCGGGATATGAAGTGACCGAGGGTTCGGTCGAATTTATGGGGCAAGATTTGCTTGATCTGGAACCGCATGAGCGCGCCGCGACCGGCCTGTTCCTCGGCTTCCAATACCCGGTAGAGATTCCCGGTGTGTCGAACGTGCAGTTTCTGCGCGAGGCGCTCAATGCGCAGCGCGCCTCGCGCGGCGAAGAAGCACTGTCCGGCGGTGAATTCCTGAAGCTGGCGCGCGAGAAAGCCGCGCTGCTCAAACTCGATATGGAAATGCTCAAACGGCAGGTAAATGTCGGCTTCTCGGGTGGCGAAAAGAAGCGATCTGAGATGGTCCAGATGGGTATTCTTGACCCCAAATTTGCCGTGTTGGACGAGACCGATAGTGGTTTGGACATCGATGCGCTGCGCGTGGTCGGTGACGGGATCAATGCGATCATGCGCGACCCTGCGAAGGGTGTGCTGCTGATCACTCACTACCAACGCTTGCTTGACTATGTGAAGCCGGACAAAGTCCACGTTCTGGCCAAAGGCCGGATCGTTACCAGCGGCGGGCCGGAATTGGCGCTTCAGCTTGAGAGCGAAGGCTATGAGGGTGCGCTCGAGAGTGCTGGGGTCGCCTGATGACAGGCATCGCAACCCTTCCAACCACTCGCGATGAGGATTGGCGCTATTCCGATGGCGAATATCTCGCTGCGGCCAGTCCGGACGTAGTCAATCACTGGCGTACGCTTGAAGTGCCTGCTGGCGAAACGCGGAGCGAACATACGTTTCATGCTTCTGGGCACGCTTCAGGCGAAGAGGTCGATGGTATGGTGGATCGTCTGCGTGTTCATGTCGGCAAAGGCGGCCGTTTCGAGGCGTTCAAGACCATTGCCGGCGGAAAGTATGCCCGCGTTGAGATCGAAGTCACGCTGGAAGAGGGTGCGCATTTCGAATTTGGCGGTGTGACGCTGGGCGGAGAAGACAAAGTGCAGGAATTTGTCACGCGGACGATTCATGCTCACCCGAATGCTACATCGAACCAAGTCGTTCGCGCGGTTCAATGGGGCCAATCGACGGGTAATTTCCTGGGCCGGATCGAAGTTGCCCGCGATGCGCAAAAGACCGATGCCGCGCAGAACTTCCGCGCGATCCTGCTGGAGAAGGGCGCATCAGCAAACACAAAACCGGAGCTGGAAATCTTCGCCGACGATGTGCTCTGCGCGCATGGCGCGGCGATTGGTCAGTTGGATGAGCAGGCCAGTTATTATATGGCCGCGCGCGGCATTCCGCCGGAAATTGCGCGCAAACTGCTGATTCAGGCTTTTATTGGCGACGCATTCGAAGCGATTGCGGACGATGCGGAGCGGGAGCGGATGCTCGAAGATACGCTTGCCAATCTGAATGTGGAGGCAGTGTGAACGCACCTGCATCCCTCCTCACTCGCAAAGCGGACTTTCCCGGCCTTGTGGCGGCTGAGGGACAACCGTGGCACTATCTCGATACCGCCGCGACGGCGCAGAAGCCGCAGGCAGTGATCGATGCGATGTCGAATGCGCTTGGCCGCGATTATGCGACAGTGCATCGCGGCGTCTATTCGCGCTCGGCAGAAATGACACAGGCCTATGAGGCCGCCCGCCGCCGTGTCGCCGAATTCATCGGTGCTCGGTCCGAGAACGAAATCGTGTTTGTGCGCGGAGCGACCGAAGGCATCAATCTCGTTGCGCAAAGCTGGGGTGGATTGAACCTCAAAGCCGGCGACCGGATTATGCTCAGCCAGCTGGAGCATCATTCGAATATCGTTCCTTGGCAGATGATTGCGCAGCAGACCGGAGCAGAAATCGATGTGTGCCCGCTGACCGAGGACCATCTGATCGATCTGGGCGCACTGGAGCAAATGCTCACACCGCAGCACAAGATTGTCGCGCTTGCGCATGTTTCCAATGTGCTTGGGTCAATTCTCGGTGTGAAGCGGGCTGCAAAACTGGCGCATAATGTCGGCGCAAAGCTGCTTCTCGATGGCTGCCAGGCCGCCCCGCGGATGCGGCTTAATATGCAAGAGCTCGATTGCGATTTCTACGTGTTGTCGGCGCACAAGCTGTACGGCCCGACCGGTATCGGCGTGCTGTGGGCGCGCGAAGAGCTGCTCGATACGATGCCACCCTATCAAGGGGGAGGCGCGATGATCGACAGCGTTACTTTCGAAAAGACAACGTATGCGCCGCCGCCACAGCGATTCGAGGCTGGCACGCCGATGATTACCGAAGCAGTCGCGATGCATGCGGCGATTGATTATGTTGATGCGCTCAATTTGGAGAGCCTTTTTGCGCATGAAAGCGGGCTCGCAACAACACTTCGCAACGAACTTCGAACAATCAATTCGATCCGCCTGTTCGGCCCCGAGAAGTCGGCTGGAATTGTCTCGTTCGAGATGGAAGGGGTTCATCCGCACGATCTCGGCACCATATTGGACGAAGAGAACGTTGCGATCCGTGCCGGACATCACTGCGCGCAGCCGCTGATGACACATCTGGGCGTTCCCGCGACGGCACGGGCCAGCTTCGGGCTATACAGCGATGAAAGCGATATCGATGCACTGCTGCGCGGTATTGAAAGAACTAAGAGGATCTTCGGCCAATGAACGAAGAGCGAAAGATAACAACTGAAGAAGTGACCGAAGTCGCGGCACCAGCGCGCGCGCGCGTTGAAGATGCGGCGGAAGATTCTGCTTCTGAAACCATGGGCGAAAAGCTGGAACGTAAGCGCGATTATCTTGAAGGCTTTCTTCAGAAGAAACCTGAAAAAGTCGCACCCGGTGATCCGGGTGGTGAGCTCCACGACGCAGTTATTGCTGCGCTGCAAGAAATCTACGACCCGGAAATCCCGGTCAATATTTACGATCTTGGCCTGATCTACGGTGTCGAGGTCGACTCCGATTCGGATGTTACTGTCAGCATGACATTGACCACGCCAAATTGCCCGGTGGCAGAATCCATGCCGGCCGAGGTTGAACTTCGCGCTGCGTCCGTGCCCGGTGTGCGCGATGCGGAAGTGGTTCTGGTGTGGGACCCACCATGGGATCCCGGCAAAATGAGCGATGAAGCGCGCCTAGAATTGGGAATGCTGTGATGGCCGATATCACGGTTTTTTTGGCCGATTACAGCAACCCGGTGCATGCAGATGCAATCATTTCGATGCTGGATGTTTACGCGCGAGATCCAATGGGCGGAGGCGCCCCGCTGAGTGATTACACACGAAAAAACCTGGTGTCTGGTCTTGTGCAAACCCCAGGCGCCTTTTCGGTCTTGGCTTTCCACGGTGAGGCGCCCGCTGGGCTGGCCAATTGCTTCACCAGCTTTTCGACCTTTGCTGCAAAACCGCTGGTGAATATCCATGACGTGGTTGTCGACGCACGGATGCGCGGCCAAGGTATTGGCAAGCGCTTGTTCAAGAAAATTGAAATGGTCGCTGTAGAGAAGCACGCATGCAAGGTGACGCTTGAAGTGCTCAGTGGGAACGAAACCGCCAAAGGCCTCTATGCTGCGCTGGGCTACGGTGATTACGAGCTTGATCCGAGTAAGGGGCACGCGTTGTTCTGGCAAAAGGCATTGGCATCATGAGCGATACAAAAATCCGGCAAATCCCTGCCGCTGTCACGCTGACCAAGGGCGCAGAAGCGCGGATTGCGCATCTGATGTCTCAAGCACCTGATGATGCGATTGGGGTGAAACTATCGACTCCGCGCCGCGGTTGTTCCGGCCTAGCGTACTCGGTTGATTATGTGACCGAGGAAGTGAAGTTCGATGAGAAAATCGAGACCCCCGGCGGGACCTTCTACATTGATGGGGCCAGCGTGCTCTATCTGATCGGTTCCATCATGGATTGGGTCGAGGACGACTTCACCGCTGGCTTCACTTTCGAGAATCCGAACGCCAAAGGCGCCTGCGGCTGCGGCGAGTCCTTCATGGTCTGAATTGCAGGACCAAGTTCAGGTCATTCGCAAGCCGCCCGAGCATGGCTTGTTCAAGCGCACCTACTTCGCCGTCAGTTTCGGCCATTCGCCGCCCAGTTTCCGAATTGTACGCGCATGATGGAACCCCCTGAATATCGAGGTGATCTCTGCTCTTCTATATGCTTCAGTTTCTGCTGGCGCACTCTAGCGCTTTAGAGCTGCCACGCAGGAGGCGCGATCTACATCCAGGCCGTCGCTGGAGCGCCGTGCATCGACATAGGTCGCGGTGGGCGTAGCGCCTGGCGCAAGCGGATAGAGATAGATATCGAGCACGCAGGCTTCGCCGCTAAACTGCAACTTCTGGGCATCGCCTTCGCGTACATCAAGCCGCGCTTGGCCGAACTGACGCTGCAACGCTGCGCTATCGGACCCGATCACACGCTCTAGGCCAGGAATATCCATTATCCGCGGCGCTTGAAAACCGGGCGTTGTCGAGGGCCCGGGCGCTTGGCGCGGCGGTGTCGAAGGCACTGGAACGCGCGCGGTTCGTCCAATTGGCGCATTGGGACTGGTGCCTGGTGATGGGGGCGGCACGGCTGTGGCGGCACAGGCACCTAAAAAGGGCACAATGCCGAGAAACAGTGTCTGTGAGAGTCTACGTGACATTGATTGGTCCAAGTGTGTCGGAGGAGTGCTTTTCTTCCAAACGGCCATGCACGAGATGCGCTGCGCTGGCAGCCCCTATCACCGGGGCCAAGAAATTCACGAATGGTATCGCCATCATTGCTGCTACTGCTCCGCCGATCGCAAATCGCTCCGGGCCGCTGAGAGGCGCAGCTTCGCCAATGGAGCGGCGGTGGCGTAGCCAGATCATATCCTGCAATTCACGGCCCAACAGCCAGCCATTGGCGGCCCAGAAGATGATTGGGGGCCCAATTGCAATCACCAGCATGGGAATGGCGAGGATAAGCGCGAGCAGGTTAACGCCGATAGCGCGGCCAATAGAGCGGGCGCCGTGATGCAATTCCTCTTGCCACGACAGGCTGCGCGCATGGCCAAGGCTTGCCGGGTAATGCTTGGCCTCCACGGCGATCACCACTTCATCGGCAAAGAATTGCAATACGGCGAGCGCGACAATCCGAAATAGTAACCAAGCGCCCAGAATAGTCAGAACGATGGCAACCAAAGCGCCGAGTTCCGCGCCAAATGTGACCTCGTGATTGATCAAGAGGCGGCTCAATGCGGCCCACATCCCAGCACCGAGCAGCGCAAAAATTACCAGCGTGATGAAAATAGTCTTTGTAAGAAGGCGCACGATCTTCGGATCGCCCAATTGCGCGATTGCTTTGGAAATGGCGGCCGGGACGCGAGTCATACGGCGCTGCTTTGCCCACAGGCGGGGGCGCACGTCAATCATGCAATATGCGGAAAGCCTTGGCGTGCCCTCGGCAAGCGGCTAGGCGCGCTTCAGCAAACGAAAGGCGCTCAAGCGCACAAGTAATTCCCAAGGATATGTATGACCGAACCCCGCTATGATGTGATCGCAATCGGCAATGCCATTGTGGATGTGATGGCCCCTTGTGATGACGCATTGATCGAAGAGCTGCAGCTTGCCAAAGGCGGAATGTCGCTAATCGATGCAGACGGCGCACGCGATCTGTATTCGGCTATGGGCCCCGCGAAAGAAATTTCAGGCGGTTCGGCGGCCAACACGCTGGCCGGTCTGGCTGCGCTCGGCGCGCAATGTTCATTTATCGGACAAGTTGCTAGCGATCAGCTCGGCGACGTATTCAGCCACGACATTCGCGCTGCGGGCATCGATTTCGATACGCCGGCGCGCGAAGGCGAACCGCCAACCGCCCGCTGCCTGATTTTTGTGACGCCTGATGGCGAGCGGACAATGAATACATTCCTCGGAGCAAGCCAGTTCTTGCCACCTGCCGCCTTGAGCGAAGATGCTATCCGTGACGCGGCCGTGCTCTATCTCGAAGGCTATCTTTGGGACCCCGAAGAGCCGCGCAGCGCGATGCGCCGCGCTATCGAAGTGGCCCGCAGCGCTGGTCGCAAAGTCGCTTTCACCGCATCGGAGAGCTTTGTAATTGACCGCCATGGCAATGACTTCCGCGCGTTAATCGATGAAGGCCTGATCGACATTCTGTTCGTTAACGAGAGCGAACTTGCGACACTAACCGGCGAGGACGATTTCGAGGCTGGCTTAGCTGCAATCGCGCCAAAGCTGCCGGTGCTGGTCGCGACCAAGGGTGCCAATGGCGCCGTGGCAATTGCCGGAGGCGAGCGCGGCGAAGTCGCTGCTGAACCGGTAGAGGCGGTGGTGGACACTACCGGCGCAGGCGATCTGTTCGCGGCTGGCTTCCTCTCAGGCCATGTGAAGGGCGAAAACCTTAAAAACTGCCTGACGCGCGGTGCGGTTTGTGCGGCAGAGATAATATCGCATTACGGCGCGCGCCCCGAAGCCGATTTGCGGGCGCTGGTTGCTGAGCGTTTGGGTTAAGGTGAACATCCACTGCTGATCCTATTCAATAAACCGCATGGGGTGCTGTCGCAATTTACCGACGGGCAGAGCCCGCGTGCGACACTGTCGGACTTTATCGACGTCCCGAATGTCTATCCGGCGGGGCGGCTTGATCGCGACAGCGAGGGCTTGCTGCTGCTTACCGATGACGGGCGGCAGCAAGCGCGTATTTCCGACCCCAAGTTCAAAACGCCAAAAACCTACCTCGCTCAAGTTGAACGCGAACCGGACGAGGCCGGTCTCGAGAAGCTACGACAAGGGGTAAAGTTGAAGGATGGTATGACTCTCCCCGCCGAGGTGGAGCGGATTGAAGAACCCGATTTGTGGCCGCGCGATCCGCCTGTGAGGTACCGAAAAACGCTGCCCGATTGCTGGATCAAACTGACGATACGCGAAGGCAAGAATCGCCAGGTCCGGCGGATGACCGCGGCGGTTGGCCATCCGACTTTGCGGCTGGTTAGATGGTCGATTGGCGATTGGAGTCTTGACGGGATTCCCCCTGGTGAATGGCGTGCAGGCTAGGCCTCGATTGCCAAACTTCCGGCTTTGATGAGTTGCAAGGTTAGCTCCGAAACCGCAGCGCTAGCGATCATGTTGAACGTCGGACTGATGGTAGAGGCGCTACACAGCAATCGTGCAAACTCAGCCACTTCGCCATCGCAGGTATAGAATTCGCCTTGGACGAATAGCTGCACTTTGCCACTGTCTTGCTCAATAAAAGCAAAACGGCTTGCGGGATTGCGCAAAAGCGTGATGCCAGCGACAAATTCGGCGGCAAACTCTGTCTCTGTGATTGGTGTTTCAAGCTGCCAATCGACCTCCGGATATTTGGCGGTGCTGCTATATCTGCCGAACCAGTTTGCGAATGCGCTTCTGTCGCTTAGTCGCTCGGTGACCATCGCATGGAGCTGTTCGATTGCTTCTGGCGCTATCTCACCGGGGTTGCCCTGCGGCACCAGATCCTGGTCGCTGTAGCGATCATCCTCCACCATTTCCCCGAGGAGATCATCCATCCATCCGCCGATCAGATCGCCGCGAGATGGTGCACGGAAGCCGACGGAATATGTCATGCAATCCTCGCCCTCGGCGATACCATTATGCGCAATACCTGGCGGAACGTAGAGCATATCGCCAGGCTCCAGCACCCATTCTTGGGTCGGCGTGAAGTCGGCGAGCAAACGCAGGTCACCATGTGGCAGCAATTTACTAGCTCCACCGCACATTCCGCCAACTTGCCATCGCCGTTTACCCGCGCCTTGGATCAAGAATACGTCATACTGGTCGAAATGCGCGCCCACGCCGCCGCCATCGGCAGCAAAGCTCACCATCACATCGTCAATCCGCCAATCGGGAACAAAGCGGAAAGGCTCAATCAGTGCGGCGACTTCGGGCACATGGTGATCGACAGCCTGCACCAACAATGTCCAGTTCCGCTTTTCGAGCGTATCGTAGCGGTCGGAAACTATTGGTCCGTGTTCAACCCTTGGAACATGCTCTCCACCAATAATCAGGCGCGATTCAATCGTGTCTTCGCAGGCCAAACCTGCGAGTTCTTCGGGTGTCATCGGGTTTTGCCAGGCCGACCATGGATTGCGGATCAGCAGCGGTTTCTTTTGCCAATAGTCGCGCAGAAACGCGGTGTGGTCCAAGCCCGTTAATTCCATAACTGAGTTCTAGCTATTGGCTTCACGCTCAACCTCACGCCAACCAATGTCGCGGCGGCAAAATCCGCTCGGAAAGCTGATCGCATCGACCGCAGCATATGCTCCTGCCTGCGCCGCGGTCACATTGGGGCCCGAATGCGTGACATTCAGCACACGTCCACCATTCGCGACGAGCTGACCACTATTTGAGACTTTGGTTCCCGCGTGGAAGATTTTGGTGCCGTGCGCTTCGGCGTTGCCGAGGTCGATTGCCCCACCTTTTTCTGGCGTTGAAGGATAGCCATTAGCCGCCATCACCACTGTGAGCGCGGTGGCATTGTCGAACTCGGCTGGCCCCTGCTTCTCAAGCGTGCCCATCGCGCAGGTCAACATTATTTCACCGAGGTCGCTTTGCAAACGGCTCATCAGCACCTGACATTCAGGGTCACCAAACCGGCAATTATACTCGATCAGTTTGGGTCCTTCATCGGTCAGCATCAGCCCGGCGAACAACACGCCGGAATATGGCGTTCCCTCTGCACGCAGCGTGTCGACTGTCGGGCCGATGATCCGCTCCATCACTTGCTCTTCTAATTCCGGGGTAAGCACTGGCGCTGGGCTGTAGGCGCCCATCCCGCCAGTGTTGGGGCCAGTGTCACCCTCGCCAACGCGCTTGTGATCCTGCGCGCTGCCGAAGGGGATGATTGTTTCGCCGTCGGTCAGTGCAAAGAAGCTCGCTTCCTCCCCCTGCATGAATTCTTCGAGTACGACTTCCGCGCCAGCATCCCCGAATTTCCCGCTGAACATATCGGTCAGTGCTTCTGTGGCGAGCGCGCGGGTCTCGGCGATCACTACACCTTTGCCTGCGGCGAGGCCGTCCGCTTTGAGCACATAAGGTGCTTCGAATTTGCCAAGCGCAGCAGTTGCATCGCCGAGCGACATTGTCCGTTCATAACCTGCGGTTGGAATATTCGCGCGCTCGCACAGATCTTTGGTGAAGCCTTTGCTGCCTTCCAATTGCGCGGCGGCTTTGGAAGGTCCGAAGACGGGAATTCCGACTGCGCGTAGACTATCACCCAGGCCATCGACCAAAGGTGCTTCTGGCCCCACTACAACCAGCCCGATATTGTGATCGGCGCAGAACGCAATAACCGCCTGGTGATCGCTGGCATCCAGCGAAATGCATCGTGCATGATCGGCAATGCCGGGGTTGCCCGGTGCGGCATAGAGAGTATCGTCCTCGCCAGCGAGCAAGCGTGATTGCGCCAGCTTCCATGCCAATGCATGTTCGCGTCCGCCGGAGCCTAACAAAAGGATATTCATGCCCAGTTCTTCATCCCAAGACAGTGTGGAGAACGGTTTGGTAGCGCGCAGCGGCGAGGGCGACAACGCCGCGCCGCTGTCGATCACCGAAATATCGACGATCCTGAAGCGGACGGTGGAAGACCGGTTTGGCCATGTGCGTCTGCGCGGCGAGTTGTCAGGTGTGAAGCGTGCGGCGTCGGGCCACCTTTATTGCAGCCTCAAAGATGAAAAGGCGGTGATCGATGGTGTGATGTGGCGCGGCAATGCCGGGCGGTTGGGCTTCCTGCCAGAGGACGGCATCGAAGTCGTCGCAACGGGTAAGCTGACGACCTATGCGGGGCGGTCAAAATACCAGATCGTAATGGATAGCATGGAGATCGCTGGCGAGGGCGCGCTTCTGGCGCTGCTGGAGAAGACGCGCCTGCGGCTGGAAAAAGAAGGCCTGTTCGCGCCCGAGCGGAAGACGGCTTTGCCTTTCCTGCCGCGCACCATTGCTGTCGTGACGTCGCCAACCGGTGCAGTGATCCGCGATATTCTCCACCGCTTGGCTGATCGCTTTCCCAGTCAAGTGCTGGTCTGGCCTGTGCTCGTGCAGGGGCAAGGCTCTGCCGAACAGGTCGCGGACGCTATTCGCGGTTTCTCGGACCTGCCGGAAAGTGTTCCCAAGCCCGATCTGCTCATTGTCGCACGCGGCGGCGGTTCGATCGAAGATTTGTGGGGCTTCAATGAAGAAGTGGTCGTGCGCGCGATCGCCGACTGCCCGATACCGGTGATCTCGGCTGTTGGGCATGAAACCGATACAACGCTGGCTGACTTTGCTGCTGATCGCCGCGCCCCCACGCCGACGGCTGCTGCCGAAATGGCAGTGCCCGTCCGTGCGGAACTGGCCGCAACTATCGAAGACCTTGCCCACCGGAAGAAGCGGGCAATCGCTCGCCCTGTCACTTTGGGACGCGAACGTTTGGATGCGCGGATCAAGCGCCTGCCGCGCCCTGAAGCATTGCTACAACCACAAGTGCAGCGGCTTGACGACATTTCCGAGAGGCTACGGCGTGGGCTCAAAGACCGGACGGCAAAAGGCCGTGAAAAATTGGGCATTCTTCGGCTTTCCACTGCGACTATGACCCGCAATCTACGAGACGCGGGGCAGAAGCTGTCGGCGAACAGGCTAACCCACGCGCTCGTCGAAAATCGGGTGGCGCGCGACAGCGAACGCTTCACAGCGCTGGAACGACTATTCCAATCGCTCAATCCTGAGGCGCCACTTCGGCGCGGGTTCGTGCTGGTGAAAGATGTGGAGGGCAATCTGGTGCGGACCAAAGCCGCGGCTGAGAAACACGCGCAGCTTGGCGTGAAATTCGCCGATGGTGTGCTGGATGTCGCCACCGGAACAGCGCCTTCAGCTCCGGCTAAGCCAAAGACACGTAAGCCTCGCACCGATGCGGCACAGGACCGACAAGATGATTTGTTCGGTTAGGCCGTGCTTGCTAAGGACAAAGCTATGTTGATGTCTTCAGGAAACAACGCCGCGAAACTGGCTTACGGTCCCAATGGTTTCCGCGTGATCAAATCGGGGCAATATGTCCTGTGTGCAGTTTCGGGCGAGCAGATTCCGCTCGACGAGCTGCGCTATTGGAGCGTGGATTTGCAGGAACCCTATGCCAGCGCGGAGATCGCAACGCGGCAGATGATAGACAATTCGTGAGCGGAATAATGCGCATCGGTCTTGGTGCCTCATTGTTTGCGCTGGCCGGGTGCAGCGGCGCGGCAATCGATAACCCTCCTCCGGCAGAGGTTGGACAGGCCGAACTGGTCCAGCCAATCGCCACGGAAGCGGCAAGGGCTGCGCCCGCCCCGGAACCGGCTTTCGTACCGCCCCCGGAGCCAGTCGGCCCGACGACGTTTCTTTATGACGGGCAGTTAACTCAAGGCGGATGGATTCGCGGGCAGGCGCCCGGCGGCGCGGTTTCGGCGACATTGGGCGGGCAGGCACTGGTATTGGATGACGATGGCTTTTTCTTCGCTGCGTTTGATCGTGATGCGGGACCATCGGCGACTTTGGTCGCGCGACTGAAGGATGGCCGCACGATAGAAAGCCCGCTGACCATCAGCCCGCGCAAATGGAATATCGAACGAATCAATCTTGCTCGCCCGCGCGGTAAGGCGAGCGAGGCCTTTATGGTCCGCCGCCGCCCCGAGCTGGCGCAGATCAACGCCGCTCGTAAAGTGAATGCCGATAGCGAGGGATGGCGGCAGGATTTCATTTGGCCAGTGAAGGGGCGCATTTCGGGGCGTTTCGGCAGCCAGCGTATCTATGCCGGTGTCCCGGGCAGCTATCATTCAGGCATCGATATCGCGCCCGGGAATGGTGTGCCCTATGTTGCACCAGCTGATGGTGTCGTCACCCTGGCGACGAAGAAACCGTTCTCGCTTGAGGGGTATCTGCTGATTATTGACCACGGGAACGGGCTCAACAGCGCATTTTTGCACAATTCGAAGATCGCTGTTAGCGAAGGCGATGTGGTCAAGCAGGGCCAGTATATCGGCAATATCGGTTCAACTGGAAGTGCCACTGGCCCACATCTCCATTGGGGTTTGAAATGGCGCAATTCGCGGCTTGATCCGTTGCTGTTTGTCGGCCCAATGAACTGATCAGTTTGGCATGAAAAGCAGGCGGCGAAGCTTTTTGCGATTGATCGCGATTGTGCTGCTGGCTGCATTGATTGCGCCTGGCACTTGGTTGCGTTCGCCACCTGCAGATTCGGATGATTCGCAGAGCATGAGTTTGACCGCGCTCGCGCCAGGGGGTTTTGATCTGGGCGAAGTAGAGCTCACCGGTGCGTGGCATCTGCATAGCCCAAATAGCCAGTTCGGCAGTTATTCGGCGCTGCTTGCTTTGCCGGGATGTCAGTTCCTCTCAGCCAGCGACACCGGAAGATTGCTGCGCTTCCCGATGCCCGGCTGTGACGGTGACGTGGTGATCGAGCGTTTTGCAGGCCGGACGGCACTCAAAAAAAAGCTGATCGACATCGAATCGCTAACCCACGATCCTGAAACGGGCCGCATTTGGGTAGGATATGAAGGTACCAACACGATTGAGCGCCTCGAAAGTGATCTGACCGGTGCGGAGAGCGTGCGGCCTGACGAACTGCGCGCGTGGCCTTCAAACTCTGGGCCGGAAGCGATGGCGCGCTTGTCCGACGGGCGCTTCATTGTCATCGCGGAGGGCAGCGAAGGCTATTGGGATGACGACTTTTCCGCACTGCTGTTTAATGGCGACCCGATCGAAAATCCGAACCCAAGTAAATTCCGCTTTGAAGCGCCTGCGGGTTACCGCCCGGTTGATGCGACCGAGCTGCCCGATGGCCGTGTTTTGGTACTGGTCCGCGACTTTGTATTTGGCGTGCCGCCCACCTTTAATGCGAAGCTTGTCGTCGCCGATCCGGCAGAGATCGAAGCTGGCGGAGTTTGGCGCGGAGCGGAGATCGCGACGATAAGTGATGCGAAACTCGAAGATAATTACGAGGGCGTTGCGGTGGTACCGCGCGATGATGGCGCTCTCGATATATGGCTGATTTCCGACGATAATGGCACGTCATTCCAACGCACGATGCTACTCAAACTGAAATGGAATCCGGAAGAGCCAAGCGCGCAATAGAAAAAGCGCGCGGAAATAACCGCACGCCCTTTCAAACCAGGTTCTGACCAACCGCCCTTCGCAGGGCCAGACGCAATCAAGCAGCCTTGTCAGTTTCCTTGGTCGCTTTCTTCAATTCGCGCTTCACTTTCTGCGCGTTCTTGGAAAGCTTCTCGTCCTTGGTCTTCAGCAGCCAATTGTCGAGACCGCCATTATGTTCAACCGAACGCAGGCCGTGTGCGGAGACGCGAAATTTGAAACCTCGGTCGAGCTTTTCGCTCAGCAGGGTGACGTGCTGCAGGTTGGGCAGGAAGACACGCTTGGTCTTGTTATTGGCGTGGCTTACATTGTTGCCGGTCAGGCGGCCCTTGCCGGTCAGTTCGCAAATGCGCGACATGCTGTCTCTCGTTCGAATTCGGGGCCGCCAGCACATGCCGAAGGCCAGTTAAATCTGTGGGATTATCCCGGAAAGGCGCGCGGATAGCTCCCCATTGCCGAATCGTCAAGCAAATCGTCGCCGCTACGCCTTAATATCGTGAGGTGCGTATTGCAGGGTGCGTGCGGCTTGGCTAGCGCCTTCGGCATGACTCGCTGGCCCCTTCCCGACCCCATGCGCAAAGCTCTGGCGCTGGCGCAAGAGGCGGGAACAGCAGGCGAGGTGCCAATCGGTGCTGTTATTGTCCGAGCCGGGGAAGTGGTAGCGACCGGCCACAATACCCCGCGAACCGATCATGATCCGACCGCACATGCAGAAATCATGGCGATTCGCGGTGCTGCGAAGGCGCTAGGGCAGGAACGGCTGGAGGGCTGTGAGCTTTGGGTGACTTTGGAACCTTGCACTATGTGCGCAGGTGCGATTTCCCATGCGCGAATTGCTAAGCTTTACTACGCCGCTTCCGATCCCAAAGGCGGTGCTGTGGAGCATGGCGCCAAAGTATTTGAGCAGCCGCAATGTCTGCACAAGCCAGAGGTCTATTCGGGGATGGGTCAGGCGGAGGCTGCCGAGATGCTGCGCGCTTTCTTCCGTTCCAAGCGCTAAAGCCCGCGCCAGATCTTCACTTTGGTTGAATCGCCTGGCCCGAAGCGCCTTCTGTCACAAGCCTTCGGCATGAAGTTCTTACCGTAGCAGAGGCGTAATTCCTCAAGCCATCCGCGCCGGTTCAAGTCGATGCCAACCGCTGAACGCGGCCATGCTGGATTGGCCTTAACAAACGCATCGCGTAGCTTGCCTGCGGTTAGCTCCTCATCACGGGAAAGCGCATCCATTCCCGGAAAGCTGAGCGATTTCCACAAAATGCGGGTGACTTTGAAATAGGTCTCCGGCTTGCGCGTCATGCAGCTGCCATGTTTGGCCCATTGGCTGGCGATCAGACGGGCGGAGGGCATCATACACATGTTGCGACGCGCTTCAGCGGGCGGAACGGTGCGCGCCGCTGAGCACCATTGTGGCCAAGAGCCCCGGCTTTCCGGCCACAAGCCGTGGGCTACAAACCCAAATCGCCCATTCCGGCGAGAGCATTGTGTCCGATGCCGCGCCTGCATCTCGCGCCCTTTGCAGAACTCGGGCGACCAACTGAGAGCGAAGGTATAGCTGGTCACGGGCAAGCGGCGCGGTTTGGACTGCGGTGTAACCTTGGGAACCGAGATCGCGTTAGGCATCCGGCACTGATAGGCTTGGGCATGCGCCGCGCTACTTGCGCCAAGCAGTCCGGCCACCGCGATAAGGCCTCCCAGCAACCTCACAGGGGAGTAAAGTCTAGTCCAATGTCAGCGGCAGCCGCGCTTTGAGTCAAGCGGCCAACGGATACATAGTCCACGCCGGTTGCCGCCTTGGCTTTTATGGTCTGTAGATTGATCCCGCCGCTCGCTTCTGTCGGCACTCTGCCCGCAACTATTGCTACGGCTTCGCGCAAGGTGTCGGGTTCCATATTGTCGAGCAACAGACGGGTTGCGCCTGCTTCCAATGCTGGTTCGATCTGGTCCAATCGGTCGACTTCGCAGATGATTGTTTCGACGCCGGCATCGCGTGCACGGCGGACCGCCTCACCGACATTGCCAGCGACCAGCACATGATTGTCCTTAATCATCGCGGCATCCCACAGACCCATCCTGTGATTGCTCGCGCCGCCCATGCGGACCGCGTATTTCTCGAGATGCCGCAAGCCGGGAATGGTTTTGCGGGTATCGAGCAATGTGCAATCCGGATTGTCCATAGTGTCGACATATTCGCGAACCATCGTCGCAATGCCCGATAAGTGTTGGACTGTGTTGAGCGCTGATCGCTCCGCAGTCAGCAAGGCTCGCGCATTACCAGACAGACACATCAGGTCGGAGCCTGCAGGAACCTGCTGCCCTTCCTCGACAAGTATCTCAATCTCCATGTCGGCCTCGAGCGCGCGGAAGAATGCTTCTGCGATGGGAAGGCCGGCAACGGTGATCGGATCGCGGCTGTCCATCACACCTGCGAAACGCGCATCGGCTGGAATGACGCTTTCGGAGGTTACATCATGACCACCGCCGGGAAGTCCTGCGCCAAGATCCTCGGCAAAGGTTTCGCGGATAAATTTCTCGAGATCGAAACCGGTCAGGCTGAAAGGCTCAGTGGACAAAGCGGGCCACCACGTCGCGATAGCTGCGCGAAACTTTCACTTCGGCGCCCGAATCGAGCACCAGGAAGCATTCGCCATTGGTGTGCGGCTTCACCTGACGGACCTGATCGAGATTGACGATCGTCGAGCGGTGCACACGTTGGAACTTGCGCGGGTCGAGCCTTCGTTCGAGATCCTTCATTGTCTCACGCAATATCAATGAATTATCGCCGGTGTAGATGCACATATAATCGCCAGCTGCCTCGATATGTTCGATCGAGCCGACTTCGACGCGAAAAATCTGGCCGCGATCCTTCACATTGATCAGCTTTTCGAAGCGCTCGGTGCTTTCGCCATCCTCGTCCGCGAATTCCTCGGCGGCATCGGGAGCCACTTCGGCGAGGACATTGAGTAGTTTCTCGGCATCTTCGGTTGATTTCTTTTCGGCCAACCGCACCCGGACTCGTTCGATAGTATCGGCGAGCTTATCTTCATCCACCGGCTTCATAAGATAATTGACCGCGTTCGCCTCAAACGCACGGATTGCGTGCTCCTGATAGGCTGTGACGAACACGATCAGCGGCGGTTCGATCTCCATCACGCCTTTGACAACGCTGAAACCATCAAACCCCGGCATCTGGATGTCGAGAAACACCAGATCGGGCTTTTTGGTTTTGATCTTACGAATCGCTTCACGGCCATTGGCGCAGGTGTCGATTATTTCGACATCGTCGAAGGCTTCGAGCCGTACTTGCAGCCCTTGGATGGCGAGTTTTTCATCATCGACGATGATTGCACGGATGGTCATGTTTGTGTTCCAATCTGGCGCTGCGTCGTTGCGGACACAGCAGCCGGGGTTGCAGCAGGTGAGGGGGCTTCCTGATCAGCTGCAATTAGTTTCTTGTTTGAGTTAGCCAGCGCGACAGGAGTAGGTTCTTCCCCATCCTCGTTCGCTTCCTCATGTGGTAATTCAATGATGACAGTAAATCCGCCCGTCGGCGGAGTACGGATTTCGAAAGCGTGCTCTTCGCCATAGGCTTGCGCCAAGCGGTCACGAATATTCGGCAATCCAACTCCGGTCGACACGGCCTGTCTGTCTCCTGTCAGGGCGTCAGGCAATCTGCGCCTGCCTTCACTGGCCTGCAAGCCCGGGCCGGTATCGGAAACGGTGATGCGTAGCCGCTGTCCGACGAGTTGTGCGGCAATGCTGATTTTCGCGCCTTCTTCTTGCGGGGAGACCGCATATTTGATTGCGTTCTCGACTAGCGGTTGCAGCAGCATGGCGGGCAGGCAGGCCTTCGCTGCGTCAGGATCGATTGCAAATTCGGTGCGCAAACGCTCCTCAAACCGCATCCGTTCGATGCCGAGATAAAGATTCAACGTTTCGACCTCTTGCGCGAGGGTCACCTTGCCGCTCGCCTCGATCATCAGCGTATGGCGCAGGAAGGATGACAGCCGGATGAGCATCGCATTGGCTGGCTCGGTTTGCTTGAGCAGAACCAGCGTGCTGATCGAATTGAGCGTGTTGAACAGGAAATGTGGGTTCAGTTGATAGCGCAGCATCGCCAATTGCGCGCTGGTCGCCTGCGCCTCAAGCCGCTCCAACTGATCCGCCTGTTGTTCCACCTGCAGGAAAAAATTGATCGCATAATACAGTGCCGACCATGCGCCGAGTAAAGTCATCGGCAGGTAGAACAGGCCGATGACCAGCTGCGTGAAAGAGGTTTCGGTGCCGCCGCGGATCAGTTGCAGCACCCACGCATCGATGAAAGTGTACAGCCCGACCGAGAGCATCAGCACAATGACCGTTACGCCCCATGTCACCAGCGGTTTGCGGTTGATAAGTTCGCGGAATATTACCGACAAAACCAGTGTGATCGAAAAGCCAGTGATCGCGCTGATCAACAATTGCAGCAGGAGCGATGGAGGCTGCTGGTTTGCAATCGCCGCCATGGCCCTGAGCAAGAACGCACCGCCCCAGCCTGCAAGTTGCAGTACCCAGAAAGCCCGGTTCTTATTCGCAAAGAACGGCGTAGGTTGAAAAGGCAGAACGGCCATGATGCAGTCTTTAGCCCAAAACCGCGGCTCACGTCACATATGTTTTACTCGGGTTGCGGCTTGCGGTATTGCTGATGGGCAAGGTGCATCGGCGGTAAGGTCGGTGCCGCAGGGAGATGCAGCGATGGATATCAAGACCGGTCAGATGGAAAGTGCCCGCGAGAGTGCGAAATTCCATGAGATGAAAGAGGGCACCGCCGAAGACTGGGCGATTATCAGCAAGCATTACATGGAGTTTGCGTCGGATCTCTCTGATCGTGTGCTCACCCATCTGAAGCTGCTCGAAGGCGATTTCGGCGGATTCCCGGTTTGCCGCTTGGAGCACTCTCTGCAAACCGCGACTCGCGCGCACCGTGATGGCCGGGGTGAACGCTATGTTGTGATGGCGCTGCTGCATGACATCGGCGACACGCTCGGCACCTACAACCATCCTGACGTTGCTGCAGCCATCATCAAGCCGTTTGTGACCGAGGAAGAACATTGGATTTGCCAGCACCATGGCGCATTCCAAGGGTACTATTTCTTCCATCACCTCGGCATGGATCGTAATGTGCGCGACAGCTTCCGAAACGAACCACATTTCGATGCATGCGCCGAATTTTGCGAAAAATATGATCAGGCTGCGTTCGACCCGAATTATGATAGCGAACCGCTCGAATTTTTCGAGCCAATGGTACGCCGGGTCATGGCGAAGCCGCTCAGCTCGATGTATGTGAACGAGGATGCCGCCTAGTTCACCTGCTTTCGCGCGAATTGTTTGGACCAGTCGGCAACTCCATCACGTGCCATCGCCGCGCGCACTGATGGCAGTTCGGCCTCGATAAGTTCAACGCGCTCGTCCCAGCCATCATGCGTTCGGCGGATTGCAAGAAATCGGTTGTCCTCTTCGGTGCCCCATCGCTGCATGAATCTCGTAGCCGCTTGTGGCTCAAATCCGGCGTTCGCGAGCAGCCATGGCATCATGCGGTCCGCCTCGCGCTCTGTCGCGCGGATATCGCGCCGCTTTCGGCCGTTTTCTGAAAGCCATTGCGGGTGGCGGAGAAGGACGTGTGCCAACTCGTGGGCCATCGCTGCGGCCAGTTCGTCATCGGGATAGGTCAGGCCGGGGAACTTCCCGCCAATGTAAAGCGACCTGGCATCCGCTGCCGCGCCGTCATCCGATGGACGCACCACCAAATTCGCTGCGCACACGGCCTCACCTGACAGGATCACTTGCTCTGCTGTTCCGGGGACCGACAGCGAGACAGAGCCATTCGTGTTTAAACCGTGTTGGAGTGCGCCTTCCGCCCATTGAAGCCGCAAGAACGTCGCCTTGGCGTCGCGCACCAGTTCGGCCAGATTTTGCCCGTCAATCGCCGATATGGGTTGATTGGGCAGTAGTCCAGCGCGGGCAGCGGGGCTGCCCTCGGCCACTGCCTGGATCGCGAAATCGGTTTGTACACCCACCGCGTTGCGCGCGTCATCGGGCCGGTTGTATCCGGGAATGTCCTGCAACAGCAGGCCGACCGAAAGCCGGGTGGTGCTGCAAAAACGCGCATTGCCCTTCACCAGCTTCCATCCGATGCTTTGGACCCGCCCATCGATTCTCTGAAGCGCGAGCAGCGACTCGGCATAACCATCGTCGCTCTGTGCGATGGCAGAGGAGAGGGGGACCGCTATAACCGCGACCATGAGCGCACCCGCCAGGCGGCCAATCATCACGATTCGCGTGCGGCGTCGATAGCTTCTTGCAACTTGGCCTCGCCGACCGCTCCTTCAAATACCTGATCGCCGACGACCCAGCTTGGTGTGCCGCCAAAGCCGAGCTGTTTTGCTAGCGCCGCGTTTTTGGAAAGCTCGTAATCCGCGCCTCGTCCGGCGATAAATTGCTCTGCCCTAGCCAGATCGAGTCCTGCCGATGCCGCTGCATCCATGATCGTACTTTCGCTCGGTGGGCCTGTGGCGAACATTTCCAGATGGAAGTCGGTGAACTTGCCTTGCTCGGCTGCAGCCAGCGCCATTTGCGCCGCCTTATCGCTGCCTTCGAAAATTGGCCATTCGCGAATAACGACGCGGAGTTCGGGGTTTTTAGCGATCAGGCTGGCAATATGATCGGCGCTCACGCGGCAGAATGAGCAGCCGTAATCGGTAAATTCGACCAGAGTAACGCTGCCTTCTGGATTGCCCATCACAGCGCCCGGGAACGGTGCGACGACTTCATCGGCAATATCGGCCAAACGTTCTCGCGCTTGCTGCTTCTGGAAATTCTCCGCCATTTCTGGGAGAATATCAGGATTTTCAAGCAGGTAGCTGCGTGTTTGCGCATGACCCATGCCCGTTGCCGACCACAAAGCAGCACCGCCAAATCCGAAGGCCAGCGCGATCAGGGCTGTGACAAGCCGCGAACGCAAAGAGGTGTTTTCTATCCGTTTTGCCATGCTGTTGCGCTAGCGGCGGTCTTGCAACCGTTCAAGCTCGGCGCGCGCCTGCAAACCGATATCTTGCGCGCGGATCCAGTCAGGCGATCCGACAGGCAATTCAGCCTCGGCAAACTGCGCGCTACGGATCGCCAGACCATATTGGCGGCTCATCACTTGCTGTTCTGCGCTCGCGAGCCGGGCGCGCGGCATATCACCATTGGCGGCATAGACTACGCCCAACTGATACCACGCAAACGGATTGTAGCGGTCGCGCGACACCGCGGCGCGCAGAACCTGCTCGGCTTCGGCAAAATTCTCTTTGTCCTCGGTGGCGATGAGCGCATGCCCGAACATCGATGCGATGAGCGGTTCGTTGCGTGTCAAGCGTGCAGCTTTTCGTAGGGGTTCAATAGCTTCGTCCGGCCGCCCTGACTCAAGCAGGACCTGGCCTTTTAGCTCTAGAAAATACGGGTCCTCCGAATCTACCGCAAGCAACCCATCGGCCTCCTCCAATGCTTCTTCGATTAGCGCGTTTTTGTGATAGGCATAGGCACGGGCGTAGCGCGCTGGAACATCCTGCCGCGTCTCGGGAAATTTCTGCAATGTGCGCGCTGGCTCGGCCTGATAGCCATAGAGCTTGGCTTTTACTCGCACAAAACGCGTCTGCAGCTCCGGATCATCCGGATTATCCCATGCCGGGTCGACAATATAGGTCTCGCGCAAGCGGGCGATCCGGTCCCCGGACAAGGGGTGGGTGCGGCTAAACTCCGCTTCGTCCGCCTGGCTGCGCCCGTAGCGGAATTCAAGATTTTGCAGTTTTTTGAAAAACTCCAGTGACCCGCGCCCGGATATGCCCGCTGCCGAGAGATATTCCGCGCCCGCAGCGTCTGCGCTGGCTTCCTGAACGCGGGTGAAAGCGAGGAACTTGCCGACTGCGGCCTGTTGGCCAGCGGCTATAATTCCCATGCCGGCCTCACCGGCACCGGCCAAAGCTGCAGCCACGCCAACCAGCATCGACAAAAGCGATATATTGGTCGCCGTCCCGATCCCGTCGCGCATGCGGTTGATATGGCCGCCGGTGATGTGGCCCAATTCGTGCGCGATCACACCTTGCACTTCATTGGCGGTATCGGCTGCCTCGATCAGACCCGAATGGATATAGATTGCCTGTCCGCCAGCTACGAATGCGTTGATCGAGCGGTTGTTGATCAAAACCATATCGACATTGTTGGGCTCCAGACCCGCCGCTTCGATCAGCGGAGCGGCCATGTCGTTGAGCAAAGCTTCGGTTTCGGCATCCCGCAGGATCGATTGCGCCGCCACGGGCTGCGCTACCAGAGTGATGGCTGCTATGGCCGCAAGAAGACGGCCCAAATACACAGGGAATGGAGCGAGGAAGCGCATTAGACGATGCTAGCCGGTTTCGGCCTGAACAGGAACTGAAGTATCGTCCGGAGCTTTTGCCTGACGAGCTCGCACCACATTCGCAGTGAACGCGTTGATCGTCTCGATCAGCGTCCTGTCCCGGCGCCAAGGACTGGCCATCGCCAATATGGGCGTATTGTGACCCATATCGGAGAACATAGCCGTCTTCGCTTCACCGCCTGCTTGGGTGACGACGCCTTCCAGCGCGGGGGCGTGGCAGGGGGACACAACAGTGTCTTTCCCGCCTTGGATCAGTAGTAAAGGCGGCGCATCGGTCCGGGCAAAGTTTACCGGCTGGGTAGCCTGAGGATCTTCGGCGCCGCCAAATGCCAGCTTGGTCGATTCGCTATCGAACGGATAGAAATCATACGGTCCGGATATACCGATCACACCGGCGATATCGTCGGTGTCCAGACCCTCACGTCCTATCCATTGGCGGTCCAGCCCTAGCATTGCGACATTGTAGGCCCCTGCAGAATGACCTGAGATAAAGATTGCATCGGGATCACCACCATATTGGGCAATGTTGTTTCTGGTCCACGCAATGCCCTTGGCGGTATCTTCCAGCATGTTCGGGAACATTCCATCGGGACCAAGCCGGTATCCGACCAGCACCACAACGTAACCCTCGGGCGCGAATCCGCGCGCAAAGAAGCCGTAATCGTCGATATCGCCGCTGCGCCAGCCGCCACCATGGACAAAAAGGAGAACTGGTTTCGAATCGGCAGCGGCTGCACTGTCATCTTCGGCGCGGTAGACCGTCAGTTTTTGCTTGGCGTGCTCGCCTAAACTCTCGGTATGCACGAGCGTGACGTTGCGATCACCGCCGATCAGTCGATCGACGGTGTCGAGCACTTTTGGGCCATTGCGTCCGATGGAGTATTGCAGGGCCAACGCTGCCGCGGCGACCACCAACACCAATATGAGAAGAACCCATCCCATACGCCGCAATCCTTTTCTCGCCATATTAGGAGACCGCTTCCTGATCGTTCGGGTGTGCTTTGTCGATTGTTGTGACGATTTGCTTGGCTTCTTTATCGGACGCAAGCCCTGTCGCTTTCAGAAAGGCTTCGCCGGTTTTGTAATCGTCACCCAACCACAGCGGCACGCCGTTCGCCCCGATCAAAGCCTTGGCCGCGATTTCCTCTGGCGAGAAGTCTGTTCCAACCGTGCGGATAAAGACAGCAGCGATCCGGCCTGGGTGATCGGCGACGACATCACCATAAGCAGTGAGATCGCCCTGACTGTCATCCCCGATCAAGGTAAAACGCATATCCGGGTAGGTGTTCAGGATGGCGTCGATCGCTTTGCGTTTATGTGCTCCATGGCTGCTTGAGCCGAGCGTTTCACGGTCAAAGCCCCAATCGCGCAGCATGATCGGACCGAGCGGCAGGCCGCGTGTTTTCTTGAATGCGACAAGGTAGGAAAATAGATTCCATGGGCTTGATGACACATAGAAAAACGGGCGTTCGCTAAGCGTCGGAACTGCTTTTCCCATTCCATCGCTGTCTTGCAGAACCGTACCGCCACCTAGCGAGCTATAGAAAGCATCCACTCCAGGGACATGCAACCGCTCCTCCGGCATTTCGGCGAGGACACGTCGCCAGTTACGAATGATAGCGCGAAAGCTACCGGTTATGCCGGTCTCGATAATGGTGTCGTCGATATCGGAGATAACAGCGAGCTTTGTTCGCTTCCCGGGAGCCAATACATGCCCCTCTACGCATTGTTCACCGTCTTCGTCTGTCCAGTGGAGCGCAACAACATCCCACATAGGGTCGCTGGGCAAGGCGCAGTCGGCCATCGCGACGTCAAAATGGACAAAACCTTCATTGTCGGTTTGGCCAAAGTGATGCGTTTTTTCGCCGTCAGAGTCCTGAACTTCAAGCGTGACTTGCAGCCCTCCAACTTCGCGCGAGGCAAATTGCGATAGCATAGTGCGCATCGCTTGCCAGCGCCCGCCACGGCTGAAGTTGGCTTTGCCTGAACGCAAGGCGCGCGCAGACATAACCAGCCGTTCCTGATTGCGATATCCAAAATAGGGCTGAACGCGCACGGGCGCTTCGTTGAACACAGGCATGACGCGACGCTAGCCGCCCAAGCTTCCCGTGCCTAGCGGCAAACGGGCTTTACTTTAGCAGCTTGCGCGCAACTTTCTCGACCAGTGGTATGTCTTCAGAGACTTCGCCGAGCACGACGATTTCCCCTGTTGTCAGGCGGCGGATCATCACCACGCCAAACTCTGCACCTTGCGGATCGAGCGATTCGAGCGGCTGCCCTTCAATCTGGCGCAATTTCTTCGCAATGGATGGTTTCGGCGCATCAAGCGGAGCGACATCCTGACCGCTTTCTTCTTTACGGATCCGGCGTTCGGCCTGAACGACACCTTTGAGGCCGCCATCTGCAGACGTCAGGAATTCGGCCAGTCCGCCGCGTCCGATGCCGACACGCTGTGCGTGTGACAGGACAGAAGCATATTCGGTCAAGCGGGTTTTGTCGTAGTCCGCACCAAAGACCAATTTCACAATCGGCGTCATCGGTGCGCGCTCTTGAATGGCCAAGCCGTTCTCGGCGACCAGTTCTTCGAATTCTTCCGGTGCGTCTTGAGCAGCAAGGCTCACATCATAGGCGCGGCCGACCGCAGCATAGAGCGCAGAGCGAGTGCGATCTTCGCTGGTCCGCGCAGTCTGCGCAAGTTCGCGTGCCTCGGCGAGGCAGTCATAAAGACCACCGTCTTCGCTTTTGCTCACGACAATCGGAGCCGGCTCACCGACAGATTCGTCGGTCATGCCGGTTTCTTCATTTGCCTCAGCGGCAGCAAGATCGACAGTGCTTTTGCGCAGAAGTGCAGACGGCTTTTGTGCCAGAGGCGATACAGGGTTCTCGATTATGCCGGAGCCGTCCTCGTCCCAATCATCACCGTCTTCATTCGAGCCGAAATAACTAGAGATGCCAGTGCGCGGTTGTATCAACGACGATAGGCGCGCGACGACTGCATCATCTTCGTATTCGTCTTCGTTTTCGCCCTCGTCTTCATACGTATCGCCGCCAAAGGCAGGAGCCGGGAATGGGCTATTGTCGTCGCTGTTATCTACGCTGACCGGAATATCGGACGCTTCGTCTTCTATGCCAAGTTCCAGCCCTTCGGTCCCGGGGCCATCAGCCCAATCAGTAACTGGATCCGGCTCGCGGGCAGAATCATCCAACTCCAGAGCCTGATCAATTTCGAGCAACAATTCGTCAGTCGTGGCTTGATCGGCCATCTCTTTCCAATTGATCACGCCGTAAATGAAATCGATCGTCTCGCCATCGCTGGAATAGGGAAGCAGGATGCCGCGATACATGATTGTTGCGTTGCGTTGATTCACGAATTCCGCCTCGAAACCAATCGGTGCCTGATTGGCGAGGATCTGCATGTAGTGATCGGTGATCCGGCTCAGCAGCGAGCGGCTGGGAACGTCGGAAAGTTGGGAAATCTCCGCTTCGGTGCCGCATTCGCCAGCAAGTTCTTTTCCAAGATACTGGATTGAAGGATCTTCAATGCCTGCAGTGAAATCGAGCAAGACACTGTAGGGCCCAAAATCGTTTAGCTCATCGGGCTCCAGATCTTCGATGGAGGGGAAGTTGCGATCGTCGAGCTGACCGGCCCAATGATTGTAGGCGCGCACTTGCATGCGGCGTTCGTCCGTACCAATGGCGGTTGGCGGCAGTTCGCCACCGGTTTCGTCGTCCGAATTGTCGTAATCATCTTGATCGGACTGGTAATCCGTCGATCCGAAATTTCCGCGCAACGTATCCATGGCTTCAACAGCCCCCTTGGTATTAGTTCAGGGGTTCTTATGAAGCCGCGTGGTAAACAATGCGTTAAGATCGATTTCGCGCTACGCGGCGGTGTGACGTCACATTACAGCATGTAGCGCATTGTGATCGATTGCGATTGATCTTCTGCCGTGACGTCAAATGCAGCTGATTTGAATTTGGGCGGGCCCATGCGAACCTTGGCATCGCGTGAGAAGCCAAACCCCTCTTTGGGCATCATCATCAATGCGCGGTCGGCTTTGCCGTTATTATTCTCGTCATGCAGCAGGGCAATCGCATAGCGACCCGGTTTTACATCCTTAAAGCGCAGCGCGACCGTTTTCGCCGCCGGAACCGTCACCGAATAGGCGTTAGCCTCGCCGCGGCATTTAGGGAACAGCTTGGGATTGGTGGTCATGCAAGCGCGCACTACGCCTTTCGTGTTGCGCAGATTGGTCACGGTGACTTTTACCGTGCTGGTCTTGGCGCCATCCTGCGCAAGTGTATTGCCGCTCAGCAAGAGAGTCGAAGCGGGCAACAAGGCTACCGCACAAACGCGTCCGACAGTCCCCCTCAGCGCACCAGCGCGTCTGAAATTCCAGCGTCGGTGCCGCAAAGTTTGTCCCAGAACCGGAAATATAGTCCGTAATTGCATGTATATGCCTCGTGATGACGCTGGTGGTGGCTGGCTGTTATCAGCCCTTTCCCCAACTTGGAATGAACAAGAAAGCGAGGGAACATCTCCCAACCCATATGATTGGTAACCCCCATAATGGTCATCACCGTGAGAACCAGACCGAGCATGGCAACATGAATCGGAATCAGCAGTACCAGTGCAGGAATAACAACCGCGCCGGTAATCGCCTCCAGCGGGTGAAAGCTCATTGCCGCCCATGCGGTTGGTGGTCGGCTGGCATGATGAACGGCATGCGCCATTTTGAACAGCTTGGGCTGATGCATCCAACGATGCGTCCAGTAAAACCACGTATCGTGGAGGAACAGATAGATGAGCAAAGACAGCGGCAAATACCACAGCGGATAATCGGCAAAATCAGTGTAAATCTGCGTCCAACCCCGGTTCTGCCACCCCCAAGCAATGATCCCCGCCGGTACCCCATAGATCGCTGCAGAAAGTAGCGACCAGCCGATCTCTTTGCGGATCTGTCCATCCAGCGGATCATAAAGGCCAGGGCGCACGCGCTTTGTAGCCCAGGCGAATGCGCCACTGGTGATCAGGTAGCGGACCGCGACAATTGCCGTCATTGCCAGTGCCGAAATAATGATTGCGGTAAGCATTGCGCCTCTATGGCGGAGACTGGCCTTTAACGACAGAACTAATGGTACGGATCAAAGGCGGGCCGGGTTCGGGCACTCCGGATCACTGTAAACCGTGTGTCTGCGCAGCGCCGCCCGGGCAAGTCGCTCAACTTCCGTTTTGCGCCGTGCGGCCGCCAGAGGGTGTGATGGTGCTGGACGGACAATTTCCGCATCATAGTCGTCGCCTACAATTACTCCGCAGTTTTCTGGCTGAAAACCTTCGCTTCTTAATGGCGAGCGATCCAGATCAGGCGGCAAACCCCAATAGAACTTGTCGCAAAAATCCAGATAATCGGGCCATTTATGGTCGCCCTGTAAATCTGCCCTGCTGACCTTGATCTCAACAATCACAACCCGCCCTTTGGGGTCAATTCCCATCAAATCGGCGCGGCGATTGTTGCGCAGCGGCATCTCCGGAATGCACCAGATATCGTTGCGCGCGAACAGCCGCTGAATACCGCGCGCGACATCTTGCGCTTTGAAATGCGATAGCGCCGATAAAGTTCGCGTAGCTGATTGACTCACCATATCCCGCATGTGGAACATAGCAAGAACTTGGTCAAGCGTTCATGCTGATCGTGGTGGACCCATCTTCCCGGATTCGGGGAGCAATGCCAACACTGCCTCGCGCGTTGCATGATATTCGCGCCACAAAGTCAGAGCCGCCGCCGTGGCATCCTGCCCTCGCGCATTGACCGCGAGCAAAGCGGCTACGCCTGGCTGCATCATGGCGGCCATGTCGGTAATGTGGCTCTTGGCCAGTTCCAACCGCCAACCCTCCACGTCCTTGATCAATGCTGGAAAATTGCGGATCTTGCTGTTGGGCTTTTCAGGGGCGAGTCCGGCCATCATCGCCACTGCCTGTCCGGCGTCTTGCACAGCAGTCCACTGACGGCTCAGCTTGCTGCTGGTATCGCGCGGCTCCTGTCCTGCAGGTTTGGTGAATCTGGGCGTGGGTATGTCCATAGTATGAGGGCACTAGCACCGAGCACTTGCCAAAACGCTAATGGGAGAGCGGTGTGAGTGCATATAGTTTTGGGCTGGCAAGCCCGCCACCCCTTTGCTAAGCGCCGTTTCGCTTTGGAAATCAAGGCGCAGGTAACCGCCTGACCCGCACCCGTAGCTCAGCTGGATAGAGCGCTGCCCTCCGAAGGCAGAGGCCAGAGGTTCGAATCCTCTCGGGTGCGCCATCACACTGCAACCATAAGGTGTTGTAAAATTTGGTGTTTCATCCGTTAATCGGATCACATCTCTGGCCAGTTCTTCGGACTTCGAATGCTTGTGACACACTGGTGACACAAGGAAACGAGAATGGCGTCAATCAATAAGCGAGGAAGCAGCTGGTTCGTACAGATACGAAGAAAAGGTTTTCGCCCTCGATTCAAATCATTCGAGAGCCACTCCGCTGCCCAACAGTGGGCTAGAGAGGAAGAGGCGGCTATCGATAACGGCCACGGAAGGGTGGAAACCAAAAGAGGTCGTGAAACCACCGTCTCGCTGCTTCTCAATCGCTATAGCAAAGAGGTAGCGCCAAAGAAAAAGGGCGCTGTGACCGAGTTACTACGGCTCGCCAAAATGCAAGACGCTCCTTTCGCGCAGCTTTCCATTTCAAATCTAACTGGTTCTGCCTTGGCAGATTATCGCGATCACAGGCTGAATCAGGTGAAACCAACTACTGTCAGGCGAGAGCTTGGCATCATTCGGAGCGTCCTAGAAATCGCCCGAAAAGAATGGGGCGTGCCACTAAGAGAAAACCCCGTTGCTCAAATATCTATTCCAGCCGCAAAAGATGCGAGGGAGCGTAGGCTTAAGCCGGGAGAGCTAGAGGCATTGCTGGCAGCCATTGATAAGGGCAGAAATCCGCTAGTCCGTCCTTTGGTATTGCTGGCTCTTGAAACGGCTTTACGGCGAGGCGAGCTTCTCAGGTTAACATGGAAAGACATCGACCTTGATTGCCGGACGGCTCTAATCCGTGACACAAAGAATGGCTCAGACCGAACAATTCCGCTCACAAAGCCAGCCGCCACTCTCTTGGAAGGATTGGGTGAGGATGCAGGCTTTGCCTTTCCGCTGACACCAAATGCTCTTCGGCAAAGTTGGAGGCGAGCTTGCCACAGGGCTGAGATTCAAGACCTAAGGTTTCATGACTTGCGGCACGAAGCAATTTCCCGTTTTTTCGAAATAGGTCTGAGTGTGCCAGAGGTGGCTCTAATTTCTGGCCACAGAGATGCGCGGATGCTCTTTCGCTATACTCACCTAGCCCCGAACGCCGTCAGAGATCGCATCGACAAACTCTCAAACCATTGATTTATCGTCGGTTCAGGTTGGTATCACTTCACCAAGCGAGACATTGATTCTCGCTTGTTGTATTACAACTCTTGCAGCTGAGAGCTGTATTGATCTTCAAACTGTTTCTGAATCTGATTTTTAAACGCGCTCCGATTCTGAATCTGTTTCTTACAAAGCTCTCAGTTGCTCCAATTCTAACCAAGGAGCGCGTTTATGCCCCAGAATAAAGTAACTTACCAAGATCGTCCCGACTTCAAATACCTTGCATCGCTTGGTTTCAGTGTTTGCATAGTGCCTAGAGGAGAGAAGAAGCCAGCCCAAGGCTGGAAGAAATACCAAGAACATTCTGCTTCGGATGAAACCATCCAAGCGTGGCAGGGTAGGATCGCCAACGTGGCCATAATCACTGGACAAGCCAGCGGAGTCATCGTTCTCGACGTTGATAGTCCTGCGGCTCAGAAACTAGTAGACGATCTTGATCTCCCTAAGACGCCTTCAGTGCGGACAGCGAAAGGCCGGCACCTCTATTTTCGTCATCCTTCCTATCGGATAGGCAATCGCACAAAAATCAAAGATGTAGAATTAAACTTCCGTGGTGATGGAGGCCTAGTGATTGGAGCTGGTTCACAGCATCCGACTGGTGCGATGTACGAGTGGGATATCTCACCAATGGACTGCCCATTTGCGGAACTTCCGGAAAGCCTGCTCAAACTTCTAGCAAAGCCAAATCGCCAATCACCCCGATCCGGTACAAAGAGAAATTCTCGCTTCATTGAAGCGGGGCGTTATAGCGCTTGGTTCGATAGGGAGCTCCAAGATGGCTTCACCCAAATTCGAAAACTAGAAGAGGGCCAGCGAAACGACGAACTGTTCAAGGTCGCAGTGAAGCTAGCTAATCATGTGGCCGCAATCGGCATCGAATGGGAACTTGTTGCGGACGAACTTCGCACGGAAGCATTGGTTATTGGCCTCGACGTAGCAGAGATCGACAGCACTCTTGCTAGTGCTTGGAAGAGCGGCAGAGAACGGCCAACTGCATGGCTTAGAATAGCAAATGGCTGGATTTACGTAGCCGGTTCAAACCATTTTTGGTCGCCTGCTACTCAGCAGGCACTCGACCCAAGCGCCTTTTCGATGAACTTTGGAGACAAGTTCGTTTTCGAGAAGGGAACTTTGGCCAAATATCTCACGGACGAGGGCCTTGTAGAAAAGGTTCTAAGCCTTGAGTACGAGCCGTCCCAGCCGGAAGGTGCTTTTGAGCGAGCTGGAGAGAGATTCTACAATTGTTATCGAGCCCCCAATATCGAAGCAATCAAAGGTGATTGGAAGCCATTTACGGAATTCCTAGAACATCTTGTTCCCAACGGGCTGGAGCGAGATCATCTAATCAAAATGATGGCATGGACCATTCGCAACCCCGGTAAGAAGTTAAGCCATGCCTTGCTTCTTCAATCCCCAATCCAAGGCAACGGAAAGACCACATTGACCCAAATCTGGCGGCATATGCTTGGATGGGAGAATACGCGCGAGACTACATCAGGTGAGATGGACAGCCAGTTTCAGTCCTATCTCAAAAACAAAGTCTTTGTGGTTTTAGACGAGCTAAATCTTGGGAGCGGTCGGAACGCATACAACAGGCTGAAAACTATCCTCACGAGCAGCACGGTTGCTGTTGATGAGAAGTATGAAAAAGCCAGAGAGATGCGCAATTTTACGAATTGGGTTTTCGTCTCAAACCTCGATGCACCGATTCTAGTTGAACAACAGGATCGACGTTTCTTTGTGATCCAAACTCACGCTCCGTCCCGTTCACCAGAATATTGGAGCAGCTTCTACGAATGGTGGAAGGGCAATCTGGGAATCTTGAAGTCTTACTTCGAAAGCATTGACCTCAGTGACTTCGAGCCAAAAGCGAGGCCACCAATGACTGTTGGTAAAGAGCGATTGATCGAACAGAGCGAGCCGCCTTTGGAGCAGCACCTGCGCGAGTTAATTCAAGAAATGAAGCACCCGCTCAGAGAGGTTTGTACTCTTTCAGACGTGCAAAGAGCTTTGAGGCAAAGCGGCATAAACTTCGACAAACCTAGCAAGCTGAAGAATGCACTCAAGGCAATTGGCTGCAGGCACTTGGGCCAACAACGTGTTTCAAATGGAACACGACCTTCTCTGTGGGCACTCAAAAATTGTGTTTATTGGCTGACGGCTTCCCACGAAAAACGCCGAGAGGCGTACGAGATTGGCTCTCCTCTCCAAGTGCTGGAGGAGGTTGCTTAAGCCCATTGTCTGTCTGTCTAGGCCCTCAGATTAAACAATTCATTGTACTAATTATTGATCAATTGTCTTTCTCAGACTTTTCAAAAGAGCTTAGACAGACAGACAAATAGACAACGATTATGACATCGAATGCCATTCAGTCCGTTGTGAACGCTTCAAGCGTCAGATCACTGCTAGTAAGCGAAGCGAGGCTTCCATCCACCACCAAATGGGCAACTTGGTAGCAGTTCAACCAAGGCCTCTTCGGGTCAATTGAGTTAGCATCAAAATAGCCTTCAACCCCCTCCTTCGACAATGGCGCCTCGTTGAAGCTTCTTGGAAAACGAACTGTATTGACTTTTAGTTCGCCGCGCTTGGACCAAATGCTCTCCCTAATGAAATCACCAGCCGCGCCATCGACATAGAGCTGGCAATGATACCCGCTCATGCTGTGCACGGTATCCTCGCCCGATGCCACACGGTTAAGTGAAGGCTTCACTTGCCTCTGAAAGCTAATCGATTGCCCACCAACCATACTGACCGCCCTCAAGCACTCCAATCCAGCGATGCTCTCATAGCATCTTTCGAGATCCTCCATCTCTACCTCATCATAGGATGAGAGCAGGAGGTGGCTGCCGTCAGAAAGCTCCTCCCACTCAGGCTCCGCATCCTTTTGCGGCGGCGTTTGGTCACAGCCTGCAAGAACCAGACTTAGGCTTGTGGCTAGGACTAGATTTCGTTTAGGTTTTGTTTTCATTCTGGCCTCGTTTAGATCGAGGCAGCCCGTCGAGCCGGGTGTTAGTAACCAAGCACATAGCACAAGGCGCTGCCGCTTTTGGGCAGAACCTTGGACATGGCGACAGCCACCCGGCCAGAATACTCTGTCCGGCCTATGTGCACTGAGGTTACTAAGCCTCACAGACGGGATTTACCGCCTGCAAGAACATCTCTAGCAAGCGTAGGCAGAGCATTCAATGATTGCGCAACCCAATGCGCCTTGTATGGTTGCTTCGTAAAACTCAGTAATTTTCAATGACATTGCATTGCTGGCAAAGTCGATATGAAGAGTGCTTTAGTAAAGGCGATAAATTGGCAGTCGGCGATCCTTCAGAATTCATCACTAGGCCGTTCTTGCGCTCAATCTGGGCGGAAGACTTCGAGCGATTTAAAGACACTGACGAGGAGCGCACTTTACTGACAACGCTTGAGAACTGGGCGGCAAGAAATGCAGCAGGAGAAGTTAGGGACGAGAATGGCCTCATGTCCAACATCTTTGGCGCTTTGTGGGGCTACATTGAGGTAGGTGCCAATCAAGCAGGCGAATTCTCAATTGATCCGCAATTTCGAGTGCAAGGCGCTGGACCAAATGGCGGCGCTGGTGCTGCAGACGCAGGATTGGGATTCTTCGGCCACGAGGGAATTCCTGACACTCTGCAAATTGCTTGTGAGTTCAAGGGCCTCGACACAGACCTTGACGCTCCCCAGCAGGGTAGAGCTGACAAGAGATCACCAGCTGAGCAGTGTCTAAATTATCTGGTTTGTGCTCGGAGGGGGATGACAGGCAACGAGGCTATCACCCCTCGTTGGGGCATCGTCACTGACATGAACGTGTTCCGGCTGTATTGGTACGACCGTGCTCCATCTGAGTATCTTGAATTCAATATTGAACAGCGCTCCTTGCTCCAAGGCACGGGTATGCTGGGAGATGACGAGGAAAGTCGTTTTGAGCGTTACCTATTCAAGAGGCTTTTTCACGCAGAGACACTCCTATCCAAGGGGCAAAAGCCAGAGCTTGAACAGCTTATTTCCCGTGCTTGGATTAGGGCGAGAGAGCTAGAGAACGCATTCTACCAGGAATACAGAGCTTACCGTGAGCATCTCTTTCAAGCTCTTATCGAGGCAAACCCCAATTTTGCAGGCACTAGAGGGCGATTGGTCCGACTTGCACAGAAGGTGCTTGATCGCTCGATATTTGTTTTCTTCTGTGAGGATATGGGAAGGGCACTAGGGTATCCTCCACAGCTGCTTCGAGACTTACTCATTCACCGGAGCATCGATCAGTACTTCAACCCAGATGGTTTCACAATTTGGCGTGAGTTGTGCGATTTGTTTGCTGCCATGAACGAAGGCAGAGCCTTTGGCGGCCATGCGCTTAATCAGTTTAATGGCGGCCTGTTTGCTCCAGACCCAGAGCTTGATGAGCTCAACATTCCCAACCGCCTTTTCTGCATTGCGGGGCAAGGCCACAATGAGGCGAGCCTTTACCAAAACGAGCTAACGCTGCTCTATCTATCCGCTTCTTACAATTATGCCTCTGACATTGGCTCTGCGGTTGTTGCAGACGATCAGGATGGGGACGAGCAACAGACTGCCATTCCAGCTGCCAATGCAAAGAAGGCTGATCCAAGTACTGCTTTGGGCCTTTACACTCTTGGGCGCATCTTTGAGCAGTCGATTACAGAACTCGAAATTCTTGAAGCCGAGGCCGATGGTCGGGTCTCGGTTAACAAGGAAAGCAAGCGGAAGCGTGATGGTGTCTACTACACTCCTGAATGGGTAGTGGAGCGGATTGTTCGCGAAACAGTCGGACGCCGTTTGGCCGATTTCAAGGAAGAAGCTGGTTGGGATTTTGATGCCAACGGCAGGGCTTCCACTGACAGCGAAGAAGCACTTGATGTCTACCAGCGGCGGCTCGAGCAGATCAAAATTCTAGATCCGGCTTGTGGCTCAGGCGCGTTTTTGATCTCAACGCTCAAATTTCTCTTAAATGAGTGGTCAACTGTAAGGGAATTGAGACGCCGCATTACTGGCGACCGTATGGTGAGAGACGAGGACGAACTCATCCGTGACGTCCTCCAAAACAACCTCTACGGAGTGGATATTAACCCCACCTCTGTCGAGATCACCCAACTCGCACTCTGGCTTCACACAGCAAGAGGTGATCGCCCATTGTCGACGCTGAGCCATCACATTCGAGATGGGAACAGCTTGATTGATGATCGATTTTGGCTTGGTCAGGTGGACCTTGATTTAGATGATGCAGAAGAACTTGAGCGGATTAATACGTTCAACTGGGAAGAGAGTTTTCCAGAGGTTTTCGGCGAAGAGGGTCAAGGCGGGTTCGACGTTGTTTTGGGCAACCCTCCTTATGTTAAGCTTCAAAATTTCCGCAAAGCTCACCCAGACATGGCTGAGTATCTTCGTAAAGGGCGTGAAGGCACAGAGTGGACTGGCTATGCTTCAGCAGCAACCGGCAACTTTGACCTTTACATACCGTTCATTGAGAAGGGCCTCGAACTACTGAAGCCAGAAGGCAGGATGGGCTACATTGCTCCTAGCGTTTGGGTACTGAATGAATATGGCGCAGCACTTCGCGACGTGATTTATGACCAGCGCAGCCTCGTCTCTTGGCTAGATTTTAAGTCGCACCAGATCTTCGAAGAAGCTACCGTCTACACGGCGCTGCAATTCTTTCGTAAAGGAGCCCGTGTGGAATCACTGCGAGTTGCCAACGCCCCGGATGGGATTGTAGTTGATGACCCTTGGCTTGATGATACCACGGAACTGACCTACCTGAACCTACCGTATGCTGATCGCTGGCTGATGCTGAGCGGCAGGGAACGGGCATTCATTGATCGCCTTTACGAGACTTACTCAAAGCTAAGCGATGAACGTGTCTCGGACGCGATATTTGTTGGAATTCAAACTAGTGCCGACAAAATTTATCAATTGAAGCGTGTCGCACCGGGCCGATACATAAGCAGGGCGTCCGACAATGCTGAAGTAGCGTTGGAAGACGACCTTTTGAAGCCACTGATATCTGGCGACGAAGCCAAGCGTTACGAAGATCCTACGACCGATACATTCCTCCTCTTCCCTTATCGAAGCGGTGAAAATGGATGCGCTTTGATTCCAGAGGATACAATGGAGAATGAATATCCTTTGATATGGAACTATTTGAAATCGCACGAAGCTGACTTGAGAAAGCGTGAGTCCAATAAGATGGACCGAGACGATTCATGGTGGGCTTACAACTATCCTAAAAATCTTGAGAAGCAGTCCAGTGCGAAAGTTATTGTTCCAAGATTGGTGACCAGATTGAAGGCATCGGTTGATGACGCTGGCTTGTTCTATCTAGACAACGTCGATGCCGGAGGTGTGTCTCCAGCTGAAGGAGTTGAACCCTTCTTTTTGGCGGCAGTTTTGAACGGTAGTGTCGCCAACTATGTATTCAGAAGGATTTCTAAACCTTTTCGGGGCGACTTTTTATCCGCCAACAAGCAATTCATCGCGCCACTCCCCATCCCGACTCTGGATATAGCGGCACAAGAGCCAATCTCCCGGAATGCAGTCAGGCTGCAACGGCTACACACAGAAATGCGAACCGCGCAGGCCGCACTGTCCCACCGACTTCAAAGCACCCCAGCAAGCTTAAGGGTGTTGAACTGGGTATTCCCAATGATTGCCGACCGCGACGATGCCAGAGAGCTCGAAACAGCCCAGTATGTCGAATTGAACAAACGACTTCATTCTGAAGCTGAGTTCTTAGCGATTTGTCGGGACGGCGAGTTGAAGCTCCAGATCGATGGGGCCGACGCGATCTCAGGCATCTTCTTGGACAACGCTGAGGGGGAATTGATAGCAGCACAATGGAACGCGAAGTGCTCATCATTCAAACCTTCCGGTAAAGACCCAGCTAAAAAGCTTGTGACCGACCTCAGGCGTTTAATCGCTACGACCAATCAAGCCTTGATTGACCAGATATTGAACTACCAAGCCGACATTGAGCGCCTGCAACGCGAGATAGTGGAGCTAGAAGAGGCTACCGACCAGCTTCTCTTCGCGGCCTATGAATTGACACCTGAGGAAATACGAATGGTGAGAGCAGGATGACGGCTGAGAATCCCGATAGCATGACAGTCAGGGAGCTCGTTGAACTCCACAAGAAACAGATGCTTCGTGCAAACCCTGAATACCAGAGGGGTGTTGTTTGGAAGGGCGACCAAAAGAAAAAGCTCATCGATTCTGTGCTGCGGGGATACCCTCTGCCTCGCATCTATCTGCATCATGTCAGCGAAAGCTATGCTGGTTTTCAGAACGATCGTCTCGAGATCATTGACGGCCAACAGCGGATCACTGCGCTTAGCGAATTCGCCCAAGGAGCCTTTAAGCTATTTGATCCCAAAGAAGACGACGCAGTAGCAAAGTTTCCTGCGTTCATCAGAGACGAACCATGCGACTGGGGGCACAAGAATTTTGACGGTCTATCAGAAGAACTGAAAACCAAATTCTGGGAGACGAAAATCTCCATAGCCAGAATCGAAACTGACAATACCAATGAGGTCAGAGATCTCTTTGTCCGCCTCCAAGGCGGTATGCCACTGAGTGCGCAGGAGCGTAGAGACGCTCTTCCGGGTCAATTCACGGACTACATTCTGAAGCTCGGTGGGAAGCCTGAGTTAGCAAGGTATCCCGGCCATGAGTTTTTCACCAAGACATTGGGCATGAAGCCGGGGCGAGATCGTGGCAAAACACGCCAATTGGCTGCGCAAATTGCGATTCTCTTTCTCAACCGTCGCGCACTTGGAGGTGATGGCTATTGCGACATTAACGCCAAAGCGATTGACGATTTCTACTACGAGCACCTCGACTTTGATCCTGAAATGGATGCAGCTAAGCGACTCACAACGATCCTTGATAAGATCGTGTCACTTATCCAACCTGAGAAGCACGCAAAGCTACGCGGACACGATGCGATGCACTTAGTTTTGCTCGTAGACACTCTTTGGGATGACTACACCAGAGGATGGGAGCCGAAGTTACCATCTGCGCTCGATGAGTTCTTGAGCCAGATCGCGGAAGCCAAACTTACGAAGGATGACGCATCACCAAGCGAATTCTGGACGCAGTACTCAACTTGGACCCGAGTGAACTCGGATCGAGGGGATAATATCGCAAAGAGGAATCGCTTCTACCTCGAAAAAATGCGGTCCTACTTGGCTCCATTGAACGGAAAAGACCCCAAGCGGCTTTATGGAGAAGTTGAACGCACGGTCCTCTTTTATCGACAGAGCAAGCTTTGCGCCGTTTGCGATGCTCCAGTCAGTTGGAGCGAAGCCGAAATTCACCACGTAACTGAACACTCCAAAGGTGGCCAAACAACCCTGGAGAATGGAGCGATGGTGCACAGCAAATGTCACCCAAAAAGCAAGGCGCAGACCCAGATACTCGCGAAGAAGTTAGCGGCACCAAAGTCAGAATGAGATAATTCAAAAATTATCTCGCATAGTTCGAGGCCCCTGTCAGAGGGAACCAAAAGGTGCTAATAATAGGTGCATCCTACCCTTCCTCTGCGCCCCATTCTTGTATGAGGCCAGCCGCCACACTGACACACCCGTGACACATTTTTAGAGACCTAAAGCAGGTTCTTGTGCTAAGCATTGTCTCGCAAGCAATCGAAGCCTGCGAGAGAGTGTGGTTCTAGTTCAGCCCCAAGCTGTACTGCTGAGCCCGCTGCCCTCCGAAGGCAGAGGCCAGAGGTTCGAATCCTCTCGGGTGCGCCAAGGGCAGAATCCTTAAAAAGGTCCGGCCCTTGACGCGTTATGAGCTGATTGGAATTTCGGAGTAAGCGTACCGAAGGCAAGCAACGCACGGTCTCGGCCCAATACTTTGAGGTTGTTTGTAGCTTGAACTGTTAGAAATTATCGCCTGCGATCCGACAGCCATCAGCGCATACCTTTATCTTCACGGCAGACAATGTCGATTGGTAGTAGACCTCGATTACTGATCGCTGATCGCCATGCTGCACAGAGCCGCTAAGCAACGGGCGTGATCCATCGCCAAGGTTTGCGCTGCTCGAATCGCGAAGGTCTCCGTCGATGTACAGCTTGGCGTTCGAACTCAAGCCAAACGAATTAAAATCAGCCAGTGGGAGATTCATCTCATTGGTCGCTCGTATTTTCTGGCCATGGTGCTCGATCACGAGATCTCGAGAAAACATAGTGTAATCCCTAATTCACCGCACGCTCTTTGCCGTCCCAATAAGGTGCGCGTAGCTCGCGGCGCAGGATTTTGCCGGATGGGTTGCGCGGCAGCGCTTCGATGAAATCGACAGATTTGGGGCATTTGAAGCCTGCGATCTGGTCCTTGGCGTAAGCGATCACATCGGCTTCGGTGAGGCTCGATCCTGGTTTAGCGACGATCACCGCCTTCACTGCTTCGCCCCATTTCTCGTCGGGGATGCCGATCACGGCAATGTCGGCGATATCCGGATGGCCGTAAAGCGCGCTCTCGACTTGTGCAGGGTAGACATTCTCGCCGCCGGTGATGATCATATCTTTGATCCGGTCCTGGATGTAGAGATAGCCTTCTTCATCGACCATTCCGGCGTCGCCGGTGCGGAACCAGCCGTCGCCGATTAGCGCCTTCTCGTTTTCTTCCGGCCGGTTCCAATAGCCCAGCATTACGCAATCGCTCCGGATCGCTACTTCACCGGTTTGGCCTGCAGGTAGCGGATTCAAGTCTTCGTCCATAATCCGGACTTCGACACCCGGCATGGGCTTTCCGGCAGACTTCATCACATGTTCGCGGCCCACGATGTTCTCCGGCTTGTGATCATCAGGCGGCAAGCTGATGACGGTGCCGAACGTCTCTGTCAGGCCGTAAAGCTGCGCGAAATCGCATTTGAGGCGCGCAACACCCTCTTTCAGCATATCGAGCGGGATAGGGCTGGCGCCGTACGTCAAACCTTTGACCGAGGAGAAGTCTGCGGTCTCCGCGTCCGGGTGCGCCAGCATGATGCCCAATGCCGCCGGCACGATGAACAGCCATTTGACCTTGTATTTTTGGACATCGGCAATGGTCAGGGCAGGATCAAATTCGCGGTGAACGATCACTTCCAAGCCGCCAAGAACCCCGCTGATGGCAGTGCCAACTCCTGCAATATGCCCGTATGGCATCGCGAAGATCAGCGAGTCGCCCGGTTCGGGGCAATACCAATAGATGTTGTGTTCTTTGGTCAGCGGACGCAGGTGAGTGCCGTTGTGATGGCTCAGCACCACGCCTTTGGGTAGGCCGGTCGTGCCCGATGTATAGAGTTGTAGCAGCGCGTCCTGCGCGCCGACTTCGACCGTTACTACAGCATCCGATTGCGCGTCGCGCCAGACGTCGAAACTGTCATCGGTCAAAACTTTTTTGCCATCGAAAGGCAATTGATCGGCAAATTCAGGTTCGACAAACAACACGCCTGCGCCGGAATCGTTCAGAATGAACTCGACCTCTTTGGGAGCGAGCCGCCAGATGATAGGGATGAACACCATGCCGGCACGCGCGGCGCCAAGTGCAAGCTCGACCGAACGGTCGCTGTTCTTGCCGAAATAGGCAACGCGATCCCCTTTGGAGAGGCCCATTTCCATCAACCCATTGGCGATCTGTGTCGCGTGGCGATCATAGGTTTTGTAATCTGTCACGCGGTCGCCAAAGCGAAGCGCTATCTGGTCAGGTGTATGTTTGGCATAATGGGCCAAGGCTCCACCATAAGTCGGGAAATAGGGATAGTCTTCGGACATGTAGTCTCTCTCCAGCATCCTCTTGGCCGAATCGCTCGGCTCTTATGCTGGTGACCATGTCGTGTTCGCGGCCCTGCGTAAATGGCCAGGTAAATGCGGACGTAGGTGACGCTCAGTCGAAGCCGCGGTCAAGGAAGCGCAGGGCGCAACCCGCAAGAACCGCCGTCCCGTGTGGCAATGCGCTTTCATCGACATGCATTCGTGGGGAGTGGATGCCGCAGCACGATGACCAGTCATCGCCCTCAGGGGCTACTCCTAAAAAGAACATTGCGCCGGGTACTTTGTCTAGAACGTAGGAGAAGTCTTCGGCCCCCATGATCGGCGCGGGAAGGTCGCGCCAGGTGTCTTCGCCAAGAGTTTCGAGTGTGACTGACTGGCCGAGCGCGACTGCTTTCGGATCGCAGAGAGTGACCGGGAAACCCTCAGTGATTGTCACTTCTGCTTCAATGCCATGTGCCTTTGCTATCCCAGTGACTATTTCGCGCATAAGGGAATGCACTTTCGAGCGGTGCTTACGCGACAAGGTTCGCATCGTCCCGCTGAGCGTTGCAAAGTCGGGGATCACGTTATGTGCAGTTCCTGCAGCTAGCTGGGTCACGGTCACAACCACCGCATCGGCAGCATTAAACCGGCGGGTGACCATACTCTGCAACGCGGTGACGATTTCTGCTGCGACGGGAACTGGGTCGCGCGTGTCATGCGGCATGGAGGCGTGGCCGCCTTGACCGGTGACACGAATATCGAATTGATCAGCAGCTGCCATCAACGGCCCGGGCTTACCCGCGATAATGCCATGCGCCGCGTTGGGCATGATGTGCAGGGCGAAAGCGGCATCTGGCAGCGGATCAATCAACCCGTCATCCAGCATAAATCGCGCGCCGTGATAGCCCTCCTCGCCGGGCTGGAACATGAATTGGATTTCGCCCGAAAACTCGTCTCGCTTACCGCATAGAAGTTCTGCTGCCGCAGCAAGCATGGCAGTATGGGTATCATGCCCGCAGGCGTGCATCCGGTCTTCAATGGTCGAGGCGAAGTCGAGGCCCGTGTCCTCGGCCATCGGCAGTGCATCCATATCGCCGCGCAACAGAACGCGCCGTGTTGGTCCGTTTGCATCCTGTGTGCCTGTGAGTGTGGCGACCATGCCCGTCGTCGCGCCGCCCTCACGCCAAGTTAGTGGCAGATCGGCCAACGCCGTGCGCACTTTGGCGCTGGTTTTCGGAGTTTGCAGACCAAGTTCCGGTTCAGCATGAATCGCCCGTCTGAGCGCAATGAGCCGGCCGGATAGATCGCGGGCGGAGTCGAGTAGATGTGACGTATACATCGTCGCAGATTATCGCATTTTTCGCATCTCGTCTCCCCAGTCTTGCCGCGAATGGGGGCTCGAAAGTGAAATTGCTGGTATATTCACCAAAACTCTAGTGAAAAACGGGGCGACAGAGTCTAAGGCAACAAGGCTATGACCGGATCGACTGCCAATATGAGACCTTCGTCCGATGGCGATAGTGTGCCGGAGCCAGTCGTCGGCGTCATCTACAACGCGCGTAGCCACCGTAATCAAGGCCGGTATCTGGACGCGGCTTCGATGCCGCATGTTCATCTGGAAGAACCGGCCGATCATAGCGAGATATCGGCTGCACTACGGCAGTTCGTCGATCTGGGGATCGATCTGCTGGTTATTAACGGCGGTGATGGAACTGTCCGCGATGTGCTGACATGCGGGCGTGATGTTTTTGGCGATGAGTGGCCTGCTTTAGCCGTCCTCCCGAAAGGTAAGACCAACGCGCTAAATGTGGATCTGGGGGCACCCAATGGCTGGACTCTACCGGACGTGATTGCAGCATACCAAGCCGGGAAACGCCATGTCCGACGCCCTTTGGTTGTCTCTCCAGCCGGAGGCGACGGCATGGTGCATCAGGGCTTTATTCTGGGCGCGGGCGGGTTCACGCTTGGCGTTCGCGCGGGGCAGGACGCGCATAAAATGGGCGCGTTCAACAGTCTTGCAGTTGGTGTGACATCGGCGTGGGGCATTCTGCAAGGTTTGCTGGGTAGCGATGATAATCTCTGGCGGCGCGGCGTGGCTTTGCGGTTGCTACTCGGTGACGACAAACGAGAGGTACCGCGCAGCGAATATGGAGACTCCGCGCGGCGAGTCTTCATGCTGTCTTCCACTCTGGAGAAATTCCCGGTTGGGCTGAAACTGTTCGGCAAATTTCGCGAAGGGCTAAAGTTGGTCGTTCTGGACCACCCCCGCCGCCGCACTTTGGCGCTGATGCCCGCTATTCTGGCCGGCTGGTTGCCGAAATGGTTGCCGGAAAAGGGCGTGCACCACGCGCAGACGGATCACTATGAGATGGATGTCGGCGACGATTTTATTCTCGATGGCGAAGTGTTTCCGGCGGGGCACTACCGCGTGTCGACCGGGCCTGAACTCAGCTTCGTTGTTCCGTGACGGAGACGCTTGATCAGCGTATTCAGCGAAGCCTTTGCGCTGACATACATCCCGCTATTTCGGCCTTTGCGAAGCATCTGGCCGAAGCGGCAGGCGCGCACGCGGCTTTGTTCTATGGTTCCAATCTGCGCACCGGTGAGCTCGAAGGCGTGCTCGACTTCTATCTTCTTATGCCCGGCCCGCAGGTCGAAAAGATTTGGCCGCGCGTCAGCTACCACGAATGGGACTTTGAGAGCACACGGCTGCGCGCCAAAGCCGCGACGATGCCTATGGAAACATTTCGATTGGCCGCCGGCGGCAAGCTGCGTGATACGACGATCTGGGCGCGGTTTGTGCAGCCAAGCGCGTTGGTTTGGAGCGGCGATACCGCGGCAGAGAAAGCTGTTGCCGAGGCTATCGAGGCCGCTGCTATGACAGCAACACGATTTGCTGCCGCGCTCGGCCCGGATCGCGGAACCGAAGGCGATTACTGGCGGGCACTGTTTCAAGAGACTTACAAGGCTGAGTTCCGCGTCGAGAAAGCGGGGCGCGAGGACTCGATCCTGTCGCTCAACCGCGCGCATTTTGATGGGCTCTTGCCCGCTGCGCTGACTGCCGCGGATATTCGCTTCACTATGGTGGATAGCCAGATCGCACTGGCTATGCCTGAAGGCTGGCGCGCGGATATTCGCAAGAAATGGCGTAGCCGCCGGCGCTGGGGGAAGCCGCTCAATGTCGTGCGGTTGCTTAAGGCTAGCACCACTTTCGAGGGCGCGGCGCGCTATGCAGCATGGAAAGTCCAGCGGCACACCGGGGTTGAAGTGGACGTGACGCCTTGGAAAGAAAAACACCCGATCCTTGCGGCACCGGGTGTTCTTTTTAAAGTCTGGCGCTCACGATACGCCAAATAGGTTCTAACCGCGCGATGTAGAGTCACATATAGCGCATGTTGATGGTGATCGATTTCACACCCTCGCCAACTGTGAAGCGCGTCTTTTTATAGCTTGGTTTACCAAGATTGAAGATGTTGATGCTTGGATTGTTGGACATTGCTCCGCCATCCGAAGTGATGTCCGTTTTGCCATTACCATTTTTGTCGTGGCGGACCGCGATCGCATAAGTGCCTGGACCCGATACCGGCACGCAAAATGTCATTGTGCCTTTTCGCGCGCCCGTTTCGATACGGCTGAGCCATTTGCCACTCTTGAGCCATTCCGCTTTGGTGCCCTTGTAACTCTGCACCCGAATTTTGCCTGTCGAGGTCTCAATGCCCGACACAGTGACTTTGACCGCCGAATCGGATCCGGAGGAACATTTCGAAAGATCATTGGAGATAGTGTTGCGATATTGCGCAGTAGCGGGCGCCGCGGCGAGCAATCCGCTTACCGCAAAAGCGGCTGCGCCTAACTTCAGAGTATGTGTCATCATCGATTCAACCCGTTGCAGGTGCGCCCGTAAGCGCAATGTCTTTCTCGAAAAACAGGCTGCATCGCGTTGAGCCTGCCTCAATATAGCTCGGTAGATACGGTATTCGCCCTGAATTCTTGCTGAACTGCCACATTCCCGGGCCTTTTCCGGCGGGTGTTCACTGTCACCGTGTGTGGAAAAGCGCAGTCGCTCCGCTTGTGGCAGCGACTCGCGGCATCTAGGCGGTGTGTATCCGGACTTTCGTGTTCACACAGGCTTAGCATTCATGGCCCAACCACTGATTTCTCCCTCCATTCTTTCTGCCGATTTTGCCCGGCTGGGTGAAGAGGTTCGTGCGATTGACGAGGCTGGCTGCGATTGGGTTCATGTCGATGTGATGGATGGTCACTATGTTCCGAACATTACGATTGGCCCCGATGTGGTGAAGGCGCTTCGTCCGCATACTGACAAGGTCTTTGATGTTCATTTGATGATCAGCCCGGTCGATCAGTATCTTGAAGACTTCGCCAATGCCGGAGCCGACATTATTACCATCCACCCTGAGGCGGGCGCGCATACGCATCGCACCGTTCAGGCAATTAAGGCCTTGGGCAAGAAGGCTGGCGTTTCGCTCAATCCGGCAACACCCGAAAGTGCGCTTGAATATTTGATCGATGATATCGATTTGGTTTTGGTCATGAGCGTAAACCCGGGTTTTGGCGGGCAGAGCTTTATTGCCAGCCAGTTGCGCAAGATCAAGGCGATCCGAAAAATGATCGACGCGACTGGCCGCGATATTCACCTAGAGGTCGATGGCGGAGTTAATCCAGAAACCGCGAAGGATTGCGTTGCTGCTGGGGCGGATGTTTTGGTGGCAGGCTCTGCGACATTCAAAGGCGGCCCGGGGCAATATGCCAAGAACATCGCTGCACTGAAGGGCGCTGTTTGATGGTCGATGCGGCGACCCACACAGGAGCCGCCAGCGACGTTTCGGCTGAGCAATTGGAACTGGATCCGGGTGAAGAGGGCATGGCGATCCCTCTCAGCACGGGCGATTCTGGTGATGCTCTGATTGCAGGCGAAAGCGCGGTCCACTCGGCCAAGCGTGAAACTTTGGAGCCGGGCCGCGCACTCGTGGTCACCGATTTCGCACCACCGTCTATTGGTGCGGGCGAGCGTTTGATCCGTCTGGCTTACCGGCTTGGTGTGCCGGCTTCCACATTGAGTTCGCCATTTTCCAAACCGGCCAAACCGCGGCTGCTTGCCACAGTTCCCACACCGCTCGTCGGTGAACGCGCGGCAGGTGTCGCATTGCGCGCCGGGCATTTCTTGGTTCATGGCGTCAAGGCGCCAATCGCGCAGATGGACTTTGCGCCGACTGCGCGCCTGACGCCGCCATTCGAGCGCGTTGTGCACGGGTTTTCGTGGATGCGCGATCTCGCTGTGTCTGCACCGCGTGAACAATGCACCGCGACGGCAGAGCGGGTTATGGATGCTTGGCTCGATGCCAATGAAAAGCCGGGCAAGAATGCTCCATGGCATGTCGAGAATGTCGGGCATCGTCTGATGAACTGGCTGGTACATGCACCATTGATTTTGTCGGGCAGCGATTCCGATAACCGGCTCCGTATTATAGAAGCCATGGCAGGTACGGCTCGCTGGCTTGATCGCAATGTTACCAAAGCGCCCGATCGAATGGGCGAAGTGGCGGGCTGGTGCGCGATTGTTGCCGCCGGTCTGCTGATGCCCGAAGGTCGCCCGCGCCGCCTGTTTGGTGAAGCTGGCCTGATCCGCAGTTTGGGCGAATTGGTCGCCGATGATGGTGGCACTCTGTCGCGGAGTCCGCTCGCGCAGATGGATGCTATCGCGCTGCTGATCGACCTGTCTTCCTGCTACCGTGCGATTGACCGCGATCCTCCTGAAGCGCTCGATACAATGCTGAACCTGCTCGTTCCGCCATTGCTCACATTGGTGCATTCGGACGGCAGCCTGTCGAGCTGGCAGGGTGCGGGGGCGATCCGGGCAGACCGGATTGCCGCGTTGATTGATGCGAGCACTGTTCGCGCGCGTCCGCTCAAGAATGTCCGGCAGTGGGGCTATCAACGGATTGCGAAGAACAAGACAACGCTGATTTTCGATGCGGCCCCACCGCCTTTGGCGCGCAATGCCCGTTCGGGCTGTGCGTCCACACTGGCATTTGAACTATGCTCGCAAGGCCAGCGTATTGTCGTCAATTGTGGCGGTGCAGCGTTCGCGGGCGGGCAAGTTCCCGCGCGGATCGAGCAAGGTCTGCGCGCCACTGCGGCACATTCCACTCTGACACTTGATGATGCGAATTCCACCGCTGTTCATATCAACGGAAAGTTGGGCGCAGGTGTTAGCGAGGTCGAAGTCGACCGCAAGACAATGAAGGTGGATCAAGGGCTCGCCACCCGGATCGAGGCCAGCCATGATGGCTATGCGGCCCGCTTCGGCCTGACTCATCGGCGGATGCTGATCATGCGCGAAGACGGTAGCGAGCTGCGCGGCGAAGATCTGCTGGTTCCGGTTGGCAAAAAGGGTAAACGCGGCAAGATCGGCTTTGCCATTCGCTTTCATATTGGGCCTGGCATTGAGCTGGGTCTATCGGAAGATAAAAAAGGCGCCGGACTGGCTTTGCCCGATGGCACGTACTGGCAGTTCCGCCTCGCGTCGGGAGACGATGGCGGCGACCTTTCGATTGAGGAAAGCATGTGGGTCGATGGGGGCGGGCGTCCGCAACCGATCCAGCAATTGGTAATTCAAGGCATGACATCGCGCGGCGGGGGACGTTTCTCGTGGCTGCTCAAGAAAATGGGATAAACTCGCACAATGACTGATGTGACCATCAAACGGGCCCTGCTGTCAGTGTCCGACAAAAGCGGTTTGGTAGAACTGGGCCACAGTCTGGCTGCAAGGGGCGTGGAACTCGTGTCGACTGGCGGTACTGCAAAGGCACTTCGCGACGCCGGGCTGGACGTCAAAGACGTGTCCGACCTCACCGGCTTCCCCGAGATGATGGATGGCCGGGTCAAAACCCTTCATCCGATGGTGCATGGCGGCTTGCTTGCGGTGCGCGATAATCCCGAGCATTTCGCGGCGATGGAACAGCACGCAATCGGTGCAATCGATCTGGTTGTGGTGAATCTCTACCCGTTTGAAGCAACCGTGATGCGCGGTGCAGATCGGCCCGAGATCATCGAGAATATCGATATTGGCGGGCCCAGCATGGTCCGCTCGGCGGCGAAGAACCATGCGTTTGTAACGATTGTTACTGATCCGGCCGATTACGGCACTTTGACCAATGAGCTCGAAGCCAGCGACGGCGCGACCTCGCTGGCATTTCGCAAGAAGATGGCTGCGAAAGCATTCGGCGCCACAGCTGCCTATGATTCGATGATTAGTCAGTGGTTTGCCTTTGCCGACCAAGGCCAGTTTTTCCCGGATATGCTGGCGGTAAACGGAAAAGAACCGGTTGCACTCCGTTATGGGGAGAATCCGCACCAAAAGGCGGCGCTCTATACGCCTGTCGGCCCTGCCGCGAAAGGCATCGCGCAGGCTGAACAGCTCCAAGGCAAAGAGCTGAGTTATAACAATTACAATGATGCGGACGCAGCGTTGGAGCTTTGCGCCGAATTCGCAGGGGGAGATCCTGCGGTCGTGATCGTGAAGCACGCCAACCCGTGCGGGGTGGCGCAGCGCGGCAGCTTGCTTGAGGCATGGGAAGAAGCACTGGCGTGCGACAGCGTGTCAGCGTTCGGCGGCATCGTAGCGGTCAATGTACCGCTCGACGGACCAACTGCAGAAGCGATCTGCAAAATTTTCACAGAAGTCGTAATTGCTCCATCAGTCAGCGACGAAGCACGCGCCGCCTTTGCCAAGAAGAAGAATTTGCGCCTGCTCGTGACCGGCGACCTGCCGGACCCTCGTCGTAGCGGGCTTTCGGTCAAGCCGATCACCGGCGGCTTGCTCGTCCAATCGCGAGACAATGGCGCGATCAGCGATGATGATCTGAAAGTTGTGACCGAACGACAACCAACCGAGCAGGAGCTGAAAGACTGCCTATTCGCGTGGACGGTCGCGCGTCACGTCAAATCGAACGCGATTGTTTATGCCAAGGATGGTGCAACGGCTGGCATCGGCGCAGGCCAGATGAACCGACGCGACAGTTCGCGTATTGCCGCGATGAAAGCTGCTGAGGCTGCGGAGAAATACGCCTGGGATCAAAGTCGTGCTGTCGGTAGCGCTGTGGCATCAGACGCCTTCTTCCCATTCGCCGACGGATTGCTTGCTGCCGCAGAGGCGGGTGCAACTGCGATTATCCAACCGGGCGGTTCCATGCGCGATGATGAAGTAATTGACGCCGCGAATGAAGCGGGCCTGGCGATGGTTTTCACCGGAATGCGCCACTTTAGGCATTAGTTTGTTTCGCCCCTCAACCGCCGGACCGAATGCATCCGCTTGCCTTGGCTGCCTCGCGTAAGCTTGGGCGAACGCTGGCTTTTGAGGCCAAAACAAACATTCTGAAACCTTTTCGGCGTTTCGAACGAACCTCCTTACAACAACGGAGCGTTCACCGGACTGAAAGAGCCGGTGAGTAATAGGCGCTCTCGAGATTCGAGAAAGATATTCGCCATGAGCATTTTTAACACAGACATGCCGCGCAATTTCGCCATCGGTTTTTTTGTTGGCGTGTTGATTGTCGCATTCCAGATCAGTCCCGAGCTCGGCAGCCAAGTGCTTCCTGAAGCGGTTGCGACGACATTCTCGTGAAGCGCGCATTCCTCCCACTGGCGGCTGCCGCACTGGCACTCTCTGGCTGCGGCTATCCTGCATTAGCAGCGGAGAATGTCGTTTCCGCACCAGCAGCGAAGCGTTTCGCCAATGAAGGTGTTGGCCTGAAGACTGCAATCTTTGCAGGTGGGTGCTTTTGGGGTGTCGAAGGCGTGTTCAGTCATGTCAAAGGCGTGAAGAGCGCGGTGTCCGGTTATCATGGGGGCAATGCAGCGACCGCAACGTATGAACAGACTAACACCGGCGTCACCGGCCATGCCGAAGTCGTACGTGTTGTCTACGATCCGAAAGTGGTTCGCTATGACGAATTGCTCCGGATTTTCTTCTCTGTGGTGGCCGATCCAACGCTTTATAATCGGCAAGGCCCGGATCGCGGCAGCCAATACCGCGCGGCGCTGGTTCCTGTGAATGCGGAGCAGCGCAAAGTCGCCTCAGCCTATCTCCGGCAGATGGAAGCCTCCGGTAAATGGTCCAGTCCCATTGTGACCAAGGTCGAGCGGTATAAAACGTTCTACGACGCGGAAGATTATCATCAGGACTTCATGATCCGGAACCCTAATCACGGATATATCCGCCGGTGGGACAAGCCCAAAGTGGCGGCGCTGAAACGGCTTTATCCGTCGCATTACCGGGCAAAATTCGTTCGCAACTGATCGCTGGCTCGTCGCAGAGTGGAAACTCCGGCGGTTGATCGCTATGTTGGCAGTATGGCAACGCACGCACATACCCATCACGAGCATTCTGGCGAGAGCCTGATTGATGCTGCCCGCGAATCGCTAGTCGCTTCAGGCGAGCAATGGACGAGCATGCGGTCCGATGTTTTCGAAGAGTTGGCGCGGCACGACCGCCCTGCTTCTGCCTATGACATCGCCGACAACCTTTCCGCCAAGCGCGGCAAACGGGTTGCGCCCAACAGCGTGTACCGGATCCTCGACCTGTTTGTGAGCAACAATCTCGCGTTGCGGGTGGAAAGCTCCAATGCCTATCTGGCGAACAGCCACCCGGGATGCACACATGACTGTATTTTCTTGGTCTGCGACGAATGCGGCGAAGCGACGCATATCGACAATGACGATATCTCGAGCAAAGTGCGCGGCGTGGCAAAGAGTGCAAACTTTAGCACCCGGCGTCCGATTATCGAAATTCGGGGGATTTGCGCCAGCTGCAGCTGACGCCCAGCCGTGCTTTTTTATAGATAAAGCGTTCATCGACAGTTTCGATTTGTCGGTGTAGAGCTTAGTGCATGACTTCACGACCTGACACACCGCTACTCGATACCGTCGATACTCCCACAGACCTCAGAAAACTGAAACCGGAGCAGCTTCGGCAGCTTTCTGACGAGCTTCGCAATGAGATGATATCTGCGGTTGGCTCTACTGGCGGGCATTTAGGCTCGGGCCTCGGAGTGGTCGAGCTGACAGTGGCGATCCACTATGTCTTCAACACGCCCGAAGACCGGCTGATTTGGGATGTTGGCCACCAATGCTACCCGCACAAGATTCTGACCGGGCGGCGCGACCGCATCCGTACTTTGCGGCAAGGCGGTGGTCTTTCGGGTTTCACCAAGCGTAGCGAGAGCGAATTTGATCCGTTCGGGGCAGCGCATAGTTCGACATCGATTTCGGCCGGCTTGGGTTTCGCAGTTGCCAATAAGCTGAATGACAAGCCCGGGCGCGGCATTGCCGTCATCGGCGACGGCGCGATGAGCGCGGGCATGGCCTATGAAGCGATGAATAATGCCGAGCAGGCTGGCAATCGGCTCGTGGTCATCCTCAATGATAATGACATGTCGATTGCGCCTCCCGTTGGCGGTCTGTCCGGCTATCTTGCGCGGCTGATCTCCTCCAGCGAATATCTCGGTCTGCGTAGTCTGGCATCGAAAATGACCGCAAAGCTTAGCCGCCGGGTTCACAAATCGCTGGGTACAGTCGAAAGCCACACCCGCGGGATGGTGACTGGCGGAACACTGTTTGAAGAGCTTGGCTTCTACTATGTCGGCCCGATTGACGGGCACAATCTCGAGCATTTGATTCCGGTTCTGGAAAATGTCCGTGATGCCGAAGAGGGCCCAATCCTGATCCATGTCCGCACAGTGAAGGGCAAAGGCTACGCTCCCGCCGAGAATAGCGCGGACAAATATCACGGCGTCGCCAAATTCGATGTGGTCAGCGGGAAACAGGACAAGGGCCCAGGCGGCGGACCACCAAACTATCAGAATGTATTCGGCGAGACGCTGGCGAAACTGGCAGAAACCGACCCGAAAATTTGTGCAATTACCGCCGCGATGCCTTCCGGAACTGGAGTCGATAAATTTGCGCAGGCGCATCCGGACAGGGCATTCGACGTCGGCATTGCCGAACAACACGGCGTCACCTTCGCCGCCGGTCTGGCAGCGCAGGGTATGCGGCCATTCGCGGCGATCTATTCGACTTTCCTCCAGCGCGCTTACGACCAGATTGTGCATGATGTCGCGATCCAGAATCTGCCGGTGCGCTTCGCAATCGACCGCGCAGGCTTGGTCGGTGCCGATGGCGCAACCCATGCCGGTTCCTTCGATGTGACCTATCTCGCCACGCTTCCCAATTTCGTGGTGATGGCCGCGGCTGACGAAGCCGAGCTCGCGCACATGACTTATACCGCAGCGGAGTATGATGATGGCCCGATAGCCTTCCGCTATCCGCGCGGTGTTGGCACCGGCGTCCCGATTCCGGAGGAGCTCGAGAAGCTGGAAATCGGCAAAGGCCGCGTCCTTCGTGAAGGCAACAAGGTTGCGCTCTTATCTTTGGGCACGCGTCTTGCTGAAAGCCTGAAGGCGGCCGATGAGCTGGAGGCCAAGGGACTTTCCACTACCGTTGCCGACCTGCGCTTTGCCAAGCCGCTCGATACCGTTCTGATCGAACGATTGATGCGTACGCATGAAGCGGTGATCACGATCGAGGAAGCCGCGATTGGCGGCCTGGGCGCGCACGTTCTGACTTTTGCCAGCGACAATGGTTTGACCGACGCGGGCCTGAAAATCCGTACGATGCGTCTGCCCGACATGTTCCAGGATCAGGACGCGCCGCACAAGCAATATGACCAAGCTGGGCTGAATGCGCCGGACATTGTCGAAACCGTCCTCAAGGCGTTGCGCCACAACAGCGCCGGGATCGAAGAAGCGCGGGCGTAGACTTGGGCCATGGATGACCTACCGATTGACGAAGATGATTGGGGTGTCGATTGGCCGCGCATCTATTCTGAAGGGCAAGGCTTCCACGAAAGCCACTTTCCAGATTGGCCTGAGAATTGGCTAGTAACCATCCGCAATTACGGCCGTTGGCTTGATATGGCGCCGGTATAATGCGCTGGTTGATTGGTGCGGTTTCGGTTGCGGTCATTGCCTATTTGGCGGTGGCGGCGCTGCTATATTTCCAGCAAGGCCGGATGATCTATCCCGCGCCCCAAGATGTGGTTCCGCTGCCTGCGGGGTTTGAAGAAGTCGCTCTGGAAACGGCTGATGGTTTGACGCTCAGGTCATTTTACAAACCTGCCGACGAAGGCCGGCCGACGGCAGTCTATTTTCACGGGAATGGTGGGACTTTGCTGGGTAGCGCCGCAGCAACATCGCGTCTTGGCCAGAAAGGATATGGCTTGCTGCTGGTCGAGTACCGTGGTTATGGCGGCAATGCGGGCGAGCCTTCAGAAGCAGGCTTTTATCAAGATGGCCGTGCAGCTCTAGCGTTCCTGGAGGCGCGTGGCGTTCAACAAGATCAAACCATCCTGATCGGCAATTCGATTGGTGGCGGGACCGCCACGCAGATGGCGACCGAGATACAGCCTAAAGCACTTATTCTAGTCGCGCCTTTCACCAGCGTGCCGGATGTGGCGAGTGCGGCTTTGCCGTGGGTTCCCGTGCATTTGCTGGTCCGCGACCAGTTCGACAACACAGCGAAGATGGCAAAGATAGACGCGCCCGTACTGGTCCAGCACGGCTCGGCGGATACGATGATCCCCTCTGTTCATGGCGAGACTCTGGCGGATATGGCACCCAATGGTTTGTTCCAGTCATTCGATGGTGCAGGACATGATTTGATCTTCGATCCCGCACCGCAATCGGCACAATATGTGTGGCTAACCGAAATCGATGCCGACCTATCCCTGCCACAATCTGCGAGAGAATAGGACACCAGCATGTCTCTTCTGACTGTCTCAAAAACCGACCACGTTACAACGCTCACGCTCAATCGACCCGAGGCAATGAACGCCCTTGGTGCTGACGGAGACGGACGCGACTTCGTTGCCGCCTGCGATGCTATCAATGCCGATCCGGATGTGCGCTGTGTTATTGTCACGGGTGCGGGGAAGGCATTTTCCGCTGGCGGTGATGTGAAAGCGATGCGTGAGCGGACCGGCAATTTCGGCGGGAATCCGGTCGACATCGCCGATGGCTATCGCACCAATATCCATCTGATCCTGCGCGCGCTCTATGGTTTGAAAGTCCCATTGATTGCTGCCGTCAATGGCGCGGCCATAGGACTTGGCTGCGATTTGGCGTGTCTCGCAGATATGCGGATTGCATCGGACCGGGCCAAGTTCGGCGTCACGTTCCTCAAGCTCGGCATTATTCCCGGAGACGGCGGCACATGGATTTTGCCGCGTGTTATTGGTGAAGCACGCGCGGCGGAGCTGTTCTATACCGGCGATGTGATCGATGCGGCCAAGGCCTGCGAGTGGGGATTGGTGAGCCGCGTGGTTCAGGGCGATACTCTGATAGCGGAAGCTGAAGCGCTTGCAGCGAAAATCGCCAAGATGCCGCCACACGCGTTGCGTCAGACCAAGAACCTGCTGCGACAAGGGCGTTCGATTACATATGACACCGCGCTGGAGCTTGCCGCCAATACGCAGGCGCTAATGCATCATACCGAGGATCATATGGAGGGTATCGACGCATTGCTCGAAAAGCGCGAGGCCGATTTCAAGGGGAAATAGTCCATTCGCCTTTTTAAATTCTTGTGATAGACCGCCCCAACTAAATGCAGAGGAGGGGCAGTGGAATTTCTCGAAGCCTTCAGATGGATTTGTTTGGCTATATTTGGGTTGGCAGGGCTTATTTGGCTGCTCGACATGGCTCAGCTGATTACTATTCGAGAGGCCGGTCAACGCAAGCTGCTGACTGCTGCATTGGGGACCACTCTGATTGGGAGCATGGCAAGTTTTGCGGCAGTAGAGTTCTTTCCCAATGGCGGGAAAAGCAATGGCGGTGGAGCCTCTGAAGAAGAGCAATCGGGCAAAGAATCGTCCGATGAAGACTTTGGCGAAGCCCGAGCCACGGATCCAACGGGCGCTGGCAACCGGGATACAGGAGAAGCCGATTCCGATACGCCTTCTTCGCCTGTGCCTGATCTGGCACCTACACCTACACCATCACCCTCAACGCCAGCAGTAGCGGCAGAGGATGAAATGCCAGCATGCACGATGGCGCCGCCTCCAGAGTTCGCGGCCTGGGCAGAGACAAATCTTGGGCCTCGTCCCAATTTTGCGTGCGCATTGGAGGCAAAGTATCCTGGCTGTGTCGCTGATATACAAAGCCGAGGCGAAGGAGCGACAGTTGGAAGTGAAGCTGCCGAGTGTGCGCGAAAGATCACAGAGTTTCGCCGCCCCACAATTTCCAAAGTCTACGAGTTTAAAGACCCGTATGATCGAAAAATTGATGAGATTGCACCATCGCTGAGCAGTCCACAGACGGAGATCGACCAGAATCGCCGGGAATATCTGTGTGCGGAAATCAAACGGCTTAACGGGCCGCAATGGCAAAAGTTCAATGCACTAGCTAAACGATCCAGTCGCGACGCTGAGTTGTGTTACTCAGACGCACGATGTGGCAGTGGCAGCATCGCAGCTCCGTCATCGGATACCGGCATCGATCCCGAAGAGCTGGGCGTTTGCCAAAACACAGCTACACCGTGAGACGGCTCGTCATACAGCTCAATAAGAGTTGGTCATAACCAAAGGGCGCTAGCGCTTTTGCTCAATCTGCCCTTTCGGTACGATCGTTCCTTGTGCGCAGGCCACGAGTTTCGATGCACCGCCATCATCCTCGGCCCAAACCTCTGCCCTTACGACGACCTGGCGCTTGCCCGCCTTTATCACCGTGCCTTTAGAGCGCAGTCTTGTTCCAATCGCGGGTGCCAGAAAACTGATCGTGTACGATCCGGTGACTACATCTCCAACCGCGCTGGCCGCCGCCCATGCGCAGGCATTGTCCGCCATCAAACCGACAATGGCACCATGGGCGAAGCCGTGATGCTGGGTCATGTCCGGTCTAAGCGCCAGGAGCAGCTCGGATTCGCCTTCCCACACTTTAATGGGCTCGACATCAAGCCAGTTGGAGAAGCCGGAGCGCTTAACCGCAACCTCTTTCATATAGGCGATGGAGGCTTCGGGAGAATCAAAACGCGAGGCAGCCATGGCTTATTCCTTTAAGTCTGCAATGCAGACTATATGGCACTTGCCCTCCCGTGGCACAAGTCTGATAAGCAGACTGATGAAGCGTTACGAAGCCTCCCGTTCTCCGTGCCCGATTGGTCGCGCCTCCCGCGTCGTGGGCGATCGCTGGGTTTTGCTAATCTTGCGTGAGACTTTTTTGGGTGTATCGCAGTTCGAAGACTTGAAAAACCGTTTGCCGATCAGCCGTGCAGCATTGTCTTCCCGGTTGGCGTTGATGATAGACGCTGGCCTGTTGTTTCGCGATCCGCCTGACGCCAAGCGGGCTGCCTATATTCTCACTGAATCCGGTAAGGCTCTGAGCCCGGTTCTGGCTGCCATCGGTACATGGAGTGCACAGCATCTGTTCGATCCAGATGACCCGCCGCGCAATTGGAGGTCTCCTGGATAGGAGGGCTACTGTATCGCCAGCAATTCGATTGTAAAAAGCAGTGTCGCGCCGCCGGGGATTCCGTTACCGCCGCGTGCGCCATAGGCAATCGAGGCAGGCGCTGCGATTTCGATTGTATCGCCGACAGTCATTTGTGGAACGGCCAACTGCCAGGCCTTAATGAGGCGTCTCAGCGGGAATGTGGCGGGCTGGCCCCGATCATAGGAACTGTCGAACGTCGTCCCGTCGACGAAAGTGCCCGCATAATGCAGCGTGACCGTGTCCCTCACCGTTGCACGTGCGCCGGTCCGGTTGCCTTTGACGTTGCGCCATAACAGGCCGCCCTCGACCCAGCGCCAGCCATCCTTGTAGGTACGCTCGGCCAATGCAGCCTGCTGCGCATTATGCCAAGCAGCACCGCGTTCCGGATCGACAATTTCTTCCGCCTCGGTCTCGGTATTCTGCGCCTGTGTTGGCACAGCGCAGAGTATCGCAGCGCTCAACGCTACGGCGTATATCGTGTGCATCACGAACCCCGAGTATCGTTGCTTACCAATCATAGGCCTTGGGCAGATCGCTTTCGTCCAGATCACGATACCGGTCACGGAGGCGTGTCTGGTGGTTGCTCAGCGGCTGCTCGATCCCATCGATGAAGACCCGTGTAGGATTTGATGACAGTTCCAGAGGATCGCCATCCCACATCACGACATCGCCCATCGCACCGGCTTGCAATATGCCTGCTTTGCCGCCCAACCCGCTAATTTCCGCTGGGATGGACGTGATCGAGGCGAAGGCTTGCCCCCACGTCAGACCGCTGGCGCGCGGCACTTTGCTGAGCGCCACCAGATTGCCTGCATATTGCGTCAGATTGCGCGGCTGTTCGAATGCGCCGATGCCGCCGATTGCCACTTTCACGCCTGCCTGTCTCATACGCCCGACATTGCTTTGCGTCGCTGCAAGTTGCTCAAAGCTGGAAGGCAGATCGTCGAGCGGATCGGCAATCACCGGGATACCCGATGCGGCGAGCGCATTCGCCGCCAGCCAGCCCTCGCTCGCGCCCAAAAGGACGATGTCGAGCTTTGGAAATTCCTGCTTCAGTGCAATGACCTTGCGGATATCCGATGCCCGCTCGGCATGGATATATAGTTTCTGCTTACCCGAAATGACGGGTACCAGTGATTGGACGTCAGGGCGTGTCAGCAATGCATCTTCGCCCTCCCAAGCACCTGCAACATAGGCTTGTGCCTCAGCCATGGCGTTGCGAAGCTCCAGGTTGGACGCAGTCCGACCACCGCCTGCGATACGCGCACCGCGTTCGCCCAGCACTACCATTTGGAACGAGCGGGCCTGCGTGATCGGCTCGGGATCGACGCCCAGATCAATCGTTGCGCCTTGTCCGGCAAAGATCGAATCGCCGGGAGCATGCGCCACTGTCGCTCGGGTTACGCCGCCAGCGCGGCTGACCGCGATATGCTCTGAGGCGGGATTAATGGCTTGGCTGATATCCAATGCGGCGCTGAAGCGCGAATCGCTCGCGCCTCCATCATTGCTGTTCCTGACCCCGCTGACATCGAACACGCCGATATCGGTCACGGCTGCGAAGATGCCAGGGGTGACCCAAGCACCTTTCGCGTCAATAACAGGCACGCTAATTACCAAAGGCTGGCCCGAAGCGTCGCGTCTGGAGACGTCTAGATAATCATCACTGCTGCCAAGCGTCTCACCGTCCCCGGAATCTACTAAAACGATGGTGCCGCCGCGAATGCGTATCACGCCGCCATTGATCGGCTCGCTTCCGTCACCGATGGCCAATTTGGCGTTGATGATTGTCACATCCTGGGCTGCGACGGACGCAGTGAAGGCGAGCGCTGAACATGCGGCTGCGAGTGTGAAAAGACGCTTCATTTCACATCTCCTTCACCGGGCTGGCCGAGCTCGAAATCGCTCACTGGCCTGCGCTTGGGATCATTCGCATCATAAAGCATCGCGCCATCGATCCAGACTTTCTCCGGCCGCGAATACACACTCAACGGATCGCCGTTCCACAGTACGACGTCTGCCATTTTACCGCTTTCCAAACTACCCGTCATATCGTCGATGCCCATCGCTTTCGCAGCGTTCAGAGTGAGCCAAGAAATAACCGTCGCATCGGGAATATCGATCCCCATGCGCTTGCCCGCAGCTTGCGCCTTGGAGGCTTCTTGGTTGAGCCGCTGGATGCCGTTCTCGTCGTCCGAATGGATGACGACACAGGCATCGGCATTCTGCAGCAATGCGGCGTTTTCCGGGATGCCGTCATAGCTTTCCATTTTGAAGCCGTACCAGTCAGCCCAGATGGCAGAGCAAGTCCCTGCCTCTTTCAGCAGATCGCCAATTTTGTAAGCCTCAACCGCATGGTGGAACGCGCTGACTTTATAGCCGAACTCTTTGCCCATATCGAGCACGAGAGCCATTTCGTCGGCGCGGTAACAGTGGTTGTGAATCAGGATATCTCCATCAAGCACGCCCGCGAGAGTTTCCTTGGCGAGGTTACGCTTGTCCCGATCGCCTTCGGCATATTCTTTGGCATCAAGCCATGTCTGGCGGTTGACCGCGAAGTTGCCCATTCGGGTCGATGGCATCCGGCCTCGGCCGCCATATACGCGCTTGGGGTTCTCCCCGCAGGCCATTTTCATTCCGTAGGGCGCACCAGGAAACTTCATGCCTTGCACGGTCCTGCTGGGCACGTTTTTCAGGGTCGCTGTGCGCCCACCCATCAGGTTGGCCGAACCCGGCAGGATTTGTAGCGCTGTGATTCCGCCATTTGCCATCGCGCGGCTGAAGCCAGGGTCTTGCGGCCAGACCGAATGTTCGGCCCAGACATCAGGGGTGGTCGGGCTGGTTGCCTCATTACCGTCCGAATGCGCTTGGACTGACGGGCTGGGATAATTGCCCAGATGGCTATGAATATCGATAATGCCGGGCGTCACGAATTTTCCGGTGCCATCGATCCGCGTGTAGCCCGATGGGATGGCCAGCTCGCTACCACCAACCCCGACAATCTTGCCGTCCGCGAACAGCACGGTGCCGCCATCAATCCGGCCGCCAGCGCCATCGTAAATCGTTGCGCCGACCAATGCTGTCGGCGCGCCCGGATAGGGAGTGTACGTCGAGGCGTAGGGTGTCTCGGCTGCTTCCGCCGACGCGGGCGTATTGGACACGCTAGCCGGTTTCGATTGACCGGAGGCGGAACATGCAGCGAGCGCTACCGCGCCCCCCAAAACGGTTAAGGCACGGTAGCGCATCAGCTTTAGTCTCCACTTATCAAATCAGCTCTTTGTCGCAGGGTGAACGCCGCCGCCTTGCGCTTCAAGTCCAGCTTCGGCTGCACCCTCAAGCGTATCATCCTTCAGCGTATCAAGGTGCATAAGCTTCTTGATCAGTGGGCTGACCACCATCGCTGCAACACCGATGCCGACCGCGTAAAGGCCAACCGTCCAATACACATCTAGGACGACCTGTTTGCCGGCTTCTTCGCCGACACCTTCGCCGCCGGTCGCCCGAGCAATCAATCCTGCGGCAAAGTTACCCAGCGCGGATGCGAAGAACCATGTACCCATTATGAGCGACGCCATATGAGCAGGCGCCAAGCGGTTCATAGCGCTCAGGCCAACTGGGCTTAGGCACAATTCGCCGGTCGTGTGCAGCAGATAGATCAAGAAAATGAAAATCACCGGCGTTGGAACACCTGCGCCTGCACCTTCGGAACCCCAGACGAGGACCAAGAAGCCTAGGCCCACCTGCACAATCGCTAAACCGAATTTCATCGGCGTAGATGGCTCTTTGCCACTGCGCGCAAGGCTCTGCCACATCATCGCGAACACCGGTGCAAGCAGCACGATGTAGATCGCGTTGATGGACTGGAACATTGATGCGTTCACGCCTGCAGTATCGACATAGCGATCTGTGAATAGGTTAAGGGATGAGCCTGCCTGTTCAAACAAGGCCCAGAATACGATCGAAGTCAGGATCAGGAACATCGCTGCAAAGATTCGGTCGCGTTCCTCTGGGACGAGCTTGGTGACTGCGGTGAACAAGACATACAAGACGAGACCGCCACCGAAGGCGCCCAAAACATATCCGACAAGTTCCTGATACTGGATTGCGGCCCAGCACAGCGCAACCATAGCAAGGCCAGCACCGTAGATGCCCCATTCCTTGCCGCCTGTGAGCTTTGCAGGATCCTTGGGCTCACCTTTGCCGAGAAGCAATGGTTTGCCCAAGACAAAGAAGACCAGACCGATCAGCATGCCGACGCCGGCGAGGCCAAAGCCGTATTCCCAGCCATAAGTCTGACCCAAGAAACCGCAGATGATCGATGCTGTTGCCGCACCGACGTTAATGCCCATGTAGAAGATGGTGTAAGCGGGGTCGCGGCGGATATCGGTGCGCGAATAAAGCTGACCAACAATGACCGAGATATTGGCTTTTAGGAAGCCCGAACCTACGATAATAAGTGCGAGCGCCGCCCAGAATACGTTGATGGTCGGATCATCCTGGCCACCGGTACCTTCAAACGCCATGAAGAAGTGGCCAAAGGTAAGTAGGACGGCACCAAACAGAACGGCTTTGCGCTGCCCCAGATAACGATCAGCCAGATATCCGCCGACAACGGGAGTAATGTATACCAGCGCAGTGTAGGCGCCGTAAATGATCGAGGCATCGCCGTCCGAGAAGGCCCAATGCTGCACGAGATAGAAAATCAGCAGTGCCCGCATGCCGTAATAGGAGAAGCGCTCCCACATCTCGGCAAGGAACAGCAAGAACAGCCCCTTTGGATGACCCGCAAATTCGGATTGAGGCCGGGTCACGATATACGTGCCGCCTAAGAGAAAGGCTGCCAGCGCGACAACTGCGATCCAGAAAGCCCACAGCTCGAACAGCGAATCGAACGTGAAAATAAACTCATGCATGGGCGTAAGCCCCCCTCAAATTTGTTGCCCACTCCCGTTGGGCCGAATGGCGGGCACACTAGCGTCCAAATCGGGCATGTGAAGCGTTAGTTTCTCGCGAAACTGGAATTTCCTGCGCCTTCTCCGAGTTTTCGGGAACTTGACGCGGCGCAGTGTATTATGGCACTGATGCACCTGCTTTGAGGAAACCCCCTAGGAATTCGGCATGACCCAACAATCCCGCCCCGTCTATTTGAAGCTGCGCGATCAAATCGCAGCGGCGATTATCGAGGGTGATTATGCAGAGGGTGCAATGCTGCCATCGGTCCGCGCCTTCGCGGCCGAGCAGGGCGCAAATCCGCTGACAGTCGCAAAGGCGTATCAGCAGTTCCAGACCGACGGGTTAGTCGAGGTGCAGCGCGGGGTTGGTATGTATGTGGTCAGCGGCGCAGCAGAGAGGCTGCGTACGACCGAACGCGATCAGTTTGTTTCCGAAGAATGGCCTGAAATCCGCGCGAGGATGGAGCGATTGGGCATCAAGCCAGCGGAATTGTTGGAAACTGCCTAGAGGTGTCATACCCCGCCCACGGGAAGCAGTTCGTCGAGAATTTTGATCTGCTAAGCAATCCGCGGATTGCGTGATTGCGATATTTCTGCCACATGAACGGCAGGGTCGCGCCGACCCCCGTACGGGGACTAACAGAGCTTGCTGCACGCTTCGTCCATCGAGACGGACAGGGGAAGCAAGGGAGATACGATGATACGGTCAGAACTTTTGCAGGCCTTGGCTAAGGACAATCCCGATCTTCGCGCGGAGGAGGTCGAGCAGGTCGTCGACATTTTCTTTGACGAAATTACCAAACGCCTGGCTGAGGGCGGCCGTGTGGAACTACGCGGCTTCGGCGCGTTCTCGACCCGTGAACGCGAAGCGCGCACCGGACGTAATCCGCGCACGGGTGAAACCGTCCAAGTTCCTGCGAAACGTGTGCCCTATTTCAAGCCGGGCAAAGAAATGCGTGAACGCTTAAATCCGGCGTCCTAAATCCCAGCCAAGACATCCTTTCCCTAACGCAGGGAACCCTTCGACAATCAGACATTTGCCTTTTCCGCAATTGCGGTTAGGGCGCTTGTCGTCCTATGCGGATCGGATGATGCGGGTGTGGCGGAATGGTAGACGCCGGGGACTTAAAATCCCCTGATCATTGATCGTGCTGGTTCGAGTCCAGTCACCCGTACCACCGACCGACACGCAAAGCCGCTCCCTACGTAGCTCTCCCTATTCCGCAGCTAGGCGGATGGCAGCCAATCCGCCTTAACCCTTTGCACACCGCCTCTTGCTATCAGGCGGGGGTTGAACTGGGAGAAGTGATGAAAAGCAGCCCGGAAATGCCGCAAGGTCCGGAAATGTCGATAGACGTGGAGCCGCGCGCGGCGCCGCGCTTCACTTTGCTTATCCGTACCGCAAAGCTGATCATTGATGACCAGCAATTCCTGTGCGTGGTGCGCGATATCTCTGCCACTGGCTTCAGTATCCGCAGCTTCCATCCGATAAACAAGTGCGACCGGATCGCGATCGAACTGCAATCGGGCGATTGCTATCCGGCCAGCATGGTCTGGCAGCGTGACGGTGAAGCAGGGTTCGAGTTTCATACCCCAATCGAGGTTGACGCGATTGTGATGGGGCTGAGCGACTATCCCAAACGTGATTTGCGCTTTGATCTCAAACTTCCTGTGACCCTTCAGGCCCATGGGATGCGGCTGAAGGCTAATCTCGCCAATCTCTCGCGCCAAGGCGGAAATGTTCACTGCAGCAGTAAGCTTTCGATCGACCAGTTGATCCGTATCGAAGCGCCTGGAATGCCGGAGATTGAAGCACGCGTAAGGTGGAGAAAAGACGGTGTTTATGGCCTCGTATTCGACACCACATTCTCACTCGCCAATCTCGCATTGTTGATCCGCGATCTGAATCTACGGAGCAAATTGGGCAGTAAAATAGCCCGAGCATGTCCGCCGCCGACAGCTGGAGCAATCGGCCAATAGGCGCGTTGCGGGCCAAGTTTCAGCGGGCGCGTTAACCATCTCCTAACCATTTTCCTTCACCTCCGGATCATACATTCACTCGGGGGTATTTATGACTGACACTGCAGCCAAGGATCTTAACGTCGATGTCGCCATCATCGGGGCAGGTCCAGCAGGTCTGACCGCAGGATATTTGCTGACCAAGCAGGGCAAGACGGTCGCAATTATCGAAAAAGACGAAACCTATGTTGGCGGCATCAGCCGAACGGTCGAGCATGAAGGCTACCGCTTCGACATTGGCGGGCACCGCTTCTTTTCAAAGAGCCAGCAGGTTGTCGATCTGTGGAATGAAATCCTTCCTGACGACTTCATCCAGCGCCCGCGGATGAGCCGCATCTATTATGAAGGCAAATTCTACAGCTATCCGCTGCGTGCATTCGAAGCGCTACACAATCTGGGTATCCTTCGCTCGACGGCCTGTATGGTCAGCTATCTGCGTTACAAGCTGTTCCCGATCGCCGAAGTGAAGAGCTTTGAAGACTGGACTACCAACCAGTTCGGCAAGAAACTTTATTCGATCTTTTTCAAGACCTACACCGAGAAGGTTTGGGGCATGCCATGCGACGAAATGAGCGCCGATTGGGCCGCCCAGCGGATCAAAGGCCTGTCGCTATGGAGTGCGGTTGTCGATGGCTTGAAGCGCTCGATGGGATTGAACAAGAAACCCAATGATGGCCAGGCGGCCAAGACATTGCTTGAGACCTTTCGTTACCCGCGCCTCGGTCCCGGTATGATGTGGGACGCTGCGCGCGACAAGATTATCGCGGCTGGCGGTACGATCGTGATGGGGCACGGGCTTGAGCAGCTCGCCAGTGATGGCAATGGCGGGTGGCGCATGAGCGCGACCAGCAAGGATGGCGGCAAGATTGTGATCAAAGCCAAAGACGCAATCAGTTCCGCGCCGATGCGCGAACTGGCGGCTCGGTTGCACCCTCTACCTGACACGACGCTCAATGCATCGAACCTCAAATATCGCGACTTCCTGACGGTAGCTCTGAAAATCAAATCGGAGGACCTTTTCCCCGACAACTGGATCTATATCCATGATGACAAGGTGCAGGTTGGCCGCGTGCAGAACTTCCGCAGCTGGTCGCCCGAGATGGTCCCTGACGAGGACGTGGCCTGTGTTGGGCTCGAATATTTCTGCTTTGAAGGCGACGGTTTGTGGGCATCGGATGATGATGATCTGATCGAACTCGCCAAACAAGAGATGGAAATACTCGGTCTGTGTGATCCGAAAGACGTGGTTGGTGGCGCGGTCGTGCGTCAGGAAAAAGCCTACCCGGTCTATGACGAAGATTATGCGGCAAATGTCGAAGCGATGCGCGCCGAATTGGAAGAGAAATTCCCGACGCTGCACCTGGTCGGCCGCAACGGCATGCACCGCTACAACAATCAGGATCACGCGATGATGACCGCTATGCTGACGACTGAGAACATCGTCGCGGGCAAGCGCCTGTATGACACATGGTGCGTCAACGAAGATGCTGAATATCACGAGGCGGGTGACGAGGGAGCCGAGAAGGCGATCCCAGCGCGCGAAACATCGGACGATACTGACAGCAAGGGAATAACCGAGGATCAGGCCGCCGCGCTGAATTCGCTGCGCGGTGTGCCCGAACGGATCAAGCCCGACAATGCGGCCGGGGACCAGGGTCGAAAAGTCGCTTGAGGGCTTTGGGGGGACGCTATCCTGCGCCGCTTCTGGGGAAAGCCGGTGCAGGATAGCATGCCTCCCATGTGATGAAACGGGAGTGACAAGCCAGTGACTGCTCTATTGCTGAAAATGCGCGATATCCGTTTGCTACGCTATTTGCTGGCAAGCGTTGGCGCGTTGGCAGTGGATGTCGGCTGCTTCTTGCTGCTGCTGTCCGCTTCAATAGCCGCCGCGCCCGCAGCTGCCATCGGGTACAGTTTGGGCATATTGGCCCATTGGGTCCTCTCAAGCCGCACGGTCTTCACAGATACCGTTGCGGAAAAAGGTCACCAGCGGACCAAACAAAAGGTACTTTTTGTGATTTCTGCGCTGGCCGGTCTGGCGCTCACCACGACAATTGTTGGTGCCGCCGATCTCTATGCAATCGACCCGCGCCCGGCCAAGCTGGTTGCTATTGCCGCAAGCTTCACTCTGACGTGGCTTCTTAGAAGCCGCGTAGTGTTCCGCGCAGCATCGTGAAACCGGTCTGCCATGCAAACTGATCGCAGGCAGCGCGGGAATGAACGTCCCGATCGCCGGATAGCGCTGACCTGGCTGGTGCTATCGACAATTTTCGTGATGGTCGGGTTCAAATCGCTAAGCCAGAATCAATTCCCTGACCCCGATGATGTGCTGCGATTGGTACAGGTTCGCGACTTGCTCGCTGGCCAGAGTTGGTTCGACTTGCATCAATACCGAATTGATCCGCCGAATGGTACGTTGATGCACTGGTCGCGAATAGTCGATATTCCGATTGCGCTGGTTATTGTGGCGCTTACTCCATTGCTTGGTGTGTCAGCCGCGGAAACCGCCGCGCTGGTAATTGTACCCTTGCTGACACTTGGTGCGATTTTGTTTGTTGTGGGCCGCTTGGCGTGGCGCAAATTCGACGTTCAAGTCGCCGGGCTGGCGTGTCTGTGCATTGGATTGCTCGCGCCGGTCGTGTTCCAGTTGCAACCGATGCGGCTGGACCATCACGGATGGCAAATTTTCACTGTTGCGCTGGCTTTGTGGAGCATTTCCATCCGCGCACCGTGGAAGGGGGGCGCTGCGGCGGGCCTTGCCATGGCACTGGGTCTGTCGATCTCGATCGAGATATTGCCCATGGTTGCGGCGTTTGGTGGGGTGCTTGCACTCCGCTGGTTTCGTGACCGGAGCGAACGCTGGTGGCTGACCGCCTATATGCAGGCGCTGGCTCTGGGGCTTGCGGTGCTGTTTTTGGTGGCGCGCGGGGTGAGCGACTTGGCGCAGCATTGTGATGCCGTTTCGCCAGCGCATCTGGGATTTTTTGTGATCACGGCGCTTGGGACCGGTGCGATTGCCGCAGCTCCCCGGGTTCCATTGCTCTCTTTGGCAGGATTGTTCGCGCTGGCAGGTGCGGCGGGGTTGACCTTCTTCGGACTGTCATCGCCCAACTGTCTGGCAACGCCTTTTACGACACTTGATCCGGTCGTGCGCGATTTCTGGTACGTCAACATTCTCGAAGGCCGTCCATTGTGGGAGCAGGACCTGCTGCCTGCAATCCCGGGCTTCGCTCAGTTGGTCATCGCGCTGGCTGCATCCGTCACCTTGGCCTTGCGCAATCGTGACTGGCTCCGCATCTGGTGGACCGAATATACACTCCTGCTGCTTGCGGGCACTGTGCTGGCACTGCTCGTCTGGCGTTCGACAGCCCTCGCCGGGGTCATTGCCGCGATACCGCTGGCCTGGCTCGCAACGCGTTTGCTGCGCCGGCTGCGTTTGGCGGAAGGCGCGGGCGCCAAGGCTTTGTCCGCTGCGGCGATAGTTCTGATCCTGCTGCCAGCTACGCCTGTCACTTTATACAAGCTGCTTGCTCCATCAGTGATGCCTGCTGCAGAGGGCAACGCGCAGGCAGACAAAGTGGGTGAATCGCGCTGCGTGCTACGCGATCAGACCGCCAAGCTGGGCGCGTTGCCGCGGGGCGTGATTTTTGCGCCGCTGGATATCGGCCCATCAATCTTGCTCAACTCCAATCACGCGGTCGTCGCGACGGGTCACCACCGGGCGGAGGCGGGAATGCGCGATGTCATTTTGGCGTTCAGCGGTGACCCTGCGAACGCTCAGGCGATTGCCGCGAAGCACGGCGCTGATTATCTTGTGATGTGTACCGATATTGTCGAGCCGTCAGTCTATGCTGAAGCCAATCCGGACGGATTGGCCGCGCAGCTTATCGCGGGCAATCCGCCCGATTGGTTGTCGCCTGTAACTTTCGGCGGCCCTGAAGAATTTCAGGTCTGGCAGGTCGAGAAATAGCGCTTAAGCGGCGATGAAATCCATCGCGACGCCGTTCATGCAATAGCGTTTTCCGGTTGGTTTTGGCCCATCGCTGAACACATGCCCCAAATGGCCCCCGCAATCAGCGCATAGCACTTCGGTGCGTGGATAACCGATTTTGTAGTCGGTCTGCGTGACGATGGCGCCGGGTAATGGCTTCCAGAAACTGGGCCAGCCGGTCTTGCTGTCATATTTGGTGGAGGACGAATACAGCCGGTTTTTGCAGCCCGCACATACAAATGTGCCTTTGCGCTTCTCCTTGTCGAGCGGCGAAGAGAATGGGCGTTCTGTGCCCGCTTCGCGCAGCACGTAATATTCGGCTTTGGTCAGCTTGCCGCGCCACTGCGCATTGGTCAGCTTGACCGGGAAGTTCCTCGCTTCAGCCGGGGCACTGCCGCAAGCGGTCAACACTGGCACTGCCGCGCCCGCAGACAGCCATGCAATAAACGATCGGCGGCTCGGCGTTTTCAGGTCGGACATCAGAACCCTCCTTTGGCGTGAAGTCTCATTCATATATACGATGAGACAGCCGGAAAGGTTTCACGCGGGGGAAGTTTGCGGGCCCTTAGAATTCGGTGACTTCGACTTCCAGTTTGCGGAACCCGTGCACGAAATTCGCGCGCACCCGTTCGACATCGCCTGCTACATGCACCCGCATCCGGCGTTTGTGCATTTCTTCCAGCAGAATGCGGAGCTGCAATTCGGCAAGGCGAGCGCCAACACAGCGGTGAATACCATAGCCGAATGCCAATTGCCGCCGCGCATTCTCGCGGGTGATGTCGAGCTTGTCGGCCTCTTCGAATAGAGCTTCATCGCGATTGGCGGAGAGATACCACAGGATCAGCTTGTCGCCCTTCTTGATCTGCTCTCCGAACAGTTCCGTATCTTCTGACGCTGTGCGGCGCATATGCGCGAGCGGCGTTTGATAACGGATGCATTCCTGCACCGCGTTGGGGATCAGATCGGGCTGCTCTTCGAACAATTTCCGCTGGTCGGGGAACTTGTCGAATGCGTGGATGATACCCGACATCGTGTTGCGAGTGGTGTCGTTACCGCCGACAATTAGGAGAACCAGATTGCCCATAAATTCGCGCGGATCCATCTGGTTCATCGCGGGCGAATTGATCATCATGGAAATCAGATCGGGACCCGGCTCCTCCTGCGCGCGCTGCATCCATAATTGCTGGAAATAAGCGCCCATTTCGTGGAGGACTTTTTCGCGCTCGGCAGTCAAATCCTTGACCGTTGCGATCTCTGTATCGCCTGCCCAGTCGGACCAATACGTTAGCAAGCGGCGGTCTTCCCAAGGGAAGCCGAACAGGATTGCGAGCATACCGGTGGTGAGTTCGATCGAGACTGTATCGACCCAATCGAAGACTTCGCCCCTCGGCAGCGAGTCGAGCAATTCGCCGGTGCGCTGGCGAATTTCTTCATCCATCCGCTTCATTTCTTTGGGTGTAAAAGCGGGGGCGACCGTGCGGCGCTGGCCGGTATGTTTGGGCCGGTCCATCGCGATAAACATCGGAAGCTCCAACCCTTCCTCTTCCTCGCGCTCGAGAATAGTGATGCCGCCATGCTCCCAACTGGAAGAGAACAGCTCGGGGAGCGCCTCGACATGCTGGATCGCCTTGTTGGAAACCACATTCCAATACGGGCCATAGGGGCTTTCAGGGACGTAATGCAGTGGCCCTTTTGCGCGCATTTCGGCAAAGATCGGCTGCCAGCGATCTTCGAAATAGATATCACTGCGGCTGACATCATAGGGATGCGTATGCTGCGGCGTGTCTTCAGGATGCTGCTTCAGATGTTCGACCAGCACTTCATAGGCGGTCGGTGACGTGCGGTATTCGGGCTTTTCCGGCGCAATGGTGGCCATGTACATTCTCTCCTTCGCCGCACCCTGTTGTCAGGCGTCAACGTTACAGCCGCATCCTGCGCTTACTTACCCCATTGTCAATAGTGCGTTTCGATTTGCGACTGATTCTTGCTTCCTGACGACAGGATGCTGCGCCCATCGGCGAGTCATGTCGCGCGTCGCCGCCAGAAGCCCTTTCGGCTTTTCTTCGCGCCTCGCGGACCTGACTGCATGACTTTGCGCTTGAACAAGGTTGAGCCGGCACGGACGAACAGCGCTACAGCAAATCCTTGCCATGCGAGTGCAACAAGGTGCGGCCACAGTGCTGCATCCTGTGCCGCCCGGGCAAGCATCGCATAGGGCGAACTAACCGGAAAAATTACAGCGAAAAGTTCGATCGGTTCACCGGGAAATTTCATCGCATAGGTCGCGAGGAAGAATACGCCGAGCTGCAACATTGTCGCAGGCATGGACAGCGTTTGCACATCGCGGACGGTGGGAGCCATCGATCCGATGGCGAGAAAGACCGATCCGATCAGGAGATAGGCCATGGCGAAATAGATCAGGAACAGCGCGACAAAGACCGGCCAGCCGACCGCTGGCGCGGGGATATCGGGCAGTCCGTCTGATCCTATCCACATCACCGCTCCGCCCAAGCTGCCCCACACCCCGATGCCGACAAAGCTCACGGCCAGCATGGCAAATAATTTGCCGAGGAACACCGCATCCATGGGGATTGCCGCAGCGAGAATTTCGATAATCTTGTTGGCCTTCTCTTCGACAAGATTGGACAGAACCATACCCGCGAGCAGCATTGTCAGGAGAAACAGCAGAGTGATTGCAGCAGTCGCCGTTGCCGAATTTGCACTGCGTTTCACCGCCATACTTGTCGATGTCGGCGCCAGCGCAACTTCGGGATAGTTTTCAGGCTCCCCCAATGCCCGCGCTGCGACCAGCGCAACTTCGCCTTCCCAGCTGTTTATACGGCCTTCGGTACCGGTCAGTTCGGGTAGGGCCAGACTACCGGTTAAAACGGCTCCGAAATTCTTGCTGCCATCTGTCAACAACGCATCGGGAAGCAAGTCCTCGCCTTCTGGAACCACTTCAATATCCGGTAAGCGTACGAGTTTTGCCAAAGCGCCATGCGCCTCGACAAATGCATCGCTCTCATTTGCTGCCAGAGAGATTGCGAGTTTGGGGCTGGCCTGGCTATCGGACGCTGATGCGCCGAGCAATCCTGCTCCGACGCTGATGCCGATAAAAAACAGCGGCCCCAGCAAGAACAGCAGGAACGCCTTGCTGAACAGAACGGCCCGGACGTCCCGGCGCGCGATTACCATCGCTGCGCGCCAGATCGACAGGCGCGATTTTTTCGGGGCAATATTGCTCATAGGGAGTTCTCGTTCGCATTGTCTTGTTCGATCGCACGCGCGGCCGCCTCACCGGCGATATGGACGAAAGCGTCGTGCAATCCTGCCCGTTCGATGGACAGCGACTGTATTCCCGCATTGCCTTCAATCAGCGAACGGAGCAGGTCTTCAATGCCGCTGTCAGGGAGCGGGAAGGAGAAGAAATCTCCTTCCCGCCTGGTATCGGCTGGCAATGCCTCACGCCATTTCCCGTCGCGTTCGCGCGTTTCGAGCCGGACTTGTGCAGGGATACGGTCTCGTGCCGCTTCGACCGATCCGGCATAGGGGACTTTGCCGCCCGCGATGATCGCTACGCCTTCACAAAGCCGTTCTGCATGGTGAATGACGTGAGTCGAGAAGATTACTGTTGTGCCGTCATCGGCAAGTTCGCGGATCATCCGTTCGAGCTTGCCTTGGTTGATTGCATCGAGTCCGGAAAAAGGCTCATCGAGTATCACCAGCTTAGGGTGATGGACCAGCGTTCCGAGCAATTGAACCGTCTGCGCCATCCCTTTCGACAGCTGCCTGATCTGCTTGTTAGCAGCATGGTCGAGGTCGTGTTTCCTGAGCAATTCCAGTCCGCGCGCACGGCCCTGGTCGAGCGGCAATCCTCTCAGCGCGCCCATAAAGGCGATTGCCTCAATTGCTTTCATCGCCGGATATAGGCCGCGCTCTTCGGGCAGATATCCGACCAGCTTTGCAATCTCGTGCGGACGATCATTGCCGAATATTTTCCGCACACCGGCATCAGGATCGATAATGCCCAGCAGCATCCGTAAAGTTGTGGTCTTGCCAGCGCCATTCGGGCCAAGGATGCCGTAGATCGCGCCCTCGGGCACCAAAATATCGACACCATCAACTGCCAGTGTCCCGTCGAAGTTTTTAACCAAGCCGCGTGCCTCGATGGCTAGCGGGCGCGTATCGTTTGGCGGGCTGGTTTGATCCATAAAGGCGTCTGTCTCTTCATATCCACGCCCGTTGTGTTCGGGGTGCGTATCGCTTAGCGGCATGTGCATGCGCGCCGGTTACGCGCTGCCTATGAACGGGAGTAACCCCAATCGTGGTTAACGCGCCAGTAATTGTTGGGCTTAAGGATCGTCTGATAGAAGAGGCGCGGCGCTTGGGCTTCGCCAGCGTGGGTTTCACCTCGGCTGAAGATGATCCCATTCGCGCAGAGCGGCTGCGCGAATGGCTGGATGCGGGCCATCACGGTTCGATGGAGTGGATGGCGGACCGTGCTGATGTGCGAAAGGGCCCGCAAAGCATGTGGCCCGAGGCGCAGAGCGTGATTGCGCTGGGTATGAGCTATGCGCCCGATGGCGATCCGCTGGCACTGGAGGAGTATCCCGAGAAAGCACGGATATCGGTTTATGCTCGCGGCCGTGATTATCACGATACGGTCAAAAAGGCGCTGAAGACCTTGGCAAGGTGGCTGGTGGCGGAGGCGAATACGCTTGGCGTCGAAGAGCCGCAGCTCAAGGTGTTCGTCGATACCGCGCCGGTAATGGAAAAGCCGCTGGGTGAGGCATCCGGGATCGGCTGGCAGGGCAAGCATAGCAATCTGGTCAGCGGCGAGCATGGTAGCTGGCTGTTCCTTGGTGCGATCTACACGACAGTTCCGTTTGCGCCGGATGAACCGCATGACGATCAATGCGGGTCATGCACTGCGTGCCATGATGCCTGTCCGACAGATGCTTTTCCGCAGCCCTATGTGGTCGATGCGCGGCGCTGCATTTCTTACCTGACGATCGAGCATAAAGGCCCAATCCCTGAGGAGTTCCGCAAACCGATCGGGAACCGCATCTACGGCTGCGATGATTGTCTGGCCGTGTGCCCCTGGAATAAATTTGCAGATACAGCGGCGCGGCACAAAGCGTTCGTTGCGCGTGAGGAGTTAATTGCGCCCAACCTGGCGGATTTTCTCGTGCTGGATGATGCGGCGTTTCGAACGCTGTTTTCTGGCTCGCCGATTAAACGCATTGGGCGTGACCGGTTTGTAAGGAACTGTCTGATCGCTGCGGGCAATAGCAATGATCAGGCGCTAGTGCCGTTGGTTGAAGGGCTCGCAATAGACCCCGATCCAGTAGTTGCTGAGGCGGCTGGATGGGCGCTAGCTCAACTAAGCTAGTCTTCGCTATGCTCGCCCAAATTGGGAGCATGACCCAGACGATCTGCCTTCCATCCGGAGAACCGTGACGGCTCGCGCGTTTGCCGGATTTTCCCTTCGGTCGGATGCTGTGACGCCGTGAAGAAGCCGGTCGCGTCCAGATGTGGGTCATCGAGCATGTCATCTAGATCGCGCACTGCCATTGCCGGGATTTCGGCTTCGCGGAAGACGTCCAGCCATTCAGCGGTGGTGCGAGATGGAGCAAGTTCAGCGATTTTAGCATAGAGTTCTGGCAGGGCGGCGGTGAGCCCTTGGGGCGTAGAAAACCGTTCTTGTGCGGCGAATTCCGCGTCACCCATGAGGCCTATCACAAGCTGGAAATGGCCGGGCCGGTAAGGCACGATAGAGATATAGCCATCCTTGGTCGGGAAGGGTTGGCGGTCCGGATCGATCTGCCGTGCGTAACCAGCCCCTGCATTGGGTGGATCGAATGTCAGGCCGGCCAAATGCTCTTTCATTATAAAGCTGGTGAATGCCTCGAACATCGGCACTTCGACCACTTGCCCTTCATCGGTTCGCATCCGGTGGATCACCGCTGCCATTGCCGCATAGGCTGCATGCAACCCCGCGACTTTATCCGCGATCAGCGAGGGAAGGTAGCGCGGCGCCGGATTGCCATCGACACGCGGCAGCAGGCTGGTGGCACCGCTCGCAGCCTGAATCACATCATCATAGGCTTGCAGTCCGTCATAGGGGCCGTCCGATCCGAAGCCGACGCAATGGACATAGATCAGCGCCGGATTAAGTGCACGCATCGCTTCCGCGCCAAAGCCCAGACGATCAATCGCTTCGCTGCGGACATTGTGAATGAAAATATCCGCTTCGGCGATCATGGTTTGCAACCGTTCGGCATCCGCTGCATCTTTCAGGTCGAGCAGAACCGATTTCTTGCCACGATTAAGCGCGATAAATCCCGGGCCCATGCCCTTCGTCTGCGCAGGCTTGCCGGCATAGCGGAAGAAGTCCCCGCCCGGTGCCTCGATTTTGGTTACCTCTGCGCCGAAATCGGCGAGAATTTGTGTGCAATAAGGGCCGAAGACGATGCTGGTCATATCGACCACTTTCAGCCCCGTCAGCATGGGCATTCCGTCATTTGGTGCGAACATAGGTTAGAGCAGGCTTTTTAGAGGAATTTCCACATCGGCCAGCACATCCGGATCGGCTGTCAGCCGCGCATCCACCAGTTTACGTCCTTGCGCATAGTCCTTAACATTGTTGACGCAGTCCAACGCTATCAACCGCCCCTCTTTCAGATACAGAACAGAGAACTTGCGATCTACCGGATCCCCGCGCAGTATTGTTTGATCATAGCCGAGTGACAATCCAGCTGTTTGCAGGCGCAGATCATATTGGTTCGACCAGAACCACGGGAACGCGTGATAAGGCTGCTTGTCGCCCATGATCGATTTTGCGGTGGTGGTCGCCATATCATTGGCGTTCTGGACTGACTCCACGCGGATAACTGCGCCGTCTGCATAAGCATTGGCATGCGCCGCACAGTCACCGATCGCGTGAATGTCATCGAGCGTTGTGCGGCAAAACTCGTCGACATCGACACCATTTGATCCCGCTGCACCTGCCGCGATTAACGGGCCAACCGAAGGTACAATACCGATACCCACAACGACCATATCGGCAGGAATTTCCTCGCCGGTTGCGAGCTTCACAGCAGTTACTTTCCCGCCTTCGCCGACGATAGAATCGATCATCGCCTCCAGCCGGATATCGACGCCCTGCGCACGGTGCTCGTTCTGGTAGAATTCGGAAAGCTCTTCACCCGCAACCCGCGCCAATACGCGCGGTAATGCTTCCAGCAGCACAACATCGCGGCCCATCTTGCGCAGGACGGCGGCCGCCTCCAGCCCGATATATCCGCCGCCGACCACAACCGTGCGCTCAACGCCGCCTTCCAGCTCAGCCATCATCCGCTCTACATCGGTGTGATTGCGAACGGTGTGGATGCCGTCCAAGTCGCAGCCGCCACACGATAGGCGGCGCGCGTCTCCGCCGGTTGCCCAGATCATTTTGCGATAGGACATTGTGCTGTCGTCGCTCATCAGCACGGTTTTGCCGACTGGATCGACTTCAATCACCGCCTTGCCAAGCCGTACATCGACATTCTTGTCGTCCCAGAATTGCGGCGGGCGGATATAAATCCGGTCGAACGGCTTATCGCCCGCCAGATATTCCTTCGACAAAGGCGGCCGCTCATAGGGATGAGTCCGTTCGCGTCCGATCATGGTGATCGAACCTTCGTGACCGTTCTGGCGAAGGGCAATCGCAGCTTGCGCCCCGCCATGCCCGGTGCCGACAATCAATACATCTGCATGATCCATGGCAGAGTGAATTGGCGCAAATTACGCCATGGTCAACCCTATCTACCCAACAGATTCCTGGCTTGGCTTGCAATCTGAGCGAGCATTGCCGGAGCGACGATGCTCTGGACCTGTGCGCGGCGGATCATATTGCGGAATTGCCGTATGGCAGCCTCATGCTCGCCAGCCCAATTGGCCACTGCACCCAGCGGGTCTTTTTTCGCCCCTTTGCGGCGCGAGAGGCGGCGCAGGAAGTCGAGCCGCATTTGCTGGAAATCGCGCGCAAGCCCGGCCACCAACAGCCGTTCCCACACATCCGACGGATTGCTCATTGCTGCGGTGCCCTGTGCCCAATCGAGCCCAAGACGCTCGCCCAGATCGGTGAACGCGGCGGTAAGCGGGCGTGTCTTGATTTCAGCGGTGCGTGCCAGAGAAGCCAGCCCGACCGAGCCATCGAGATCATAGAGATGCGCGACTTCGGCCGCGATCGAGTCGGGCGCACCCGCAGCCATGAACTGCTCGCGTAGCTTGTCGGTCTGATGCCGGGTCTCTGCCGATAGCAGTCCTTCGGTTCCGCTCGATAATTCCACAACCCCTTTGTTCAGGGTTGCAATCATTTCCGACGGCATTTTGACGCTTGCACCAGCGCGTATCAAATCGGCCATCTGGCTGCGCATAACGCCTGCAATGTGGCGGAACAGCAAAATCCGCGCGGTTTCCGGCATTTTTGTGTTTTCGAGTTTTGTCCACAGCGCTTCGACATTGAACAGTTCGATGGCCGAGATGAACGATGCGCATACATCGCCCAGTCCAACGCCCTCTTCCTCCGCCAATTCGAACGGATGGATAATCCCCAACCGGTTGACGACCTTATTGGCGAGTGCAGTCGCGATGATTTCGCGGCGCAAACGGTGTCCTTCGATCTCTGCGCGATATTTCTTGCGCATCGGGGTCGGGAAATATTCAATCAATGAATGAAGCAAGCTTGCATCATCGGGCAGAGTTGTTTTCTCGATCGCGTCTTGAAGCACCAGCTTGGTGGAGGACAGCAATACCGCCAGTTCGGGGCGGGTCAGGCCAACGCCGTCGCTTGCACGCCGTGTTAGCGCCTCGCCATCGGCAATGCCTTCGGTGCGGCGATCCAGCGCGCCGCGATCTTCCAATGCTTCGATCAGGCGCAGCTGTGATGCCATAGCGCCCGCACCGCCCGCTTCGGCAATCGACAGGGCCAGCGCCTGCAACCGATTGTCTTCGAGCACAAGGTCGGAGACTTCATCGGTCATCGAGGCCAGCAGTGTATTGCGCTTCTTCTCGGACAATTTGCCCGAGCGCCGCGCCGCTGCCAACGCGATCTTGATGTTGACCTCATTATCCGAGCAATCAACGCCGGCGGAATTGTCGATAAAGTCGGCATTAAGCCTGCCGCCATTCAGGGAAAATTCGATCCTTGCGGCTTGCGTCACGCCCAGATTTGCGCCTTCGCCGATCACTTTGGCGCGCACTTCGTTGGCATCCACACGAAGCGCATCATTCGCCGGGTCGCCGACCTGGACATTGTTCTCGGAAGAGCCTTTGATGTAGGTGCCGATACCGCCGAACCAGATCAGATCAACCGGCGCTTTCATGATCGCGGATATCAAGACTTCTGGCTCAATCTCGCGCATTTCCAAACCGAGCGCTTTGGCAGCCGCCGCAGACAGTTTGATGATTTTGGAAGCGCGCGGATAGACACCGCCGCCTTTGGAAATCAGTTTGCTATTGTAATCTTCCCAGCTTGAACGGGGCAGATCGAACAGCCGTTTTCGCTCTTTCCAGCTTGCTGCCGCGTCCGGATCGGGGTCGATGAAAATGTGCCGGTGATCGAAGGCGGCAATGATCTTGATGCTCTTCGACAGAAGCATGCCATTGCCGAACACGTCGCCCGACATATCGCCGCAACCGACCACACGCACCGGATCACTCTGGACATCGACGCCCATCTCAAGGAAGTGCCGCTGGACCGAGACCCAGGCGCCTTTGGCGGTGATGCCCATCGCCTTGTGGTCGTAGCCGTTCGAACCGCCGCTCGCGAATGCATCGTCGAGCCAGAAATCGCGCGATTCCGCGATGCCATTGGCGATGTCGGAAAAGGTTGCAGTGCCTTTGTCTGCGGCAACCACGAAATACGGATCTTCGCCGTCGAGCGGGATGACCGCTTCGGGATGCACCACTTTGTCATCGACGATATTGTCAGTGATGGTTAGCAACGTGCGGATAAACACTTTATAGCTGGCCCGGCCTTCGGCGGCCCAACCGTCACGGTCGATCGTGGGCGAAGGAAGCTGTTTGGGATAGAACCCGCCTTTGGCCCCGGTCGGCACGATCACTGCGTTCTTGACGCGCTGTGCCTTCATCAGGCCGAGTACTTCGGTGCGGAAATCGTCGCGCCGGTCCGACCAGCGCAATCCGCCGCGCGCGACTGGACCTGCCCGCAAGTGAATGCCTTCAACGCGGGTCGAGTAGACAAAGATTTCGCGCCACGGCACGGGCTTTGGCAGATTAGGCACGAGATCGGACTGGATTTTGAACGCGAGCGCTTCCTCTGCTGCCGGTGCGAAGCAATTGGTCCGCAAAATCGCCTTGATCAGTGCATGATAGAGGCGAAGTAGCCGGTCATCATTGATCGCTGCGACTTTGGATAGCCCTTGCTTGATCGCCGCTTCGGCGCTGGCAATGGCATCATCGCGCTTTCCGGAAAATTCCGGATCATGTGCAGCAGTGAAGCGTTCGATCAGCGCGCGTGTAACCGCTGGTGCGCCGCGTAGAGCATCGACTACGGTATAGATGGTGAAGCCCATTCCCGCCTGCCGCAGATACCGGTAAAATGCGCGGAGCCAATTGGCCTCACGCTCGGCCAGACCTGTGCCGACAACCAAACGGTTGAATGGATCATCCTCGGCATTTTCATTCAGAACAGATGCTATGGCCGCTTCGATTGCATCGGCGCGTTCGAGGATTGGTTCGACGGCAACTCCGGTGGGAAGAGCCAGAGTGAAATCGTGTATTGTTCCCAATTTGCCGTCATCCAGCGTGGTGGGAATTTCCGAAAGAACTTCAAAACCAAAATTCTCCAGCGCAGGCACCGCGTCGGATAGCGGCAAGACGCCTTCGTGCTCGTAGATTTTAAGGCGCAGGCAGTCGCTTGGATCGCCGTCGAGATGATAGAGACGGGCATCGCGCTGCGGTGTTTCACTTGCCGATGTCGCACTGTCTACCGTCAGTAAATGCCGCATCCGGCGGATATCGCGTGCGGCTTCGGCTGCGCCATATGTTGTACGATAGGACGCCGGGAAAATATCGGCATAGCGCGCCGCAATCGCTGCGGCACGGCCAGAATCTTCCAGTTGGGAGAGTTCATGCTCAACCGCTTCGGACCAGCCGCGCAGCATGTTCTGCATGCGGTTTTCGATCGCGGCTTCGTCAAAAGATGCATCGCCGTCGCGGATATCAAGCACGAAGCGCAGCATCGCGAGATTGCCGCCTTCAACTTGAAGACTCCAGTCGAGCAATTGGGCATTGGAACTGTTTTTCAGCAATGTCTGGATTTGCTCGCGAACCTGCGTGGACAGCATATCGCGAGGGAGCCAGACGAATGCGAATAGGTGGCGGGATAGCGGTGCCTCGACAATCGCAAGACGCGGACGCGGGCGGTCGACAAGGCCCATCATGGCTGTCGCGACCCGCGCAATATCGGTATCGGAAAAGCCGATAATCAGATCATGAGGCAAAGCGGTTAGCGCGTGAACCAGAGCCTTACCGGCATGGCCGCTCGCATCGAAGCCGAACTTGTCCATCAGACGGCGCATATGCGAGCGCAGGCTGGGAACTTCATCGGGCTTGGCAGCAAGGGCGGCGCTGGTCCAAACGCCCGCATGGACAGATAAAGCGACGACTTTGTCCTTCTCGACCATCGGCACGAGAAACAGATCGAGCGGCACCCGCCGGTGCACATTGGCAAGCTGGTTTGCCTTTATTATCAGTGGCACACGCTTGGTACGGTTTGCCGGATCATCGAACCATTTAAAGGCGCGGTCGTATGACTGGTCGGACAAAAGTTCCTTGGCGCTTTTGCGACAAATGCCGACCCGGTCTGCCTCGCTGCCATCGCGTTTGCGCGTGACATGACCGAGCTGGGTCAACATCCCCTTGTCGAGCCATTTGAGCAGAGCTGCGCCTTCTTGGTCGGCACCAAGCCCCAGAACATGGGCAGAATCGGCAATCATAAATTCGCGCAGCTTGGGCCAATCGCTCACGGCAGCGCGTACATCACCCAGAGTGACGCGCAGGACTTTCTCCAGATCGCGGCGCTTCTTGGCATCGATCCGCGTCGTCTCGATGTAGATCATCGATTCATGCGCTTCGTCTTTGGAAGATGTTTTGGCGATTGTCTGGAGTTCGCCAGCATCGTTGCGCGTTACCGCGACAACCGGATGAACAAGGCGGTCAATCGCAAGACCTTGCGCAGCAATTGTCGCTGCGATCGAGTCGACCAGAAACGGCATATCATCATTGACGATAGCGATCCGCATGAAGCGGTGCCCGTCGCTGGCCGAGGCCAGAGAGATGGAGGAAATCTTCGTCTCGCGCCGCGCAGCAGTATCGAGCAGAAATGCTGCCGCCTCGCGCAGTTTGTCCGCTTTAAATGGCGTGTCCCCCGGTAACAGCGACTCGCGCATCCGCTTGGTCAGAGCGTCAATCAGCTTTGTGTTTTCAGCCTTCCGGCGAACAGGTTTGGGGGCAGAATTGCGAGATTTGTCTTTGGGACTTTGGCCTTTGGGGGTCGGCCCGGTGGTTTTCGAACCCATCCGTCAAGCTCCGTTGGGCGCGCAGCCCGGTTGGTATTGCTTCGCGCCGCATGTTTGCGGGCAGTGATGCGCGGCGGATAGGCCGATCGAGCGAGACCTGCAAGCGGCTCTTGCATAGGTTTGCAGAAAAGCTGTGACCCGCCAAGCCGTAGGGTCGGCTGCACGCCTTCAACAGCCAAGCGCGTCCATGGTCAGTTCGAGCGAACGGATGCGGTCTTCCGGGTCAAATGTGGACCCCGCAATGATGATCTCGTCCGCCCGGGTTCGCTCGACAAATGCCTCGACACTGGTTTTCACGGCCGCCGGTGAGCCGATCGCACTGGCCTGTCCGATATGCGCCAGCATTGCTTGTGCTTGTGCGGGTAGTGAAGCGCGATAGCCTTCGATTGGCGGCGGGAGCTTGCCCGGACTACCGGTTCTCAAGCGCACGAAGGCCTGCAACTGAGACGTTGCGATCAACTCTGCCTGTTCGTCAGTATCGGCGGCAATAACCGTCATCGCGGCCATTGCGTGAGGCTTGCCGAAAGCCTCCGATGGTTGAAAATCGCGCCGGTAGATTTCCAGCGCCGCATCGAGATGATCGGGCGCGAAATGCGAAGCGAACGCATAAGGCATACCCAGCTTCGCCGCGAGCTGCGCGCCGAACAGGCTTGATCCCAGCATCCACATTTCAACATCGGCACCGCGCCCCGGCGTAGCGGTCACAGGCAAGTCCATATCGCCCGTGAACAGCGCCCGCAATTCAGTCACATCCTGCGGGAAATATTCGGCGGCTTGGTTCAGGTTTTTGCGCAAGGCACGTTGCAATTCAGGGCCTGCTCCCGGAGCTCTGCCCAGCCCTAGGTCGACCCGTCCGGGGAACAATGCGGCGAGTGTGCCGAACTGCTCGGCGATCACAAACGGATTGTGATTGGGCAGCATGATCCCGCCCGATCCGATCCGGATTGTCGATGTCGCATTGCCGATATAGGCGAGCACGACCGATGCAGCGGCACCTGCGATACCTTCCATGGCGTGATGCTCGGCCACCCAATAACGGGCATAGCCGCAGCGTTCGGCGGCCTGTGCAAGGCTTGCCGCTGTCGCATATGCTTCGGACAGTGTTCCGCCTTCGCGCACCGGCACAAGATCGAGGATGGAGAGCGGAATCATGGTTTTTCGGCTGGCTCTTCAAGTTGCCTTAGATAGGTCTTTGCAGTTACCGCTTGCGAGCTTTCGGGAGCGAGGGCAACTATCGATTGCCAACTCAGGCGCGCCGCCTCGTCATTGCCTGAGAGCACCGCGATCACGCCCGCCTCCAGACCAATCTCCGGATTGGACGGGTCCAGCGCTGCAGCCTGCTCGATCTGGCTTTGCGCTGCGATCAGATCCTCTGTCCTGCGCGACAATGTTGCTGAGAGCAGCCATGCACGGGCGCTCCGCGGTGCGAGTGTCCGTGCTTCTGACAGCGCTTCTGCTGCTGCGACAGGATTGTTTTGGCTGACCAAGGCGCGTGCGCGGTCGATCTCAATCTCTGCGCTCAATTGGGTAAATTCTGCTTCAGCCGCATTCGCTTTTGCCTGGTCTAGCACTGATATTGCGCTGTCAAAATTCCCCGCAGTCAGCAATGCATTTGCCGCCATTGCGCCGAGCCGCGCGCGGTATTTGGCATCGACGGCGTCATTGTCATCCCTGGCGGCGATAAAGCTGCGCGCCGCGTCAGCCCATTGGCCTAGATTGGCCTCGGCATAGCCGCGGCATTGCAAGGCCTGCGCGCGGGTCAGTCCAATGGCGCTGTCGAACCACGATTGTGATTCGATCCGCGCGGCGGTGCTGTCTTGTTCGGCGCGGGCCAGGCAGGATTGCAGACGGCCGGTAGCAGGCGCGATACCATTATTGTCTCCAGTACTCTGCTCCGCTCTCTGTCTGCGGCGAAGCTCATCGAGTTCGGGCGGCACAGCGGTAGCAGGCGCAGCGCCCGGATTGGGGCCGACTTGCAGCAAGAGAGCAAGAGTAGCGGATAGCACCAGAATATCTCCGTAGAATCAGACGAGCAGGTTCTGCACCTGACTCAGCAACAGCGTTATGTCACTGCCGCGCGACAGGCGGTGATCGCCATCTTTGATCAGGGTTACCTGTACATCGTCCGAACGAAGCTGTTTCGCGAGCTCTAGACTAATGCGGTGAGGCACGTCCGTGTCACGCTCTCCGTGGAGCAAGCGAACCGGACAATCGATTGCGATTTCGTTACCTAGTAATCGGTTTGTCTGTCCGTCTTTCCAGAATTCGGCATGCATTGGGGTCGGTTCAGGACCATAGGGGTTCTCGTCGAACACCGTTTCGCCCGCCTCCAGTTTAGTCCTATCAGCTTCGGAGCGGCCCCATTCGGTAAAATCGGGTGCCGGGGCGATCCCGGCCATCCCGACGAGACGCGGACCCAAAGCGAGCGCAATCATCAACATCAGCCAACCGCCCATTGAGGAGCCGATCAAAACGACTTGATCAATACCGCGTGCCTCGATCAAGGCGAGCACTTCATCGCGCCATTTGGACAATGTGCCATCGGCAAAGTCGCCGCCGCTTTGGCCGCAGCCCGAATAATCGAGCAGCAGGCAGCCGGCCGACTGTTGCTCTGCCCATTCGAGCAGCGCTGTTGCTTTGCCGCCATCCATATCGGACATGTAGCCGGGCAAGAAAACGAGCGTGGGTTTGTCGTTGATTTGCCCATGGTGACGGAAGGCAATCTGCTCACCATCAGGCATTTGGAAGAATTGAACGCAGGTCATTTGGCGCTCATTCCCGATCACACAGCATGACGCAAGCAGCGATCAATACAATATCGGAAGCTCCATAGGCTCGTCGCATTGTCCAGTGGGGCCGTCATGGCAGCCGCCCAAAAAGGCTACACATAAGAGGATAGCATATCGCATCTGTGATCCCTCCGATCAGCCCCGCTCGAATATTTCTTCGATAGTCATAGCGAAGGTTTCGGCGATGGTGAAGGCCAACGGCAGCGACGGATCATATTTGCCGGTTTCGATCGCGTTCACGCTCTGGCGCGATACTCCGAGCCGGTCGGCCAGTTCCTGCTGACTCCAGTTGCGTTCCGCGCGCAGCACTTTGAGGCGGTTCTTCACACGGCACCCCATGTTCCATATTGTATGCGGTTGGCAATCGCGCCGAGGCCCAGCCCCAGGAACCAAACCACTGCCCACCAATAGGCGTCCACATGGATCACGATTTCGGCGTTTTCGAGAAAGCCCCAAACCGATGCTGCGCTTAGCGCGAAGCCGGTTGCCCAAAGAGATTGGCGGATGGTGAGCATGCGAATGAATTCGTCAGTTTGCTCGACTATCAAACGTCCAATCGCCCAGAAAACACCCGCGATAGCAAGGCCTGGAAGAATAGCGAGAAATGTTCGCAGTTCGAGCGACGGATCATAGTCCTTCGACACAAATGTCATCAGCGCCAGCGTGGCGAGATAGAACGAAGTGAACGTCGCAACGCGCTTGGTATAGCGCCGGTTCACTTCGTTCTTGCCGCCACAGGATGCTTCAGCCCTGCGATTGGCTGCTTTGATGGCCGGAATGATCAGCCACAAAGGCGCGATCATCACGATGAGCGCGGTTGGGCCGTTGATAGCCCCGGTTGCGGCGAGCGCGATTACTGTACCAATCGCCGCGAACATCAGTCCCACATAAAGCATGGGGCCTCTGCGCTGCGGTGTTTGTGCGGTGCCGTTCATTGTGCCGCTCCACATTTTCTGCGGCGTCCCATCCAAGCGGTCGGGAAGAGCGCGAGTAGAGCAAGTGGTGCCCATTGGGCGAATCCTTCGGGAACGATGTCCAACACTGCAAGGATAGCAATTGCAAGCATCGCGGAAGCGAGAAGAAGGGATTTGTATATCTGAGTCATGTCAATGGCCCTTTGCGTTGTGTAAAGGGTCATTTACATACGATTCGTGCAAAGTCAAGCAGCATTGACATAAAGTTTGGCTTGCTTGTCTTGTGGTGCTTATGGGTCTTGGCGCTGTCATATGGCGGGCCTATGCGTTCGGAATGAAAACCGAACTGCCCGTCGCCGCCCGCATTCCTCAACTTGATCGCAGGACGTTGTTCCGCAATGGATTGCTCGGCGCGGGCCTCACCGCAATGCCGGGCGTGACGGGCGCAAAGACGCTGTCCGGCTTCGGCTATGGTGTCGCAAGCGGCGAACCAAGCGCTGATACTGTGTTGCTTTGGACCCGGTTTCAGGCGGCGCAGGACAGTGTCCTCGAATGGGAAGCGTCGCTCAATGCGAATTTTGCGAATGTCGTTGCAGGCGGGACGATTACGGCGCGCGCCGAAAATGACTGGTGCGTGAAACCGGTGGCGAGGGGCTTGCAGCCTGATAGCTGGTATTACTTCCGCTTCGTCGCGCCAGACGGCCAGACATCCCAGATCGGCCGCACACGAACTCTGCCGCAGGGGCCGACATCGCGTTTCCGGCTGGCGGTCGTCGGCTGCTCCAATATCGGGTTCGGCTGGTTCAACGCCTATGCGCATATTGCGGAAGCGGATGATACCGACCTCGTGCTGCACACTGGCGACTACATTTATGAATATGGCCGCGGCGTCTATCCGACCAAAGAGCAGAAACTGCCGGGTCGGATGCGCGGTATAGATAGCGAGATTATTGCGCTGGCCGATTATCGCGCGCGTTATGCGCAATATCGCAGCGATCCCGATTTGCAGCGACTGCATCAATTGTTCCCAATGCTGCATGTGCCCGACGACCATGAAAGCGCGAATGATTCGTACCGCGATGGTGCACAGAACCATCAGCCCGACACAGAAGGGCCATGGGATGCGCGTAAACGCGCTTCCGTTCGTGCCAATCGTGAATGGATGCCTGTCTCCGACGAACCGTGGGCGGCTTACGAGATTGGCGATTTGGCGACGCTTTTCCGGCTGGAAACCCGACTGGAAGGCCGCACCAAACCCTTCGACTTGCGCGAAATCATCGGGCGCGGCGGCAAAGACCCGGGCAAGATTCTCGCCGCGCTCCAGGCGTTTGAGAATGATGAATGGCGCGAGGCATCGCGCACACTGATGGGCGACGTTCAGGAGAGCTGGCTGGCCGATGGGCTGAAGGCCTCCCGCGAAGACGGGAAAGTCTGGCAAATATTGCTCCAGCAAACCGTGATGACGAGTTTGAAGTCCTCGCCCGACATTGCAAACGGCATGACCGACGCGCTGCCGGAATTTATCCGCAACCGGATTTTGGGCGGCGTACTGACCAGCATGGCGGGTCTGCCGTTCAATATGGATGCATGGGATGGTTATCCGGCTGCGCGCGAACGGCTGCTCAAATCGGCGCAGGAGGCTGACGCCAATCTGATTGTGCTTGCGGGTGACAGCCATAATGGCTGGGCATCAGAGCTTGCCAATATGGGCGCGCCTGCCGCAATCGAGTTTGCTGGCCATTCGGTGTCATCGCCCGGTATGGAAGCCTTCCTCACCTGGATAAAGCCGGAGGATATGGCTGCACAATCTGTGCAGACCAACGAGCAGCTCAAATGGGCGAACACCAAGCACCGCGGCTATATGTCTGTAGAGCTAACACCCACCAAGGCTACATCGGAATATCGTTTCCTCGAAACTGTCCGAGCGAAGTCGACGGGCCTCGCTGGGACGCAGCGGATTTCGAGCGATGCCGGTAGCCACGCACTCGACATTGGTTGAATATTAAGAGTTACGCGGCTATTTGGTCGGCATGTCACAAGCATGCTTCTTGACCACAACCACTACCACCGGCTTTGTCCGGGGGCTGTTGGTGTTGTTCGCCCTCGGGCGTTAAGCAAGCCACTGCCGCCCGGTTTCGGGCGGTACGGTGCCACCTCTCGAAATCGTCACTTTATCGGGCACCGACTCTTCCGGTGCGCGCGCACATCTGCCATGGCGCTCCGAAATAAGAACGGACGAATTCGATGAGCGAACTTTTCAAAATTAGCCTGCCCGACGGATCGGTGCGCGAAATGCCCGAAGGCTCGACGCCTGCGGATGTCGCGGCGGCGATTGGCCCCGGTCTCGCTAAGGCGGCGATTGCGGCCAAGGTCGATGGTGAACTGCGCGATATCTGCCGCCCGTTTGAAGGCGATGCGGAGCTTGCTCTGGTCACCAATCGCGATGAGGACGAGGCGCTCGAACTGGCTCGTCACGATTTTGCGCACGTGCTGGCAGAGGCGGTGCAGGCGTTATGGCCGGGTACGCAGATCACGTTCGGTCCGGCCACGGATGATGGCTTCTATTATGATGTGATGGCACCCGAAGGCCGTGATCCGTTTGGGATGGACGATCTGCCCGCTATCGAAGAGAAAATGCGCGAGATTATCAAGGCGGACAAACCGCTGCGCCGCGAAGCATGGAGCCGTCAGGATCTGATCGACAAATGGAATGCCGATGGTGAGCGCTTCAAAGCCGAATGGGCTGCGGAGCTTCCCGAAGGCGAGGAGCTGACGGTCTATTGGTCTGGCGATGACTGGATGGATATGTGCCGCGGGCCGCATTTGCCCAGCACGGGTAAGCTCGACCCGCAGGCGTTCAAACTGATGCGCGTTGCCGGTGCATACTGGCGCGGCGATCAGGCGAATGCGCAGCTCACGCGGATTTACGGCACGGGCTGGCTGAACAAGAAACAGCTCAATGCACACCTCCACCGGCTGGAGGAAGCGGGCAAGCGCGATCACCGCAAGCTGGGCCGCGAGATGGATTTGTTCCACTTGCAGGAAGAGGCGCACGGCAGCGTCTTCTGGCATCCCAAGGGCTATATGATCTGGCGCGAGCTGGAAGCCTATATGCGGCGCAAGATGGATGGCGGTGGTTACCGCGAGATCAAAACACCGCAATTAATGGACATCCGCCAGTGGGAGCAATCCGGTCACTGGGGCAAATATGCGGAGAACATGTTCGCCGTGCCCGATATGGTGCCCGATGTTGCAGAAGACGCAGGCGTTGCCGCGCCAACGGTTGCGAAAGATGCCGACTGGATGGCGATCAAGCCGATGAACTGTCCGGCGCATGTGCTGGTCTTCAAGCAGGGCATTACGTCCTATCGCGATCTACCGATCCGGCTTGGTGAAATGGGCTGCTGCCACCGCAATGAGCCGCATGGCGCGCTGCATGGTTTGATGCGCGTGCGCCAGTTTACGCAGGATGATGCGCATATCTTCTGCACCGAAGGCCAAGTGGTCGAGGAAGTGCGCAAATTCTGTAAGCTGGCGGACGAGGTCTATTCAGATTTCGGCTTCAAATACCACGTCAAGCTGGCTCTGCGTCCAGAGAAACGTTTCGGCAGTGATGCCGATTGGGACAAGGCCGAGCAGGAACTGCGCGATGCTGTAGCCGAAGCAGGCATGGACAACGAAGAGTATGGCTGGGAAGAATTGCCCGGCGAAGGGGCGTTCTATGCACCCAAGCTCGAATGGCACCTGACTGATGCGATCGGGCGGACGTGGCAAGTCGGCACGATCCAGGGTGACCGTGTACTACCCGACCGTCTGGACGCCACCTATGTTGGCGAGGATGGCGGTCGTCACCGCCCCGTGATGCTGCACCGCGCGATCTTCGGTTCGTACGAGCGCTTTATCGGTATTCTGATCGAACATTTTGCCGGCAAGGTTCCGCTATGGCTTGCTCCGACACAGGCGGTCGTCGCACCGATTGTTTCGGATATCGATGACTATGCCGGAGAGGTTTTAGAGAAACTGAAGGCCGCTGGCATCCGCGCCGAGGCTGACCTGCGCAACGAGAAGATCAACTACAAGGTTCGCGAGCACTCGCTGAAGAAAGTCCCGCATCTGCTGGTTGTCGGCAAGCGCGAGCAGGAGGACAGCACGGTTGCGATCCGGACGTTGGGTGAGAAAGACCAGCAAGTTCTCCCGCTTGATGAAGCGATTGCAATGCTGACAGAAAACGCCACGCCGCCTGATCTGCGGCCTGCTTGATCCGCTAACCTGAGATGGAGTTCTTGGCGGGCTATACGACTCTGCAACTTGCAGCTGCGCTGACCGCCGCTTTCGGTGCGGCCTTTATTCGCGGGCTTGCAGGCTTCGGCTTGGCCATTCTGCTGGTTCCGGTTCTGGCGCTGGCGATGTCTCCGGTCGAGGCGGTGCTTGCGACCAATGTTGTGGCCGTGCTGATCGGGCTGAGCGAGATCAAACGCATCACGCGCGAAGCCGAGAAATCCGCATGGACCATCAGCATGTTGGTGGTGATCGCCACGTTCCCGGGACTCTATCTGCTCAGCATCACTGCTCCGCCGCTGGCACGCGTATTGATCGCATTGATCGCGCTCTCGGCGTTCTTCGCGATGTTCCTGCCCAAGCGTCCCGCACAGCAACCGGGCGCGGCGCAAACCGGCATTGTTGGGCTCATCAGCGGGCTGTTGACCGGATTTGCGGGGATGCCTGGCCCGCCGGTCGTGCCCTATTATCTGGGCCGCGACATCCCCAAAGAAATCGCCAAGCCTTCGATGCTGCTTATCTTTACGATTGCCGCTGCGGCCGGCCTTGCTTCGGGTGCAGTGATTGGTGTGCTCGATTGGGGTCTGATTGTTCTGGGCGTTCTGCTGTTTCCTGCAGTTCTTCTCGGAAACTATCTCGGGGCGCTTGCCTTCGGCAAGGTCAGCGATACGGTGTGGCGTATCTTCGTGATGGCCGTCTTGGCAGCAACCGCGCTGGCATCGCTTGCGCGCTTGCTCGGCAGCTAGGCCTAAAGCATCCGTCCGGCCAAAATCGGCCCGGCACTTGTTTGACGCAGTATAATTGCATAGCGATCTGCTTCGCGGTTCTGCATTTGCCCGGGCGCGATTATGATTGCGCGCTTGTCCGCACCAAGGCGGGTCTCGTCGATCAAGACATTGGTGTAACTAATCGTCCTCCCGCCATTCTCGCCGCGCCCGATTTTTACGGTTTCGTGTGAAGACAGGGCTACAAGGCTAAGCTGCGAGTTGGCGGGATACTTGCCGACAATCGACACCCTCACTGAACCATCACTGCCTTTCTTCGCGATAAGAGTGGGCTTCGGTTTCATGGCTGCATCGCGTGCCAAGGCGGTGACATTACGCTCGTTCGATCCGACGGCGCCATGGCGGCCATCGACCACGATTTGCGGCGTATAAACCCCTGCGCCTTCATTGCCTTTGCGGGCATAAGCGCGCTGAAGATCGGTGTTCACTTGCTTGCCGAGCGTGTCTTTCCAGCCAAGCGGGTCCCAATAGGTCACCGGGCGGGAGATCACGAGCAGCGACGGGTCTTTGGCAAGGCGTGTGGCGAGTTTGTCTGCCGGGGGACAGGAGGAACAACCCTGACTGGTGAACAGCTCCAGCACCACGGGGGCACCGGTCGATGCAATCGGGCCGGAGGACTTTGCTCCCTGGCGTGCATCGACCTGTCCGGATGACAAGGTTGCTGCGCCGATGGCAACAAGGGCGGTGATCCCGCTGGCTACAATAAGACCCGATTTTTGCATGCGGCGAGCTTCATGAAACTGTGCTGTTTCACGGTCATTCGATCATCGACGCCGTTCGGTTACGCCGGAATGTCAGAAAGGATGGAAAGTCCCTGCGAAAATCAGAGCCAGTCCGCAGCCACTGACCAGCATCGCACGCAAAGGCGCGATTATGTCATCGGAGGAAATGTTCAGGGCTGTGATTGCATTCGCCATGCTCCCGTTATCGCGGGCAAATCCTAACCGCTGGTTAACTTTCGAGCGAGGGCATTTGCTGGCTGGCACAGTGGAAGCCGCCGCCGCCTGCCAGAACGGCATCAGCGGGCAGCCCAATCGTTGCCCGATCAGGGAACAGGGCGGCTATGGCATCGACGCCCGCCTCATCATGCTCAGAACCGAAAGTGGGCACTACAACCAGATGGGTCGTGATGGCGAAGTTGACGTAGCTGGCTGGCTCGATCTGCCCGCCGCGTTCGATCCGCCCGGGCGACGGCACATCGACAATGCTTACTCCGGCCGCTTCCGCGCGAGCACGCGCATCGGCATAGATGGCGGCATTGGGATCGCCTGCACCGGATGGCGTGGGTATCAGCAGAGTGTTGGCGGCTACAAACCGCGCAAGATTATCGACATGGCCGTCAGTGTGGTCGTTGATCAAGCCGTCACCGAACCACAATACGCGTTCGAACCCCAGATCCTCTTTTAGTCGCTGCTCGATCTCTTCACTTGATAGATCGGGGTTGCGATTGGGGTTGAGCAGGCATTGTTCGGTCGTCACGACCAGCCCGGTGCCATCACAATCAATAGCTCCCCCTTCGAGAATCCAGTCTGCTGTCTCGACGGGAAGGTCGGCATCGGCGGCAATCTCCGCGCCGATCATCTGGTCGCCATCCATCAGATATTTGCCGCCCCAGCCATTAAAACCAAAGCGTTTGGCAATGCGCCGCGAGCCATCCGAAACGACCAGCGGGCCTGTGTCGCGCAGCCAAATGTCGCCATAGCGTCGACGCTCCAGCTTCACCGCGCTGCCGACCAATTCGCGCGCGCGCTCTTCATTGGCTGCACCGCGGACAAGCAAGCGCACCTCTTGCCCGCTATCGGCGACAGCATTGGCGAACGCAGCGATCTGTTCCTGAGCATGCTCAAGAAAGCCGAGCCATTCCTGTGCATCATGTGGAAATCCGATCCACAACCAATCCTGCGGGGCCCATTCGGGCGGCATAGCTATGGTCATGGACCGGCTCTCGTCAGCATGTGTTTGTCAGCCGGTCAGCAACCGGTTTCGGCAGCTGCGCAGCTTTCATCACGAATGCCTTTGAATTCGTCACCTTCGACCCAATTGGGCCAGCTGGTACTGTTGCCGAGCATCCGGCCGAGACGATAGAAAAGCTGGAGATCCTGCATCACGCCGCTCCAGTCCCAGCTCTCATCGAACTCGTCTTTTGGTCCGTGATAGCGGTTGTCGCGATAATCCTTGGCAATTGCAGCACCCGCTTCGCGGCCACCATCGACCAGATCTTCGCCGCCATCGACATACAGCATCGGAACGCCTCGTTTTGCGAAAGCAAAGTGATCCGAACGATAGTAATATCCTGCTTCCGGGTTCGGGTTTGGTGTGGCCGTGCGGCCATCCAGTTCGAGCGCTGCGCTGAGGAAATCGTCCAGGCGTGATTTACCCGGGCCGACCACGGTCACATCTTTGGATTCGCCTGCAACCAGGAAAGCGTCCATATTAATCCCGCCAACTGTTTGCGCTAGCGGGAAGATCGGGTTCGCCGCATAGTAATCCGCGCCGAGCAGACCTTGCTCTTCCGCTGTGACGGCCAGGAAGACCAAGCTCCGCGCCGGTGCACCGGCTTTTGCATGCGCTTCAGCAAGAGCGACCAGGGCCGCAGTACCCGTCGCATTGTCGACCGCACCGTTGCAGATGTCGTCGCCATCATCCGCTGGCGTACACCGGCCGAGGTGATCCCAATGCGCGGTGTGAATGACATATTCGTCAGGACGCTCAGCGCCGGGCAGAATGCCGATGACGTTCTGCGTTTCATATTTCTTGATATCGTTGGAAAAGCTGGCGCTGGCGGTCAGGCCAAGCGGAACCGCTTTGAAGCCTTTCACTTTGGCGGCTTCGGACAGCTTTGCCAGATTCTGACCCGCAGCTTCCATGATTTTGGCGGCGGCGTCTTTCTGCACCCAGCCATTCACTTGCGTTAGCTCGGGCGCGTCCTCGCCGCGCTGGGCATAGGCTTGCGGGCCGGACCAGCTGCTTTCGACGACATTCCAGCCATACGAAGCCGGCTCAGTGTCATGAATGATGAGCGCGCCTGCTGCGCCGGCCTTCGCAGCTGCTTCGTATTTGTATGTCCAACGCCCGTAATAGGTCATTGCGTCGCCGCCGAAGTCCCCTTCAAGCGTGCCGGTGCCGTAATCGGGATCATTGACCAGAATAACGGCAGTTTTGCCCGCCATGTCGAGACCTTCATAATCGTTCCAGCCGCGTTCCGGCGCGTTGATACCGTATCCGACAAACACCAGTTCGCTATCCTCAAGCGAGGTGGTCGCGTCTTCGCGGTAAGTCACGCCAACCCAGTCCTTGCGCGATTCCAGATTGATTTCGGTGCCCTCTCCCTTGATCGTTAGCGGCGAGAAGTCCTTGCCGGTGATCTCAACCAGCGGAACATTCTGGACCCAGCTATCACCATTGCCCGGCTGCAATCCTGCGGCCTTATAGCGCTCGATCAATAGGGCGACCGTCTTCTCTTCACCGATTGTACCCGGCATCCGGCCCTCGAACTCGTCAAGCGACAAAGTGCGGGTGATATCGACCATAGTCTCTTGCGAGATTTCGCCCGGTTCAACCTCGGGAATGTCCAGTTCGGGTGCGGAGGCGGTATTGCAGGCAGCCAGCGTAAGCGCGGCCGACAGGGCAAGACATTTGCGGATCATGTGAATTCCTCTTCGCTCCTCGCGTGGCTCTGTTGAGCCAGCAATGGATTTGTGATGCACCTCCATTGCAAAGCTGGCGATTTGGGGCAAGGGCAATGCGGATGAACCGCACGCGATCTTCCCCTGATTGGCAATCAGCGATGGACCGGGCGCGCGCGCATTCACCTTTCCTGTGTAACGCTTTGGAACGCCAGCCGGAATTGGCAGAGCTTCTCGCCGATGGGCGCGGCGAGCTGGCTCTGGAATGGGCGAAACAGGCCAGCGAAGGTAATTCCGATATCGGCGTTGCTCTCAGGCGTGAGCGACTGGCATACTCCACAGCGCTGGCGATCGGTGATTTGGCGGGAGAGTTTCCCGTCGGACGCGTGATGGTCGAATTGTCATCGCTGGCCGATCGCGCGCTCGATACGGCGATTTCAGCGGCGATCCAACGCCGTGTGCCCGATGCAGAGCCTGCCGGAATGATCGGTATCGCGCTGGGCAAGCACGGCGCGTGCGAACTGAATTACAGTTCGGATATCGATCCGATCCTGCTGTTCGACCCGGAGACTTTGCCGAGACGGGAGCGCGACGAACCGGGAGAGGCGGCGCAGCGCTATGCACGGGAAATTGTCCAGTTATTGTCGAACAGCACTGCGGAAGGGTTTGTCTTCCGCGTTGACCTGCGCCTTAGGCCAGCATCTGAAGTGAGCCCGCTGGCAATACCGCTGGGTGCGGCGCTGACGCACTATGAATCGTCCGCTTTGGCGTGGGAGAGAGCCGCCTTCATCAGGTCGCGCGCGGCATCGGGTGATATTGAAGCAGGCGCAGAGTTTCTTGAATCGATCCGGCCGTTCGTATGGCGGCGCAGTCTCGATTTCGGGGCGATTGAAGAGATCAGCCGCCTTACCGCGCAAATCCGCAACACCCATTCCGGCCCCGCGACCCCGCAGCCTGGCTTCAATGTGAAGCAAGGGCGCGGCGGCATTCGCGAAGTTGAATTCTACGCGCAAACGCATCAGCTTATCCATGGTGGCCGCGATCTTTCCCTGCGTCAGCGCGGCACGCGGCCAGCGCTCGATGCGTTGGCGGCTGCCGAGATTATTCCGGGCGAAGATGCGCAGGAATTGGGCGAGGCCTATGACCGGCTCCGCGTGATTGAACACCGCTTGCAGATGGTGAACGATCACCAGACCCACATATTGCCAAGGGGCGAAGCGCTGGAAAATGTCGCCCGGCTTGGCGGTTATGATGATGGAGCAGCGTTGGTAGAGGACTTAAGGATCCTGACCGGCTGCGTGGCCAGCCGTTTCGACAGTTTGATCGACGTAGACAATACACGCTCAGTCGCGGTGCCGCGTGGTGATACTCTGAAAGACGATCTGGACCAGCTTGGCTTCACCGATCCAGCCGCTTCTGCCAGACGCATCCGTTCCTGGTCTGACGGTACGATTCGCGCTTTACGCAGTGGCGCTGCAATCTCTGCATTCGAAGCGATATTGCCCGCGTTGCTTGAAGCACTTTCCACCGCGCCTGATCCTGATCGTGCCTTGCTTCGGTGGGAGAGCTTTCTGGCCAAAGCCCCGAGCGCGATTAACCTGTTCCGCTTGCTCGAAGCGCGCCCGGGGTTGTTCGATCAGCTTGTCAGCGTGCTTATGCTGGCCGAACCGCTGGCCGACGAGTTGGGCCGCCGCCCGGAATTGCTCGACAGCCTGATCGACCGAAGCGCACTCGATCTGCCCGGCGATGTGCCCGAGCTGGTTGCCGAAATGGCAGCCCGCGAAGCTAGCGATGATTATGAGCATATCCTTGACCGCATCCGCGTCGTAACCGGGGAAAAGCGCTTTGCCTTGGGTGTGCAGCTTATAGAAGCGGTACACGACCCGCTCGACATTGCGGCTGCGCTGTCGCGGCTCGCGGAAGCCTCGCTATCGGTCGCAGCGCAGGCTGCGCGCGACGCGTTTGCCAGAACGCATGGTCTTATTCCGGATAGTGAGCTGGCGATTATCGGGTTGGGCCGGCTTGGCGGCGGCGCACTGACTCACGCATCCGATCTGGACATCATCTATCTGTTCAGCGGCTCGCACGCGCAGGAATCCGGTGGCGAACGCCCGCTTGGCGCGACGCTCTATTATAACCGCCTGGCCCAGAGGGTCAGCGCGGCGCTCAGCGTACCAACGGCACAGGGCGCGCTCTATGAAGTGGATACGCGGCTCAGGCCGCAGGGCGCGCAGGGGCCACTTGCGGTCAGCGTTGAGAGCTTCGCCCGCTATCAACGGGAAGATGCGTGGACGTGGGAGCATATGGCGCTGACCCGAGCGCGAGTCCTGACAGGCCCGCCGTCTGTGAAGGAGGCCTTAGACACAATCATTGCCTCTGTGCTCGACCAGCCGCGGTGCCCGGAAAAACTCCGTAGCGATGTGCTGACAATGCGCGATGAAATGGCAGCGCATAAACCAGCCAAAGGGCCACTGGATGCTAAGCTTTCACGCGGGGGTTTGGTCGACCTCGAATTCCTGGTGCACTATCTGCAATTACGTGACCGGGTTGCATTCACGCCCGATCTACGCGGAGCCATTGCGGCATTGGCCGAACAAAATCTGGTGCCCGATGCTTTGATTGATACGCATGATTTGATGACTCGCCTGCTGGTTTCCGCGCGATTGCTCGCCCCAGATGGCCAGAAGCCCGCTTCGGGCGCTGCGGCAGCACTTGCCAAGGCTTGCAGTTGTGCGGATTACACCGATCTATTGAGCAGGTTCCGCGAAGCCCGACGTGTGGTTGCGGCAAGCTGGAACGAGATTTTTGATGTTAGACTGGAGACACCCGAATGACCGACGCTGGTTCGATGATGCCCGACATTACGATGGAAACCCCCGATGGCGGGAGCGTGAAGCCGTCAGACTTCGAGGGGCAGAAACTGGTCCTGTTTTTCTATCCCAAGGATAACACGCCTGGCTGTACCAATGAGGCGAAGGACTTCTCCGCGCTCAAAGCTGATTTCGAGAAGGCGGGCGCGACCATTCTCGGGATCAGCAAATGTTCGCCCAAGAAACACCAGAACTTTATTGCCAAGCATGAGCTGACCGTTGCTCTAGCGACCGACGCTGAAGAAGGCGGCCTGTCCGACGAGCTTGGCATCTGGACCGAGAAGACAATGTACGGGAAGACCTATATGGGCATGGTCCGGACAACCTATCTGGTCGATGAAAGCGGTAAAATTGCGCAGGTCTGGCCGAAAGTGAAAGTCAAAGGCCACGCCGACGAAGTGCTGGCAGCCGTACAAGCCCTTTGACCGATACCAACCTATCCCTGAGCATGGCGATCCGTGCCGCGCTGCTTACATCTGATCCCAATAAAAAGGTGATGGCCGCGCGTGATGCCGCGCGCAATTGGCGGTTGGGGCGGCTCGATTTCGCGTTCGAAACTCCAATGCCTGACCGCCCATCTTGGCCTGACGAGCCTGAACTACTCGATCCGCGCCTTATGCCGCGCAGGGGCAAAGGCGGTTCGGAAAAGGGACGGCTCGCACTGTGGCATGCGCTGGCGCATATTGAATTTGTCGCTATCGATCTGGCGCTCGACATGGCCGGACGTTTTGGCGGCGAGATGGGCGAGGAATTCGTCTCCGACTTTATGTCGGTTGCTGCGGATGAGGCGATGCATTTCGCTATTCTGGGTCGCAAGCTGCGCCGCTTGGGCAGCCATTACGGCGCGCTCCCGGCCCATGCCGGCCTTTGGGAAACGGCTGAGCGGACATCGCATGACGTGGCAGCGCGACTGGCGATTGTACCAATGGTGCTTGAGGCGCGCGGTCTTGACGTCACCCCGGCCACACTCGAACGTGTGCGTGCCCAAGGAGACGAGAATGGGGCCAAGATACTGAACCGAATCCTTGACGATGAAATCCGGCACGTTGCGATTGGCACCAAGCATTTCGTCGCACTCTGCGCAAAAAAAGCAGAATCACCCGAAAAACGTTGGAAATCCTTGGTTCGTGAATATTTCAAAGGGGGCCTGAAGGCGCCATTTAACGACTCAGCGCGTCTTGCAGCCGGTTTGTCGCGGGACTTCTACGCGGAGCTTGCCACGTAAAATTTTCTATCCATAACCCATAATCACTGAAGCAAAGAATGGTTCCATCCAGTGTTTCAGAAAGTTTCGGGCAGTCTTTCCTTGGGGGGTCGGATTGCTTCAACAGGGATCCTCCTGGCGCGAAAGCGCCAGATAAAAAGGACGGTTTGTGGTCGTATCAATATTCAAGCGTGGTTTCGCAAAAGCGGCACTTTGTGTTGCAGGCTTTGCGGTAATGGGGGCCAGTCCGGCCCTGGCCAATACTTCTGCTGCAACAGCTGAATTACCGGCACCTGTTCGCAATGCAGACAATTCCTCGATCACTGGCAGTGACGAGAATTTCAAACAGCTTTTCGCTCAGTGGGAATCGCTTGATGGTGATGACACTACAGCCCCGGCACCTATTGCCAAAGTATCGATCCCTTCGCGGATGCCGCTTGATCATGCGCGGCTAACCAGCGGCTACGGGATGCGCACCCATCCGGTTTTGCGCCAGCGCCGCGCACATAAGGGTATCGATCTGGCGGCACCAACTGGAACACCTATTTACGCAACTGCGGATGGCATTGTGAGCAAGGCAGAGCGCTTCAGTAGCTACGGCCTGTATGTTTCGATGGAACATGGCGCAGGCGTCCAAACCCGTTTCGCGCACATGTCGCGGATTGCTGTTGCTGATGGCCAGAACGTCAAAAAGGGTGATATCATCGGCTATGTTGGTTCGACCGGTCGTTCGACTGGCCCCCATCTCCATTACGAAGTTCGCATCGCAGGCAAAGCAGTCAATCCAATTCCATATATGAGCGAATCAAAGGCGCAGTTGGCCTATGCCGAAGCAACCGAAGAGGGTGGCCGCGGCGGTCAATAGTCCAATGCGAAGTCATCCAAAGATTATCTAATTAGACATCGGGAGAGGGTGTCTAAAGGGGCTGCGGAGCGATCCGCGGCCCCTTTTCTTTGCCGATTCCTCTTGCTCGCGCCGTATGCCTGAATAGGATGCGTTTCAGAGAGGAACTGAAACATCATGCATCCCATTCAATTTGCGCAAAGCAGGCCCGACCATCCAGCTATCATCATGGCGGGCAGCGGAGAGATCGTCACCTATCGCGAAATGGATGAGGCTGCGAACCGCATCGCGCATTGGCTGCGTTCGCAGGGGCTGCAAGATGGTGACGCGTTTGGCGTGCTGATGGAAAATAATGCGCGCTATCACGAGATGTATTGGGCATCGCAGCGTGCGGGTACGGTACTGGTTCCGATCTCCACCCATCTCACTGCATCCGAAATTCTCTACATCCTCGACGATAGTGATGCGAAGCTTCTGGTTTCCACGCGAAAATTTGATGCTGTGACCGATGTGGTGCGCGCCGAGCGCAGTGATCTTGGGCTGCTGATTTTTGGCGTGGATGCTGAACAGACATTGGCGGCGCAACCGTCCGAACCGATTGCCGATCAAAGCGTTGGGCGGGTCATGCTGTACAGTTCGGGCACGACCGGCAGGCCCAAAGGCATCCTTCCTGCACCTCCCGAAGATCCGGCGGTCGAAGCGCCAACGCCGTTGATGGGCCTCGCCACTATGGGCTTCCAGATCAAGGGCGATGGAAGCTGTGTCTATCTGTCACCCGCACCGCTCTACCACGCTGCACCGCTTGGTTGGTCGAGCACCATTCACCGGCTCGGCGGAACGGTGGTGGTGATGGAAAAATTCGATCCCGAGGGCGCGCTCGCGACTATCGAGAAATACGGCATTACCGACAGCCAATGGGTGCCGACACATTTCGTCCGGATGCTCAAATTGCCTGAGGCCATCCGCACCAAATATGACCTCTCGACTCATAAAGGCGCGCTCCATGCGGCCGCGCCGTGTCCGGTCGATATAAAGAAAGAGATGATCGAATGGTGGGGACCGATCATTTTCGAATATTACGCCGGCAGCGAAGGCAATGGCATGACGATGGTCGGCAGCGCTGACTGGATGACTCACCAAGGCACCGTTGGACGCGCTATTCTGGGCACGATCCATATTTGCGATGATAATGGCGATGAAGTGCCGGTGGGCGACGAGGGTGTGGTCTTTTTTGAAAGCCCCTATCCGTTCGAGTATCACAAGGATGACGCCAAAACCAAAGAGGCGACTCATCCCAAGGGCTGGACCACTTTGGGCGATATCGGAAAGCTGGACGAGGAAGGGTTCCTCTATCTGACCGATCGCCGCTCCAACATGATCATCTCGGGCGGGGTTAACATCTATCCGCAGGAGATCGAAAACCTCCTTATCACGCATGACAAGGTCATGGATGCCGCTGTCATTGGTGCGCCCTGCCCCGAAATGGGCGAGAAAGTCGTCGCGGTGGTGCAGCCGGTGTCAATGGATGGCGCTGGTGAGACACTGGAGGCAGAACTAACCGACTTCCTGTCCGGCGAATTGGCGCGCCTCAAAATGCCGCGCATCTTTGATTTCCGCGCAGAACTGCCGCGTGAGGCCAATGGCAAGCTCTATAAGCGCAAGCTGAAAGACGAGTACCTGCAGGCTGCAGGGACGAGCTGATATGGCAGGCGATGCAGTGATCCAGGGTGATCTGGCGCGCGCGGTCATTGATCCTGCTTCCTATGCCGAATGGGACACTTTGCTCGATACATTTGACCATATTCGCTCCGAGCACGGAGTGGTCAAAGTGTTGCCCGAAGACAAGGGTGTGTTCGATCCGTTCTGGCTGGTCACATCCTATGATGATGTGATGCGCATATCGAAGGACAACCAGACTTTCCTCAATCATCCGCGCACTGTCGTATTCTCGCTCAACGAAGGCATCGAATTCGCCAAAGCGATGACCGGCGGCAGCCCGCATATGGTCGCAAGCCTCGTCACCTTCGATGCGCCGGTCCATATGAAATATCGCAAGCTGACGCAGGAATGGTTCATGCCCAAGAACCTGCGGTCGGTTGAAGACGAGATTCGTGCATTGGCGGAGAAAACCGTTCAGAAGCTGGTGGATTCTGGCCCTGAAGTGGACTTCGTTCCGCTGGTCTCGGCGCCCTATCCGCTCCATGTGGTAATGCAGATCATGGGTGTGCCTGAAGAAGACGAGCCGCGCATGCTGATGCTGACGCAGCAAATGTTCGGCGGGCAGGATGATGACCTCAACCAGTCGGGCATGAAAGATATGACGCCCGAGCAGATCACGCAATTGGTTGCTGGCGCTGTTGCAGACTTCGAAAAGTACTTTGCCGGAATCACGGCCGAGAAACGCGCAAATCCCACGGGTGATGTTGCCAGCACGATTGCCAATGCGACGGTCGACGGCGAACCGCTCAATGATCGCGATATGATGGGCTATTACATTATTCTCGCCGCTGCGGGGCATGATACGACATCCGCCTCGACCGCGGGCGCGATGCTCGCTCTGGCGAAGGATCCGGAGCAGTTTGCAAGGGTCAAAGCTGACAGGTCGCTTCTGCCGGGCATTGTCGAGGAAGCGATCCGCTGGACCAGCCCGGTCCAGCATTTCATGCGCACAGCAGCGCAAGATACCGAGATCGGCGGTCGGCAGATCAGGAAAGGCGATTGGCTGATGATCAATTATGTCGCCGCCAATCACGACCCCGCGCAATTCGACGATCCGCGCCGGTTCGACGCCGCGCGCAGTCCCAGCCGGCACTTGGCTTTCGGGGCGGGCGCGCATCAATGTCTCGGTCTGCATCTGGCGCGGCTGGAAATGCGTATCCTGTTCGAGGCGCTGCTCGACCGGCTGGATAGTATCGCGCTGGCGGGCGATCCGCAGCGTTCCAAATCCACTTTCGTCGGCGGGCTCAAGACCCTGCCGCTCCGTATCACTCCCTCCTGAAGGAACACCGCATGATCGACCCCCTCGATTTCTCCGGAAAAACTGCTCTCGTTGTTGGAGGATCCAGCGGTATCGGCAATGCCATCGCGCAGGCTTATCGAGCGCGCGGTGCAGACGTCACCGTATGGGGCACCCGCGCGAGCGCCGCTGACTATGCCGATGTAGATGGCAGCGATCTGGAGGGGCTGACATACGCGCAAGTGGATGTTGCGGACCGTGCGTCGCTGGACGCGGCCGGCATTCCCGGCACTCTCGACATAGCCGTGCTGAGCCAGGGCATCGTGCGGTACGGACTAGAGGAATACACCCGCGAGGGCTGGGACGCGGTGATGGATGTAAACATCACATCGCTGATGGACGTCGCCCGGCTGGTGCAGCCTGCGCTGAAGGCCAGCAAGGGTTCGCTCATTACGATCAGTTCGATCGCCGCCTATGCTGCGGCCTTCTCCAATCCGGCCTATGGGGCGTCCAAATCGGGCGCCGTTGCGCTGACCCGCGCGCTGGCTCTGGCATGGGCACGCGACGGCATTCGTGTGAACGGGATCGCGCCCGGTTTCGTCCGCACCAAGATGACCGATGCGCAATTCGCTGACGAGAAACGCGAGCAGGGAACGCTCCGCGCCATTCCGCTGCGCCGCACCGGAGAAACGCAGGAAATCGCCGATGCGGCTCTGTTCCTTGCCTCGCCGATGGCGACCTATATTGTCGGGCAGACGATTAGCGTCGATGGCGGACTGACGTTGACTTAGAACTGTCAGAAAATTCCCATAAGCGTTTGACATAGAGTCATAAATCGGCAGTCACAATTCCGATTTTCCTACCAATTTGGTCCGGATTGTGATATATAATGTCGCATGATGAAAATGATTGAACAGGGGAGGCCCGAACTCGGAAGCGAGTTCTTGGGTATGATTTCGTGAGCCTATTTGCCGACCATAATCTGCCATTTGCAGTAGCGCTCGGCATCATGCTTTTACTTGCAGTGGCGCAAATATTGGGCGTGAGTGACATGCTCGACGGGACCGATGCAGAGATCGACGTCGATGTCGATTTTGACCTCGATGCCGACGCGGATGTGTCGACTGTTGGTGCAGTTGACGGGCTGATGAGCATGATCGGGTTGGGCCGTGTGCCTTTCACCATCTGGCTCGCGAGCTTCCTGTTTATTTTCGCCGGAATCGGGGTGAGCACCCAGATGTTTGCGGAAAGCCTGACGGGCTCGCCGCTCTATGTCTGGCTCGCTGCGCTGATTGCGGGCGTCGCTGCATTGCCCGTGAATGGCATTGTGGCGCGACCGCTTGGCGCTATCCTGCCGCAGGACGAAACTACAGCAGTGTCGATCAAGAGCCTGGTTGGACGGCGGGCACAGATACTCGACGGCACGGCCCGCGCGGCTTCGCCCGCAAGAGCGCGTGTGCGCGACTATCATGGCCAGGCGCATAATGTGATGGTCGAACCGCATGACACACAAGAAGAATTGCAGGCGGGTGAAACCGTCTTGCTGGTCCGCCGCGAAGGCGAGACTTTTTACGCGAGCCGGCTCGACGAGCCGCGTCTGGCACCACAATAGGGAGCCCAATCTGGGGCTCCATTTGAAAGAGGGAAGTATATGGAGAATTTGGCGAGCATCGGAATTTGGGTTGGAGCAGGCTTTGCCTTCTTATTGGTGATCGGTTTCACGGTTACACGTTTGTACCGCCGCGCAACCAAGGAAATCGGCTTCGTCCGGACGGGTTTCGGCGGAGAGAAGGTGGTCATGAATGGCGGCGCATTGGTGCTGCCGGTCCTGCACGAAACGATGCCGGTTAATATGAACACGGTGCGGCTCGCGGTTGAACGCAACAATGCCGACGCGCTGATCACGCTCGACCGGTTGCGGATCGACGTGAAGGCCGAGTTCTACGTTCGCGTGCGCCCTGATGCGGAGGCCATCGCGATGGCTGCGCAGACATTGGGCCTGCGGACAATGAACCCGGAAGCGCTGAAAGATCTGGTCGAAGGTAAGTTTGTCGATGCGCTGCGTTCGGTCGCGGCAGGTATGTCCATGAACGAATTGCACGAACAGCGCGCCGACTTCGTCCAAAAGGTGCAGCAAGTCTCGCAGAACGATCTGGCGATGAACGGGTTGGAACTGGAATCGGTTTCGCTGACCGGTCTCGACCAAACCAGCATTGAGCATTTCAACGCCAATAACGCGTTTGACGCCGAAGGTTTGACCAAGCTGACCGAGCAGATCGAGCTGCGCAAGAAAGCGCGTAACGATATCGAGCAGGACACGCGTGTCCAGATGGAAACCAAGAACCTCGAAGCGGACAAGGCAAGTTTCGAAATCGGGCGTGATAATGAATTTGCCCGGCTTGAACAGGAGCGCGAGGTTGAAATGCGCCGCGCCAAGCAGGCTTCCGAAGTCGCCCGCGAACAGGCCGAGCGCAACCGCGAAGCGGAAGCTGCCCGGATTACCGCGAAGAAAGAAGTCGATGCCCAGCAGATCGAGGCCGACCGGACCGTTGAAGAAGCCCGGATCGATCAGGTTCGCGCGCTCGAAATCGCGCGTCAGGAACAGCAGATCGCCGTTCAGAACAAATCGCGTGAGGAAAGCCAGGCCAAAGCCGAAGCCGACGCGGCCCGTGCTACCGCAGTTGCAGCAGAAGAAGGGGTTCTGACCGCTCGTGAAACCGAGATTGCCGACCGTGACAAGCGGATCGAGCTGATCGAAGCGGCGAAAATTGCCGAGCGCGATGCGATCAAGATCAAGGTCGAGGCCGAAGCCGAGAAGGATGCTGCCTCCAACCGGGCGGAAGCGATCCGTCTGGAGGCTAGCGGTGAAGCTGAAGCGGAAAAACTCCGCGCAGAAGCTTCGCGCATCCGGTTCGAAGTCGAGGCGGCCGGTCAGCAAGCGATCAACGAAGCGGCCAACATCCTGTCGATGGACCAGATCAGCCTGCAGACCAAACTCGCGCTTCTCAAAGTGCTGCCGGATGTCATCAGGGAAAGCGCAAAACCGATGGAAGCCATCGACTCGATCAAGATCGTTCAGGTCGACGGGCTTACCAACAATGGCGGCGGCGGTTCTGCCGGTACAGCTGGAACCGGCGGCGGATCGGGCAATCTCGCCACCGACGCAGTGTCGGCGGCTCTGTCCTACCGTGCGCAGGCACCGGTCCTGGACGGGCTGATGCAGGAGCTGGGCCTCGACGGTTCGTCGCTCAACGGACTGGTGAAAGGCCCGGCAGTCGCTGAAAGCGCGTCATCGATCGCCGATGTGATCGAGGATGTGCAGAAGCAGGTGGTTGAGGCTGAGGAGAGAGCTGCCCCGAAAAAGGTAGCGCAAAAGCCGAAACCGTCAGGCGATAAAGGCGGCGCTGGAGCCTAATCGCAAGAGCAAATAATAACCTGGGCGCTACGTCAATCGGCGTGGCGCCCGCTTTTTGGCTTCTTACATCGTTGCCATGCCTCGTTCCATTATTCGTGCGAAAGCGGAGTTGCACTGGTGGGCGTCTTCGCGCGACAGGGTTGCCGTATGTCCGCAAGCGGCCCAATTGCGGACATGTGTGAGCGGTTCGATCAACGAGGTTGTCAGGCCGTTGCCAAGCTTGTGTTACCGTAGCGCCGACCGTACAGCGATCCAGATGAAACTCGAAGCTGAAGTATCTGCACATTACAGTAAGAGTGGCCTGTATCAGAAAATTCTCGAAGCGCTCGATGACATTGGGATTTCGCCCACTTCCGCCACGGCAAATGATTTGAAGTTAGTTGACGAATTTCACGTTGGCGGAATTTCAGCAACGACCGCATTAATCGATCAGCTTGCGCTAAAAGCAGATATGAAGGTTCTTGATATTGGTTCCGGTATCGGTGGCACCGCCCGTTTCGTTGCAGGAGAAACAGAGGCGCACGTTACTGGCGTAGACTTAACGCCAGAATATACCTCTACAGCGATAGCCTTAAGCAAGTTGGTCGGCATGGGTGACGCGACTGACTTCCAAACTGCAAGCGCACTTAATCTACCTTTCGATAATGACAGTTTCGATGCTGCCTTGATGTTTCATGTTGGCATGAACATACGCGATAAGCCGGCACTTATGCGGGAGGCCGCACGCGTTCTGCGTCCCAACGGCCTATTTGCAATTTACGACATCATGAAAGTTGGAGATGAACCCATTTCATTTCCGGTTCCATGGGCAAGCGTCAGAAAAAGCTCCTTTCTCGTCGATCTTCAAACATATCGAGAAGCGGCGACTCGAGCGGGGTTTGCCGAAGTTTCAAGCCGAGATAAGACGACGACAGCTCTTGAATTTTTCGCCGCGCAAGAGCGACGCAGTAAAGCCAATGGCTTGCCAGTAATCGGATTGCATATTCTCATGGGAGCTGACTTCCCAAAGAAACTCGCGAACATGGTCAGCAATATTTCGAGTCGACGGATTGCGCCAACGGAGCTCATTCTCCGACTAAAATAGTTGCCGCGGAGCGTGGCGCTCCAATGTCCGCATCCTGCCCTAACACGTGACATTTTCCTACACGCCTATCGCTTGCTATCTCATGGTTCGCTCTTTCCCATAGTAGATCTCTTCATCACAGCATAGTTTGCCGAAAAGCCCCGCGATCCCCTGTCCGTCCGGGGGGCAGGCCAAGCTGATTATCGTTTTGATTCAGCATATAAGTCTCGTGATCCGAAAGTGACACGGTGTCACCTTTGTCACTCTAGCAAAGCAGTCTTTGCGCCATCGTACGGACTTGCTCGCCCATGTCCTCACGCTCGAGGGCCAGTGCCAAGGTCGCTTCGACAAAGCCGAGCTTGCTGCCACAATCGAAGCGGCGGCCCGCGAACGTCACCGCGTTGAACGGCTGGGTGCCGATCATCTTGGCCATGGCGTCGGTCAATTGGATTTCTCCGCCCGCGCCTTTCTCCTGATTTTCAAGAGTACGCATAACTTCGGGCTGGAGGATGTAGCGGCCTGAAACGATTTTGTTCGATGGCGCCTGATCAACGGGCGGCTTTTCGACCAATCCTTTCACTTCGGTCAGCGCGCCATTCGCCGCGCCCGGGTCGATTACGCCGTAGCTGCTCACTTCTTCATGGGGGACTTCGAGCACGCTGATCAGATTGCCGCCGACTTCATTATAGGCCTCGACCATCTGCTTCATGCAGCCTGTCCCGCCACCTTGCTGGGCGACCATCAGTTCGTCCGGCAGCAGGATCGCGAATGGCTCATCGCCTACGATAGCCCGCGCGCACCAGATCGCATGACCCAGACCAAGCGGGACTTGCTGGCGGACCGTAATGATATCGCCGGGTGTCGCGCGGGTTGCGTCAAGCACCGTCATGTCCTTGCCGCGTTCGCCCATGGTGGATTCGAGTTCGTAGGCGATATCGAAATGCTCGACGATGGCGGTTTTACCGCGTCCAGTGACGAAGATGATCTGTTCGATCCCCGCCTCACGTGCTTCATCCACCGCATATTGGATCAACGGGCGATCAACGATGGGGAGCAATTCCTTCGGGATCGCCTTCGTCGCGGGCAGGAAACGGGTGCCGAGTCCCGCCACGGGGAAAACGGCTTTTTTGATGGGCCGGTGAAGTGGTTTGTGTTGGGTCATGGGGATCGGGATAGGGGGCCGGTCTTCGTGCCGTCAACCGGGATAGCTATGCTGCGGGCAATCATGGCCTTGCTCCCGCCACCATTCTCGGTAAACCGCGAGAATGGACAAGATAATTATACAAGGCGGCAAACGCCTCTCCGGCACTATTCCGATTTCCGGCGCGAAAAACGCGGCGCTGACTTTGATACCCTGTGCTTTGCTGACTGAAGAGCCGCTTACGCTGCGCAATTTGCCGCGCCTTGCTGACATTGATGGGTTCCAGCATCTGATGACCCAGTTCGGAGTCTCGACCAGTATTCGCGGCAACCGGCCCGAGGACTTTGGCCGGATGGTGACGTATGAAGCGGCGCGTCTGACTTCGACCGTCGCTCCGTATGATCTGGTTCGCAAAATGCGCGCGTCAATCCTGGTGCTTGGTCCGATGCTGGCGCGGGCTGGTGAAGCAACTGTGTCGATGCCCGGTGGCTGTGCCATCGGTAACCGTCCTATCGATCTGCATCTCAAAGCGATCGAAGCGATAGGCGGCGAGATCGAATTGGCTGCGGGTTATGTCCGGGCACATGCTCCTGATGGCGGGTTGCCAGGTGGTGATTTTGACTTCCCTGTAGTGTCGGTCGGTGCGACGGAAAACGCTCTGATGACCGCGGCGTTGGCAAATGGCACCAGCCGCTTCAGCAATGCCGCGCGCGAACCGGAAATTGTCGATTTGTGCAATCTTCTGGTGGCGATGGGAGCAGAAATCGAAGGGGTCGGAACATCCGATCTAACAGTCCATGGCGTCAAGAAGCTCAACGGCGCAACGTATAAAGTGATGGCTGACCGGATCGAAGCGGGCTCCTATGCTTGCGCGGCGGCAATTACCGGCGGTGAAGTTACCCTCGAAGGCGCGAACGCGGACGAGATGATGGCGACGCTGAAAGCGCTCGAAGCCATCGGTGTTGAGTATGAAGCGGTGAAGGATGGCGTGAAGATTGCTGCCAATGGTCCGCTGAAGGCAACGAATCTTACCACCGCACCCTATCCGGGTCTCGCCACCGATATGCAGGCGCAATTGATGGCGCTGCTGTGCAAGGCGGAGGGAACCAGCGTGCTGACCGAGACGATTTTCGAAAACCGATTTATGCATGTCCCGGAACTCAACCGTATGAGCGCGGATATCGAAACCGATGGCCGCAAAGCGGTGGTGACGGGTGTCAAAACGCTGACCGGTGCAGAAGTCATGGCAACCGATTTGCGCGCTTCGATGAGTCTGGTGATTGCCGGCCTTGCTGCAGAGGGCGAAACGCAGGTCCGCCGTCTCTATCACCTTGATCGCGGCTATGAGCGGTTGGAAGAAAAGCTCGCTTTGGTCGGTGCCGATATCGAGCGTGTGGGCGACGAATAAGCAGGGCGGAAGCACACACGCTCCCGCCCGTTATGTTATTCCGCCGCGCTGCTCCCGTCTTCGACTGGGATCGTGTTCTTCGCTTCAAACTCAGATCCAACGCCGAGCGCGTGACTGATAGCAACTCTGCGCATCGGTTCGGTTGATCCGGTCTCAAAGCTGTACGATGTCGGGTTGTGGCAAGTGAAGCAATTGAGCTGATCGCCTTTGCCTGGCACTTGCATAAAGGTTTCTGCGGTCATGTTCGCTAACGCCTCGCTACCCTGTGCAATCCCTTTCCAGTTGAAGTTCTTGTTCTGGATGTTGGCATTGTCAGCGGTGTAGACGTTTGGTTTAAACCACACAGTCCCGACCAAGAAATAGTCCTTGAAAGGCGAATTCTGGTTCGCAAATTCCGTCATTGATGCCGTATTCACAGCCGCGATATTGGCGGGGCCATTCTCCTGGTTCTCGCCGCCGGTGCGGTTCATCTGGACCACTTGCGTCACCGGCGAGAAGGTTTGCGATGCTTCGTCGAATATCAGCACTGCAGCGCTGTCATTCTTGACCAAAATCTTGCCCTTAGTGAACGGCGTACCTGCATCGTAGAAAGTATAGTCTTCATCCACGCTTTGATCGCCATAGGCAAAGGTGCCATCGGGTACCGACGGTGAGTTGCGCACATGCTCGAATGTGGCCCAGACCATCTCGGGGTGGTTCTCAATATACGCGACAACATGCAGGCCAACGAGCGCGACGGTAACGGTTGTGAACGTGCCGCTCGATTTGGCGATGCACGTGCTGCCGGTGCAATCATTCGCAAGAACAGGGACTTGGGCCTGCGTGGTGTATGCGCCTGCCGGTGCAGCCTCGCCATCGGCAAGGCGATACCACGTCGCTTTGAACACTGCCGAACCGCAATTGAAATAATATGCATTGCCGGTGCCGCCGCACTCTTCGCCAGCGCCAATATCCTTGCCAGCATTGGCGGCATAGGCACCGCCTTCGACCATATTGGCTTTGGCGGTCTTCAAATAGGAATCGTTCATATGGACCGAGGCGTAAACCGGGTAGCCATTGCCGCCGACCAACATATTGCCATCAGCTTCGGTAATAGCGCCGGCATTCTCGCCCGTGGGCATCGCATGCGGCTTGTTGGAATGTGCGCCCAAGCGCAGCATATCGCCCGAAGGGTTGGCGTCCGACGTCAGTGCATCCAATGTTGCCATTGTCATAAAGCGCGGGGTTCCGTCGATCTCCGCCGTTGCCCACGCGAAGGCTTCCCACGACCATTCATGAAAATCGCAATCGACAGCCGTATCGCTAAAGCTGGTCGGCAATTTCGCATCGGGCGCGAAGTAAGTCGGAAGATTTTCGGACCAACCAAGCCGGTTGGGGCAATCTACCGCACTCGCCGCCAATGTTTCGGTATCGTCACTCGCACCGGGCGTGCAGGCCGATACCGCGACGAAGCTGCTGAGAGCCATGGCCAAAGCCCAACCCTTCACATTCTTGAGAAACTTTGGAAACTGCATGTCCTATACCCCCAATACTGAGCATCGATAAAAACAAAAAGTAATTATCAAGCTTCGTAATAATAATGCGAGGAATACGGTCTGGCAGATAGTACAAAACGGACAGAGAAAATGAACCGGCTAAATTTTTGTATTATCACCATTCATAATGGAATTGGCACCGAATCTACGAGCGACCAGCCATATGCGAACTGCACTGGCAAGACCCGGCGGCGTCTCGGATTTGATTCGTTCGGCATCGATCCGTGCGACCACAGCATTGATCGGCAGGCCGTCCGTGGCGGCGGCCTCTTTCAGCATATCCCAGAACAGCGGCTCCAGACTGATCGAAGTCTTGTGGCCCGCGATCTGTACCGAGCGTTTGACGGGTGGATGGTAGCGAGCGGGTTGCATTTCACGCAAGTTGATAAAGTACATTCGGCGCGGCGTCTTCAACTAACTCCATAGGAGCCGCCCAAAACGGCAAAACCCCGCGTCGGTGGCGGGGTTCTGGTGCATCTGGTTTCACGATTTGAAAGAGCTTCGCCGAGAATAGCGCGGCGCGCATATGTAGGAAAGCACCCGCATAATTTGAGCTCGGGGTCGGCCGCGTTTCGCCTCACCCGCCCCGGCCCAGCCTATTCCCTGAGCCGCGCATGATGCGAGTTGACAAGTTTAGGCATAAGACTAATTGATAATGCAACTGACTCGCAATAGCACCGAGTCGGAGGAGGAATGAGCTTTGATAAATCCATGTAGTCTGCGGCCCGCCGCTCTTGCCGTCAGCACTCTCGCCCTATTGGCATCGCAGGCAGCTTTCGCTGCCGACAAAGCGGAAGATGCTGAAGAGCAGCCGAATGACCAAGATACGATAACGGTCACGGCGACACGCGCACCGGTAACCATTGCCGATGCCCCGGCTACGGTCACCGTTATCGATTCCGAACAGATCGCGGATGAGCTTGCCACCGATATTCGTGATCTGGTCCGTTTCGAGCCGGGGGTAACGGTTCGCCGTGCCCCGGCTCGGTTTGGTGCCGCGCTCGGCACAACTGGCCGCGCGGGAAATGAGGATTTCAACATTCGCGGCATCGGCGGTAACCGCGTGCTGATTCAAGTGGATGGAATCCGCTCGCCACAAGGCTTCAGCTTCGGCGCGCAAGACGTGGGCCGCGGCAATGCCACCGATGTCGGTTTGATCAAATCGGTCGAAATCCTGCGCGGCCCGGCATCTGCCTTCTATGGCAGCGACGGCCTGTCAGGCGCCATCAGTTTCACCACATCCGATCCCGAAGATCTGATCGAACCGGGGGCAAACTTAGGCGGTTTTGCCCGCGCCCAATACAGTTCTGCCGACAGCGAGTTCGCTGAAACTATCGCCGTTGCGGGTATGACCGGCAACCTCTCCGGAATGCTGGCCTATTCACGGCGCGATTTCCAGGAATTGGACAATCAGGGGACTGTCGATGTCGAAGGGCCTACGCGAACTGCGCCCAACCCGCAGGACGGATTTTCCAATGCCTTTCTCGGTAAGCTGCTGTGGACAAGCGGCAATCACCGCCTCCGTCTGACTGGCGAATATTTGGAGCGCGAGGTCTTTTCCGATGTGCTGTCAGGCCGTGGTCCCGTGTTCCTGTTCGGCCCGACCCCGAGCTGGATCGTCGACAGCTTGACTGCAACCGACACTACCGAACGGAAACGCGCCTCCATCGACTGGACATGGCAAGCGGATATGGCGGGAGCAGGCTTCCTCGATTACGCGCATGTTGCGGGCTATTGGCAAGACGGGAATGATGTCCAATTTGCCGATGAAGACCGTTCACCAACGGGTACGCGGCCTCGTCCGGATCGCGAACGCCTCAATACGTTCAACAATGAAGTTTATGGCGCAACAGCTGACTTCCGCTCCAGCTTCGATACTGGTGGCATCTCGCATACGCTATCGCTTGGAGGTGATGTAAGCTGGACCACACAGGAAGGTCTTCGTGACGGTGTGGAACCGCCATTTGGCGAAGTGTTTCCTGCGCGTGCCTTTCCGGTCACCGATTTCACTCTGGGCGGTGTGTTTATCGGCGACGCTATCGAGATCAGTGATGGTGCATTCACGCTCTATCCGGCGATCCGCTATGATTTTTACGATCTCGACCCCACCGACGATCCGCTGCTGCCGAATTTCAATGAAACGGGACAAAGCGGCTCGCGCTGGTCGCCCAAAGTCGGTGCTGTTGCCAAGCTGGGCGACAATATCCGTTTGTTCGGTAATTATGCGCAGGGCTTCCGCGCGCCCACGCCCAGCCAGGTCAATAATTTCTTCGAAAACCTGGCATTCGGCTACACCTCTGCGCCGAACCCGGATCTTGAGCCGGAAACGAGTGAGACCTTCGAGCTTGGTGTCCGCTACACAACCGATACGGTCAATATCACGCTAACGGGCTTTGCCGCCGACTATGACAATTTCATTAGTCAGGAAGTGGTTAGCGGAACCGGTACGCCGTTCGACCCAAGCGTATTCCAGTTCGTCAATCTCGACAGCGTAAAAGTCGAAGGGGTCGAGGCGAAGGCCTCTTACCAAGCCGACAATGGCTTCCGCGCACGTTTCGCTTTGGCTCTTGCTGATGGCGAAGTTCGCTCGCCCGGTGCGCCGGCATCGGCTTTGTCCACCATCGATCCGCTCAATGTCGTGTTTGGTGTCGGATATCGTGATCCTGACAGTGCATTCGGCGGAGAGCTGATCACCACGTATAATGCCCGTAAGCCCGCGAATGATGCGGTGGGTGTCTGCAATGGCACCTGCTTCCGCCCAAGCGAATTCGCCATTTTCGATGCCACAGCATTCTACCGCATCGGCGACCATCTGACGGTTCGCGCCGGCATCTTCAATATCACCGACAGGAAATACGCATATTGGAGCGATGTGCGCGGGCTGACCACGACATCGACCATCACAGATGCTTTCACCCAGCCGGGCCGTAACGCCAGCGTTTCGCTCAGCCTGCAATTTTGACTCCACATCTCTGACCCGCATCCCTGACCAGGAGGAACATCAAATGAAATATCTCACAGCAACATTTGCCGCCGCGCTTTGCGCAACCAGTCTGGCTGGGCCCCCGGTTTACGCCCAGGCGGTGACGCACAGCCCAGAAACCGTACACAGCGCCGAACAGCAGAAATTCGAACAGGACCGCGCCGCCATTCTCGCCATGGCCGGCGACTACAAAGTCCAGTTCAAATTCACCGAAACGGTCGCTTTCACGAAAGGCTATGAACCCAAAGATCCGTATCTTTCCGGCGGCTATGAAATCGTCCGCGTGATTGAGGATCGCGGCGACTTTATCAGCCTCCAGCACATCCTTGTGGTTGGCGGCGAGCAGAAGATGCCGATCAAACATTGGCGGCAGGATTGGCAATATCAGCCCAACAAGGTGCTGAACTTTATCGGCGGGAATGCATGGGAAATGCGCGACGTGAGTGAAGAAGACAGCGCCGGCAGCTGGTCGCAGGCGGTCTATCAGGTGGATGATTCCCCGCGTTATGGCGCTGTGGGATACTGGAGCCACGAAAACGGCATGTCCGAATGGGTCCCGCCCGCAGAATGGCGTCCGCTTCCGCGTCGCGACATGACGAAGCGCGATGATTACCACGCGGTCGTGGCGATGAACCGCCATGCGATCACCCCCGATGGCTGGGTGCATGAGCAGGACAATTCCAAGCTCGCGCTGGATGGCGAGGCGCGCGTTCTGGTGCGCGAAGTCGGCGTAAACACTTACGTCAAAAGCGACGCGTTCCCGACCGAAATAGGCGATGAATATTGGGCAAAAACCGCAGATTATTGGGCCGGTGTTCGCGATATCTGGACCGGCATGGAAGCGGCAGGTAGGCCATTTGCGCTCACTCAAAAGGGTGAGCCCGACCAACTCTATATGCCGCTAATGAATCTCGCGGGCGAAGTGGCTGCGGGCGACAAATCCGCCGATGCGGCAATTATTGAAGCAAAAGCTGTGATTGCGGATAAGACAACAACCGACCTTCCGCCTTTGGCGGAACGCCTGCGTGAGCGAGCAGAGAAGGTCGATTATTAGAGCAAATCGGTAATGTGGGGGCACGTAAGCCGGTGTCCCCATCAATACATATGCTGGCCGCCATTGACGCTCATGGTGGAGCCGGTGACGAATCCTGCTTCCTCGGAGCAGAAGAAACCGACCGCGCGGGCGATTTCGCTCGCTTGGCCAAGGCGGCCGACAGGAATCTTGGCGACGATCTTTTCAAGGACCGGCTCAGGCACTGCGGCGACCATATCGGTGTCGATATAGCCGGGCGCAATCGCATTGACCGTAACGCCGAATTTCGCGCCTTCCTGCGCGAGCGCTTTGGTAAAGCCGTGGATTCCTGATTTGGCGGCGGCGTAGTTTACCTGGCCGTATTGACCAGCCTGACCGTTGATTGATCCGATATTGACGATCCGGCCCCATTTGCGTTCGCGCATGCCCGGGAAGCATGCTTTGGCCATGTTGAAGCACCCGCCCAGATTGACGCGCATCACTTCGTGCCAATCTTCATAGCTCATTTTGTGCAGGGTGCCGTCGCGCGTGATACCCGCATTGTTGACCACCGCATCTATCGGCCCGAGGTCTTCACCGACTTGCGCGCATCCTGCGAGTGAGGCTTCGTGGTCGCCGACATCCCATTTATACGCCTTAATACCGGTTTCCGCAGTGAATTCCTGCGCCTTCTGGTCGTTACCGCCATAATTCGCCGCAACAGTGAAGCCGCTATCGCGCAAATTTTCGCAGATTGCCCGCCCAATGCCGCGGGTTCCGCCGGTTACGATTGCCACACGTGCCATTTCACTCACCTCTTTTCCCCTTGGATTACCAGTGGCGCTATCCGCCTGTTCCGTAACGTCATGCCATAGGTGAGCCTGCGGCTAACACAATAAAAAACCCTGCAAAAGCAGGGTTGATCACGTCATTGAAATCGAATTCTTGCAGCGCTGCAGCCGCGCAGCAGGCCTTAGAAGCGGAACTGGGTTCCAACGTAAACTGCCTGATTGTCCTGAACATTGTCAGTCAGCGGAGCGATCCGGTCACGGTCTTGCGACAGACGGACGCCGGCGGTCACATCCAGATTCTTGGTCACGCGATAGGCGCCGCCAAGGTCGACCATCTGTTCGCCCTGACCTTCCAGAGTGCGCGGAGCACGGCCGAGACTGCTGTTGTTTTCAAGCGCGATGCGGGGCTTGAAACGGCTGGGCTTATCAGGCGCAGTGCTTTCGACCGGCTTGTAATCAGCCAGATCGGGCATCTCGATTGTACGAACACCTGCTGGCATTTCAGCAGTCAGCTTAGGCGCTTTGGCAAAGGTTTGATAACCGCGGGCGATGCCCAGATTATAACGCGTCGGTGTGATTGCAATGCTGCTCGCGCTATTTTGCGATTGCGCAATTTTGGCAGAAGAGCGCACAGAGATAACGCGCGCGGTTTGATCATCGACACGTACGGCCACCGTTACGGTCTTATCGCGGATGGAAGCCGTTCCCGCAGGAGTGAAGCGCAGATCAAGACCTTTCGCTCGGATGCTTTCAGCAACACGGCGGGCCAATTTGGGATCAACAGTAGAAGGAGTGAATGGCGCGAATCCGGCTTTGGATACATTGGCCGTCACTGACTCGGTACCACCAAGGGCCAAACCAGTACTTGGCACAGCGAGAGCAACAGCCGCGGCAGCGCCAAGCGCCGCCCCAATCTTGCCTATCCGTGCCATGTTAGCTGGCTTTGCCACTGTTCCTGCCTACTTTCCTCTCCATATCAGACCGTATCGGGCCTGAATATTTCCTGACTCTCATATGCGCCCTAATCGTTACGCTTTCGAATCAGAGCAATCATACGTTACATCGGCCCGGAGAAATGACCAGCTTTTCCACAGCGCCATATCCAAGTTCTGGGACAGTGTTGCACGAGTCCCACAAAATTACCGCGGATTAAGCCGTTATTCACGCCCGAACCCGCTTTGTGCCGCCGCCAGCGGGATCACTTCCGATCTGTTTGTGTGGCAAGGCGCAAGCGGCGAAATTGCCTGCTATGTCTTGCCGCGCCGTGTTGGCGGGTTATAGAGGCCCTAACGCCGTTAATAGGACACTGTGAAATCACCATGAGCGCACACCCACTCTTCGCTTCCCGTTTTTCACGCATGCTGCTCGTCACAGCTGCGCTAGGCAGCCTCGCTGCATGTGGAGGGCGAGAGCGCCCATCTGCCGATCTGGCTGCTTCACAGCTGACCACAATCGGGGTGAACTCCTACCTGTGGCGCGCGGCGCTTGATACGGTTGCTTTTGCGCCGCTGCTGCAGGCGGATAGCGCGGGCGGCGTCATTGTCACCGACTGGTATGCGAACCCGACCAACCCGGGTGAGCGTGTGAAAGTCACGGTAACCATTCTCGATCAGGATCTGCGCGCTGACGCGTTGCGCGTCGCGGCAAGCCGTCAGGTTGCCCAGGGCGGCGGCTGGGTCGATGCTCCGGTGCAGGCTGCGACTGTGCAGAAGCTGGAAGACATCATTCTGACCAAAGCTCGCGATCTTCGCCGGAAATCCTTTAAAAGCTAAACACGCGGCTCGTTTGAGCCGGACGGGAAATCTATGACCGAGAAACGTTTCGATCCGTCAGTAGCGGACGGGCGCTGGCAACGCGCATGGGATGAAGCGCGCTGTTTCGAGGCAGACAGCAACAGCGATAAGCCCAAGAGTTACGTGCTGGAGATGTTCCCTTATCCCAGCGGGCGCATCCATATCGGCCATGTCCGCAATTACACGATGGGCGACGTGCTGGCGCGTTATAAGAAAATGCGCGGGCACGAGGTGCTCCACCCTATGGGCTGGGACGCTTTCGGTATGCCAGCCGAGAATGCGGCGATGGAAAAGGGCGTGCACCCGGGCGGCTGGACGCGCGACAATATCGCCAACATGAAAGCGCAGTTGAAGCGCATCGGCTTTGCGCTCGATTGGAACCGCGAATTCGCCACCTGCGATCCCGAATATTACGGGCATGAGCAAGCGCTGTTCATCGATATGTTCAACGCGGGCCTCGTCTACCGCAAGGAAAGCGAAGTCAATTGGGACCCGGTCGACAACACCGTGCTCGCCAATGAGCAGGTGATCGACGGCAAAGGCTGGCGCAGCGGCGCAGAGGTTGAAAAGCGCAAGCTCAACCAGTGGTTCCTCAAGATCACCGATTTTGCTGACGATTTGCTGGACGGTTTGGGCGAGCTCAAGGATTGGCCAGACAAAGTCCGACTGATGCAGGAAAACTGGATCGGTAAATCGCAGGGTCTACAATTCAAGTTCGACCTTAGTGATGGGCAGGAAGTGGAGGTCTATTCGACCCGCCCCGACACGATCTTTGGGGCGAGCTTTGTGGCTGTCGCTGCCGATCACCCGATTGCCCAAGGTGTCGCTGAGAGTAATTCCGACGCTCAGGCATTTATCGAAAAGTGCAAGGCTGGCGGAACCACAGCTGCTGAGCTGGAAACCGCTGAGAAGTTGGGCTTCGACACGGGCATCAAGGCGATCCATCCCATCACGGGCGGCGACCTGCCGGTCTATATCGCGAACTTCGTGCTGATGGATTACGGCACCGGCGCGGTGATGGGCGTGCCCGGCCACGATCAGCGCGACTTTGAATTCTCGACCAAATATGGCCTGCCGATCCTGCGTGTAGTTGCGCCCGAGGGTGCGGATGCCGATGCGCCGCTGAGTGAAGCAGAATCTGGCGATGGCGTACTGGTGAACTCCGATTTCCTAAACGGCATGAGCGTCGATGATGCCAAGGCGGCTATCATCACGCGCGCCGAGGCCGGAAAATGGGGCGAAGGCCAGACTGTGTGGCGGCTGCGGGATTGGGGCGTATCGCGCCAGCGCTATTGGGGCACGCCGATCCCGTTTATCCATTGTGATGCTTGCGGTGTGGTGCCCGCGCCCAAAGAGAGCCTGCCGATTGAGCTCCCTGAGGATATTGATTTCAAGGAACCCGGCAATCCGCTTGGGCGTCACCCAACATGGAAACATGTCGATTGCCCGAAATGCGGCGGTAAGGCCGAGCGTGAGACCGATACGCTCGACACATTCACCAATTCCAGCTGGTATTTTCTGCGCTTTGCGAGCCAGCCTGTGGACAGACCATTCGATGCCGAAGAAGTCGCCAAATGGCTGCCGGTCGAGCAATATATTGGCGGGATCGAACATGCGATCCTCCACTTGCTCTATGCCCGTTTCTGGACCCGCGCGCTGAAGCATATGGGCCAGATCGACTTCGGCGAGCCTTTCGCCAGCCTGTTTACGCAGGGCATGGTGACGCATGAAACCTATTCGCGCCAAGACAGTGGTCGTGAGGTCTATTTCACACCGTCGGAAGTTGAGCGCGGCGGTGAGAGTGCGGTTCTGAAGTCTGACGGGAATCCGGTCGATATCGGCCGCGTTATCAAGATGTCCAAGTCGAAGAAGAATGTCGTCGATCCCGATGATATTATCGAGACCTACGGGGCCGACGCAGTACGCTGGTTTATGCTCAGCGACAGTCCGCCAGAGCGCGATTTGCCGTGGTCAGAAGCGGGGATCGAAGGCTGCTCGCGGTTCGTCCACCGGCTGTGGCGTTTGTTTGGCCAGTTCGATGCGGGTGCTTCGGGCGAAGACAAAGCGCTCGCTCGCAAGACGCACCAGACCATCGCCGCAGTTGCTGACGACATCGAAGCGCTTTCGTTCAACAAAGCTGTCGCGCGGCTCTATGAGCTGACCGGTGCGACCGAGAAGGCCGGGCCATCGGCGACGCGCAATGAGGCGATCCGCACCATCCTGTTGCTCGCATCTCCGATGATGCCGCACCTCGCTGAAGAAGCGTGGGAGCAGATGGGCGGCGAGGGGTTGATTGCCGAAGCCGAATGGCCCGAAGTCGATGAAGCATTGCTGGTCGATGATGAAGTGACCATCGCGATCCAGCACAAAGGCAAGCTACGCGACACGCTGACCGTGGCCAAGGGATTGCCCAAGGAGCAGATGGAAGCGCTTGCACTCGCGAGCGAGAAGGTCCAGCGTTCGCTTGATGGAGCGGAGGTTCGCAAAGTGATCGTAGTGCCCGACAGATTGGTCAATATCGTCACATGATTCGTGCAGCGCTCACTCTCGCGATGCTCGTATCGCTCTCCGCATGCGGCGGTTTGAAACCGATGTATGCGGGCGGCAGTCAGGGCGCGGTGGCGCAGGGGCTTGGCTCGGTCGAAGTCGCGCCGATCGCTGGCCAAGCCGGATGGCTGGTGCGCAATACTCTGCGTGACCGGCTCGGTATCGTGAAGGACGGTGAAACCAAATATCGTTTGGAAATACGCCTGGATGACCGGCTCGAAGGGCTGGGCGTATTGGGCGATGACACAATTGGCCGCGAACGCCGGATTCTGCGTGCGCGCTATCAATTGGTCGATCTGGCTGATGGCAATATTTTGCTCGACGGGACAGCTGGTTCGGATGCCGGTATCGATGTGGTCTCAAGCGAATATGCGACCATCGCAGCGGAGCAGACGGCGCTGGAAAATCTCTCTCGCGAAATCGCCGACCGGATCGTAACGCAGGTCGCGCTGACATTGCGCGCCGCATCCTGAGTATGCGGCGGTGACGGAAAACTCATGAAGGCGACCCAGAAGGATTTCGGCTCGCTGGCCCGCCGAGCCGCGAATGAGTGTTCAGTATTCTATTTTTGCGGTCCGGACGAGGCTGGTGCCAGCGCGGCGGCGCAGACGATTATTTCGATGCTCGATGATCCGGGTGAGCGGATGGAGATGGCTGGCGCGACTTTGCGTAAAGACCCGATCTTGCTCGGTGATGAAGCGCGCGCCGGGTCACTTTTCGGCGATTCCAAACATATTGTGGTGCGCGCAAGCGGTGATGAAGCGCTGGATGCGGTAGGCAATCATTTGCTCGGCACAGGCGATGCTTGCCCGGTCCTGATCGTTGCAACTTCGGCCACCGACAAATCGCGGACCGCCAAGCTGCTCGAGAAGCGCGATGATGCGCTGGTGGCGATGTTCTGGCCGCCCGATTTGGGTTCGGTCGCCGGTTCGGTGCGGACAATGGCGGACACGGCGGGCTTGCAGCTCAATGGCGATATCGCCGAGCGCATCGCGCGGGGCGCTGGTCTCGATGTACGGCTGGCGCAGTCCGAGATCGAGAAGATTGCGCTCTATCTCGATGCCTCTCCCGAATCGCCGCGCAATGTCGATGTTGCGGTGCTGGACGCAATCGGCGCGAAGACCGAGGATGACGGCTTTATGCCGGTGGTCAATGCGGTCCTCTCGGGCGAGACCAATAAGCTACAGGCCGAGCTGGTGCGGGTGCGCGAGTTGGCGATCAATCCGGTCGGCCTGCTGCTGGCGTTCGAGCGTCGCGCGGCTCAACTGGCCAGTCTGTCGGCGAAGATTGGACCGCGGGGTGACATTAACGGTGTGATCCAATCGGAAAAACGTGCGCGGCGCATTTTCTGGAAGGACGAGCGTGACTTGTCCGTGCAACTGCGGCGCTGGCGCGGAAAAAAGCTGGATCGGTTGCTCAGCAAGCTGCTCGAAATGCACCGGGCCTTGCTGTCAAACAGTCAGTCGGCTGATCTGCTTCTATCGCAAGGTCTGACCGAGATCGCGCGCGCGGCGGCGCCGCGCCGATAATAGGCCGCTAGCTCAATTCTCCGGCACCGAGAACGTGCCTGACACCCGCCCTGTATTGCTGTCAGTCGTTGTTTCACCTGTTACCGAGGACGAACCGCTGGCGCGTCCATCCACGCTCGATACACCGCTGCGCAAATCAATCACCAGGCGGCCGCCACTGAGCGTATCGCCGCCACGGCGCAGGCGGACATTGCCCGCCATGGTGATAATCCGGCGGTTGAAATCATACACTGCGACATCGCCGCTCGCCGCTTCATTGCCGCGTGTGACCTGTACGCCGCCGGTCGCGGTAAGCCGCTGGATCTGGAGCGTGCCCGCATCGCTGTAATTGACCAGCATCCGGTTGGAGCGGACGGTCAAACCAGCCTGCCGCACCACAACGCTGCCCGAGAGCGCAACGCGGTTTTGCTTGTCCTGCAACTCGATCCGGCCCGCATCGAAATCGACCGGCGCGTTGGAATTATGCGCGGCGATGGCCTGTGCATGCAATTGTATGCCGCCCAGGGCTGCAGCTGTCAGCATAAAGCCGATCAGCGCCGATTTGGCAGAGTTGCGAAATGTGGTTTTCATCAGGGTATCCTCAGCTTGCCGGGCACCATGCGGAGCTTGGCATTCCCGTCAAGAGCGACAATGCGCTCGGACAGATCGACTTCAAGCCGGTCGGCGGAAAACGTGCCAGCCGGGACCGCGCCCGATACGCCGCCAGAACCGACCAGTTTCTTCGTTTGGAGGTCGAGCGCGACACCGCTTGCAGCCATGCGATAACCGTCAGCAGCGGTGACGTTGATTTCATCGGGGAAATCGACCTGGCGGTCGTCAATCATATAGCTTCCGGCCTCTGCACCGACGCGCGCCGGGCCTTCGGGCAGCAATAGCCGCGCGACCAGATCCTGCATCCGGACAATGCCTTCGTTGCCCGATCTTTGTACCGCTTCGCCCGCGGTCAGCGAGAACGGACGGCCTTCATCATCCTTCCCGCGATAGAGCGCGTTTTCGACGCGGAGCCGCTCGTCGATCATCGCGACTTTGTTGCGGTCGAGCAGGAAGCTGACTTCGCCGCGCGGTGACAGAGGGGTGATAATCATCAGCGCAGCAAGCACACCAACACCCATGGGCAGGACTTTGCCGAGAAACCCGACCAGCTTGTCATGCGAACCGCCGGGCACAGCGAAATGTTGCCGCGCGCTGCGCAGCTCTTTCGCTTCCGCCGTTTCGATCCGCCTATGGGTGCTCATCGGGTGGTAATAGCCTTGCTAAGCTGACGCGTGACTGAAGATGTCGTGATCGGCCCAGCCCGCCATGTCGAGCCGCGCGCGTGTGGGGAGAAAATCGAAGCAGGCCTGAGCCATTTCGGTGCGGCCTTCGCGTGCCAGACGCTCGACCATTACGTCATGCAGGCGGTGCAGATAACGCACATCAGACGCGGCGTAATCACGCTGCGCCTCGTTGATTTCGGGCGCGCCCCAATCGGAGCTTTGCTGCGCCTTGGAGATTTCACCGCCAAGCAATTCGACCACCAGGTTTTTGAGGCCGTGCCGGTCGGTATAGGTACGGGTCATTTTGCTGGCGATTTTGGTGCAGAACACCGGGCTGGCTTCGACGCCGAGATAATATTCGATTGCTGCAAGATCGAAGCGCGCGAAATGATACAGTTTGAGCCGCTCCGGATCAGCCAGAACCGCTTTCAGATTGGGCGCATCATAAGTGCTGCCGACTTTGAAACGCACCAGATGCTCGTCGCCCTGACCATCGCTGATCTGGACAACGCAGAGCCGGTCACGCGCGGTGACAAGGCCCATCGTTTCGGTATCGACGGCCACAGGTCCGGGTGCGAGCACGCCTTCGGGGAGGTCTTCTTCATGAAAATATACTGCCATGCGCGTCCTTTAGGCCGATTGGGGATTAAGGGGAAGGGTTTGCTGGCGGCGATCCATCACAAGCATTAAGCTGTCTCGATGGCGAGTGAGAGTATTCCCGAAAGCTGGCAGCCGGTTTTGGAGCCGGTGCTGGCTACGCCCGAGGCGCGTAAGCTGGGCGGGTTTCTGAAAGCCGAGGAAGCCGCAGGTAAGCCGATCTTCCCGCCGCGCGGACAACGGCTGCGCGCGCTCGAACTGACGCCGCTCGACCAAGTCAAAGTCGTTATTCTCGGGCAGGACCCCTATCACGGACCGGGGCAGGCGCATGGCTTGTCGTTCTCTGTCCCGGAGGGTGTGAAAGTGCCGCCCTCGCTGGGCAATATTTACAAGGAACTGGCCGATGATCTTGGCGTGACACCGCCCGCCCACGGCAATCTGGAACATTGGGCGCGGCAGGGTGTGCTGTTGCTCAACAATTCGCTGACGGTGGAGGCGCATAAAGCCGGCAGCCATGCAAAGATGGGCTGGAGCGAAATCACCGATGCGGTGGTTGCTGCCGTGGCCGGGCGCGAGCAGCCCAGCGTGTTTATCCTGTGGGGCAGCCATGCACAGGGCAAGGCGGCGCGCATTCCGGCGCTTACAAGTTCGGGGACGCAATCGGACCGGCATTTGGTCCTCAAAAGCGTGCATCCCAGCCCGCTTTCTGCCTATCGCGGGTTCTTCGGCTCGAAGCCCTTCAGTCAGGCCAATGCGTTTCTGGAAGAGCACGGTCGCGGTGCGATCGAATGGTGAAGTGGAACGCGAACGGCACTGATTATAAGTGTGGCCTTCCGGGAAACTCTCTTTCAAATCAGCAGATTGATCTACTTACACCGCTGCAATGTGTGACCTTTGGCCAAATCGTGTAGCATGTGGCCATGACTGTCTGTGCGATCGGTGCGGTAATTGCCTTGGGGTCATCTGGCGAACAAAGCAGATCGCGTTCGAGTAGGAAAATCCCATGACCGAGGAAGACGCTCTCGCTGCACTCCAATCGCGCCTTGCACAATTGGAAGAGGAAGACCGGATCAGCGAAGAATCGCGCGGCCCCGTCACTCTTCAGCAGGACAGCGTCGGGCGGCTAAGCCGGATGGATGCGATGCAGCAGCAGGCAATGGCGCTGGCCTCCGAAAAACGCCGTCAAGCGGAGAAAGGTCGGATCAAAGCGGCACTGAGGCGAATTGAGGAGCACGAGTGGGGCTATTGCTTGACCTGCGGCGAGCAGATCGCTGCCGCACGTTTGAACAACGATCCGTCGGTCAGCCAGTGTATTGGTTGTGCTGGGAGGTAATTGGTCGGGATCAATCCCCGAAGTATGAAAGAAGGTTCAGGTGGCGAAAACAAAGAAGGGTCAAGTCGGCACTTGCAAATTGACGGGTAATTGCGGCCCGTTTGTAAAATCACATATAATCCCGCGCGCATTGTCGTTGCCAAGAGCAGGAGGTATTGCGTTTCCACAGCTCGGGCAAAGAGAACGTCCATCTCGCCGCTTCGATAGCTGGTACGATCTTGCCCTCGTCACTCAAGCTGGAGAAGGTATCCTTACAGATTACGATACATGCGCGATTGAGGAATTAAGGCGACTGAAGCTTGTCTGGCAATCTTGGGGACCGATGAAAGCGCTGTCGACATCGGACGCGGATATGTTTCCCGGCACTCCGAATGGAATACGTCAAATCTCTTTCGATTACGCAGCCAAGATGAGGTTGTTCTTTCTAAGTTTGCTGTGGCGGGCTGCAGTTACTGACCGAAGGGAGTTTTCAGAGATCACTTTAAAGTCGTCTGATGCGCGCAGGCTGCGACGCGCTGTTCGCGATGGTGATACCAACCTTCCAGATGACTTTTTCCCTATCACATTGTCACAAATATCTACACGGGGACTGTCTCATAATCACGGCCCGATCAGTGAAGTGAAGCAGCCAGTAACGGTAGGTAAATATACAGGAAAGCCGCTGCCCATTTTTCGCGTCTATTTTGACGGGCTATCAGTTCACATACACACCAAAGCCGATAACGAAGCGGTTGATGGGCTTAAGCCAATGTTGGTCGGGCCAAATAACAAAATAGTCTTGCCGACAGTAACTTGGGAAGCATCATGGCAAGCGCAGAATTTGGCCAATGTCATGGCGGACGCAGAGTATGAGTTTCCTGGCGCGGTAGCTGGAGCCGACGGACGGAAATCGGATCAGGACTAGCCTACCAGCAGGACGCCCTCCCGTTACTCGCTATCCCCGCGAAGCGGGAGTATACGACGGCTTAGCGCTGGGCGAGGCTGGATTCCCGCTTTCGCGGGAATGCCGGAAATGGCTTTCAGGCAAGTTGATCCGGTACTCTGATCGGAACCGTACTTCATGTCTTCTGTTAAAACAGCGCCGTCACCCGCATTCCCGCAGTGACTCCAAAATCGCGCACCGTGACGGCGGAATCAACCGCTTGTACATTGGCCGTCACGCGCAAATTCTTCGACCAACCGAATGTATAGAACGCCTCGATACCTTCTTCGTCCTGCAGGGCGAGCCGATTGCCAAGCGCATCGACCAGCCCGTTGGCGATCGAGTAGCGAAAATAGGTAAGGCCGAAGCGGTCTTGCGGGCGTGATTTTGGATTGCCGCTGATCCCGATAAAGCCGCTGGCATCAAGGAACGTCGGGTTGCCGTTGGAAACATAAACTTGCCCGAAAATGCCGATTCCATTGCCCGGGTTGGCGGCGTCTTCGGTTAGATATTGCTGGAAGGCGAATACGCCCGCGACTTCGCCCTGACGATTGCCAAAGTTGGAGCCCGGTGCCGGAATGAGAGCGGCCGGTAGTGCTTCGGCGGCCAGTTCGCTGCGTGATGAGGCCGCAAGCTTGAGCGCGTAATAGCCGCGCTTTCCGCCAATTTTCACAGGGAACGTCACCGAGGCAAGCATGCCGATACCTTTGGAGAAGGGGTCTTCAAGCCCGCTGCGCCGCGATTGCAATTCGGGATCGAACACGAGTAACCGGTAGAGCACTTTCTCGGTCGGGACATTGAGCACCGCGCCGGTGATCGACCCCGGCACAATCGCGCTTGGCGGTAATGCTGTCGCGAGGTTTTGAAAACCTTCATGCCCGCCGCCACCTTGAATAGGGATACGCGCCGCCAAATCGAGGATATTGACTTTGCCCACAGTCAGCGTCGTACCGCTATTCCAGCGCTTTGTGATATTCACCGAGAGGTCGAAGACATCGCCCTCACCGGGGTAGAACAATTGCGTATTCTCCGGGATCAGCCCGATTTCGCCATTGCTGCTTTCACCATATTTGAATTCGGGATGGAAATGAAGCGAGATGCTATCATCGAGCCCGATCGCGCTGCCTTTCACATCGACATAGGCGTCCACTTTGCCGCCATAACGGAGTGTACTTGGCGCGCTGCCGGATACGGGGACATCGGCGAATTGCGACCAGACCAGCCTGGTGGTGGTGCGCTCGGGGGGGGTCTCGGTAGGCGTTTCAGCCGGTAGGCGGAGCGGCTGGGCCGCATCGTCCTCGCCTGGCTCCGCAGGTTGATTGGTCACCCGGATCGTCGCAGTGGCGCTATCTTGCCCGTTCACGACTACCGCATCCGCAATATCCTGCGCATAGGCTGGCGGCCCTGCAAAGCACAGGCCAGATGCGCCGAGCACTGCTAGGCTACGAAGCGACCAATTTTTGTCGGCCCCACAAATTGAAACGGCGTTACTCGTCATAAACCCAACATCTCGAGAGGTATTGCTGGCAAAATGTCGCTATAACCCTCGTACTACTTACTAACATACGGCGCACGCCCTTACGCCGAATTATTGATATGCCAGCACTCTTAATGCCGGATTTTATATAAGGAAAGCAATTCTATGTGAGAAATGCGACATTGGTAGGTGCCGTGTCACAAGTGTCGCAAACAGCTTCGGTGTCAGCGCGGAAGATCGCTCACACCCATCAGTGCTTCGTCAACGGCGCGCGCGCATTGGCGGCCCTCGCGAATGGCCCATACGATGAGCGACTGCCCGCGCCGCATATCGCCGCATGCAAACACGTTTTTTTCGCTGGTCGTGTAATCACTAGTGTCGGCAGCAACATTGCCGCGTCCGTCCAATTCCACGCCAGCCCGGTCGAGCAAACCTCTGCGGCGCGGGCCGGTGAAGCCCATCGCCAGCAGAATCAGGTCGGCGGGCAAAGTAAACTCGGTGCCTTCGACTTCGACCATCTGGCGGTCTTTCCACTCGACGCGCACGCATTCGAGACCGGCGACATCGCCGTCTTGCTCGATCACACGCTTGGCCAGAACCGACCAGTCACGCGCTGCGCCTTCTTCATGGCTGGAGGATGTGCGCATTTTCATCGGCCAATCGGGCCAAGTGAGCGCCTTGTCCTCTTTCTCAGGCGGTTGCGGCATGATTTCCAGCTGCGTGACGCTTTTCGCGCCTTGCCGGTTGGATGTACCCACGCAGTCGGACCCGGTGTCACCGCCGCCAATTACGATCACATGCTTGTCGGTTGCGGTCAGCGTGCCGCGGGGGGCTGCGCGTACTTCATCGTCGCCCGCATTGCGCTTGTTCTGCTGCGTCAGGAATTCCATTGCCGCGCGCACACCGGGCAGTTCTGCACCGGGAATATCGAGCAGCCGTGGTTCTTCTGCACCGCCCGACAGCACGACGGCATCGAAGTTCTCTTGCAGCGCTTTGAAACTGACTTCCACGCCCACTTCGGCGGAGGTTTTGAACGTCACACCTTCGGCTTCCATCTGCACCCCGCGGCGATTGATCAGATGCTTTTCCATTTTGAAGTCGGGAATGCCGTAACGCAGCAGCCCGCCGATCCGGTCGCTCTTTTCGAACACAGTGACGGCATGGCCTGTGCGCGCCAATTGCTGCGCACAGGCGAGGCCCGCAGCGCCCGAACCGATGACTGCCACAGCCTTGCCAGTCTGTTTTTCTGCGATCTGCGGCTTGATCCAGCCTTCTTCCCATCCGCGATCAACGATGGCGCATTCAATGCTTTTGATCGTAACGGGTTGGTCGATGATGTTGAGCGTGCAACTTGCCTCGCACGGGGCGGGGCAGACGCGGCCGGTAAATTCGGGGAAGTTGTTGGTGGAGTGCAACACCTCCAGCGCGTTCTTCCAATCGCCCTCATACACCAGGTGATTCCAGTCGGGGATGATGTTGTTTACCGGACAGCCATTATGGCAGTAGGGAATGCCGCAATCCATGCACCGCGAAGCCTGGCTTTTCAGCTCGGCCTCTTCGGGCTGAACCACAAATTCCTTGTAGTTCTGCACGCGTTCGGACGGATCGATATAGTCGCGATCGCGCCGGTCGAGTTCGAGAAATCCTGTATCTTTGCCCATGATCTTTACTCTGCTGCCACCGTCGCGGCCTCTTCACGCTCGGCCTCTAACTGGCGAAGCGCGCGGGCGTAATCACGCGGCATAACTTTGACGAATTTCGAAAGTGTACCCGCCCAATCATCAAGCATCCGTGTCGCCCGGGCAGAGCCCGTGTGCAGCTTGTGCCGCTCGATCAGGATTTTGAGCCGCTCAGCATCGTGACGCAGCATGTCGCCCATGCCGAAATCATTGACGCTGGTGCCGCGTTGCTTCGGACGGCCGGTGCCGTCCTCGGCATCGGGTTCTGCGGAGACCGGCAGCAGATCGACTTGCGCGAGGTTGCAGCGCTGATCGAAAGTGCCTTTGGGGTCGTAGACATAGGCAACGCCGCCGCTCATGCCCGCCGCGAAGTTCCGGCCTGTACGGCCAAGCACGACGACCGCGCCGCCGGTCATATATTCGCAGCAATGATCGCCGGCACCCTCGACTACGGCAATGGCACCCGAGTTGCGAACAGCGAAACGCTCCCCTGCGACGCCTTCGAAGAACGCTTCGCCTGCGATTGCGCCATAGAGCACGGTGTTGCCAACGATGATGTTCTTGCTTGGATCGCGATCAACATTTTCCGGCTGGCAGACAATAATGCGGCCGCCCGAAAGGCCCTTGCCGACATAGTCATTGGCATCGCCGGTCAGTTTGAGTGTGATTCCGTGCGCGAGCCATGCAGCGAAACTTTGCCCGGCCACACCGGTCAGATTGATGCGTATCGTATCGGGGGCAAGGCCGGCATGACCATGCGCTTTGGCAATTTCACCCGAGAGCATGGTACCCACCGTCCGGTTGACGTTGCGGATCGCCATATCGAATTGGACCGCGTCACCGTTCTGGATAGCAGTCTGGCATCTGGCGATCAGCTCGTTGTCGAGCGCGCCCGCCAAGCCATGATCTTGGGTTTCGGTGTGGAACAACTGTTTGCCTTCATCAAGCTCGACCTGGTGCAGCAGCTTGCCGAGATTGACGCCGCCTGCCTTCCAGTGGCGATTGACGCGCTTGGTATCGATCCGGTCGACGCGGCCGACCATTTCCTCGACAGTGCGGAAACCCATATCAGCCATAATCTGGCGGAGTTCCTCGGCGACGAAGAAGAAGTAATTGATCACATGCTCGGGCGTGCCGGTGAAGCGCTTGCGCAACACTGGATCCTGAGTTGCGACGCCGACCGGGCAGGTGTTGAGATGGCATTTGCGCATCATGATGCATCCTGCTGCGATGAGCGGAGCGGTCGCGAAACCGAATTCGTCCGCGCCAAGCAAGGCACCAATCGCGACATCGCGTCCGGTACGCAGGCCGCCATCGACTTGCACCGCAATCCGGCTACGCAGATCATTGAGCAACAGGGTCTGCTGTGTCTCGGCGAGGCCTATTTCCCACGGGCTGCCAGCGTGTGTCAGCGAGGTCAGCGGTGATGCACCGGTGCCGCCTTCATAGCCTGAAATCGTGACGTGATCGGCTTTACATTTCGAGACCCCCGCCGCGACCGTGCCGACACCGACTTCGGAAACGAGCTTCACTGAGATGCGCGCCTCTGGCTGCACGTTTTTGAGATCGTGGATCAGCTGCGCGAGATCCTCGATCGAATAGATATCATGATGCGGCGGCGGCGAAATCAAACCAACGCCCGGCGTTGCGTGGCGTACCGCGCCGATGACTTTATCGACCTTATGGCCGGGCAGCTGGCCGCCTTCGCCGGGCTTGGCGCCTTGCGCCATCTTGATCTGGATATCGTCCGAATTGACGAGATATTCGGTCGTTACGCCAAAGCGCCCCGATGCTACCTGTTTGATCCGGCTGCGCATCGAATCGCCGTTTTCCATCGGCGTAAAACGGTCGACTTCCTCGCCGCCTTCGCCAGTATTGGAGCGCCCACCAATACGGTTCATGGCCAGCGCTAGTGTTGTATGCGCTTCACGGCTGATCGAGCCATAGCTCATTGCGCCGGTGGAAAAGCGTTTTACGATCTCTACAGCGGGCTCGACCTCGGAAATATCGAGCGGTTGCTCGGCGGATTTGAGTTCCATTAGCCCGCGGATTGTCAGTAAGCGTTCGGATTGCTCATTAACCGATTTGGCAAATTCGTCGTAATTCTTTGGATCGTTGCCGCGCACTGCATGCTGCAGATTGGCGACATTGCCGGGGGTCCATGCATGATCTTCGCCGCGCAGCCGGTATTGGTAGATGCCGCCAACATCGAGCATACCCTTGTACAGCGGGTTATCTCCATAGGCGACTGCATGACGGCGGACCGACTCTTCGGCTACCTGCTGCAGGCCGATCCCTTCAATGGTGGTCGCGGTGCCTTTGAAGAAGCTCTCGACCAGGTCGGAGCAGAGGCCAACCGCATCAAAGATCTGCGCCCCGCAATAGGATTGGTAGGTCGAAATGCCCATTTTCGACATGACTTTGAGAATGCCTTTGCCGACGGCCTTGATGTAGTTGGCTTCGACTTCGGCAGGATCCAGATCGGGCAGGCGTTCGCTGCGCAACCGCTCGATAGTCTCGAACGCGAGATACGGATTGATCGCTTCGGCGCCATAGCCGGCGAGCACGCAATAATGATGCACTTCGCGCGCTTCGCCGGTCTCTACAACGAGTCCGGTCTGCATCCGCAGGCCTTGACGGACAAGGTGATGATGCACGGCTGCCGTCGCCAGCAGGGCAGGCATCGGTACGCGGTCCGGCCCTTGCCCGCGATCTGACAGGACCAGAATATTGTGATCCTGCAGCACGGCTTCGGTTGCCGCCCAGCACATTTCTTTCAGTGCGAGGGCAAGCCCTTCGGCCCCCGTTGATGCATCCCACGTGATATCGATAGTTTCGGTACGAAACGCTCCGTCGAGAGCAGATTCGACCGAGCGGATCTTGGCCAGATCGTCATTGGTCAGGATTGGCTGCGACACCTCGAGGCGTTTGTGCAAACCGGCATCGCGGCCGAGCAGATTGGGGCGCGGACCGACCATCGAGAGCAGGCTCATCACCAATTCTTCGCGGATTGGATCGATCGGCGGATTGGTCACTTGCGCGAAGTTCTGCTTGAAATAGTCGTAGAGCAGGCGGCTTTTGTTGGAGAGTACGGCGAGCGGCGTGTCGGTCCCCATCGAGCCTATCGGATCACCACCGTCGCGCGCCATCGGCTCGAGGAATTTGGAAATGTCTTCCTGCGTGTAGCCGAATGCTTGCTGAGCTTGCAGCAGTGTCGGCGTGTCCTGGTTCTCGTCCTGCGGCAGTTCGGCAAATTCTGGATCGACAACTGTCAGATCTTCGAGCTTATACTGCGCTTGGTCGAGCCATTTGGCATAGGGGTGCGCTTCGGAGAGATCGGCTTTCAGCTCCTCATCCTCGATGATCCTGCCTTCTTCCAGATCGATCAGCAGCATTCGGCCCGGCTGCAAGCGCCATTTGCGCGTGATGTCTTCCTCGGCAAAGGGAAGCACACCGCTTTCCGATGCCAGGCACACAATGTCGTCCTTGGTGACGCAGAAGCGCGCCGGACGCAGGCCGTTGCGGTCCAGCGTGGCGCCGATCTGGCGGCCATCGGTGAAGGCGACTGCTGCGGGGCCATCCCATGGCTCCATCAGCGCCGCGTGATATTCATAAAATGCCCGCCGCGCCGGATCCATCAGCGCGTTCTTGCCCCAAGCTTCGGGCATCAACATCATCATCGCATGGGCGAGGCTGTATCCGCCCGCCAGCAGCAATTCGAGCGCATTGTCGAGGCACGCCGTGTCCGATTGTCCATGCGGGATCAGAGGCCACATCTTGTCGAGATCGGAGCCGAGCAGCTCGCTCTCCATCGTGCGGCGGCGCGCGTTCATCCAGTTCACATTGCCGCGAACGGTGTTGATTTCACCATTATGAGCGATCAGGCGGTAGGGGTGGGCGAGACGCCAGCTCGGGAAGGTGTTGGTGGAGAAGCGTTGATGCACCAGACCGAGCGCGGACACACAATCTTCATCGCGCAGATCATCGTAGAACGAACCAACCTGGTTCGCCAGTAGCAATCCCTTGTACACAATGGTACGGCTGGAGAAGCTCGGGATATAGGTCTTGGTCAGATCGGGCAGGCCATGCTTTTCTGCATGTTTGGCCAGCGGATTGAGCGTCTGCTTGCGGATCACGATCAGTTTGCGCTCGAACGCATCCTGATCAGCGCAATTCTCGCCGCGCGCGATGATACATTGCTGCATAACCGGCATGGTTTCGATGACCGCGTCGCCCAAACCGTCAAGCGTCGTCGGCACATCGCGCCAACCGATAACGGTCTGACCTTCTTTGGTAACGAATTTCTCGAGTTGTTCGGTGACGAAGGCGCGTGCGGCCTCGTCCTGCGGCATAAAGCACATCGCCACGGCATAATCGCCTGGCTGCGGCAGCGTCTTGCCAGCGCCGTCAGCCCATTTCCGGAAGATCGGATCGGGGATCTGCAGCAGGATGCCGGCGCCGTCACCCAATAAAGGGTCCGCACCGACAGCACCGCGGTGGTCGATATTGCCCAGGATCTGGAGCGCTTGGGAAACGATCGAGTGGGATTTCTTGCCTTTGATATGCGCGACCATACCGACGCCGCATGCATCATGTTCATTACGCGGGTCGTACAGCCCCTCTGGCGCAGGGTATCCCATTCATCATCCCATCATGTCAGGTGCCGGATCCCGGGCTCCCACAGCCCGATCCGGCAATGTTCCGCATCTTCACATGCGCAAAGGCACGATAAAGTGTCGCGGCAGACCGTAATGGCGAAATGATATGATTTTTGCAACTGCGAACAGGCAAGATATCGTATGCACGGCTATAGTTTGCCGATGGGTTTGTAACGCTCACAACAAAAGGCCCGCCATTTTCTACCGGCAGGCCTTTTGCGTGACGTTACGGCATGACCGAATGCGCGGTGGTTAGGCCGCGCCGCTCATCCGTTGGAGCTTCTCAAGAGCATCGCGCAGCGCCCGCTCGGTTTCGCCGGGGTTGGCAGGTTCTGCTTGTTTTCCCGGACCACCGGCTGGAGCCTGACCAGGAGCATCAAAGGGGCGAGCTGCTTCTGCCGGAGCCTCCGGAACCGCTTCCAGTACCGGATCGCGAGTCGGGCCGTCCGCAGCCGGCGCCGCGTTGCGCTCCGCACCCGGAAATACAACTGCCGGTTCTGGTGGGCCGTCGAAATTGTCCTCGTCCTCAACGCGAACAAATTCCTGGCCCGAAGCGAACGGACTCTTCATGGCGAGCAGCGAACTGTAGGCAGCGCCTTCTTCCTCTGCTTCCTCGGCCCCTGCGTCGCTGTCGTTCTCAACCGTTTCGCTCGGCGTAGGAGTGAAGGACGGCTTCACCGATCGTATCGACAGGGACAATGCTGGCATGTCGCCCGTGTCATCATCGGCATCGTCCTCGCCAACCGGCCGCATGGCTGCAGGAATTGCTGGCTGGCTGGGTGCCACCGCTGGTGCGGGAGGCGGTGCCGGCGTCGAAGCTTCGGTGGGTACGGATTGCTCGGCTGTATCGTCTTCGTTCAAATTTGCAGGAGCACTGGCAAAGAACTCGGCAACTGCATTTCCCGCATCTTCCGGCTCCGACGGAGCGAATGGCGCGGTCAGAGCTGCTGCATTGCTGCGCTGAAAAACCAGCGGTGCGGTCTCCGCTTCTGTAGAAACCGCGGCTCGTGCATTCGCTTGTGTCTTAGCCTGCATAGCAAGAGCAAAACGCTCAACCAGTTCGACCATTCCCAGCTCATTTAGCGGTTTCGCGCTAAGGTCCTCACCTGCTTCCGTCGCGGCGTTTTCCTCAGAGGCTTCGGCTGCTGATGTGGATGCGGGTGAGTGTGCAGGATCAGGTTCGGAGAATGGTGCGGGAACCGGTGCCTCGACCTCGTCTGGCGCTGCAGGGCGTACTTGGTCCTGCCGCATAAAGCTCGTGGCGGCATTAAACTCATCGACGGTTTCCATTGGCGCGGCAAATTCGCCTGTCAGTTGTGACGGCGGACGGCGGCTCGCCAGCGGGTTGTAAACCTGCGGCACTGCTGGAGAAGGTTCGCTTTGATCAGCTGGCAGCGAATCGGTATTTGTCGGGTTCGATTGATCGGTCATAGTTCCGAGTTCCTCTCGCAGTTCGGCAAGCGGGTCTTGCGATTCTTGCGGCGCATTATATTCGGGTTCGATTGCGTTGAGCGATTGCGCGTTTGGAGTTTCGATTTCGTCAACAAGCGATGGTTCTTCGGGGGCTATCAGTTCGTCATTGACGGGATACAGCCCCGCTTCGGCAAGTTCGGCCAGTTCGAGCGGTGCTTCGCTGGCATTTTGAGTTTCGTCAGCGATACCATTTTCAACAACGCTCTCGTCGGCCTGTTCAACCATCGCGGAACCACCTGGCAGCGGTGCCGCTTCAAGATATTCGCTGGGGCCGCTATCATCGGTCACGGCCAGTGCGCGGCGCTTGCCGGAGTAAGTGCGTTCGGATGATGCGGGCTTTGCGATCGGTCCGTCGAGCCCTGCAGTACCCAGTTCTTCATGAGCTGAAATTGGTTTTTTAATATCGGAGCGTGCACTGTCATCGGCACAACCTCTTCCGAGAACACTGCGTCCCGGTGCTTCGCTGCCCTGTGCCGCTGCGACCTTGCGCGCGATCAGCAGGCCTGCTGCAGCGCCACCCACCGCAGCAACCAGCGCGATCAATATGCGTGCCGTCGCGCCCAATGGCGGTTGTGCGGCTGGAATTGCAGGAGAGATGCCTGTGGCCGTGACTGCTGTTTCGAAGAGAGCCACGGGCAATACGAGGCTGCCGATTCCAAGCAGAGCAGCAAACCAGAGCGCCACCACAACCGGAAAATACGGATGCGAGCTAATCGGTGCGCCGCTGGGCACCTTACCGCTCTTATCTGTCTTTTTGTTACCAAACATCCGTTAGTCCTGCTGCCTTGCGGGAAGGCCGCTGTGCCTAGGCGGCAGCAGTCAAATCCCCATTAGGAGCACGAGCTAGCAAATGATGGTAAACAGATTGATAACGATAAATATTCTGCGCCCAATCATGATTGGCCTCAACGTGATCACGTGCGCGCTCTTTCATTGTCGGCCAATCTCCGCGATTGTCGATCAGATCAGATAGAGCAGTGGCAATGCCTTGCGGATTGTCGGCAGGCATCAACACGCCGCTAACCCCGTCTGCGATCAGTTCGCGGTGTCCCCCGACATCGGAAGCAGCAACAATGCGGCGCTGCGCCATTGCTTCTAGCGGTTTGAGCGGGGTGACCAGATCGGTCAGACGGCTGCGTTTGCGCGGATAGGCAAGCACGTCGATCAGCGAATAATAGCGCTCCACTTCGGAATGCGGCACGCGCCCGGTGAAGTGGATGGCGCGGGCCGCTGGTGATGCCGCTGCCTGTACGCGCAAGGCGTCATCGCAAGGGCCACCGCCAACGAGCAGCAGCTGCGTTCCCGGTTGTTTGTTCTGCAGTGCCGGCATCGCAGCGATCAGATCGTCGAGTCCCTCATAATCGTAGAAACTGCCGATAAAGCCGATAACCGGTGGCTCGTTCAGTCCCAGACCCTCAGCAAGCGCATCATCACGAGCCGGCGGATCGCCAAACAATGCCAGGTCTACGCCATTGGGTGAAACACCGATCTTGCCGCCATTGAAGCCGCGCTCGATCAAATCATTGCGCAGGCCTTCGCAGATAGTGAAAACCGCATCGGCTCCGGCAATAACGCGGTTTTCAAGAGCGCGCGTCATTCGGTATTTGAGCGAGCCTTCACTGCCGGTCCCATTGCCGACAGCAGCATCTTCCCAAAACGCACGGATTTCATAAACCAGCGGAATGTTCAGCGCTTTGGAAGCCTTGAGCGCGGCATGGCCGCACAAAGCTGGTGAGTGAGCGTGCAAAATATCGGGACGCCATTCCGTGCAAACGCGCTCGATCGCTTTGGCGAGTGCGCTAATTTCACGCCATTCGCGCACGCCAACCGGTCCGTCAGCTTCGCCGGGCGTGCGATGAAAGGTTAAACCATCGGCCTGTTCACTCGCCGGACCGTCCGCCGCATGGCGTTGGCCGGTAATCCCGCGCACTTCCATTCCCGCGGCCTGCTGGCTCTTCAGGATGGCGCGTGTGCGGAAGGTGTAGCCGCTATGAAGCGGCAGCGAATGGTCGAGAACGTGCAATATCCGGGTCATCGCCTATCGCATTAGCGCGGTAAACTTAACGGGCCGTCAACCAACCGCCGCTAAGGCGCGCGGTACCGTGATTGACTATTTCGCCCTCGCTTTGACGCATGGATTGATCCTGCTTGCGCTGATCCGCATCGCGGGCAAGGCGGAGCTCGACCGCGAGCCGGAGCTGGATGTCGATCGCGGCAAGCGCCGCCAATATCGTGAGCGGCATCAGGGCGATGCAGGGGTCACAGGGCAGTCGGAACACCAGTCAGACGGAGCGCGCGATGCTTGATCTCGCACTTGCTGGCTTCATCGCATTGGTCATGGCCATCGGCTTTCGCAGACCGTTCGTCTGGGTGCTGGCCTATCTCTATGTCGACATTCTGGCACCGGGTAAAATGGGCTACACCATTATGCCCGCCATCCAGATATCGCTGATTACGTTTCTTGCAGCCTTTGCCGGCTGGATGCTCGCCGACCCGAAGAAAGGCGCGCGTTTTACTTTGCGCCAAGGCATCATGGTTGTGCTGTTATTCTATTGCTGGTGGACGACATCCAACGCCGACTTCCCCGAATTCGCCGCGACCAAATGGGAATGGGTGTGGAAGGCATTGTTTTTTGCGATTTTCCTGCCGCTAACGATCACCACGAAGTTGCGGCTGGAAAGCGCGCTGCTGGTCATGCTGCTCAGCGTGGCCGCGATTGTGATCAGTGCGGGCATCAAGATTGTGCTTGGTGGTGGCGGTTATGAAAACAACCTGTTCTTCGTGAACGACAATAGCGGGATTTACGAAAGCTCGACGCTGGCCACAGTGGCGATCTGTAGCATTCCGATTGTCATCTGGTTCACCAAATATGGCACGATTTTCAAGCCCGATTGGCGCGTGAAACTGTTCGCTGCGGCTTTGATCTTCGCGTGCTTCCTGATCCCCGTTGGTACAGAGGCGCGGACCGGCCTTGTCTGCATCGCAGTGCTGATGGTGCTGGCGCTGCGCGATGTGAAACGGCGCCTGACCTTTATCGTTGCGGGAGCGACCATAGTGTTTGTCGCGTTGCCGTTCCTGCCACAAAGCTATTACGAGCGGATGGCGACGTTGGGCAGCACCGATGGTGACGAATCTGCGTCGACCCGCCTCGCGGTGTGGGGCTGGACTTTTGATTATGCGAACGAGAACCCCACCGGCGGCGGCTTCGATGCCTTCCGCGGCAATAGCTTCACTTACAACATGCCGATCCGCGAGGAACAGGGTAACACCATGGCGGTCGAATATCGCGAGGTGACCGATGAGGGCCGGGCCTATCACTCTGCAGTGTTCGAGATGCTGGGCGAGCAAGGCTGGCCTGGGCTGTTTATCTGGCTGTGGCTGCACGCACTAGGCCTGTGGCAGATGGAACGCATCCGCCGTAAATGGCGCAAGAAACAGGGCAATGGCGAGGGAGAAGGCGAAGAATGGGTCGCTCCGCTCGCGACCGCTCTCCAATATGCGCAAATCATCTATCTCGTCGGCTCGCTGTTCCAGGGAATTGCATATCAGCCTTACGTCCTGATGCTGATCGGCCTGCAATGCGCACTGTGGACCTATTCCAAGCGGCTCCATGCGGTCGCGGCCGAAAAGGCGCGTGAATCGAAGGTGCGCGAATCAGACACAAACACCAAACCGATGCTGGGCTCTCCCTCTCCGGCCCACGTTTAGGCAATGCCGTAACGTCACGTTGACGTTAACGGAAACCTCGTTGCGCTAGGCTCCGATATGCTCCATGGTGCAGTGCAAGATAACGCATCACCATGGAGAGAAACATGACACCGCAGGATATCGCAGCCAAAGTCGGCGAAGTTATCGGCACCAGCGAATGGGCCGAAATGAGCCAGGAACGGATCAACCAGTTTGCCGATGCAACGGGCGATCACCAGTTCATTCACATCAATGAAGAAGCCGCCAAGATGACGCCATTCGGCGGAACCATCGCGCACGGTTTTCTTACCCTGTCGATGATCCCCTATCTCTCTGCCGAATCCGACATGCCGCGCATGGAAGGCATCAAAATGGGCGTGAACTACGGCGGAAACAAAACCCGTTTCATCGCTCCTGTCCGCAGCGGAAAACGTATCAGAGGCCATTGGAAGCTGACCGAAATGGTCGAGAAACGTCCGGGCCAATGGCAGCAGACTTGCGAGATTACCATCGAGATCGAGGGCGAGGACAAGCCCGCTCTGATCACAGAATGGATCACCATGTTCTTCGTCTAATTTCCAATCCCCTTCCCCCGGGAAATAGATCGAGTCACTTTCACATAAGGAGTTCGCCATGCGCGACGCAGTAATCGTATCCACCGCCCGTACCGGTATGGGCAAAGCCTATAAGGGCGCTTTTAACTCGACACCGGGCGCAACGCTCGGTGCTTATGCACTTAAGCCCGCTATCGAGCGCGCCGGCATCGAAGCCGGCGAGATTGACGACGTATTGTGGGGCGCTGCTCTTCAGCAGGGCGCACAGGCGGGTAATCTTGGCCGTCAGGTCGCTCTGCGTGCAGGTTGCCCTATTGAAGTGTCGGGCATGACGATTGACCGTCAGTGCTCTTCGGGCCTGATGACCATCGCAACCGCTGCCAAACAAGTCATCACCGACCGCATGGATATTGTGGCCGCGGGTGGTCAGGAATCGATCAGCCTGGTGCAAACGCCTGAAATGCGTGTGATGCCCGATCCTGAACTGATGGCAATGCACGGCGCTGTCTATATGCCGATGCTGCAAACTGCTGAAACTGTGGCCCAGCGTTACAACATCAGCCGCGAAGCGCAGGACGAGTACGCCCTGCAATCGCAGCAACGCACCGCCGCTGCTCAGGAAGCGGGCATCTTTGACGACGAGATCGTTTCGGTCAGCACCACGCATAAGGTGAAAGACAAAGAAACCGGCGAAATTTCCGATGCCGACGTCACCATTGCCAAGGATGAAGGCAATCGTCCTTCGACGACTCTTGAAGGCCTCCAGTCGCTGCAGCCGGTTCTTGGCCCCAACACCACGATCACTGCGGGTAACGCATCGCAGCTGTCAGACGGATCTGCTGCTGTCATCGTGATGGAAGCGAAGGAAGCCGAAAAGCGCGGCCTCCAGCCACTCGGCCGCTATGTCGGTATGGCTGTTGCCGGTACAGAGCCCGACGAAATGGGGATTGGCCCAGTCTATGCGATCCCGAAATTGCTCAAGCGTTTCGACCTGACGGTAGACGATATCGATCTGTGGGAATTGAACGAAGCATTCGCCGTTCAGGTTCTCTACTGCCGCGACAAATTGGGCATCGATAATGACAAGCTCAACGTGAACGGCGGCTCGATCTCGATTGGCCACCCCTACGGCATGACCGGTGCACGCTGCGTCGGCCACATCCTGCGCGAAGGCCAACGCCGCAAAGCCAAATATGGCGTCGTCACCATGTGCGTCGGTGGCGGCATGGGCGCAGCCGGCCTGTTCGAGATTTTCTAGACTCCTAGACAATGTCGTGAATGACTGAAGCGGCGATCGGGATGCCGGTCGCCGCTTTTCGTTGTTCTTGGTCGAACAACTTACGGGGTTCGATCAAATACATCGGCGCGCCGTGGGATTGGCTAGAATTTCAGTCCGACCTCCAAGCACGAAGCGTTGACAAAGGAAAAGAGCATGATGTTGAGATCATTTGCAAAATTCGGATTACTCTTGCTGGCCGTTGCCACAATGCCTGCACATGCCAACCCACAATTGGCCTACATCGAAGGCGCGCGCGCCAACATGGAAGTCTTGCGCACCGAGCGGATTCGCAGCGAGCAATTCAATTACGACCATGCCGTAACAATCGCATTGCCTGCCAGTTACACCGTGCAGCCGGAACGGACTTATCCCGTATTATGGGTATTGGACGATCCACTCATGACTCGCATGGCAATATCGACCGTCGACCTGCTGGTTGGTGGCAACATGATGCCGGAAGTTATCGTGATCGGGGTAGGAAGCCCGAGCGAGGAAGGGTTGGCTGGCGTCGGCAAGCGAATAGTGGAGTTTTCGCCTCCAGGAGACGGCTTCGCGCCATCCGGGCTCGCAGCGGAAGAAATGGCGAAGGTTGCGCCCTTTCCGCCTTATCCGCATCGAGCAGATGATTTTCTCGCCTTCCTGATCGACGACCTGCGGCCGAGGCTGGCCGACCGCTATCGCTTTTCAGGTGAGCATATCCTGCACGGACATTCATTGGGGGGAATGTTGGGTGGCTACGCCCTGTTCACCCGCCCGGACGCGTTCAACAAGATGATTTTGGGCAGCCCAGCGATGGCCAATGTCGATGATGCCGTTTTCAAAGCGGAAGAGGCTTTTGCAAGGGGCGATTCTACGACACTTCCGGTTTCGATCTACGTTGGAGCGGGCGGCGCCGAGGGGAATGAGTGGTTTCTGTCGGCAAGCAATATCCTTTCGGGAACAGCGCGGTTTGTGGACCGCTTACAACTGCGGGGATATGACGGCCTGGAAATCCAGAGCGAGTTCTACACTGGGGAGGATCATTACTCGGTCGCGCCGCGTGTGCTATTGGATGGATTACGGCACTTATATCGTAAAGAGGCTGCCGAAATTGGATCCTCTTGGCCGCAACGACCAGAATAGGATTGTATGGGTATTATCGAAATTCTCGGGATTGCGGGCAGTGTAAGCCTGCTTGCGGGTTGGCGGCTGTATTTGTGCGTGTTCGCCACCGGACTGGCGATGCGATTTGATGCCATTCCTGTTCCCGAACATCTCGCCAGTCTGGCAGTGCTCGAAAACCCGTGGGTGATGGGCATTGCGGCGATTGGCGCGCTGGCAGAGTTCTTTGCCGACAAGGTGATGTGGCTCGACAGTATCTGGGACACGGTCCACACGCTGCTGCGTCCCGTAGGCGGCGCGCTGCTTGCGCTTGCGATTGTCGACCCTTCGGACCCCGCGATGCAGGTCATCGCGTTCCTGCTCGGCGGCGGGGCCTCGCTGGCGGCACATGGCGGCAAGGCCGGCGCGCGGGCGGTGGTGAATACCAGCCCTGAGCCTGTGACCAATGTGGCTGTGTCGACTGCCGAGGATGTGGCGACAGCAGGCATGCTTTATGCTGTTTATGAATATCCGTATTGGGCAGGCGGCATCGCGCTGGTTCTGCTGGCGCTGACTGTGTGGCTGCTGATGCTCGCGCGGCGGATCATCAAACAGATTTTCAGCTTCGGCAAAACGCCGAAAGAGCTGCCGCCGGAATAGTCGCTAGCCATGCTCGGCGATGAATTCTTCAACCGTCGGAGCAACTTTGTCGCGCCATTTGCTGCCGTTGAAGATGCCGTAATGCCCCGCGCCTTCGGCCATATAGTAGCGCTTCTTTTTATCACTGAGCTTGTCGGCCAGTTTGAGAGCAGCCTTGGTCTGGCCGAGGCCTGAAATGTCGTCCCGCTCTCCCTCGATGGCGAGGATTGCTGTGTCAGTAATTTCGTGCAGATCGACCACTTTGCCGCGATGGACGAAAGTACCATTCGGGATCGAGTGTTTCTGGAACACTTCTTCGACGGTCTGGAGATAGAATTCCGCTGTCATGTCGCAGACAGAGCGGTACTCGTC